>JBBQEX010000098.1:0-23365 GCA_038321315.1 Haliangiales bacterium | reverse complement strand
GTGCCGCCGCAGGCATCGAAGGACTCGAAGATCATCCCGGCGATCATGCACGGCCTGCGCGTCGTCTCGGTCGGCTTCTTCGTCGACAAGGACGAGGCCGTGGTGTGGCGCGGCCCGATGGTGCACCGCCTGCTCCAGCAGTTCCTCGCCGACGTCGACTGGGGAGACCTCGACTACCTGATCGCCGACCTGCCGCCGGGCACCGGCGATGTCCAGCTCTCGCTCTCGCAGCTCATCCCGATCGCGGGCTCCGTGATGGTCACGACGCCGCAGGAGGTCTCGATCGTCGATGTCGTGAAGGGCATCGCGATGTTCGAGAAGGTCGAGATCCCGATCCTCGGGATCGTCGAGAACATGAGCTACTACAAGTGCCCGGCGTGCGGGCACCACGACGAGATCTTCGCGCATGGCGGCGGCAAGCGGCTCGCGCAGGAGATCGGGACGACGTTCTTCGGCGAGATTCCGATCGACACGCGCATCCGGTTCGGCGGCGACGCCGGGATCCCGATCGTGATCGCCAGCCCCGATTCGGAGAACGCCCAGCGCTTCATGAACCTCGCGACCGCCGCGACGATGAAGCTCGCCGGCAATATTCTTGGCAAGCCGAAGCGATCGCCCCGACTCGCCGTCATTAAATAGCCCATCCGGAGGATCTTTCGGGCGGGGTTCGCATACCGTCTTCGTGGATGCTCGAACTGGGGGACATCGAGCGCGCGATCGCCATCAGCGATCCGCAGCTCGGCGAACATCTCGTCACGTATCTCGAGCAGGACGACCCCACCGCGGGCCGCCCCGAGCTGTCGCCCGACGACAACGACGACGACGACGACGACGAGCGCGTGACCTACGAGGAGCCGCCCGACAACGCGTTCGATCTCTACGCGCTGCGGCGCGCGATCAACGACAAGGCCGGCAACCGCACGAACACCGAGGTCAAGCTCGCGCGCCTCGAGGCGTTCGCGACCGCCGAGGCGTCACCGTTCATGCCGCCGCGCCTGCGACTCGGCAAGATCTTGATCGCGCTGTACGAGCGCGACGACGACTTCGCGCGCACCGCGCTGACCCACGTGTTCGCGTTCGGTCGCATGAAGTGGGGCGTGTGGCAGGCGGCCAAGGCGATCTACAAGCGCGCCGAGGCCGCGCGCGACCTCGGCCTGTTCGGCGTGCTCGCGTATCGGTTCGATGCGATGCAGGCGACGCCGCACGTCGCGACCGAGATCCGCGGCGGCACGCTGACCTACCTGCGCCGCCGCGCCTGGCGCGCGCTCAGGCAGATCGGCACCGCGCTGCCCGACGTCTATCCGACCTACGCGGTCGAGATCCTGCGGCACTACCCGGCCGCGTTCGCGAAGCACAACAACTCGTGGGTCGCGTCGCAGATCTGGGGTCACACGAACCTGAAGGGTGCGCGCGGGAACTGGTCGTTCGGGCCGCCCGGGTGGGGCGATCCGATGGCGATGCGCGCGTTCCCCGACGCCTGGAAGCTGTCGCCGTCCCCGCTCCTCCGGCTGCTCGACTCCGCACACAACGACCTGGTGTGCGACTTCGCGATCCGCTCGCTGCGCGCCGATCATCCGCTCGCGCTTCGCGCCGTCGAGCCCGCGTGGCTCGCGCGGCTCGGTGCCCGCAAGATCGCGGCGATCGACGCGTTCGTCGTCGCGCTGCTCAAGGACAACCCCGACTTCCACCAGAGCAAGCTGCGCGCGGTCGGGCTCCACGCGACGGTGATCGGGTTCCTGCGCTCGGAGTCGCCCGAGGCGCGCACCTACGCGATCGAGTACGCGCAGGCCCACGGCCAGGATCTCCCGGTCGACGAGCTGGTCGCGCTGATCTCCGGCACCCACGACGACGTCGTGAAGTTCGCGGCCGCGCGGCTCGAGCAGTTGCCACCGGCGCAGATCGGCCTCGTCAACCTGGTGCGGCTGCTCGCGGTCAACGCGGCGCCATGGGCGGCGGACAAGCTCGCGCAGGGCTTCGACCCGCGCACGATCGACCCGGCCCTGTTCGTCCAGATGGCGGATCCCGACCGCGGTGGCGATGGCTTCGCGCGTCTGCTCGCGGTCTACGCGAAGGCGAACGTACAGGTCCCGGCTGGCCACTGGATGGCGCTCGCCGACGATCCGACGATCGCGAAGGGCGGCTGGGCCGCGGGCGAACGGCTGGCGACCGCGCTCCGCGAGCTCGGCAAGCGCACCGCGAAGGACCTCGGCGTCGCGTGGATCCAGCGCTCGCTCGAGCAGAAGGCTCGCACCGTGGCGGTCGCCGCGTGGCTCGACGCCGGGATGCTGACCGGCGCCGATCTCGACGTCGAGTGGCTCAAGCGCCTGGTCGGCAAGCAGCGGCTGCGCCCGATCGCGCTGCGCCTGCTCGGCGATCGCCGCCGCGTCGCGCCCGCCACCGTCGGGCTGCCCTGGCTGCTCGAGCTCGCGCGCTCGCCGGAGGCCGACCTCGCGCAGTTCGCGCAGCGCATGTTGCTCGAGAGCTTCGAGCCCGCGGATTTTGGCGGCGTCGATCGAGTCTGGGAGCTCGCGACCGGGCCCAAGCAGAAGGAGGCCGTGCGCACGTTCGCCGCGACCTACCTGAAGGCGCACCACCCCGACCTCGGCCCGAGGACCGCCGAGGCCCGCACGCTCGGCATCAAGCCGCGGCTGACCCACGCCGACTACGCGCTCGCGACCGTGCGCCCGCTGTTCGACGACGATCGGGTCGACGTTCGCCGGCTCGCCGTCGCGATCGGCGCCGAGGAGATCGCGCGCTGGGACGACAGCGACCTGGTCTACCAGATCGCGAGCGGCAAGTTCCCCGAGCCGCGCCGGCTCGGCGCCGAGCTCCTCCTGTCGGTGCTCGCGACCGAGTCGGCACCCCGGATCCCGGCGCAATGGATCGATGGTGCGCGCGTGTTCCAGCTCGCCGAGAGCGGCCACAAGGCGTCGCGCGAGGTCGCGCTGACGCTGATCCGCCGGATGTACGAGCGCGTCGGCGGCGCCGAGCGCCTCGCGTGGCTGATGGAGAGCCCCGAGCGCGATGTCCGCCTGTTCGCCGTGCGCCTGTTCTGGGATCGCCATCGGCCCAAGCCGTGGCCGACCGACTACCAGCCGAGGAAGCTCGTCGGGGCGCCGCTCGGCACCGAGCGGTTCTCGGATCTCGCCGCGCTGCGGCAGTTCGCGCGCGTCGTCCTGTTCGGCCTGCCGCCCGGTCGCATCGGCGAGCGCGACCCGGTGCTCGAGGGCGGACCCAAGCCGGAGCGCGCGCTGCCGGCGAGCATCGCCAAGCGCCGCCTGATCGAGGCGATGCGCGACGTCGGCCTCGAGGATGTCGAGCTCGCGCGCGCGATCGCGCCGGTGCTCGGCGAGTTCACGCACTCGACCGCGAAGGGCGAGTGGCACGCGAGCGTCCAGGCGCTCACGCAGCTGCGCGCGAAGCACGGCCAGGAGATGACCGCGTGACCAGGATGTTCGGTCCGTGGACGGAGCGGCTCGAGGCGGTCGCCGCGAGTCGCGAGCTCGTCGCGGTCGGCGGCCGGCGCGATGCGGTCGGTGTCGTCGAGACGCGCGTGCACGTGTTCCCGCCGGTGCTCGACAAGCCGGGCGTGTCGTGGTCGCTGCCGTCGAGCTGCGCGGTCTACGCGCTCGCGTTCGCCGGCGAGGAGCTCCTGCTGGTCGGCGGCGACGACGGCACGATCGCCGCGTGGGACGTCACCGGCAACAAGCGGGTCGGTGACGTCGCGGTCGGCGGCCCGATCCGCGCGCTCGCGATCGACGCCGGTGTCGCGCGCGGCGATCGCGGCACGATCGCGGTCGGCACCGCGGACGGCGCGGTCGTGCTCGTCGCGTTCGCGATCGAGTCCGGCACGCCGCGGTTCACGGTCGGCACGCGCCACGCACTCTCGGATGGCGCGATCCACGCGGTCGCGTTCGATCCGGCCGGGCTGTGGCTCGCTGGTGGCAGCGACGGTCAGCTCTCGATCATCGGCACCGACGTCCGCAAGCTGGCGCCGGGCGGCGAGGGTGGGATCCGCGCGATCGCGTCGATCGGCGACGGCCGCGCGCTGATCGGCTGCGGCGACGGCACGATCCGCGCGTGCTACGTCGTCGGCGCGGTCGAGCCGACCGATCGCAGCGGCGACCACGGTCACGACGGCGCGATCCGCGGGCTCGCGCTCGGCCCGGTGATCCTCGACGACGCCGGCCGCGAGCAGCCGCGTCGGTTCTTCACGGTCGGTGACGACCGCGCGCTCAAGATCTGGTTCGTCGATGGCGCGCGTCGCCCGCGCACGCTCGAGACCGTGGTCGGCTCGCCGGCGACCGCGATCGTGTTCGCGCCGGGCCCGGTGGCGAAGGTCGACAAGGCCGCCGGTCGGCTGTGGATCACCGGGACCCAGCGCACCGTCGCGATGCTCGTGCTCGGCCCCGACGCCGAGCCCACCGCCGACAAGCCGGTGGAGCTCGAATCGGCGATCGCCGGCTACCACGATCTGCTCGCCGACACGCAGACCGCGACGTCGCGCAGCGCCGCCGGCGTCAAGGTCAAGCTCGACACGATCGCCGCGCTCGAGCGCCTCGCCGAGGACGTCGCGCGCGAGCAGCTCGACTTCGCGCTGACCAGCACGCAGCCGACCGAGGTGCTGGTCGCCGCAGCACGCGCGATCGCGCGCAGCAACCGGCGCGCGAGTCGCCCGGCCGTGCGCGGCCGGCTCGCGCACGACAACGCCGAGGTCCGCGCGGCCGCGTTCGTCGCGCTCAAGGAGCTCGAGGGCGAGACCCCGATCACCGCGATCAAGGCCGGGCTCGCGACCAGCCACGATGACATCCGGATCGCGGCGCTCGACGCGCTGGTCCCGCTGGCGCCGACCTCCGCGGTCGCGCGCGGCCTGGTCACCGACATGCTGCGCGATCGCAGTCACGCGGTGCGTCGCCACGCGTTCACCGTGCTGCGTCGCGTGCTCGACCGCACCGCCGCGGTCAAGGTCGCGCTCGCCCACGCGGTCCCCGACATCCGCGGCGAGGCGCTGCTCTATCTCGCGTTCGTGATCCGCTCGACCGACGCGGCGGCGCGCCAGCTCACCCTCAGCGCGTTCGACGACGCCGATCCGGGTGTGCGTACGTCGGCGTTCCTCGCCGCGATCTTCCAGCAGCCCGCGCTCGCGGCGCGGCTCGTCAAGGGCGCGCCGTCGGTGGCGGCGGCGTTCCAGCAGGTCCAGGTGCAGCTCGCGATCGCGGTCGCGCAGGCCCCCGACAGCGGCGCGCCGCTCGACGACTCCGCGCTCGAGCCGCTGTTCGTCGCGCTCGCCTGCCGCAACGCCGACGCGGCGAACCGCGGCGCCGGTGGCCTGCTCGCGATCGACGACCCGCGCGCGATCGGCGCCGTGCTCCAGCTGACGCGCGAGGCCGATCCGATCCTGCGTCGCGGCGCGACCAAGAACCTGGTCGCGGCGCTCGCGCGCTGGCCGAGCGACGATCGGCTCGCCGCGCGCCTGGTCTGGCTGCTCGACGATCTCGACGCCGAGGTCCGCGCCTATGCGTTCGGTGCGCTCGCCGAGGCCGCGGCTGCCGCGGGGCCGACCGCCGAGCTCGAGCTCGCCGAGACCGCCATGCGCACGAGCCAGGAGGACATCCGGGTCCGCGCGCTCCAGGTCCTCGTGCGCGTCGGAGCGCCGGGGAGCGCGCTCGCCACGCCGGCGGATGCACTGCTCGGCGACGCGCTCGACGACGAGGCCCCGAAAGTTCGCACCGAGGCGTTCCGCACGCTGTGGGCATGGCACTCGGGCGATCCGATGGTGCCGCTCGCGCGCGGTCGCGCCAGCCGCCACGGCGATCTGCGCCAGCAGGTCGTCAACGAGATCGATCGCCGGCGCAGCGCGAAGCAGGCGACGGCCGAGATGGACCAGCTGGTCCACGCGCTGGTCGGCGATCCGGTCGCCGCGGTCGGGCTCGCCGCGTTCACCGCGCTGACCCGTCAGCCCGATCCCGCCAAGGAGGTCGCGATCGATCCGGCGGTCGTCGTCGCCGCGATGAGCTCGCCGGCCCCCGCGGTGCGCGCCGCCGGTGCCGCCGCGGCCGCGAAGGCGCCGGCCAACGCCGTGCGCGCGCGGCTCGTCGAGCTCGTCAAGGACGAGCACCCGAGCGTGCACACCGCCGCGATCGAGTCGCTCGACGCGGTCGCGCCGACCGACGGCGAGGGCTTCGCGCTCGCGTTTGCCTCGGTGTTCTGGAACCTGCAGGTCCGCGCGTGCGAGCTGCTCGGCCAGCGCCGTGACAAGCGCGCGGTCGCGCCGACCACGCGGATCCTGTCGATCCCCAAGACCGACATCAACCGGCCGCCCGACGAGATCCGGCGCCGCGCGGCGACCGCGCTCGCGATGGTCGGCGATCTCGATTCGCTGCGCTTCCTCGTCGGGCTGGTCGACGGCGACGACGACGGCTTCGTCAAGGAGCAGGGCGCGCGTGGCATCGCGACCGCCGCGGTGCGCGGCCACGACGCGGCGGGCAAGGCGCTCGTCGCGCTGCTCGGCCACGAGAACCTCGCGGTGCGGTCGTGGGGCGGCGAAGGGCTCGCCAAGCTCGGCGATCTGCGCGCGCTGCCGGTGCTCGCCGGCACCCAGCGCCACGAGCACCGGCCGATCCGCGTCGGCGCGATCGTCGGCTTCGTCGCGCTTGGTCCCGATGGCGTGCGCGGCCTGCGCCAGGGCCTCGAGGATCGCGATCGCGAGATCCAGGACCTCGCGTTCGCCGTGATCGTCGCGCGCGACGTCGCGCTCGCCGCGGCCGGCATCGCCCCCGATCTGCTGGTCGACGCGATGTCGAGCCCGAGCCCCGAGATCCGGTTCGCCGCGGCGCGTCTGTTCGAGCGCCGCGTCGCCGGCGAGACCGCTGGCAGCGACGACCTCGGCGAGCTGGTCGGCCCGCGGAAGCCAGTGAAGGAAACCGACGCCAAGGACTGGCCCGCGATCCCGCGCCGCGCCGCGCTCCTCGCGGTGCTCGCCGATGCGATCGCGAGCGACGACTCGCAGCAGCGCTACGCCGCGACCCAGGTGCTCGCGCTGCGCGGGCAGCCGCTCGCGTTCTGGCGCGAGGCCGCGCGCCTCGCTGGTCCGTCGGGCCGCGCCGCGCCCGTGCCGCACACCGGCTACGCGACCGACGCGCGCGTCGCGCGCAAGGCGGGCTGGCTGCGCCGGCTGGTCGGCGACAAGCGCGACGCCGAGGCGAGCGAGCTCGAGAACCTCGCGCGGATCTTCGTGCGCGTCGGCAAGCCGGTCGACGTCGATCAGGCGGCCGCGCAGCGCCTCGTGTTCGGCGTCTACGCCGGCCTCGTGCGCCAGGCACCGGCGCCGGGCGAAGCCGACGAGACGCACCGCGTGCGCCGCGATGCGGTCGGCCGGCTCGTCGAGCTCGCGCGCGAGGACGCGGTCGGCGCGGATGCCGTCCTGCCGGTGCTCGGCCACGCGGTCGGCGATCCGCACCACCTCGTGCGCCAGGCCGCGATGGCCGCGCTGCGCTCGCTGTATCCGATCGGCGCCCTCGCGCCGCTCCAGATGGCGATCGGCGGCGCCGCCGATCTCGGCAAGGCCGCGATCGACGAGCTCGTCGAGCTCGCGCTCGAGGGTGACGATCGCGCCGCGGCGCTGGTGCGCTCGGCGCTCGATGCCGACGACCCCCAGGTCCGCGCGCACGCCGCGCAGCGCTTGCCGAAGCTGTACGCGGCGGGAAGCGTCGAGCCACAGCTGCTCGCCGCGCAGAGCCGCCACGGCGACGTCCGGCTCGCCGCGGTGTCCGAGCTCGCGGGCAAGAAGGACACCAGCGGCGCGGTCACCGAGGCGTTGATCGGCGCGCTCGGCAGCGAGCACGACGATCTCAAGCTCGCCGCGGCCAAGGGCCTCGCGAAGCTCGGCAATCCGCTCGGCATCGAGGTGCTCGGCGCGTTCCTGCGCAACGACGATCACCAGTGGGACGCGATGCAGGCGCTGCAGGAGCTCGCGCGCAAGCCCGAGGCCGGTGCCGCCGCCGCCGAGGCGATCGCGGGCCGGCTCGACAACGATCCGGATCGCGACGCCGACCGCGACGAGCTGCTCGAGGCGCTCGGCACGATCGGCCACATCGCCGGCGCGCCGTCGATCGTCCGGCTGCTCGTCGCGGTCGAGCCCGGCAAGGAGCGCGACCTCGAGGACGACCTCGACAACGCGCTCGGCGCGATGCAGAAGATCCTCGTCGATCGCACGCGCAAGCCGCGCCAGCTGCCGGACGGTCGCGAGCGCGATGCGTTCCGCGACGAGCATGCCCTGCAGTTCTTGGGCGAGCTCGCCCGCAGCCCGCTGCCGGTCGTGCGGACCAAGGTCGCCGCGATGCTCGGTGACGTCGACGACCGTGGCGCCGAGGACGTGCTCGCGAAGCTGCTCGGCGATCGCGTCGTCGAGGTGCGGGTCGCCGCCGCCGAGGCGCTGGCGCTGCGCGCCGAGTACGTCCCGAACGCGACGCTCGCCGCGCTCGAGGCCGCGCTGCGCGGTGGTCGCCGCGAGCTCGTGCTGCCGGCCGCGATGGGCCTCGCCGCGCGCAAGCGCCCCGAGGCGTTCCAGCCGCTCTTGCTGGTCGCCAAGGCCGGCGAGCCCGCCGAGCAAGAGCGCGCGCTGATCGCGGTGGGTGCGCTCGGCGACAAGCGCGCGCTCGAGCACCTCGTGCCGATGCTCGATCCGGCGCCCGACGACGAGCTCGCGCGCCAGCTGATGCCCGCCGCGGTCGAGGCGCTCGGTCGCCTGCTGCCGGCGCTGACCGGCGACGAGGCCAACGACTACACCGAGCGCGTCGAGCGGTTCGCGCTCGCCGGCACCGAGAAGGTCCGGCTGCGCGCGCTGACCGGGCTGCGCTACGGCGCGGGCGACCGCGGCCGCGCGATCCTCGAGCGCGTCGCGGGCGACGTCGAGGAGGACGGCACGATCCGCGCGCACGCGGTCGAGCAGCTCGGGTTGCTCGCCGATCCGCACAGCGAGGCGCTGCTCGCCGAGCTGATGTCCGACGAGGACTACGAGGTCACCGAGGCGGCGAACCCGGCGCTGCTCAAGGTCGTCGGCCGCGATCAGACGCGGTTCTCGCTGCACGCGCTGGTCGCCACCAACGAGGATGCCAGCCAGAAGGCCGCGCGGTTCCTCGCGCAAAAGGGCGATGCCGCGCTGCTCGTCGACAAGCTCGGCAGCGTCAAGAACGCCGAGGTTCGCAAGATGTTGCGCGAGGGCCTGATCCGTCGCGGCGAGGTCCCCAAGGCCGCGATCGAGGCTGCGCTCCGCGGCGACGCCGCCGCTCCCCGCGCCGAGGCCGCGTGGATCACCGCGGCCAAGCCCGACGCCGGGATCGCGAGTGACGCGCTGATCGCGGCGGTCGATCGCAGCGCCGCCGAGCTGGCCGACCTCACCAAGCGCGGGGCCTCGATCGACGACGCCAGGCGCGAGGTCACGGTCGACGCCTACCGCGCCGCGCTGTGGGCCGTGCGGCGCGCCCACCAGGCCAAAGGCGTCGAGCACGCGGCCAAGGCGGCGCTCGCCGACACCTCGCTCGACGGCCGGATCCGCCGCGAGGCGACCCGCGTGCTGGTCGACACCGGCAACACCGCGACGCTCGCCGGCGCGATGGAGGACATCGATCCCGAGATCCGCCTGCTCGCGACGCGCGCCACCGCGGGCGCGAGCGACGTCGCCGCGCGGGTCAAGGCGATCGGCAGCCGCGCCGACGCGGTCACGATCGCGCCCGCCGCGATCGCCGCGTGGAAGCAGATCGGCAGCGCCCTGATCGCCGAGCCGGCGACGCGGAGCTGGGCCCTCGCGGTCAGCGTCGCGGGCAAGACGATCGACGAGCTGGTCGCGATCGCGCGCGGCAAGGGCGAGGCACCCGAGCGGCTCGACGCGATCGCCGCGCTCGGGTTGATCGGTGGCGACGCGGCCCTCGCGGTGCTCGAGGCGATCCACAAGACCGACGCCGAGCCGGACGACATCAAGCGCGCGGCGTGGAAGGCGATCAAGCGGATCGTCAACGCGCGGGTGCGGACGTTCGCGGCCGGGCAGGACAAGGGCAAATCCACGCAGAAGCCCGCGGCCGACGGCGACGGCGATGGGGATGACGACGCGCCGGCCGAAGCGGCGAGCGACGACGGCGATGACGATGACGGCGATGACGATGATGGCAGCGACGACGACGACGATGACGATGACGATGATGATGGGGATGACGAGGACGACGAATGATTGACCGGCAGTCCATGTTCGCGATGACCGCGGGCCCGCGCGAGACGCCCACGTACGCGATGGCGGCCTCGACCGGCGAATCACCGATCGCCGAGGGCACCGCGTCGACCAGCGCGCCGCTCGCGGCGATCGAAGACGCGACGTCACAGCCGGTCGTCGAGGTCGTCGAGGCCGACGCCGCCTCCGAGCCGTCGCTCGTCGCGTGGGAGCCCGACCTCCGGATCGCCGACGACGCCGCGAACCCCGATACCACCGCCGAGTCGTTGCCCGCGCAGGTCGACGGCGACGGCGAGCCCGACGGTCCCGCCGAGCGGCCATCGCAGTCGCGGTTTTTCGCCGACGCCGAGGCCCGCCGCCTCTCGAGGATCAAGCGGTGACCAAGCTGTCCGTGCCGGTCTCGTTCGCCACCGCGAAGGTCTCCACCGCCGGCGGGACGACGCGCATCCACGTGCCGACCGACGGCGAGCGTGGCGTCGGGATCGCCGCGCGGCTGCACCGTCCGGGCGTCGTGCGCGACGCGCTGCTCGCGATGGGGGACGTGCTCGCGAGCGACCTGCGCCGCAAGGCCACCGATCGCGCCGAGTACCTCGCGTACCTGGTGGCCAAGGGCAAGGGCGTCTCGAAGCAGGTGTGGGACGCGCAGAAGGAGTACCTCGCGCTCCAGTACTCGGTCGCCGCGAAGTCCGAGGACCCGCTCGATCCGGTGCTGTCGATCGGCGCCGACGCCGTGCGCCTCGAGGTGCTGTCGCGCGACGAGAGCACCTACGCGCAGCTCGCGCTGCGCCGGCCGCTCGCGCTGGTCGATGCCGATCATCCCGGCGATCGCGGCGGCTCGACCGGCACGACGTTCGTCGACCTCGACGCCGCGCTCGCGTCGCTCGGCCGCGTGCGCGGCTATCGCCCGACGACGCTCGAGTTCTCCGCCGGTGAGGGTCGCACGGCGAAGTCGCGGACCGTGCCGCTGCGCTGGCTGCGCGCGTTCGGCCAGATGCAGGCCGCGACGCTGCTCGCCGCCGATCGCTTCGAGCTCTCGCCGATCGATCTCTACAACGTGCTGCTCCAGCTCCGGCTCAAGAAGGCACGCACCGCGCCGCGCGGGCTGCGCTACGAGCTCGTGCCCGGCGAGCCGCCGCGCCTGGTGCTCGAGCCGTGGGACCTCGTCGTCCACGGCACCGGCGGGCCGTACCGCGGCAGCCAGCCGCGCGTGATCCGCACCTGGGGTCGCAACCGGCTCGCGACGCTCACGCGGATCTTGCCGCACGCGAAGTCGTGTACCGTCGCGATCGCGGGCCCGGGATTGCCCGCGGTGTACGTCGTCGATCTCGGCGACGCGACGTTGTCGCTCGCGCTGTCGGGCTGGACCGACGCGGGCTGGGCCGGCGTGTCGACGTTCGATCTGCTCGCCGCCGAGGACGATCCGCGCACGATCGACGACCTGGTGGCCGCGACCTCGACGCCGTCGACGCTCACCGAGCTGGCGACCAAGCTCGGCAAGTCGACGCCGGAGACCCGCCGCACCGCGCTCGCCGCGCTCGCGCAGCTCCGCGTCGGTCACGACCTCGCGACCGGCGCGCTGTTCGCGCGTCCGCTGCTCGCGACGCCGATCCCCGCCGAGGATCTCAAGTTTCGCGACGCCAAGGAGGCGGCGGCGCACCGGCTGCTCGGCGAGCCCGGTGCCGTGACGCTGACCAAGGTGCACGATCGCGGCAACGAGGGCCGGACGATCGAAGGCGTCGTGGTCGACGCCTCGGCGCACCGGACGTTCTATCCGCAGTTCACGATCGATCGCGAGGGCCGGACCGCCGCCGCGTCGTGCACGTGCTCGCAGTTTCGGCGCGCCGGCATCAAGGAGGGCCCGTGCGAGCACATGGTCGCGCTCCGCGTCCAGCTCGCACGCGAGCAGACGCGCCTCGAGGCCGCCCGCGAGACCGATGCCGGTCGCGCCCTGATCACCGCGGAGACCCGCGTGCTGATGCGGCGCACCGAGGCCGGCGCGGAGACCTACCGGCTGTCGCTCGACGGACGATCGGTCACCGCGCGGTTCGGCGTCGGAGATCGACTCCGGATGCAGAACCTGCGGTTCGATGACGGCGAGGCCGCGCGCACCGCGTACTTCTCGCGGCTCGCGGAGCTCGCGACGAAAGGATATCTCGATGCGACTGCCGACTAACAGGCGCGCGGGATTGCTCGATGGTTTGTCGCACGGCTATCGTGCGGGTCTAACCGTTTCAGTTTTGGAGGAGGAGTCGAGATCGTTAGCCAGTGCTTCGGCACAAGGGCGGCGTAGCGCCGTCCGGGCACAACAAATGACCGTTCATCACAAGGTAGGCTGTTCTTGGTCTGCTCGCGCCGGAGGGGTCATCCTCTTCAGCTCAGCTGGACCAACCACACCACTGCGGTTTGAGCTAAAGAGGATGACCCCTCCGGCGCGGCAGACCGGTGAGCCTACCGTGTCCCATGAGGGATGTAGCGGTCTCGACTCCTCCTCCGTTTTTTTTGCGCGTGCAGGTGAGCGATGACGGCACCGACGCAACCGATCGACACGCTGACCTGGGGCGAGGTCGCGGCCGCCGGCGGGATCCGCGAGTGGGTCGACGCCGAGATCGCGAGGCAGGGCCTCACCGATCCGGGCGCGGCCTCGGCGACCACCGACGCCGAGAAGAAGCAGTACCGCGCGCGGCGCGACGAGGAGCGCAAGGTCCGCAAGGATCTCTACAAGCGCGCGTGGCAGGCGTACAAGCGCGGCCACATCGTCCACCTGGGACCGGGGGTGTTCTGGCACGACACCACCGATGTCGATCGGTTCGACGCCGACGATCCGGAGAAGAAGCTCCGCGACAACCAGCTGCCCGACTTCGTTCGCAAGGGCGAGAGCACCGTCGCGGAGTTCGCCAAGGCGCTCGGCCTCACGATCCCGCGGCTGCGCTGGCTGACGTATCACCGCGAGGTCGCGACCTCGACGCACTACCGCCGCTGGCTCGTGCCCAAGCGCGACGGCACGCCGCGCCTGATCTCGGCGCCCAAGCGCGAGCTCAAGGCCGCGCAGCGCTGGATCACCAAGGAGATCACCGAGCACCTCCCGGTGCACGGCGCCGCGCACGGGTTCCTGACCGGGCGCTCGATCGTGACGAACGCGCGCGTCCACGCCGGCGCGCGGATCCTCGTGAAGCTCGACATCAAGGGCTTCTATCCGACCGTGACCTACCGTCGCGTGAAGGGCCTCCTGCGTCGCGCCGGGCTCACCGAGCAGGTCGCGACCCTCGCCGCGTTGCTCGCGACCGAGTCGCCGCGCGAGGAGGTCCTGACGCACGGCAAGGTGCACTACGTCGCGACCGGGCCGCGCTCGCTGCCGCAGGGTGCGCCGACCAGCCCGTCGATCACGAACGCGTTGTGCCTTCGGCTCGATTGCCGGCTGTCCGGCCTCGCGAAGCGGCTCGGCTGTCGCTACACGCGCTACGCCGACGACCTCGCGTTCTCGTGGCACGGCACGGACAAGTCGGAGATCGGCACGCTGCTGCGCGCGGTCAAGATGATCGTCCGCGCCGAGGGCTTCGAGATCCATCCGAAGAAGACGCGCGTGATGCGCTCGGGTTCGCGCCAGCGGATCACCGGGCTCGTCGTCAACGGCGCCGCGAACCGCCCGCCGGCCCGCGTGCCGCGCGAGACCCAGCGCAGGCTCCGCGCCGCGATCAAGAACCGCGAGCTCGGCCGCCCCGGCAAGGAGGGCGAGTCGCTCGACCAGCTGAAGGGCATGGCCGCGTTCATCATGATGACCGACCCCGAGCGCGGCCGCGCGTTCATGGAGCGGTTGAAGAAGCTCGAGACGAAGGAGTGACCGATGAGTGACTGGACCGTCCATCTCGAGTTCGAAGAGGGAACGTCGAGCAAGTTCTGGCGCGCGCGCGTCGAGGGCAAGACGCTGTACGTCAACTACGGCAAGATCGGCTCGAACGGCCAGACCCAGGTGAAGGACTTCCCGAGCCCCGACGGTGCCGAGAAGGAATACGCCAAGCTGGTCAACGAGAAGCGCAAGAAGGGCTACGAGGACAAGGGCGGCGGCGGCGGCGACGAGGAAGCGGACGAGGACGAGGGAGCCGACGGCGACGAGGGCGGTGACGAGGATGAGGACGAGGCGCCGCCGAAGAAGGTCGCCAAGCCCGCCGCGCCGGCGCCCGTGGCCAAGCCGAGTGGCGGCCTGCGCATGACGCTCGAGGCCGGCACGCGCAAGGTCGAGGTCCAGCTCTACCTCGACGGCAAGACCGTCCGCATGGACTCGGTCGAGACCTACGCGAGCCCCGAGGCCGCGAAGAAGGCCCACGATCGTCTGAAGAAGACGCTCGCCGGCGAAGGCTATCGCGAGTAGCGATGGCGACGCTCGAGGATGGCGAGGACGTCGAGGTCGAGGGCTCGAGCTCGACCTACACGCTGTCGCGCAAGGGCAACGTCTACTCGTGCACGTGTCCCGCGTGGCGCAACCAGGGCGCGACGATCGACATGCGCACGTGCAAGCACCTGCGCGCGTACCTCGGTGCCGAGGTCGAGGTCGCGCGCGTCGGCTCGACCCAGGTGATGCGCAGCGGCGGTGGCGACGGCACCGTGCGCGCGTCGTCCGGTGGCAGCAAGAAGGCGGAGAAGGAGACCGCCCCGCCGGTCCTGCTCGCGCACAAGTGGGAGACCGACCACGATCCGAGCGGCTGGTGGATGAGCGAGAAGCTCGACGGCGTGCGCGCGTACTGGGACGGCGAAGGCTTCCTGTCGCGCCAGGGCAACAAGTTCTACGCGCCCGACTGGTTCGTCGCCGATCTACCGGCCGACACGCTCGACGGCGAGCTGTGGGTCGATCGCAAGATGTTCAACAAGACGATCAGCATCGTCCGCTCCGGCGCCGCCGGCGAGGAGTGGAAGAAGGTCACCTACGTCGTGTTCGACGCACCGAACGCCACCGGCGGCTTCGAGGAGCGCATCGAGCACGTGAAGGCGGTGCTCGGCCGCTCCGAGGCGCCGCACGCGCGCGCGCTCGAACACGTGCCGTGCCGCGACTTCGATCACCTGCGCGAGGAGCTCGCGCGCGTCGAGGCGCTCGGCGGCGAGGGCCTGATGTTGCGGCGGCCCGAGTCGAAATACGAGGTCGGGCGCTCGACCTCGCTGCTCAAGGTCAAGACGTTCCACGACGCCGAGGCCAAGGTGATCGGCCACGCGCCGGGCGCCGGCAAGCACAAGGGCCGGCTCGGCGCGCTGATCTGCAGGCTGCCGAGCGGCGCGACGTTCAACGTCGGCACCGGCTTCACCGACGCCGAGCGCGACGACCCGCCGGAGATCGACACGATCATCACGTTCCGCTACCAGGAGCTCACCGAGGACGGCGTGCCCCGGTTCCCGTCGTGGGTCGGCGTCCGGATCGACGCCGAGTGGCCACCGAAGTCCGAGGCCAAGCCGGTCAGCGCGATCGCCAAGGGCTCGGTCGAAGACAAACCCAAGAAAGCGAAGAAACAGCCCATGCCCAAGTCCGAGCCCGAGGCGCCCGAGGCGCCCGAAGAAGCCGCGGCCCCCGCGCCGAAGAAGGCGAACCCCGACTTCTTCGTGTCCCTCGTGCACCACGGCGAGAACAAGTTCTGGGAGATCGAGGTCCACGGCGCGACGCACTACACGCGCTTCGGCAAGATCGGGAGCCCGGGGCAGACCCGGCTCGGCAACATCGGCAGCGCGACGGCGGCAAAGTACGACGCCGACAAGCGCGCGATGCTCAAGCGCAAAGAGGGCTACGTCCCGAAGAAGTGAGGGCGCGCGAGCAGCTCGCGTCATGAACAAGTGAGTAGGACGTGAGATCGAGCCCAGCGACGGTCGTCGGCGTTACGATCGATCGGGATGCTCAGAACCACCGCGGTCGTGGCGTTGCTCGGGGTGACGGGGTGCTCGTTCATGAACGTGCACGGCCCGGGTGATCAGCCGAATCCGCCGCAGGTCTACGTCGGGTGTACCGACCAGAGCATGGATCCGTTCATCGACCTCGGGCTCGGCATCCTCACCGCGGCGGCGGTGGTCACCGCGTTGATCGACAAGTCCAACGGCACCGATCCGCAGAACAAGACGACCGCGAGCGGGTTCATCCTGCCGGTGATCTTCGGCGGTAGCGCGGTGTACGGCTTCACGCGGATCTCGGCCTGCCGGGACCACCACCTCGCGTGGGCGCGCGCGCATCCCGAGTCGCCGAACGGCCCGGTGCCGATGGCGTATCCGCCGCCGGGCTACGGCTATCCGCCGCCGGGCTACTACCCGCCACCGCCACAACCGCAGCAACCACAGCCGCCACCACTCGCGGCACCGGGTGGCGAGGGCGCGTCGTGTACCGCGGCGACCGCGTGCGCGACCGGGCTGGTGTGCGCGTCGGAGCTCTGCGTCCGCGTGCCCGACGCGTCCAACTAGACGATCAGTTGACGGACATCTCGCACGGCGCGAGCTCGCACAAGAGGTGGCCGACGTGGCCCATCGTGCGCTGCAGGCGCTCGAGCGGACAGCACGCCTCGAGGAGCTGCTGGCGCGCGTCGGTGTCCTGGACCAGCGCGGCGGCGACCGCGTCGGCGCACGCACCCGGCGAGTCGAACGTGCGCACGAGATCGCGGAGCTGCGGGCCGCCTTGCTCGAGCACCTCGGCGAGCCGATCGCACAAGGAGATCAGGCGCGCGCGATGATCGGCGGCGTCGGTCGGATCGATCTCGGCATCGACCAGCTCGCGCGCGACGACGCGGCGATACGCGCGCTCGGCCGGCAACTCGGACGCGAGCTCGACGCGCGCGACGCCGCGCAGGAGCAGCGCGAACCGCCCGTCGGGCAGCTCCTCGGAGCAGATGATGCGGCCGACACCGAACCGCTCGTACACCGGTGGGCGACCGTAGTAGGTCGACTCGAAGCCCGGGCGCAGGCGCGTCACGCCGATCAGCTGGTGGCTCGCGAGCGCATCGCGGGTCATCTCGCGGTAGCGCGGCTCGAACACGTGGAGCGGGAGGAGCCCGCCGGGGAGCAAGACGCAGTTCGGCAGCGGAAAGATCGGAAGTTGTTCGAGCGCGACGGGATCACCGAGGGAGATGTCGCGCATCGGACCGGCCTCTATCCGAACACGTCGATGCACGTGCCGGTCATGGCATCCGGTGCATCTTTGGCGAGGAACAAGACTGCTCTCGCGATGTCTTCGGGGGTCATCTCGGGGCTCGCATCGGGAATGCCCTGGCGGAGCATCGGCGTGTCGACACTGCCAGGGCAGACCGCATTCACAGAGACCTTAGCAGCGCGCAGCTCGAGGGCAAGCGAGCGCGTGAGGCCGACCACCCCATGCTTCGCGGCGCAGTACGCGGCGAGCAACATGGTGCCTTCACGTCCGGCGCGCGAGGCGATGTTGATGATGCGGCCGCCCTGACCGCGCGCGAGATCGGTGAGGAACGCGCGCGTGACGTGAAACGTGCCGTCGAGGTTCGTCGCCATGATCATGCGCCAGTCGGCATCGCTCGTCGCGACGGTCGCCTTGCGCACGACCGCTCCAGCGTTGTTCACGAGGACTCGCACCGGGGGCATCGATCGTCTCACGAGATCGGCCGCTTCGTTGACCATCTGTGACTGGGTCACGTCGCACACGATCGCGAGGGCCTTCCCGCCCGCCTGCTCGATCTCGGTCGCGACCCCACGGAGGGCGGTGTGGTCACGCGCCCACAAGGCGACATGGGCACCCTCGCGTGCGAGGGCGATCGCGATCGTGCGACCGATGCCGCGGCTCGCTCCGGTGACGACGGCGCCGGTGCCTCGGAGCTCGAAGGTCAACGGTTCTTGTCCTTCTTGTCGAGCGCCTTGACGTCGGACGGCTCGTCGTCGCCGAGCTGGCCCTTGTGCGCGACGCCGAGCGCGTTGATCGGATCGACGATGTCGTTGTACGGGTACGGCACCGACGTCGCCTGGCACGAGAACGACGCGCTGTTCTGGTCGTCCTTGACGTCGAACACGTAGAGCGGGTCGCGCTTGCCGGTCGAGCCGTTCGTGCAGTCCTTCAGGTTCTCCCAGCCGGTGCCGTTGATCTCCTTCCACGCCTTGTCGAACTCGCCGGGCGTGATCGGGATCGTCTGCTCGTCGTGCTTGCCGTCCTTCGCGGTCCGCCAGCGCTTGACCCGCGGGCCCTCGGCCTTGCAGTCGAGCTGGGCGCCGACCTCGTTGGCGGCCATCGCCCCCGACGCCACGTAGCTCGCGATCCGATCCTTGCACTGGAAGTCGACCTGCTCGCGCGCGATCTGCTCGCGCTGCGCGCCGCCGCAGGCGGCGATCACCAGCAGCATCCACGCGCTACGCATAGTCGGCCGCCAGCGAGCCGCGGGTGGCCTCGGGACACGGGACCCGATGGCGATAGTTCGGGTGATCGATCTCGAGGACGATCTCCGTCCCCTCGGTCTGCAGCGCGGTGCGTGCCGCGGGCTCGAGCGGGAACCGGATGTACTGCACCGCGGAGATCTTGTCGGCGGTCGAGCGGCCGGGCTCGAACGCGGCGCGGATCGCGTGCGACCCGACGTGGAGCACGACGTGCTCGTCGAGCCCGACCAGCGCCTTCAACGCGACGTACGGGTCCGCGTCGGGCGGCAGCTCGATGAACAACGTCGCCGACAGCGAGTCCGCGGTCGGCATCAGCGCGTTGTAGACCTCGATCTCCGCTTCGATCTGGTCGTCGCGTGTGAGGCCCTCGGCACGGCACATCTCCTCGATCTGGAGCGTGAGCGTGTGCCGGTTCTCGAACACGAGCGAGACGCGATCTCCGACGAGCGCGCGCCTCGGGCGCTTCAGCGCGATGACCCGGTTGCGGTAGTCATCGCGGATCGGCCCGTACAGCGAGGGGCCCTTGATGTCGCGACGGGTGATGGGACGGACCAGGCTCATTGCCCTGCCGTTTTCCCATCCCTACTGGAGCGTGTCGAGGCCCTTCTGGAACCGACCGGCGTGCGACCGCTCGGCGCGGGCCAGGGTCTCGAACCACTCGGCGATCTCCTCGAAGCCCTCCTCGCGGGCGGTCTTGGCGAACGCCGGGTACATCTGCGTGTACTCGTAGGTCTCGCCGGCGATCGACGCCTTGAGGTTCAGCGACGTGTCGCCGAGCGGCTCGCCGGTCGCGGGATCGCCGACGCGCTTCAGGTAGTCGAGGTGGCCGTGAGCGTGGCCGGTCTCGCCCTCGGCGGTGTCGCGGAACAGGCCCGCGAGATCCGGGTGCCCCTCGACGTCCGCGATCTTCGCGAAGTAGAGGTAGCGGCGGTTCGCCTGCGACTCACCGGCGAACGCGTCCTTGAGGTTTCCGTGCGTCTTGGTTCCCTTGAGGTCTGCCATGCCGATCGGATACCACAGCTACCGCGCGCCGAGGTAGGCAGCGAGCACGTCGATCATCTCGTCGGCGGCCTCGCGCGCGATCGGTCGCGAGCCGCCGGGCAGATCGTTGAACAGGATCGCGAACGCGAGCAGGTGGCCACCGTCGGTCCCGATGTAACCGGCGAGCGTCGTGACCTTGTCGAGCGTGCCGGTCTTGGCGCGGACGCGACCGCTCGCCGGATGACCGTGCCAGCGCTTCGCGAGCGTGCCGTCCTGGGCGCCGATCGGGAGCGACGCGACGAGGTCGGGGCCGATCCGGAAGTCGGCGTGCGCCGCGGTCAGGATCGTGACGAGCTGTTGCGCGGTCACCCGCGTGGCGTCGAACAGCCCCGAGCCGTTGTCGGCGCGATAGCTGCCGGCGGGGAGGCCGATCGTCGCGAGGTACGCGGCCACCGCGGCGGTGCCGTCGGCCCAGGTCGCCGGGCCGGGCGGCTTCTTGGTCTCCGCTCCGAGCGTCTTCAGCACGCTCTCGGCGATGTAGTTGTCCGACAGCTTGTTCATCTCGCGCAGCGCCGCTGCGAGCGTGCCGCTGTCGTGGGTCGCGATCAGCTTCGCGGTCGTCGGGATCGCGCCGCGCTCGATCTTCTTGATCTTGATCCCGCGCTCGGCGAGCAGCTTCTTGAACACCTCGGCGGCGAACCGCCCCGGATCGTCGACACGCTTGCGCGGATCGAACGAGCCATCGGTCGCGCGGATCGTGCCGGCGACGTCGACCTCGAGATGATCGGCCTTGGCCTTGACCTCGATCCGGATCTTCGTGCGGCCCTCGGTCACCGTCGTGACCTCGTGCTTGCCGAGCCTGACGTAGTCGCCGGCGTCGGGCTCGAACCGGATGTTCGCGCGGCTCGGATCGCTCGGATCCGCGGTCACCACGACGGTCACCGCGCTGCGCGCGACGCCGAGCCCGGCGATCGGCGCGCGGAACCCGGCGCGCTCCTGCTTCTGCTCGTTCCAGTGCGGCGGATCGACGACCTGATCGAAGTAGGTGTCGTCGATCACGAGGCGACCGTCGATGCTCGTGATGCCGTGCGCGGTGATCTCGTCGGCGAGCCCGCGTAGATCGTTGACCGAGAGCAGCGGATCGCCGCGGCCGCGGAGAAACAGGTCGCCCTTCACCTTGCCGGTCTTGTCGGGGAGCTCGGCCGCGTAGACCGCCGTGCGCCAGCGAAACGCGCTGCCGAGCGTCGCGAGCGCCGCGGTCGAGGTCAAGAGCTTGGCGTTGGACGCCAGGTTCATCGGCACGGTCGCGTCGTGAGCCCACACCGGCTTGCCGGTCACCAGGTCGGTGACCGCGACGGCGACGTGCACCTTCGCGAGCTTGGGGCGCGACGACAGCGCCGCGGCGAGCTTGTCGGCGACCCAGGTCTCGCGCGCCTTGGCATCCTTGGGCGCGACCGGCACCTTGTTCGAGCCGATCGCGACCTCGTCATCCTCGTCGTCGTGCGGCGTCGGCGCGGGTTGCGACCCGACCAAGACGGGGATCATACTGACCGCGATCGCCACGCATGCCGGCAGCCACTTCACGCCACCACGTTATCATCCTGCTCGTCGTGGTGGCGGCCTGCTCGCCGCGGACGCGCCGGACGCCGGATGACACGATCGTCGTGATCTCGCCCGAGCCGATGGCCTCGGTCGATCCGCGCTACGCGATCTCGAGCTACGACAGCAAGCTCTGCAAGCTGGTCTACGCCGGGCTGACCTCGCTCGACACGCTCGATTCGTTGCCGCGCACCGATCTCGCCGATCAGATCACGCCGATCGATCCGCGCACGTGGGACGTGACGATCAAGACCTCGGCGCGGTTCTCCGACGGCGCGCCGGTCCTCGCCAGCGACGTCGCGGCGACCTACGCGTCGATGCTCGCGAGCGACTCCGACAGCCTGTTTCATCGCGGGTTCTCCGAGCGGTTCACCTCGGTCGAGGCGATCGACGCGCACACCGCCCGGTTCCACCTGCGCGAGCCGCTCGCGACGTTCCGCGCCGACATCGACTTCGGCATCGTGGCCGCGCGCACCAAGCTCGGCGCCGGGCCGTACAGCCTGCGCGAGCTCACCGACACCCGCGCGCTGCTCGACGCCAATCCGTACTACGCGACGCCGGCGCGCACGCCGCACGTCGAGATCCGCGTCGTGCGCAACGACGCCGCGCGCATGCTGATGCTGGTCGGCGGCTCGGTCGACCTCGTGCAGAACGCGGCGCGGCTCGACCTGGTCGACGAGGTTCGCGATCGCCCGCGCATCCACGTCGCCGCGGCACCGAGCGTGATCTTGACGTACCTGATGATGAACAACGACGATCCGACGCTGCGCGATCTGCGCGTGCGGCAGGCGATCGCGCTCGCGCTCGATCGGCCCGCGATCATCGCCGCGAAGTTCGGCGGCCGCGCGGTGCTCGCGACCGGGATGATCCCGCCCAGCCACTGGGCCTACCGCGGCGACGTCACGCGGTGGAATCGCGATCTGCCGCGGGCGCGCGCGCTGCTTGCCGAGGCCGGCGTCCACGATCTCCACCTGACGTACAAGACGTCGACCGACGCGTTCCGGATCTCGATCGCCAAGGTGATCGCGGCCCAGCTCGCCGAGATCGGGATCACGGTCGAGGTGCGCTCGTTCGAGTTCGCGACGTTCTTCGTCGACGTCAAGAAGGGCAACTACCAGCTCGCGTCGATGCAGACCGGCGAGATCAACGAGCCCGACATGTACTTCAACTACTTCCAGTCGTCGCGCATCCCGGTCCCGAGCAACCCCGACGGCGGCAACCGCTGGCGCTACCGCAGCGCCGAGGTCGATCGCCTGACCGTCGCCGGCCGCGCCGAGCTCGACATGGCCAGGCGCAAGGTGATCTACGGGGAGGTCCAGCGGATCCTGGCCGACGACGTGCCGATCGTGCCGCTGTGGCACGAGGACAACGTGGTGCTCGAGAACGTCGATGTCGCCGGGTACCAGATCGTGCCGAACGCCCGCCTGATCGGGCTGGTGACGACGATCAAGCACTGAGGGCACCGCCCAGGAAGTGATCTGAAGCGCCATCTGTGGTACCAAACACGCCAGCCATGGCCCTGGACCCCGCTACCGAAGAGCTGTTCCTCGGCATCGCGCACGCACTGTTCGTCAATCGACTTCACGTGCTGCGCCTGACCGAGATCGTTCGCCACGGGATCCGTCCCGATCCGCACGACCAGAACATGGAAGTCCCCGAGGCGCTCGATCGCGAGCTGATCCAGCAGGCCTTCGCCTACGTGCTCCACCACTTCCCGCAGAGCTTCTCGGGCAAGGTGGAAGCCGCCAAGGCGCGCTGGATCCGGCTCGCCTGAGAGGTTGCAGCAACGCCGAAGGGCGTTGCGCAGTTCGATCAGCGGTCGCGCTTCTTCTTCCGCAACGCCGCGAGCCGCGCCGCGAGCTCGGCCTCGAAGCCGGCCTCGCTCGGCGTGTAGATCTGCTCGCCGACCAACGCGTCCGGCAGGTAGTCCTCCGGCACGTACTGGCCCTCGAAGTCGTGCGGGTACTTGTAGTTCTGGCCGTGGCCCAGCGCGCGCCCGGCCGCCGAGTCGGGCCGCAGCTTCGCCGGCACCGGTAGCGCGCCACGCTCGCGCACGAGCTTGCGCGCGGCGGCGTAGGTCGTCAGCGCGCGGTTCGATTTCGGCGCGAGCGCGAGATAGACGACGGCCTGGGTGAGTGGCAGGACGCCCTCGGGCAACCCGACGAGCTCGAACGCGGCGAGCGCCGAGGTCGCGACGACGAGCGCCTGCGGATC
>JBBQEX010000097.1:0-23441 GCA_038321315.1 Haliangiales bacterium | reverse complement strand
TGGCCCCTTTTGGCGTACGCCAAAAGGGGCCAGAGCTGAAACCGTCCCCAATTCACAGGCGCCCGACGAGGCGCCCCTTGAGGTAGATCCGGGTGTTCGCGAGCGTCTTGCTGCCGGCGAACAGCGCGGTCATCTCCGGCTTCCACTTCGGCTCGTTGAGCAGGAGCCGCTCGAGGCGCGCGAGGTGTGGCGACGTCGCGATCGCGGTGCCGGCCTTGACGCCCATGCGGTTGTGGCCGGCCTCGAGCGCGGTGAGCGCGGCGAGTCCCGCGCATCCGGCGATCGCCTTGCCGCCGGCGTCGCCGAGCGAGTTGCGCTCGATGCGGAGCCGGCGCAGCGCGGGGAGCGCGAGGGCCTTGCAGAACGCTTCGGTGCCGGGCGCTCCGAGGGCGCAGCTCTCGAGATCGAGCTCGCGCACGTTGGCGAGGACCTTGGCGCTCGCGAGCCGGGCGGCCTCGGCCGGCGCGAGGCCGTTGCCCGCGATCCGGAGGACCCGCAGGCCGGCGAGCGCGGGACCGTCGAGCGCGTCGGCCAGGCCCTCGGTCGGCAGCGCGTTGTGGCCGAGGTCGAGCGTCTCGAGTTGCCACCGCCCGTTCGCGATCTCGCGGACGCCATCGAGCGTGATCCGGTTCGAGTCGAGGTGGAGGTGGCGGACCTGCGCGAGGTTCGTCGACTGCGCGAGCGCGCGCGCGCCGACCTCGGTCAACACCAGCCGCTCGGGCTCGACGTCGAAGAACCGCAGCTGATCGCCCCACACCGATGCCATGACCCCGAGCCGCGTGACGTTCCGCGCTGGCTTCGCCGCGGCGATCTCGTGGGCGACCAGGTTGCCGCCGCCAGGCAATCCGACGACCAGCGTCGTGAAGCGCTCGATCAACGGCGACTCGAGGCAGCCGTCGAGCTTGGGGAACGCGAGGCGCGTCGCGTCCATCGTCGTGACGTCGGGCCGGAGATCGAGGCTGCGCAGCAGCGGCGCGCGCGCGAGCAGCTCGGCGAGCACCGGCATGCACGCGGGCGTGATGCGCGCGTACTCGATGAAGCCGCGCGCCCACTCGAACGCGTAGCGCTCGAGCGAGACCTGCGCCGGCAACAGCGCGCGGAGCGGCGCGATCCACCCGGCCTCGTGCGCCTTCATCAGCTTGTTCTCGGCGATCTTGATCGCGCGCTTGCGGCCGTCGTCGGCCTCGGCGGCGTGGCGGCACTGGAGCTGGATCAACTCGCCGCGCGGATCGTTCTGCTCGATCAGCCAGTCGGCGTAGACCAGCCGCGGGGCGTCGTCGTCGGGCGCGTCGAGGATGCGCTGCAGGAGCTCGGGTTCGGCGGTCATAGCGAGAACGGGTAGTGGGCGAGCGCGGCGATGCGGCCATCGTCGAGCGTCGCGGTCCACAGGCCGCGGTTGGTGAACTCGCCGGCGGAGATCGTGTAGGTGACCTCGCAGCGACCGTCGGCGAGGTCGCGCGGGGCGTCGGCGAGGCCGAACACGCAGTTCTCGGGCGTGCGTGCGAACCACCGGGCGACCGCGTCGATGCCGTCGAGTTGCTCGGCGATCGCGGCGTCGCCCGGCTGATGGCGATCGACATGCACGGTCGGCGTCACCGCGCGCTCGAGCAGCGCGCGATCGGAGGGCGCGTTGATCGCGGCGACCAGGCGATCGAATGCGTCGATCACAGCGCCCCGGTCGCGGCGAGGTAGGCGAGCACCCCGCCACCGGACAGCACGATCGCGACGATCGCGATCACGAGCGCACGCCGACTCTTCGGCGGCTCGGGCGTCGGCAGCGGCGCGGGCAGGGGGACCGGCACCGGCACCGGCGCGTAGTTCGGCACGTTCGGCTGCGCGTGGACGCCGGTCTTCGGGTGATAGACGCCCGACTGGCCACCCGGGATGATCGGCTGCGGATGCGCGCCGGTCTTGGGGTGATACACGCCGAAGCCGGCGGGCGCCTGCGAGTTGCCCGAGCCGGGTGTCGCGCCGGTGCGCGAGACCGTCATCGGCGGCTGCGTGTTCGGACCGGTGCGATCGCGGCGGTACGGCTGGCTCGGCGCGTCGGCGAACGCGCCCGGTGCGCTGACCGTCGCCGGCGCAGTCGACGCGGTCGGGTTCATCGGCATCAGCGCGGCGCGCACCTCCGACGCCGACTGGTAGCGCTCGCGCGGCGTCTTCGCGAGCAGGCGCATCACGATCGCGGACAGCGCCGGCGGCACCTCGCGCGGCAGCCGCGCGGGCATGTCATGCATCGCCTTGTCGAGCAGCCCCTTGGTCGACGGATCGTCGAACGCCGGCTTGCCGGCGAGCATCTCGTAGAGGATGCAGCCGAGCGAGTACAGATCGGAGCGCGGCTCGATCTCCGGCAGGTTCGCGAGCTCGGGCGCGACGTAGCGCGCGAGCTCCGGCGGCATCGACCACGGATCGTGGATCAGCGCGCGGGCGAGGCCGAAGTCGGCGAGCTTGACGCCTTTTCCATCGTCGAGCACGAACACGTTGTGCGGCTTGAGATCGCCGTGGCCGAGCCCGATCGCGGCCGCGGTCGCGAGCGCGTCGCACATCTGGATCGCGACCGCGACGGCCTGGTAGTTCGGGATCTTCGTCGCGAGATCCTGCGCCAGCGCGTGGCCGCGGACGTACTCGGCGATCACGTAGGTCACGCCATCCTCGGTGCGGCCGATGTCGAACACGGTCGCGACCGAGGGGCCCGCGAGCTGACACGCCGCGCGCGCCGCGTGGAACAGGCGCTCGCCGGCGGCCGGATCGGCGATCAGCGACGGCTTGATCACCTTGATCGCGACGTCGCGATCGATCGCGTACTGCTTGCCGCCGTAGACCGCGCCGAGCATGCCCTCGCCGATCGGCTCGCCCACCAGGTACTGGTTGTTGAGCACGCGGCCGCTGACGCTGATCGCGTGGGCCCGGCGCTGGACGAGCTTGGTGCCGTCGTTCGCGCAGTGCCCGATGCGGGACGGGTATGCCTGACCGCAGGTCGGGCAGACCGCAACGTCGCCGGTCGCTACCATCCTGACCGCGAGCATAGCCTGGCTGGTCGACTCGCCACCTCTGGCCGCGCCCAAGTCCGCGAACGTTGGTCTCGCGTTCGGGGCATCCCTCGTGCAAACTCGACCACCGATGCGCAGGTCACCCCTCGTCGTGATCCTGTTCGCCCTCGGTGGTTGCACCGGTTCGGTTGGCGGCGCGCCGGCGGGTGGCGAGGACGATGGCGGCGTGACGGGCCCCGATGCCACGTCGCCCGTGCCCGGAGTCGCGTCGATCGAGCGGGCGCGGATGTGGGTCGAGGCCAAGCTGCACTACTGCCAGGCGCCGAATCACCACACCGATCTCGATGCCGATTGCCCGATGACGTGCGAGCGCGAGTCGAACGCCGACTGGGATCCGTATCGCTCGGACTGCTCGGGGCTGGTGTCGTGGGCGTGGATGCTGCCGGCGCCGGGTCGCACCACCAACGACTTCGCCCCCTACCGGACCGACCTCACCCACGTGATCGCGGCCGCCGAGCTGCGCCCCGGCGATGCGGTCAACAACGATCATCACGTCATGCTGTTCGTCGCGTGGAAGTCGGCGACCGAAGCCACCTTCATCGACGAGCCGGGCTGCAGCTCGGCGACGCCCTACGCGCACGAATTCGACGCGATGGTGACGCCGTCGGGAAACGCGATCGACGTCCAGTATCACGGCTCGTACACGGCGATTCGTTACGATTCGGCGCCGTGACATACTGATCGGGTGATCGGCTCGGCGCTCCACGCGGGCGATCTCGTGGGCGACCGCTACGAGATCGAGGGCGTGGGCGCGACCGGAGGCATGGGCACGGTGTATCGGGCGATCGATCGCCGGTCGGGCGAGCGCGTCGCGGTCAAGCTGATCGGCAGCCACGACCTGCGGCTCGCGCGCGAGATCAACGCGCTCGCCGAGCTCTCCCACCCGAGCATCGTGCGCTACATCGATCACCGCCGCGAGGGCGACCGTGCCTACCTCGTGATGGACTGGCTCGAGGGCATCGATCTCGGGACGCGCCTGAAGAGCGGGCCGCTACCGGTCGCGGATTGCTGCGCGCTGCTCGAGCGGATCGCGAACGGGCTCGCGGCGACCCACGCGCGCGGCATCGTCCATCGCGACATCAAGCCGCGCAACCTGATGCTCGTCGACCGCGACGCCGCCCAGGCGGTGATCGTCGACTTCGGCATCGCGCGCCGCGACGAGGACACCGCGGTGACGATGGGCGGGATCATCGGCACGCCGCGCTACATGGCGCCCGAACAGGCGACCGGCCAGGCCGTCGGCCCGCGCGCCGACATCTACAGCCTCGGTTGCGTCGTGTTCGAGTGCCTCACCGGGCAGACGCCGTTCGCCGGTCCCGACGCGATCTCGCTGATGGCCGCGAA
This sequence comes from Haliangiales bacterium, assembly GCA_038321315.1. GTDB lineage: Bacteria > Myxococcota_A > Polyangia > Haliangiales > Haliangiaceae > JABFXX01. The sequence goes on along the minus strand of JBBQEX010000097.1, from coordinate 19,047 downwards.
GGTGATGGCGAACCCACCGCGGGTTCGCGACTTCCTCGCCAGCGTGCCGCCCGCGCTCGACGCGTTGCTCGATCGGATGCTCGCGCGCGATCCGTTCGAGCGACCGACCGACGGCGGCGCGCTGGTCGCGCTGTTGCCCGCGGTGTGGCTCGCGATCGAGCAGGTCCGATCGGACGACGCGATCGCGGTGACGCGTCAGGAGACCCGCATCGCGACGGTCGTGCTGGCCCGGGGGCCCGACGCGACCGCGTCCGGCGCCACCGTCGAGCTGGTCAGCGAGACCGACCTGACGCCGATCATCGGCGAGCTCGCGAGCCGCTCGGTCAACCTGTCCGACGGCACGCTCGTCGTGTCGGTCGACGAGCCCGCCGAGCTCGTCGATCGCGTCGCGCTCGCCGCCCGCTCGGCCGCCGCGCTCGCCAAGGCGTATCCGCACCTCCACGTCGCGCTCGCGACCGGCCCGTTGACCGCGACGGCCGCCGGCTGCGAGGTGATCGATCGCGCGACCGCGCTGCTCGTGCGCCAGCCAGGGCGCGTGTGGCTCGACTCGGTGTCGGCGGACCTGCTCGCGCGCACGCACCGGATCGAGATCGATCGCGACGCGCGCTGGCTCGGCGGCGAGCAGGCCAACGGCCGCGGCAAGATCGCACCGTTCGTCGGTCGCGAGCGCGAGCGCCGCATGCTGCAGGGGATCGCCGACGAGTGTCTCGGCGAGCGCGTCGCGAGCGTGGCGGTCGTGCTCGGCGAGAGCGGGCTCGGCAAGACGCGACTGGTCACCGAGGTCGCGCGCGGTCTCCCCGCCGAGACCGCGCTGTGGACCGTGCGCGCCGATCCGATGGCGGCCGGCGCGCCATACGCGTTGCTCGCGCAGCTCGTGCGCTGGGTCGTCGGGCTCGGAGACGAGCTGACGTCCGAGGAGCGGCGGCACCGGCTCGACTGCACGATCGCGCTCCACTTCGACGACCAGCGCGCGGTCGAGCGCGACCGGATCGTCACCGCGCTCGGCGCGATGCTGCACGAGCCGTGGGGCCTGGCGGCCGCCGAGACCGCGTCGGCGCGCGCGGAGCTCGTGCGCCGCGGCTGGGAAGACTGGGTCGGCGCGGTCACCGAGCGCCAGCCGCTCGTGCTCGCGATCGATGATCTGCACCTCGCCGACGCGACGTCGCTCGCGATCGTCGATGGCTTGTTGCGAGCCTGTCGCAACCGGCCGCTGCTCGTGCTCGGCACCGCGCGGCCGGAGCTCGCGACCGCCCACGCGCGCCTGTGGGAGTCGCGCGGCGTCAACACGATCGCGCTCGCGCCGCTCACCGCGCGCGCGGCCGCCAACTACCTCGCCGAGGTCGCGCCCGAGCTCGACGCCGAACGCCGAGGTCGCCTGATCGAGCACGCCGGCGGCAGCCCGTTCCTGCTCGAGGAGCTCGCGCGTGCCGCCGCGGGGCCGACCGATCGCCACTCGCCGCTCGCCGCGGTGGCGATCGTCCAGGCGCGCCTCGATCGGCTCGCGCCCGACCTGCGTCGCGTGCTGCGCGCCGCGAGCGTGTTCGGTCGCGACTTCACGCGCGACGGCGTCGTCGCGGTGCTCGCGCCGATCACCCCCGAGGAGATCGCCGCGAGCCTGCGCGCCCTCGAGGCCGCCGAGGTCATCGATCTGATCAACCCGATCGACGCGGCGTTCCGTCACGACCTGGTGCGCGACGCCGCGTATGCCGCGCTCCCCGAACGCGATCGCGCGCTCGCCCATCGCCGTGCCGCGGCGTGGCTCGTCGCGCGAGACGGCATCGCGCCCGCGGTGATCGCCGGTCACTTCGCGGCCGCGACGATGGCCGCCGAGGCCACCGCGTGGTGGGCCACGGCGACCGAGCACGCGCACGCGGCGTGGGATCTCGCGGCCGTGTTGCGGTTCGGCGCGCTCGCGGCTTCGGGCCTGCGCGGCGAAGCGCTCGGCGCGCTCGAGGAGCTCCGGGCGACCGCATATCGCTGGTCGGGCGCGCTCGACGACGCCGAGTACTGCGCCGGCGTCGCGGTGCGCGAGTTGCCCGAGCGCGATCCGCGGTGGTACGCCGCGTTCTCGACGCAGCTCTGCATGCGTTGCGTGACCGGCCACACCGACGGCACCGACGTGCTGATCGAGCAGCTGTGCGAGGCCGCGCTCGCCGACGGGACCGATCAGGCCGCGCTCGCGATCGGACGCGTGCTCGCGCAGTTCATGCTCAACGACAGCGCGTTCGACCGCGCGTGGTCCGAGCGGCTCGAGCGCACGCTCGCGCGGGTGCTCGCCCTGGCGAAGCACGCGCCGAGCGACGAGCTCGCGATCGTGATCGCGGATATCGCCGGCGAGCGTGCGCTCGAGGTCTGCGATCACGCGAGCGCGCTTCGCCTCGGTCGCGACGTCCAGGAGCGCGAGGAGCGCCGCGGCAACGTCGTGCCGTCGCTCCAGCAGCTCGCGATCAACGGCTACTACCTCTACGAGCTCGGCCAGATCGACGAGGCGCGCCGCGCCCTCGAGACCGCGATGGCCGGCGCCCGCGAGCGCGAGATCGGCCGGCTCGAGGCGCACGCGCACCACAACCTCGGCGTCGTCGTCGCCCAGTCCGGCGATCTCGCGGCCGCGCTCCACCACGAGCGGCGCGCGCTCGACTACTACTCGATGCAGCAGGACCACCGCATGGTCGCCGGCTGTCGGATGTACCTCGCGCACATCCTGATCGCCGCCGGCGAGTTCGCCGAGGCCGAGCGCGAGGTCCGCGCCGGGCTGGACTGGGTCGCGGCCTCGAAGTATGCGCCGTTCGCGTGGGCGATCCTCGCGCGCGCGTTGCTCGGCCAGGATCGCGTCGACGACGCGGCGGACGCGCTCGCCAACGCGACACCAGAGACCCGCATGGCGGAAGGCTGGGCCTGGATCGCGCTGACCGACGCCGAGATCCGGCTCCGCCGAGGCCGGCATGCCGACGCGCGCGCGATCGTCGCCGCCGCGTGCGCCGAGATCGATCGGCGGCTGGCGGCGGACACCTTCGCCGAGCCGGGCTGGCGCACCGCGTACATCACCGGCGTCGAGGCCCACCGCCGGCTGCTGGCGCTGCGCGACAAATTAACTGACGCATAGTCAACAACCGTCGAGGTTTCGGGTAGTGTCCGGGTATGTGGAGATGCGCGCTCGGGCTCGTGATGGTGGTGGGGTGCAGCTGGCAGCACGGGATCGATCCCGCGGTCGACGCCGCGCCGACGACGCCGGATGACGCGACTGAAAATCGCGATCCGGACGCCGCGGTGGCGACCGAGCCCGATCCGACCGCCGGCATCGAGTGGTTCACCTGGCCCGCGCAGCAGCCGTCGATCGGCGCGGCCGCGTGGGGCACCCAGCTCACCGACATCGCGCGGCACTTGCCGTCGCAGTACGGCGACACCTACTGGGACAGCGATCCGATCACCGCGGGCCACGAGACGACGCACGGGATCCAGGCGCACCTGCGCAACTACGAGACGCCGGCGTCGATCGGGTGGAACGCGTTCTACGTGCTCGACAACAAGGCGGCGTTCGTCGCCGAGCCGGCGATGCGCAAGTCCGACATCGCGCCGTTCATCCCGCTGCCGCTACACGGCGATCGCTACGCGACGTACATCACCGGGCAGACCGGGTGGGACGACACGCCGCTCTACGTGTTCGACGAGTGGACCGCGTACATCAACGGTGCCGAGGTCGGCGTCGGTCAGGTCGCCGCCGGGCTGTACACCGGCGCGTGGACCGACGCGGTGATGGGGCCGCTCGAGTTCTCGGTCTACGCGATCGCCACCGCGATGGCGGCGCAGGCGAAGGACCCGACGTACTTCGCGACGAACCTGCAGTTCCGCCGGTTCACCGCCTGGAACATCCAGCGCGCGATGGCGCGATTCGCCCAGGGCCGCGCGATGTCGCAGTTCACGTGGGCGACCCAGGATGCCTACGCGACGACGCTGCGCACCGATCCTGCCGCCGCGACGCTGCGCGCGTTCGCGCGCACGACGTGGGGTCCGATGTGGACCATGCGCACGCTCGGGTTCTGACATACTCCCCGCGTGCTTCGCGCGCTGTTCCTCGTCGCGCTGGTGGCGTGTGGCGGCGGCGCGGCGGTCAAGCCGGAGGGCGATCCGCCGCTGCCCGGCGTGATCGCGCCCGATCTCGCGCTCGCGACCTCGCTGCACGAGGCGCTGGTCGCCAAGGGCCCGGCGTACCAGCCGCACACGCGCAACCTGCGTCCGGATCGCTCGCCGATGTACACGAACCGGCTGATCCGCGAGACCAGCCCGTACCTCCTGCAGCACGCGCACAACCCGATGAGCTGGTACGCGTGGGGCGACGACGCGTTCGCGCGAGCCAAGCGCGAGCACAAGCTGGTGCTGGTCTCGGTCGGCTACTCGACGTGCCACTGGTGTCACGTCATGGAGGACGACTCGTTCGAAGACGCCGAGGTCGCGGCGTACGTCAACGCGACCTACATCTGTATCAAGGTCGATCGCGAGGAGCGCCCCGACGTCGACGCGGTGTACATGGACGCCGTCGTCGCGATGACCGGCGACGGCGGCTGGCCGATGACGCTCGTGGTCGATGCCGACCGCCGCCCGGTGTTCGGCGCGACGTTCCTTCGCAAGCAACAGCTCCTCGAGACGCTCCGCCAGATCCGCGCGGTCGCCGACTCCGATCCGCAAAAGCTCGCCGACACTGCGGCCAAGGTCGCGAGCGCGCTCGCCGATCGCACGCCGGTTCACGGCGGGGGCGTCGTCACCGCCGACGTCGTCGAGCGCGGCGTGCGCGCGCTGGCCGGACGGTTCGATCGCGAGCACGGTGGCTTCGGCGCCAAGATGAAGTTCCCGAGCGCGCCCGATCTCGAGCTGCTGCTGCGCTACCACCGGCGCACCGATGATCCGCGCGCTCTCGACATGGTCACCGCGACGCTCGCCGCGATGGCGCGAGGCGGGATCCACGATCAGCTCGGGGGCGGGTTCCATCGCTACGCGACCGACCGCGCGTGGCTCGTGCCGCACTTCGAGAAGATGCTGTACGACAACGCGCAGCTCGCGATCGTCTATCTCGAGGCGTCGCAGCTCGCCGGCGACCCCGCGCTCGCCGAGATCGCGCGCACGACGCTCGCGTACCTCGCGCGCGACATGCAGGCGCCCGACGGTGGCTTCGCCGGCGCGTCGGATGCCGACAGCCCGGCCGACAACGGCGAGCGCGCCGAGGGCCGGTTCTTCACGTGGACCCAGGGCGACTTCGCGGCCGTGCTCGCGCCCGACGACGCGGTCTCGGCGGGCGCCTACTTCTCGGTCGGCGATCCCGCCGCGCAGGTCGACAACCGCACCGTGCTGCACCTCGGCGCGGCGCCGGCGCCCGCGAACCTCGAGGCGATCCGCGCGACGCTGCTCGCCACCCGCGCGAAGCGAGCACCGCCGTCGCGCGACGACAAGGTCATCGCGTCGTGGAACGGCCTGGCGATCTCGGCGTTCGCGCGCGTCGGATTCGCGCTCGGCGACCCGGCGCTGATCGCGATCGCCGAGCGCACCGCGACGTTCGTGCTCGCCCGGCTGCGCGATGGCGACGGGCTCGCGCGCAGCTGGCGCGCCGGCCGCGCGTCCGGGGTCGCGACGCTGACCGACTACGTCTCGGTCGTGCAGGGCCTGCTCGATCTGTTCGCCGCCGACGGCGACGTCCGCTGGCTCGCCGCGGCGCGCACGCTCGCCGATCAGCTCGACCGCCGCTTCGGCGATCCCGCCGGCGGCTACTTCATGACCGACGCCGCGAGCGAGCAGCTGATCGTGCGCAGCCACCCGCTCGACGACAACGCCGAGCCATCGGCCGCCGCGCTCGCCGCGCTCGATCTACTGCGGCTCGGCGAGCTCACCGGCGACGATACCTGGCGCGCCAGGGCCGAGAAGCTGTTCGGGGCCGCCGCGGGATCGCTCGCGCGCGGCGGTGGGGCCGCGGCGCTGCGCGGCGCGGTCGAGTCGTACCTCGATCAGCCACTCGAGATCGTGATCGTCGGACCGAGCCCCGATGCGCTCGTCGCCGTCGTGCGCCGCATCTACCTGCCGAACAGCACGCTCGTCGTCACCACCGACGCCGCGCTTCCCGCGCTCGCCAAGGCCGTCCCGTTCCTCGACGGCAAGCACGCCCTGTCCGGCGTCGCGACCGCGTTCGTGTGCGAGAGCACGAAGTGCCGCGAGCCGACCTCGGATCCCGCGGTGCTCGCGCGCCAGCTCGCGCGCGTCACGCCGCTGTTCCCCGATCGCTCGCCGCTGCCGCTCTGATCAGGGCTTGTTCTTGGCGATCTGGCGAAGCACCTGCTTCGCCAGGCCCTTGAGCGTGTCGTAGACGCCGGTGCCGGACTTCGCGGCGGCCTCGAAGTCGGGCACCTTGTGCGGGTTGACCGCCTCGCGGAGCTCCTCGAGCGTCGACACCACCGGCATGTCGCGCTTGTTGTACTGCACGACGTACGGCACGTCGGTCAGCTTCAGCTGGTAGTGCGAGAGGTTCTCCTCGAGGTTCTCGGCGCTCTCGATGTTCGCTTCCATGCGACCGGGCTGCGAATCGGCGACGAACACGAGTCCATCGACGCCCTTCAGGATCAGCTTGCGGCTCGCGTCGTAGAACACCTGACCGGGCACCGTGTAGAGGTGGAACCGGATGCTGTACTCGCCGATCTTGCCGAGATCGATCGGCATGAAGTCGAAGAACAGCGTGCGCTCGGTCTCGGTCGCGAGCGAGATCATCTTGCCGCGCGACTCGGGCTTGGTCGCGCCATACATGTACTGCAGGTTCGTCGTCTTCCCGCACAGGCCGGGGCCGTAGTAGACGATCTTGCAGTTCACTTCCTTCGTCATCCGGTTGATGAAGCTCACGACAGACCTCCAACGGCTTCGTCGATCAACGCGGTGATGCGCTCGGGTGCGAGCTCGAACATCGCGCCGACCTCGGTGAGGACACCCATCTCGTCGTCGGCGAGCTTGCCGTCTCCGATCGCGACGAGCGCCGCGAACTGGAGCGCGGCGGCGCGGGCTGGACCATCCTCGAAGTCGGCCGCGGCGCGCGCCAGGCGCTCGCGACGACCGAGCGCGGCGACGGTCGCGTCGAGGTCCTCGAAGTGGGCATCGAACGCGGCGCGATCGATCTTCGCCCCGGTCGCGCGCTCGAGGACCGCGGCCAGCGCATCGCGCTCGGCGTCGTCGAGCCCGTCGGCCGAGGCGGCGAGGTAGCCGAGCTCGAGGACCGAGAAGAAGGCCGACAGATCCTCTGGAATCAGCTTGCCGATCGCGCCGGGCAGCTTGGTCAGCGCATCCGCCGACAGTTGTCGATCACCCATGGCTCCATCTTAGATGATCCGGCCCATCTCGCGATACTCGTGACGGCCCGCCGCGATCAGATCGTCGGTGGTGATCGGCCGCTGGGTCTCGACCGCGATCAGCGCGGCCCGCAGCGCGGCCTTCTTGATGTAGCCGCCGGCCATCTCGAACTGGCGCGCGACGAGGTCCCAGTCGATCACCGGCGCGAGCGGCACCTTCGGCGGGAACATGCTCCGCCACAGCGCGCGGCGCTCGACCTCGCCGGGGAGCTCGAACTGCACCGAGAACCGGACGCGGCGCTTGAACGCCTCGTCGAGCCCCTGCTCGAGGTTGGTCGCGAGCAGTGTCACGCCGTCGAACGTCTCCATGCGCTGGAGCAGGTAGTTGACCTCGAGGTTCGCGTAGCGATCGTTGCTCGACGTCACGCTCGTGCGCTTGGCGAACAGCGAGTCGGCCTCGTCGAAGAACAGCACGGCGTGCGAGTTCTCCGCCTCGTCGAAGATGCGCGCGAGGTTCTTCTCGGTCTCGCCGATGTACTTGTTGACGACCTGCGACAGATCGATGCGATAGAGATCGAACCCGATGTCCTTGGCGAGCAGCTGGGCGACCATCGTCTTGCCGGTGCCGGGCGGCCCGGCGAGGATCGCCGACACGCCGCGGCCATACGGCAGCTTCGCGGCGAAGCCCCAGTCCTCGAGGAGGAACGGCTTGTAGCGCGCGAAGTTCACGATCTCCTTGAGCGCGTCCATCGTGTCCTTCGGCAGGACGAGGTCGCTCCACTGGAAGCCGGTCGGGATCCGCTGCGCCATCGTGCCGAGGCGATGCGAGAACATCAGGCGCGCGGCGTCGCCGAGGTCGTCGAGCGTGATGGTTCGACTGTCCGGATCGCGGACCCTCGCGGTGCCGAGCGCGCGGTGGGCCGCGATCATGATCGTCGACGCGGTGAACGCGTAGCGGCTCGCGACCGCGTCGATGTCGGACGGCGTCGAGGCACCACCGAGCGCGCGCCCCCACAGCTCGACGCGCTCGCGAAAGGTCGGCGGCGGCACGTCGAGCTCGATGAGGTCCGGCACGGCGCGCACGAGCCAGCCCGGGTGGTTCGGGAACAGGAACACGATCGGGATCGACAGGCTGTCGACCGCGCGCGAGATCGCGAGGGTCAACGCGCGCGACGTGGTCTCCTCGGTGAGGCCCGAGCCGTCGAGGATCGCGATCGCGTCGCGCAGCGCGACCTCGCGGAACGCGGAGCTCATGCGCTCGGCGACCAGGCCGTCGCCGGCGATGCTCGCGAGGTCGATGCGGAACGCCTCGCGACCGGCATCGGCGGCGATCGCCTCGACCACGAGCCCGCGGCCGACGCCGTCGGGGCCGGCGAGCAACACGCGCGGCGGGCGCATGCCCTGGAGCGAGCGCGCGATCTGCTCGACGAGATCGGCGCGCATCACGAGCTCGGCGACGTGGACGCTGCGGCCGACGCGGACGTGCGTGCGCGCGACCTCGTCGATCGAGTCGTGGCCGCGCAGGAACGCGACGATGCGATCGGCGAGGCGCACCGGTCGCAGCTGCGTCGGCCCGTCGGTCGGACCGATCGAGATCACGCCATTCGCGCGCAGCGGCGCACCCTCGTCGAACCGCGCGAGGATCCGATCGATCAGCAGGTCGTCGATGCCGCCGAGCAGGCGCGCGACGAACCCGAGGTCCGGCCGCTTCTTCGTGAAGTCGTCGAGCGCGAAGCTGTAGGCGCGCTCGAGCTCGTGATCGATCTCGGGCGCCATCAGGATCGCGACGATCGCGACATCGACCTCGGGTAGCGAGCACACCCGCGCGAGCCGGGCGAGCCGTGGCTCGGCGGCGGCCCCGAGCGCCTCGGCGAGCGCGCGGTGCGCCGCCGCGATCCGCTCGGTGAGCTCGGGCGCGACCGGCGTCGCCGGCGTGTGCGTCGCCGACAGCGTGTGCGCCGCCTCCTCGCGCGACACCGCGAACGCCGTGTTCGCCGCGGTGGTGCGGCTCGCCTGGATCGCGAGCCGGCGGGCGAGGTACGCGCGCGCGAGCTCGACGATCTCTCCTCGCGCGGTGCTCACGCGCTGATCATAGGCGCAAACCGGTCGCCGATCACTCCATCCCGGGGAAACCCTCGGGCAGCTTGATATCAGGCGTGCCACCGGGCGCGCCGATCGGCGGCTTGGTGGCCTTCGCGCTCGCCTTCTTGACCAGCTGATCGCGATCGAGCTTCACGCTGTCCTCGAGGCGGGGCTTGTCGACCAGGATGGCCCTGGGCGAGCTGCGATCGTGCACCCAGTACTTCGTGCCGTCGGCGATCACGTCGATCACGACCGGCGCGGGCGTCGTCGTGCCGGTCGCCTTGCGGTCGAGCGTGATCGTCGCGGTCGGGTGTGCCGCGTCGCGCTTCGGATCGGCCGGCGCGGCGAGCTCGATCGTCGACGCGCCGCTGATCGCCCGGTCGATCGCGGCGACATCGATCGACTCGTCAGCGGCGAGCACGAACGGCGCGCCGTTGACCGTCGCGGTCCACTGCGGGGCGCCCGCCGGAGCCGCGGAGCCCGAGCCCGAGCCCGAGCCCGTCGGGGACGGCGTGGCCTTGAACAGCTCGGTCGTGCTGCCGTCCTTGACCACCGTCATCTTGACGACGTCGTCGTGCGGGACGTCGAGATAGCGGGTGTCGACCCACAGCCGCGGCTCGCTGCCGAACGCGAAGGCGGTGACGCCACTCGCGCCCCACACCTTGCCCTCACCACCGACGCGGACTGCGGTGCGGCGACCACCCGCCGCGGCGCCGATGAACAGCGTGACGTCCTTGCCGTTCATCGTGATCACGAGCTTGCGCTCGAAGTCGTCGTCGGCAACCTTCAGCTGCTTGTGGCGCGCGCTCTGCGTCGCGATCGGCTCGGCCGCCGCCATCTTCGCGAGCGGCGACAGCGCGTCGGTCACCTTGCTGGCCGCGACCGGATAGTCGAACGCCGAGGCGACCACCCAGTTGGCGTCGCGCTTGGCGAGATCGACCGCGACCTTGGCCGGCGCGGTGCCTTCGAAGATCTGGACGCGCGTGACCTGCGCGGCATCGAACCCGGCGAGCACGGGCTGCTCCTTGAGCGCGACGCTGTCGTCGTGACCGCTGAGCACGAACGCCGCGATCCCGATCTGCACGACGAGCAGCGCGAGCAGGGCCTTGTGGAACTTCGTCAACATCACGCCGCCTTCCCGGTGACCGGCGTCACCGCGCGCCGCTTGAACCACGAGATGCCGACGACGAGCAGGAGCCCGACGACCGCGATCACGAGGTTGGTGGTGCGCCAGCCATCGCGCGCGTCCGGTTCGACCGTGAGCACGCGGGCCGCGCTGTTGTGCGAGCGAATCGCGAGGAGATCGGTGTCGGCGAGCGACCAGTCCACCGCGTTGTGCACGAGCTCGACGTTGCTCGCGGCGAGCTCGGAGTCGAGCTGTTGCGCGAGGTTCAAGACGTCGTCGGACGCGAACGCCGACGAGCCGAACACCACGACGCGCGCGTCGGGCGGCGAGTGCGCGATCACGCGCGACTCCGCGGCCGGCGGCGCGCCGGGAGCCGCGGGCTCGGCCTTCTTCGGCAGCACGTTGCTGGTGAACCCACCGGTGATCGCGACCGCCATGACCTGCTTGCCCTTCTGCTCGGGCTTGAGATCGGCCGGCGGGCCGGCGAACCCGACGTCGGGGTACTTCTTCAAATCGGGCTCGATCGCGGTCGACGACGACAGCCACGAGTCCTCGCTCGACGACAGCAGCGTCTCGACGACGTGCGCGTCGTCGCCGACCTTGGCATCCGCGGTGATCGGCGAGCCCCAGTGCAGGACCGCGCCGGCGAGCCCGCTCGTGATCACGCTGTCGCCGTCGAGCTGGCCGCCCTGCATCTTCACGAAGTACGGATACGGCAGCTGGTGCAGCTCGCGCACCATCATGCCGTTGCCGACGTCGCGGTTCTCGGGGATCGGGAACGCGTCGTTCTTCTTGTCGAGCACCATGTCGTCGCCGACCTTGATGCCCCACTTGGTGAACAGCGCCTCGAGCCCGGTCGTGACCTTCTCGACGCCGAGGCCCTGCGACATCGCGAGCCGGTAGCGGCCGTCGAGCACGACGAGCGCACCTCCTCGCATGACGAATTGATCGACGTTGTCCGCCGCCTTGCTCGACAGGTTCGACGGACCGGCGAGGATCAGGGTCTCGACCTCGTCGGGCACCGGCTCGTTGACCGAGACGTCGCGGACCTCGTAGTTGCTCGCGAGCGCGCGCTTCAGCGTCTGGAACTGCTGCGGCGGTGGCATCTGCTGCGGCGGCATGCCCTCCATCGGCGCCATCGGTGGCGGCGCGACCGGCGCGACCAGCCCGACGACGCGCGTGAAGCCCGGCGCGGCGCGCTTCAGGCCCTCGGTGATCGTGTTCTTGAGATCGGCCTCGCCGACGCTCTGCGGCGGCTGCAGCCGCACGAGGCGATCGCCGACCTCGAGCAGCAGGTGGAAGTAGTAGACCTGGCCGGACAGCAGCTCCTGGTACGGCCGGATGCCGAACTTGCTCGACAGCTCGCGGGCCTGCTCATCGGTGGTCGGCTCGACGGTCTGGAACACCAGCTTGTCGTGCGACTGCTTCTGGAGCTCGTCGACGACCTTCTTCAGCTTCGCCGGCGCGTCCTTCAGGTTCTCCGGCAGCGTCTTCGGGGTGATGTACGCGGTCAGCTTCACCTTGCCGCTCGATGACGCGAACAGCGTGTCGACGCTCGAGAACTCCGACACCGTCTTCTTCACGGTCTTCGTGAGCTGGTACTCGAGGTTCTTCAGCGTGATGTCGACCTCGCCGACATCGACCGCGCGAACCTGGATCAGATCGTCGAGCGCGAGGACCGCGTGCTGGTCGCCGTACTCGATCGCGATCGCGAAGTACGCGTTGATCACGCTCTTCTCGGTGTTGGTCGCGAACCGCAGCGGCGTCGGGTCGATCGCGAACCGCTCCTTGGCCTCGCGCTTGGCGTCGTCCTGGTCGGTCGGATCGACGAACTCGACGCGCACCTTGCCGTCGCCGGCGACGCGGTACTCGTCGAGCATGTCCTTGATCTGCGGGACGAGCGGCGCCAGCTTCGGGTGCGTGCGCTCGGAGAAGTAGCCGCGGATCAGGAGGCGCTCGTCGAGCCCGCCGAGGATCTTCTTGGTCGACGTCGACAGGCTGTACGACCCGTTCTGCGTCAGGTCGATGCGCGCGCGACCGACCGGCGCGAGCCACGCGTCGAGCGCGATCGCGTTGCCGGCGACCAGCACGACGGCCAGGATCGCGCCGAGTCGTCGCCCGCGCGTCGCCTCGCCGGTCCCCCACGTTCGTCGCGACAGGAGGAGGACATTGAGCGCGATGCCGGTCACGACGATGCCGCCGTAGTACGCGAGGTCGCGCAGATCGAGCACGCCGCGCGCGACGCTCTCGAACCGCACGCCGGTCCCGAGGAATCGTCCGATCGAGCCGCCGGTCTCGCCGACCGCGTACGCGATGCTGCACACCAGCGCGGTGCCGACGAACGCGACGATCTGGTTGTCGGTCGCGGCCGACACGCACATGCCGATCACGAGGTACGCCGCCGACAGCAGCAGCGTCGCGACGTAGCCGCCGAACACCGGGCCGAAGTCGAGGTTGCCCATCTTCGCGATCGTGATCGGCAAGCCGAGCGTGAGCGCGAGCGCGATCGCGATCAGCAGCATGCCGGCGACGAACTTGCCGACGACGAGCTTCCAGCGCGGGATCGGTAACGTGAGCAGGAGCTCGAGCGTGCCGGCCTTGCGCTCGTCGGCCCACAGCCGCATCGCGAGCGCGCTCACGAGGATGATCAGCAGCTTGGGCATCCACTCGAACAGCGGCCGCAGATCCGCGATGCCGCGCGCGAAGAACTTCTCGCGCCAGAAGAACGTGTAGAACGCGACGACGAGGAACGCGGCGAGGAAGATCACCGCGACCGCCGAGTTGAAGTAGCCGCGGAGCTCCTTCTTGGTGACCGTCCAGATCATGGCGCCACCTCCGCCGGCTTGTCGGCCAGGTCGCGGAACACCCGCTCCAGCGTCTTGGGATCGGGGCGCAGCTCGCCGACCTTCCACGACGTCGTCTTCAGCGTCTGGTAGAGCGCCGCGCACAGGTCGGTCGACTGGCTCGACGTCACCCGCCAGCGCTTCATCGGATCCTCGCCGGCGATCGCCTCGACCAGCGTGACGCCCTCGATCTTGCCGAGCGTCTGCTCGACGTCGTCGGCCTCGCGATCGATCGCGACGACCGCCGCGTTCGAGCTCCGCAGGTCGGCGAGCTTGGCGTCGGCGCGCAGGTTGCCGTTCATGATCACGACGACGCGCTCGCAGGTCGCCTCGACCTCGCTGAGGATGTGGGTCGACAGCAACACGGTGGTCTTCTCGGCGAGCCGCTTCAGGAGGTCTCGGATCTCGACGATCTGGGCCGGATCGAGGCCCGTGGTCGGCTCGTCGAGGATCAGCACCTCGGGCTCGTGGATGATCGCCTGGGCGATGCCGACGCGTTGCCGGAGGCCCTTGGACAGGGTCGCGATCGGCTGGACGCACCGATCGGCCAGGCCGGTCGCGTGGATCACGTCGATCATGCGGGCGCGGCGCTTGTCGGGGGCGATGCCGCGCATCGCGGCCATCATTTCGAGGTACTCCTGCACCAGCATCTCGCCGTACAGCGGGGCGCTCTCGGGCAAATACCCGATGCGGCGTTGTGCCCCGATCGGATCCTTGAGTACATCGATGCCGTGGACCTTGACCTGGCCGTCATCCGGCTCCAGATAGCCCGTGAGGATCTTCATGAGCGTCGTCTTGCCAGCACCGTTGGGCCCGAGGAGACCGATGACCTCGCCGGGCTCGACGGTGAAGCTGACCTTCGACAGCGCGTTTATCAGACCGTAACTCTTCGATAGTTTGTCGATCTCGATCGCGTGCATTGCGAGCTACATACCTCCACAACTCCGCGGGAATTTCCATGTCACAGCCCGAAACTCACGAATTTCAAGCCGAGGTCAAGCAGCTGCTCGACCTGGTGGTCCACTCGCTCTACTCGGACCGCGACATCTTCTTGCGCGAGCTGGTCTCGAACGCGAGCGACGCGATCGACAAGCGCCGCTTCGAGGCGCTGACGCACACCGAGCTCGGTGGCGAGGGTGAACCCCAGATCACGCTCGTCACCAATGCGGAGGCGCACACCCTGTCGATCAGCGACACCGGCATCGGCATGACGCGCGCCGAGGTCGTCACCAACATCGGCACGATCGCGAAGTCGGGCACCAAGGAGTTCTTGAAGCGCGCCGGCAGCGGCGAGGTCAAGCTCCCCGAGCTGATCGGCCAGTTCGGCGTCGGCTTCTACTCGGCGTTCATGGTCGCCGACCGCATCGAGCTCGTCACCCGCAAGGCCGGCGAGGCCACCGCGACCCGCTGGATCTCGACCGGCGACGGCTCGTACACGATCGAGGACGCGACGCGCGACGACATCGGCACGACGGTCACGCTGCACCTGAAGGCCGCCGATCCCGACGAGGGCACCGACTACACCAACGCGTCGACCCTGCGCCGGATCGTCAAGCACTACTCCGACTTCGTCGCGTATCCGATCAAGCTCGGCGACGACACCCTCAACTCGATGAAGGCGATCTGGGATCGCCCCAAGAGCGAGGTCACCGAGGACGAGTACAAGCAGTTCTACCGCCACATCGCGCACGACTGGACCGATCCGCTCCGCACGATCCCCGTGAAGATGGAGGGCACGATCGAGGCGTACGCGCTGCTCTATCTGCCGGCCAAGGCGCCGATGGATCTCTACAACCCGGAGATGAAGCGCGGCCTCCAGCTCTACGTCAAGCGCGTCTTCGTGATGGACGAGTGCAAGGACCTGATGCCGCCGTACCTGCGCTTCGTGCGCGGCGTCGTCGACGCCCACGATCTGTCGCTCAACGTGTCGCGCGAGATCCTCCAGAAGGATCGCCAGATCGCCGTGATCCGGAAGCAGCTCGTCAAGAAGGTGCTCGGCACCCTCGAGGAGCTCGCGCGCGACGACGCCGACAAGTACAAGGCGTTCTGGTCCGAGCTCGGCCCGGTCGTCAAGGAGGGCCTGCTCGCGCCCGACGCCGCGACCGAGAAGGACAAGCTGCTCGAGCTGGTCCTGTCGCCGTCGACGACGCAGGCCTCGACCTCGATCGCCGCGTACATCGAGCGCATGAAGGAAGGGCAGGAGGCGATCTACTTTCTATCTGGCGCGTCCAGGGAGGCGGTCGCCAAGTCGCCGCTGCTCGAAGCGTTCGTCGCCAAGGGCTTCGAGGTCCTCCTGTTCAGCGACCCGATCGACGAGCTGTGGCTCGAGCGCGCGCCCGAGTTCCGCGGCAAGCCGATGCACTCGATCGGCCGCGGCGACATCAAGCTCGACGGCGACGAGACGGTCGACAAGGCCAAGGCCGCCGAGTTCGGCGACCTGCTGTCCTGCCTCCGCGTGCACCTCCAGGAGGAGATCAAGGAGGTCCGGCTGTCGCAGCGCCTGACGACCTCGCCGGTCGTGCTCGTCGCCGACGAGAACGACCTGTCGCCGCGCGTCGCCAAGATGCTCGAGCAGATGGGCCAGGCGCCGCCGAAGCAGAAGCGGATCCTCGAGGTCAACCCGAACCATCCGCTGATCGCCAAGCTCCAGGCGATCTTCCTCGCGAGCAACGCCGATCCCCGGCTCGAGCAGTGCGCCAAGCTCCTGCTCGGCCAGGCCCACCTCGTCGAGTCCGGCACGGTGCCCGATCAGGCCGCCTTCGCCGCGACGCTGATCGACATCATGCTGCGCGCGACCTGAGCGCCGAAACGGAAAAGGGACCCGACGTTCGGGTCCCAGTCGGCAATCAAGAGTCGAAACTAGAACGTCGGACGCTTCCACTCGTTGCGGTGCGCGCGAACGTACTCCTGCTTCTGCGACACCAGGTCGTTCGCACCGTCATCACGACCGGTGAGCGTGCTGCGCTTGCCGGGAGCCGCGTCGAACGAGAACGTGCCGGACATCGTCTGGCAGGTCATCGCGTCGGCAGCCGTGCTCATACCCGCATAGTGGACCAGGGTGACGTTGTCGAACGACCCCTTGAACTTCGCGATGGTGTCCGAAGTAATCGTGACCGTGCCACCGGCGCCCAGCCAGTGGCTGGTTGGATCGGGGTCGGTTCCATCGAACGCGTCTACCTCGATCTGGAACGCAGTCGGGACTGGGTTGTCAACGAACGGGTTGGTCTCGTTGTCGCCGGGTGGCGTGGAGCCCAGTGCCCCGATCGTGAAGGTCTTCGGCCCGATCGGGAAGCCCTGGTTGAGAGACTGCTCGAACACCACGATCTGGATGCTGTCGGCCATCTGGCCAGTGCCGGTGTTCTCCGGACTTGCGGGAAGGATACCGAACGCGAAGAATTCGCCTGCAGCAGTGGTCGATCCACCGGCAACAGGAGGCGTCCGAGCGGCGAAGACATGGTCTTCCGTCCGGTAGCCCACCTGAGCTGCGGGAACGGTCATCGCGGGGGCGGCCATCGAGATGCCACAGAGGGTCGGGGCGGCATCGATCGCGCTACCGCTGCCAGCCGCGTCGGGCTTGACAGTGACATGGGTGCTGCCACCACCAGAGCAAGCAGCAACCGTGATGAGCGCGATAGGGGAAAAGTAAGACGTGAGCTTGATCATGTGGCGGAACTCCTTGAGGGAAGCCAACTCATACACCGAACAGAGGTGCTGCAAGCTAACAGCTTCAAGCTTTCGGTGATGCTCAGGGTCTCAAATGTGAGCCCTTCCACGTTGCACCTGCCCATCTAACCGATTTGCGACAATGATGAACGTGACCTCAGCGTGTGCTCGCCGGATTTACCAGAACTGGAAACGCAGGTGAGCCAGTAGGCCCAACGACCTGTGAGGCGCTGGGTGCAAACGCAGCGAAGAAGCCAACACTGCCACCACCGCTGCCGGCAGGGTTCGGACTTGCACAGTTGCCGAACTTCGGTGCGACGGCTAGATATCCCCCGGCGCCACCAATCATCGTGCTTCCTGCATACCCACCCGGCGCGCCATAGGCGCCGTTTCCTCCATCCTGACCCGGATCCCCCAGGCCGCTCGTCGCGTTCTCACCACCACCGCCGCCGTTCGCGTAAAATTTTCCCGTGATGTTCAGCGACATTCCCTGAAGTACAACGACCCCGCCAGCTCCGCCGCCGCCCGATGAAGTGAAAGGATAGTGAAACCCACCGCTGTCCACTCCCCCGGGCACGCTGCCCGGCCCCCCACCACCGTTCACCATCACAGCGCCCATAACGCGCACCGTTCCATGGCAGGAGATTAGGGTAATCGCGCCACCCCCACCCCCACCACCAGCATCGCCACCTCGCAGCTCGACACGGCTGAGCGGAGGCGTCGCGGGTGCGCCACCAGTTCCGCCGCACCCGGCACCACCAACAGTTGCACCCCCTGCACCACCGGGAGTACCGGTCAACCCCAGACCCGTGGAGCGGATTCCAGCGCCCGGACCGTTCCAACTCCCAACAGCACTCGCATCGAGCGTTCCGCTGACATCGACCGTGGAATCGGCGACCAGCGCGACTGCAGGAAATGCGGTCATCGAGCGCAGCGTAAGGGTCTTGGCCGCGGCGACCGTGATGTTCTTGTAGTGGATCACGCAGATCTTCGCGTCTGGTGTGGCCTGCGCGATAAGGCCGCCGTTGCAGTTCGCCGCGATCCCGGGATCGATGACCATGTCCGCCGAGATCATGAGGTCGGTGGTGCTCGGCGTGTCGCAAGCATCCGGGAGATACTTTGGTTGCAAATATGCGCAGTGGGATGCCGCTCCGCCAGGCCCCCCGGTCTTGCACCCGTCGCTGCAGGTCTCCTTGACCGACTTGGCGCCCGTTGCATCGCACTCGAGCAAATCCCCGCTGGCGCTACAGCTCAACGCGCCGGCCGCGCACGTCTTGCAGGCGTTGTTGTAGCAGCCGTTGGCGCAGGTCTGCTTGATCCCCTCGACCCCGGTGGCGTCGCACTGCAGAACATCGGCACCGTTGGCGCTACAGCTCAGCGCACCCGTCGCGCACGACTTGCAGGCGTTATTGTAGCAGCCATCGACGCAGGTCTCCTTGACACCCTTGACTCCGGTGGCGTCGCACTCGAGCACCTCTGCGCCATTGGCACTGCAGCTGAGCGCGCCGGTCGCGCACGTCTTGCACGCGGCATTGAAGCAGCCGTTGGCGCAGGTCTCCTTGACCGACTCGGTGCCAGTGGCGCCGCACACGAGGACGTTGCCATCGTCGCCGCAGCGCTCGGCGTTCGGTAGACACGCGTTGCACACCGGTCCCGCGACCTCGGTCGTGCAGCCGTTCGGGCAGCTGTGATCGACGGTCTCGAGGCCATCGGTGCCGCAGACCATCACGCTGCCGTCCGTGCCGCAACGCTCGGCGCCGACAGCACACGGCTTGCAACCGGTTGCCATGTTGCAACCGTTCGCGCAGGGATCGAGATCGTAGTTATCGCCGGTCGCGTTGCACGTGACTGCTACGGCGTCGCGACACGTACGAAAACTTCGGTCAAGTCCCTTTTTTTGTGTGATTGCCTGAAGGGGGAACATCGGGATTCGTCGTCGGTGATCGGTCAGGCCGCAGCGGCGCAAGTGGTGTCGAGCAGGGACATGTCGAGGTAGGTACGGTCGCGCCAGATGCTCGTC
>JBBQEX010000096.1:0-23948 GCA_038321315.1 Haliangiales bacterium | reverse complement strand
ACTCTGGCTGCCCTTTGCCGAGATTCGCCTCGACCTCCGTCGGGCAGAAGGTGCGGTTGGTGGCCTCGTAGTGCGATTTGGTGAGGGCCTTCGAGCACACGCAGGCGCCCTTGGTGTTGGCGCAGTCACCGACGTTGCTGGTGGTACACGTGGTGGCCACGCCAGCAGTAACCAATGGCAGGCCAAGCCCGTCGGGGTTGCCCTCGTCGATGAGACCGTCGCAGTCGTTGTCCTTGCCGTCGCAGAGCTCGGCGGTCGCGGTCGAGCCCGGCGCGGTGATGTCGCACGTCGCCGGCCCATCGAGGTTCGCGGCGTCGCAGATGAACGTGCCGGTGCCGCGGCACTCGCCGACGCCGGCGTCGTGACACGCCGTGTTCTTGTTCGGCTGGTTCTCGTCGATCAGCGTGTCGCAGTCGTTGTCGAGGCCATCGCACTTGGTCTCGGCGATCAGGTTGCCGTTGACATCCTCCGACGCGTCGCCGCTCGGGTAGATGCACTTCCAGCCGCCGGCGCCGGTGCACATCGCGAACGATCCGGTGCACGCGCCGACCGTCTTGCACAGGCCGACCGGCGCGGTGAGGCCATTGTCGACCATGCCGTCGCAATCGTTGTCGACGCCATCGCACACCTCGGCGCCATCGGGCTGGCACGGGCCGTACTCGCACCCATCGGACACGTCGGCGTTGTTGTCGTGAAACCCGGACTGACACGACGCGATCGTACAGCTGCCGCCGGCGCAGCCCGAGATCGCGTGGTTCGCGCTGCACACGTTGCCGCACGCGTTGCAGTTCTGCGGATCGGTCAGCTTGTCGTAGTCCTCGTCGATCATGCCGTCGCAGTCGTTGTCGAGGTTGTCGCACGCCTCGAACAGCGGGCTCTGGTCGCCGACGCATTGCTCGACGCCGCTCGTGCACACGACCGTGCCCTGATGGCAGATGCCCAGCGTGTACATGCCGCAGGCGCCGCCCGGGGGAAGGCTCTCGTCGAAGCTGCCGTCGCAGTCATCGTCCTTGCCGTTGCACTGCTCGGCCGTGCCACCGATCGAGCCGATGCACTCGACGACGCCGGTCAGCTTGTTGCACTGCTTGACGCCCGCGGTGCACTCGCCGGCGTTCGTGCCGCACGATCCGCCACCACCCGGATCGCCCTCGTCGATCATGCCGTTGCAGTTGTTATCTTTAAGGTCGCAGATCTCGGCGCTCGGTGGCCGATCGCACTTGAGGTGACCCGCGGTGCACTGGATCTTGCCGCCGGCACACTCGCCGACCTGATTCGTGCACAGATCGCCGACGGTGGGCAGCGTCCCGTTGTCGATCTGTCCGTCGCAGTCGTTGTCGACGCCGTCGCAGATCTCGGGGCCGCTGGGCACGCACGTGCTCGCGTCGGGGGCGTCGACCCGCGCGTCGGCCGCATCGTTGCCCCCGTCGAGGTGGCCGCCGTCGCCGGCGACCGCGCAGTTGATGCAGTACTCGTTGACGTTGCACGCGGCGAGCGCCGCGAACACCGCGAGTAGGCCGAGGCGGATCACGCCGCACCTCGCTTCCGGCGCACGAGCCCGAGCAACGCGAGGCCGATCGCGAGGCCGCCACCACCGCCGGTGCTACAGCCGCCACCGCCGCCGGTGGTGATGTACTGCGCCTCGGGCGCGTCGACCGTCGAGCTCGGGCGGTCGTCGCACGTGCCGCCGCGACACACCTGATCCGGACTCGGGCACGCGGTGCCGACGCACGCGTCGTTGGTACAGCTGCCGTCGCCGTGCGGATCGCACCACTGACCCTGCGGGCAGAGCACGCTGTTGCACGGGTCGGCCTGGCACTGCCCCGACGAGTCGCGGCAGACCTGGCCGGCCGGGCAGCTGCCGCACGGATCGGGCTGACAGGTGCCGAGCTCGCAGCGCTCGCCCATCGCGCAGTCGACGCCCGCACAGCTGTTCACGCACGTCCCGACGCCGCTCACGCCGACGCAGTACTCGGCGGTCGGACACATCACGCCGGCGCACGGGTTCGTCGTGCACGTGCCGCTGATGCAGACCTGTTGCGCCGTGCACAGCTCGGGGAACGAGCCGCAGTTGTTGGCGACGCACTCGCCGGTGTCGGGCTTGCAGACCAGGCCGCCGCTGCAGGTCACCTGCGAGCACGCGGTGTGGCAGACGCCGATGTCCATCCCCATCGCGTTGGTCTCGATCACGCAGACGCCCTTGTCGCCGCCGACCATCGGGCAGTTCATGGTGAAGCACGGATCGGTGACGCAGAAGGTCCCGACGCACGCCTTGCCGAGCGGGCAGGGGAACTCGCTGTTGTCGCACGGGAACGCGCACTGACAGTGCGTGCACGACGCACCGCTGCCACAGGTCACGTTCTCGTCGACGGTGTTGTCGCAGTCGTCGTCGGCGCAGTTGCAGATCTCGGTGCCGATCGGGCCACCGACGCAGGTCGGCGTGCCGTTGATGCAGCGGTCCATGCCGTTGCACTGCAGGCCGATGTCGCACGCGCCGGTCGACACGTAGTCCTCGTCGATCAGGCCATCGCAGTCGTCGTCGATGCCGTCGCAGGTGTCATCCATCATCGCGGTGACCGCGTTGCACGTGATCACGCCCGCGATACACGCGGTCGTGCCGATGCCGCAGTTCGTCGAGCAGTCCTGGCCCGCGGTGTCCTCGTCGACCGTGCCGTCGCAGTCGTCGTCGAGCCCGTTGCAGATCTCGGTCGTGGGACCGACCTCGCCGGTGCACGCGCCGAACACGCCGGTGCCGTTGGCAGGACACGTCGCGGTGCCCGGGTGGCACACGCAGATCGACGGGCCCTCGGCGACGCAGCCCGGCGACGCGCCCGGGTTGTTGCCCTGGTTGTTGCGCGGGTCGCCGACCGGAAAGCCGTTGGTCTGCGTCGAGCACGCCTGCGTGAAGCCGTCGATCACGCCATCGCAGTCGTCGTCGAGCTTGTTGCAGATCTCGGTCGTCGGGGTCTTCGCGGTGCAGCCCGCGAACACGCCGGCCGCGCAGGTCTCGATGCCCTGACACACGCCGGTGCCGCACGCGCGCGTGATGTTCTCGTCGATCTTGTTGTCGCAGTCGTCGTCCATGTTGTTGCACGTCTCGCCTTGCGCGATGCACGTGCAGCCGGTGACGCCCTCGTCGATCTTGCCGTCGCAGTCGTCGTCGAGCCCGTTGCAGATCTCGGTGCCCGGCGTGATCGTCGGTGCGTTGCACGTGACACCGAGCCCGTCGGCGGTGCACACGAACGTCCCCGACGCGCGGCACTGGCCCTGCTGGCCGTTGTCGCACGTGCCGCCCTTGGTGAAGCCTTCGTCGATCACGCCGTCGCAATCGTCGTCGAGGTTGTTGCAGGTCTCGAACACGATCGAGCCCGACACGATCGTCGCGAGCGCGTTGGCGAGCGCGTTGTCGTCGCCGACCAGGAACGCGCTGCCGGTGCCGCCGTTCGCCGCGACCTGGTTGAGCTGGGCCGCCTCGGCGGGCAGCGTCGAGAACCCGATCACGTAGGTCGAGATCCCCTTGTTCCGCAACGCGGTCGCGGCGGCGGCCGGATCGCCCTGGCAACTCTCGGCGCCGTCGGTCAGGAGGATGACGCCGTACTTGCGGCAGCCGCCGATCGACGCCTTGTCGCAGTCCTTGATCGGGCCGAGGTAGTCCTCGATCGCGTTGAGCGAGTTCGCGAGCGGCGTCGGGCCGGTGCCGCGGAGCTCGCAGTCACCGCCGCCCGGGAAGTCACAGAACGCCCCGACCGTGTTGCTCGCGTTGAAGTTGGCCTCCTTGCCGTCGAGCCACATCAGGTAGTTGTTGATGTCGGCGCCGAATCCGACGAGCACGTCGGCACCGCGGCGCGGCGGCCCGCAGGTACCGGCGTAGTTGATGCACTCGGTGTTGGCCGGCGAGTCGATCTTGTCGACGATCGGCGTGCCGGTGCCGATATCGAGCGAGCACGCCGGGGTGGTCGCCAGGCCGGTGTTGTTGCTCGGGTCGTCGTAGCTGCAGCAGATGCTGTTGCACTCGAAGTTGTGCGACTCCTGGCAGCTGCGGTTGAGGCTCTCGTCCTGGTGGTAGCGGGCGAGCGCGAAGTCGATGTCGGGGTAGCCCGCGATCACGTTGGTCAGCGCGGTCTTCGCCTTGAACAACCGCGAGTCATCGGCGATCCCGTTGCCGTCGAAGTCGTGGCCGGGATGGTTGAACGAGCCGTCGCCGAACGTCGGGATGCCGGGCAGCGTGCCGAGCATCGAGCCCGAGGTGTCGACGATCACGGCGAACCGCGCGCGCGAGTCGGTCACGGGCGCCTCGCACGCCGGGACGTCGGCCGCGCACTGCTGCGGCACGCCGTTGAAGCACGACGGCTTCGACATGCCCGGGCAAGCCAGCATCGGGAAGCCCTCGTCGATGCTGTTGTCGAAGTCGTTGTCGAAGCCGTCGCACAGCTCGCCGACGTAGCCGTTCGAGATCTGGAGCTCGCCGACGCCACCGCCCGCCTCACCCTTGCACAGCGTCGAGACGCCGCCGATCGCGCCGTTCACGCTGAACACCGCCTCGTCGTTGATGTTGCCGGTGACCGAGAGCACCGAGACGATGCCACCACCGCCGCCGCCGCCGCAGTCGTCGGCCGTCTGGTTCTGTTGCGCGGGCGCGACGCACTCGCCGGTCGGATCGGTCGACAGGCCTTGCGTGTCGCCGCCGAGTCCACCAGCGGCCGTGATCAGGGCCGTCGCCCCGATCGTGACGGTCTCGCCGACGACGAGAATCGTGCCACCCGCGCCGCCGCCGCCGGAGTCGTTGCCGATGCCGCAGCCGCGCTTGCCGTTCGCGTTGAGCTCTCCATCGATCGAGACCGTGCCGGCGCCCGCGTTGAGCCCGGCGAGCACGATGCGGCCGCCGCCGTTGCCGCCGACCATGATGCCGAGGTCGGTCGCTGGACTGTTGTCGGCCGGATCGAGCCCATCGCCATCGAGACAGCCCTTGTCGCCACCCGATGCGCCGAACTCCGGCTGGTAGATCGAGTGGTAGAAGATCTGACCGGCCACCGTCGGGTTCGAGTCGTGGGCACCGCCGAAATCGCAGTCGTGTTGCTCGTTGGGGTCGGCGTTCGGGATCGCCGTCCCGTTCGCGAGGTGACAGCTCGCGACGTTGCCCGCATAGGTCACCGTGATCGCACCGCCACCGAGCGGCGGCGTCGTCGCGTTGAGCGGCGCGCTGCAGTTCTCCTCGTAGTCGCGCGGGAACACCGTCGGGTTGTCGATCGTGCCGCGGCCGCCGCCGCCGAAGTGCGCGCCGCCGCCACCGGAGTCCCTCACCGAGCAGCCGCCGCGACCACCGGCATCAGCCGTCGGGCCGACACCGTTGCCGCACAGGAGCGTCTTGTACCCGGAGCCCTTGGCGATGATCTTCGACATCGAGTCGATCGTGATCGTCTTGGCGCGCAGCTCGAGATTGCCGCTGAGGTTCTTGTCGCCGCCGGTGTAGGGGTCGACGGTGATCGTGCTCTTGGTGAGCGTGATCGTCCCGTAGGTGTGGATGCCCGACAGCGTGCAGCTCACGTTGTTGAGGATCAGATCGGAGCCGGTGGGGGTGCACACGGCGGCCGACGCGGGGTCGACGAACGTGCACAGCAAGGCCATCCCCATGGCCAGTCGAGTGAGCATCACGCTCATCGTACTGCAACCCGGGTCCGGTTCGCCTGTCTCGTGCGCATGGGTGCATCACTTGGCTCGGGTAGCGACAAGGGCGTCAACGTCGAGCTCAACATCGTGCCGTTCATCGATCTGATGAGCTGCCTCACCGCATTTCTCCTTGTGACCGCGGTGTGGGTGAATATCGCCGAGCTCGATACGCACGCGGTCGGCAAGTCGCGCGAGGCCGTCGGCGACGACCCACCGCCGCGCCTGTCGGTGCTCGTCCAGTCCGACGGTGTCGTGTTCGGCGTGTCGCGCGTCAACGACTTCGAGAAGATCCCGAGCACGCCGAGCGGCTACGACTGGACCCGGGTCGGCGAGGCGATGCGCCGCTACAAGGCGAGCGCGTTCTTCAACGATCAGACGGGGATCGAGATCGCCGGCGAGAGCACCACCGCCTCGCCGGTGAAGTACCAGGCGCTGGTCGCCGCGATGGATCTCGCGGTCCGCGCCGGGTTCGTCGACGTCGGCCTCACCGACGTCGCCGGGCTGTCAGCGCGCCCGGTTCTCTAGCCAGCCCGGCAGCTCGCGCAGCGACTCGAACACGACGTCGGCCGCGCCGAGACCGCTGGCCGGGGTGCCTCCGGTCGCGACCGCGCACACCGTCGCACCATTGGCGCGGGCCGCCGCGATGTCGTAGACCGTGTCGCCGATGACGATCACCTCGTCGATCGGTGCGCGCTCGCGCCCACGTCGGATCGCGGCGCCGACCAGCGCCGCCCGGTCGGCTGCATCGCAGCCGTACCCGCCGACCGCGAACCACGCCGGATCGATCGCCGCCGCCGCGAGCTTCTGCTCGGCTCCGGCGCGCACGTTGCCGGTCGCGATGCCGACGATCGCGCGATCGCGGGCGCGGAGCTCGGCGAGCACGTCGTGGACGCCATCGAGCGCGACCGCGCCACCGGCCGCGAGCTGTGCCGCGAGCTGCGCGAGGTACGCCGCGATGAACGCATCGTGCTCCGCCGCGGTCGCGACCCGACCGATCCGCGCGACGCAGATCTCGTCGATCAGCGCGTGGTCGGTCTTGCCGCCGTAGTGGATGCCGCGGCTGGCGTCGTCGACATCGTGCTGCGCCTTCATCACCGCGTCGAACGCCGCGCGGCCCGATCCGTGTGCCGCGAGCAGCGTGCCGTCGATATCGAACAGGAACAGGATCACGTGGGTGGCAGGATCTCGGAGACCGCGAGCTCGACATCGGGAAACGCGAGCATCGCGATCGTGTCGCCGCGCCGATGGGTCGTGATCGATCGCCAGATGCCGTTCTGCCGGTCGCGTCGGATCTCGACGAGCCCGTGGACCTGATCGACGATCCAGTACTCGTCGACCTCGGAGAGCCCGTAGAGCACCGCCTTCTCGTTGCGATCGTAGGTCAGCGAGGTCCGGGCGACCTCGACGATCAGGAACGCCCGCGTTGGATGCTCCTTCCAGTAGCGCGCCGATGGCGTGACGTAGATGTCAGGTTCCGGTTCCGAGTCATCCGACGCGGCGAACGGCGCCTGGGAGTTGACGCGCGCACGCCCGGAGAGCTGACGCCTCAACTCGTCGGCGATGATCCACGTCGATTCGGAGTGGGCCGGGTCGGTCGGACTCATCGCGACGACCTGCCCGAACACCAGCTCGACGCGTTCATCGCGGAACACACCGGCCATCACCAGCTGGTCGTATTCGCTTCGCGCGAGCCGCCTGAGCGACTGGTTCTCGACGCTGGGAACCCGCACTGTCACGTCCATGATCGTACTCCTGCACGCAGCGGCAAGCAGCACCGATCACGCCCCGCGCGCGCGGCTGCGATCTCGGACGCTTGGACGCGAGACGCTACGGATTCCGGCCAGGTGGCAACCCGGACAGTCGGGTCCCCCGGACATCTATCGTCAGGGATGCGGGGCCTTGGCGCGACACGCGGCGTCCTGCATGCACCATTTCTCGGCGACCTTGATGATCCCGTCGAACGTGTCGCGCAGCGCCCACGCCTTGTCGCGATACGACTTGATCGACGTCGCGCGCAGCAGGCCGTCGCCGAACGCGCTGCGCACGCCCTTGCAGGCGCCGCCCTTCTCGAGCTTGATCGACGTGCCCTCGTAGACCCGGAAGCAGCCCTCGAAGCCGGCCTCGGTGCGCTGGTTGTAGAGCGGCGCGCCGATCTCGATCGCCTCGGAGATCTGGCGCACGATGTCCTCGATGTCGGCCTGCTTGCAGCCGTCGAGCACGGCGATCGCGTGATCCGGAATCTGGCGCTGTGGCAGCGGATCGGCGTCGGCCGGATCCTTGTGGTGGTGCTCCGACAGCACCCGGGTGCCCGCCGCGAACTCGGCGATGCCGGTCTTGCCGGGTTGCGCGAGCATCGGCTTCAGGTAGTTGGTCGGCACCGCGAGGTTGATGTTCTGGCCGCCGGTGATGATCGCGGTCGTCATGCCGACGACCTCACCCGACTGGTTGAACAGCGGCCCGCCGCTCGAGCCCTGCGAGATCGGCGCCGAGATCTGGAGGATCGTCAGCGGGTACTCGCACTTCTTGGCCTTGATCTCGTCGGGGCCGCACAGATCGCGGCGCGCGCTGATCAGGCCGTTCGACACCGAGTAGTCGAACACGCCGAGCGGGTTGCCGATCGCGTAGACCGTGTCGCCGGCGGTCATCCGATCGCTGTCGCCGAGCTTCAAGGTCGGCAGCAACTTCGGCGTCGTGATGTGGAGGATCGCGAGGTCGCGGTTCGGATCGACGCCGGCGACATCGAACACCTGGTACTCGGCGCCGTCATGCAGCTTCACCTTGATGCTCGCCGCGCCGGCGACGACGTGCAGGTTGGTCGCGACCAGCCCGTGCTGCTCGAGGATGAAGCCGGTGCCGAACTGCTGGTCGCCCTCGACCTGGCTCTCGATCATCACGATCGCGGACGTCGAGCGCTGGAACACGTCCTTCGCGGTCAGCGGCTTGGCGGGGGTCGGCCCGGTCTGCGGCGTCGGCTTGCCGTGGCAGGCCGGCAGGAGGACGAGGATGCCGATCGATGCGAGAGCCATCCTCATGGCTAGAAGCATACCCCGCGTCAGGGCGTCGGCGACGGTGCTGGTGCCGGTGGTGTTCCGGAACCCTGCGGCTGAGGCACTTCGCCGTCGCGCCGCCGCCCGAGATGAATCTCGCGCAAGGCAGCCTCGCCGGCCTTGCGGAATCCGACCGGATCGCGGTGCGGATCGATGCCCGACTTCACGCCGGCGTCCAGGTGGTCCTGATACAGGCTCAGCCGGATCTCTTCCCAGCTCGGGCAGGTCGTCGGCGACGCGTGACACGACTCGAGCGCGTTGTTGGCCTCGTCGAGCCCGGGGCGGGCGTCGAGCCGATCGACGTACGCGACCGACGCCGCGAGCTGCGCGCGCCAGGCGGTCGGCGAGCTGCTCATATGATGGGCGGCGTGGACGGTCAGCTCGATCGCCCAGTCCTTCAACCGGGCGTCGCCGAGCTTGTGTCCGAGATCGGAGACCGCGACGCCGTCATCGGGCGCGGCGATCGCGCGGGCCTCGGCGAGCGCGATCGCGAACTGCGCCGACTCGTCACCCTTCACGACCGGCGCCGCGTACATCTCGCGCGGCGGCAGGACGGCGAACACCAGGATCACGGTGATGACACCGAGATCCACGAAGCCGAGCAGGCGGGGCAGCTTCATCGAGTCAGTAGGACATCCCACAGTGGCCGAGGTTCCGGAAACCTCCGGGGCGAAAAGCGACGGATCGGCGCGAGACGCTACGGCGATCCCCCGGTGTCCGACTTGTGCATCACCAAGGATCTCGCTCGCTTGCGTCGTGGATCGACCGTTGCACCAAGGCCGGGCTCCACACCTCTGTCAGTTGTCAAAGGGAGATTCTTCAGATGCTCACTGCAATCTCGACCGCGTTTCACAAGGGTGGCTGGGGCATGTGGCCCATCCTCTTCACCTCGGTGGTCACCATCGCCATCATCGTGGAGCGCGCGGTCTACCTGTTCCGTGCCTCGGTCGACAAGGACAAGCTCCTCGCGCTCCTCAAGAGCCAGGTGATGTCCGGCAACGTTCAGGGCGCCATCAAGGTGTGCTCGGGTAACCCGACGCCGATGACCCGCATCGTCCAGGCGGGCCTCATGAAGTTCAACAAGAGCGACGACGAGGTCCAGTCCGCGATGGACGAGGCCGCGCTCCGTGAGCTCCCCAAGATCAACGCGCGTACGCCCTACCTGGCGATGACCTCGAACTTTGCCGTCATGGCAGGCCTCCTCGGCACCATCTCCGGCATGATCAAGTCGTTCGGCTCGGTCGGTAACGACGAAGGCGGCAACAAGGCGACGGAGCTCGCGAACGGTATCGCCGAGGCCCTCAACTGCACCGCGTTCGGTATCGGCACGTCGCTCATCGGCCTCCTCGGCTTCTCGCTGCTCTCGGGCAAGACGACGTCGGTGGTCGACGACATCAACGAGGTGACCGTGCAGGTCGTCAACCTCGTGACGTCGCACCGCGCTCAGATGCACTCCAGCCCCTCGGCGTAGTCTCTCCTCGATCAACCTTAACGAGGAGACTCCACCATGGGCGCATCACTTGGCGGCGGCGAAAAAGGCTCGGTCAACGTCGAGCTGAATATCGTCCCGTTCATCGATCTGATGAGCTGCTTGACCGCGTTCCTTCTGGTGACGGCGGTCTGGGTCAACATTGCCCAGATCAACATCTCACCGAAGGGCAAGACGCGGGACAACGGCACGCCGCCGGACGAGGATATCGTCCACCTCTCGGTTCTCGTCCAGGCCGACCGCATCTGGGTCGGGCTGTCGCGCGTGAACGAATTCCAGGAGATCCCCAAGAAGGGCGATCAGCAAGACTGGGAGAAGTTCGAAGCGACGCTCAAGGACAAGAAGGCGTCCGCGTTCTTCCAGGAACGTGGCGACATCGAGATCGCCGGCGAAAGCACGACGCAATCACCCGTGAAGTACCAGGACATCATCAAGGCGATGGATCTCGCCGTGAAGATCGGGTTCTTCGACGTCGGCCTCTCTGATCCGGCGGGCCTCTCGGCTCGTCCGAGCTTGTAGAAAGGAGTCGGGAAAATGCCAGTTCATGCATCAGGCGGCCGGCTCTACAGCTCGATCAAGTTCAAGCACCTCGTCAAGAAGTCGGGCTCGGCCAAGGGAGGGCGCAACACGAACATCGCGCTCAACCTGACGCCATTCGTCGACATGATGACGATCCTCGTGACGTTCTTGCTGATGGTGTTCTCGTCGTCGGGACAGCTGCTCCAGGCTCAGAAGGGCCTCGATCTGCCGCTCGCCGATTCGCGCGATACGCTCCAGCAGGCTCCGGTCATCATCGTCACCAAGTCCGAGATCACGTATCAGGGACAGCTGGTGGCGACGGTCGAGAGCGTCCTGCGTGACGACTCGCCGACGTTCAAGATCGACGCGCTCTACGAGCGGCTCGATGCCGCGGCGAAGAAGATCAAGGAAGACGTCGGGCTCGGCAAGCTGCCCAAGGATCTCATCAAGGCGTGCGAAGGCGCGAAGAATGGCGACAAGCCGGAGAAGGGCCACATCTGCCCCGACGGGCTCGCCATCCTTCAGGCGGACGAAGGTACGGACGTTCGGCTGATCAACAAGATCGTCAACACCGCGAAGGCGGCAGGGTTCGATAACCTCCTGTTCGCGGTCAAGAATAAGTAGGCTTTCACATGAAGCGATCGCGCGCGTACCTACTGCTTGCCGGGGTTGGTCTTATCGGCGTTTTCGGACTGACCGGTTGCCCGGACAATCCGTACGACTACAAGACGTGGACCAAGAAGCTCGGCGACCAGCACGATTCGGAGCGTGCGGTCACCGAGCTCGAGAACCTCGGTAACCCGGACGCGATCCCGGCGCTCGGCGCGGCGTGGATCGATCAGGGCAAGCCGGTGCGCCTGCTCCAGGTGCTGATCTCGCTGTCGCGGCCGCTCACCCCGGCCGAGGCGAAGGAGAAGTTCTTCACCGACTACGAGGAGAAGGGCCGCGAAGCCAGCTGGGACAAGTCGCTGCCGTTCCTCAAGCAGGCGATCGACGAGGTCGACAAGGACAACCCGCGCTCGGTCGAGAGCGCGCAGAAGGCCGCCGGCGCGCTCGGCGAGGCCAAGCTCCCCGAGGGTCTCGATTCGTTGATCGGGCTGTCGCAGAAGGAGCTGAGCAAGAAGCTCATCGTCGCCCAGATCGACGCGATCAAGTCGATCGGCCAGTTCGACACCGAGAAGCCCAAGGCGACCGCGGCGCTCGAGAAGATCCTCGATCGCGAGCCGCCGGATAACCCGAAGACCGCCGGCAAGGGCACGCCCGAAGCTGCCGTGCTCGGCGAGAAGTTCGGGCTGTTCCTCGGCATCGCCGGCGCCGCGATCAACGGCCTCGGCGAGCTCCACAACCCGTCGGCGACCAAGACGCTCGTGCTCGCGCTGTACCGGACGCCCGAGCTGTTCACCCAGACGCGCCGCGCGCTCGTCGCGCTCGGCCCGACCGCGGAGGACGCGCTCCGCCAGACGCTCCAGGACAAGTATCAGCCGGTCACCGAGCTGTTCCAGAGCAAGCACCTCGATCGCTACTGCGGCGACAAGAACCAGCTGCCGCCGGATCAGTGCCAGAACCTGTCGGCAAAGGACTTCTACGCGGCCGTCGTGCTCGGCGACTTCTACGACAACAAGAGCGTGCCCGATCTGCTCGTCGCGCTCGCCCGTCCGCCGCTGCCGGTGTACTTCCTCGACGAGGAGACCCCGAGCCCGAACACGCAGCTCAACGCGATCTTCGACGCGCTCCGCAAGATCGGCTCGGTCGATGCCGCGCCGACCGTGCGCGGCATGTGGATGGCCGGCGCGGCACCGGTCCCCGTGAAGGGCAAGCCGCCCGCCGCGTCGCCGGGTGGCAAGGATGCTTCGCTCGAGCTCAAGATCCAGGCGATCGGCGTCTACGCGTACCTCACCCGCGACACCGTCGGCATCAAGGAGCTCGGCGCGATCGCGGCCGACAACAAGGCCGACGACAACCTGCGCACCGAGGCGGCGACCGCGTTCGCCCGGCTCGCGAGCAGCAAGGAGGACGTCGACGTCCTCGGCGTGCTGTCGAAGAAGTACCTCGACGAGTCGAACAAGCGGAAGAAGCAGGCCGACGAGAAGAAGGCCGCCGCGGATGTCTCGGACAAGAAGCTCGAGGCGGTCAAGAAGACGTCGGACGACGCCAAGAAGGCGGCGACCGAGGCGGCGAAGAACGTGTCGCTCACGGTCGACCAGATCAAGGCGGCCACCGAGGCGTCCAAGCTCGCCGAGGAAGCCTACAAGGCGGCCAAGAAGGTCCACTCGAACGAGACCGGCCCGTACGTCCAGCTGCAGACCGACATGAAGAACTATCGGCTGTTCGCACGCATGTTCCAGACGCACGCGTCGCGCATCGAGGTCGCGCTCCGCTGCAAGAAGGAGCTGAAGTGCCTGGTCGAGACGCTGAAGGAGACCGACGACGACGCCTCGAAGCACGTCCAGGGCTACATCAAGGACGAGAACGGCGCGGTCGAGGATCTCTCGAAGTGGACCAAGGAAGAGAAGAACGGTCTCCGCGAGGGCGAGATCGAGCGCGCGATGCTCGAGGTCGGCAAGGCCGGTCCGGCGGCGGCGCAGTATGCCGACGCGCTGCTCGACGCCGTGAAGAGCGATAACCGCCTGATCCGTCAGTCGATCCTGCTCGCGCTGCCGAAGATCACGAAGGTCCCGTGCGCGAACTGCGAGGCCAAGCTCAGCGACGCGATCAAGGCCGGCGAAGGCAAGGTCACGCTCGGCGATCTCAACGTCGAGACGCAGATGCTGCTGAACTACTTCGCGTGGGCCGGTGGCAAGACGCCGACCAAGCTCGAGAAGGCCTCGGCACCGGCACCCGCCGCGGGTGACGACAAGAAGGCCGACGGCGACAAGCCGGCCGAGAAGCCGGCCGATCCGCCCAAGGCCGATCCCCCGAAGGCCGATCCGCCGAAGGCCGATCCCAAGGCGAAGGCCCCGGCCCCGGCCCCACCGGCCAAGACGCCACCGAAGAAGAAGGGCCGCTGAACCCGTCGCCTGTGCTAAGCACAGGATTCACGGGGCGTAGCGCAGCCTGGTAGCGCACCTGGTTTGGGACCAGGGTGTCGGAGGTTCGAATCCTCTCGCCCCGACTACAGCTTCTCGCATGGCAACCGATCCATCCGTCGTCGACGTGACCGTCGACTCGCTCGCGGCGGGTGGTGAGGGCGTGGCGCGCGACCGCGGCGGTCGGGTCACGTTCATCCCCGGCACCACGCCGGGCGATCGCCTGAAGGTGCGCGTGGTGCGGACGACGAGCACGTACGCGCGTGCCGAGGTCGTCGACGTGATCGAGGCCGGCAAGTCGCGCGTCGAGCCGAGCTGTCCGCACGCGCTCCGCGTCGCGGGGCGCCAGCCGGCGCCGGTGTGTGGTGGCTGCCAGTGGCAGCACGTGTCGCGCGCCGAGCAGCTCGCCGCGAAGCTCGCGATCGTGACCGGCGCGCTGCGCAAGCTCGACGGGCTCCGCGTGCACCCGATCGAAGATCCGGGCCCGGCGCTCGGCTGGCGACGGCGCGCGCGCTTTCACGTCGAGCGCGGGGTCGTCGGGCTCTACGGGATCGGCAGCCAGGACGTCGTCGCGATCGGGAGCTGCCCGCAGCTCGAGCCCGCGCTCGACGCCGCCTACCGCGCGGTCGTCGCGGCGCGCCCACCGGACGGCGAGCTCGCGCTGCTCGTCAACTACAAGGGCGAGGTCGCCGTCGCGACCGAGGATCCGTGGCCGCGCGGCGGCGAGATCGTCGGGCGCGCCGGTATCAAGGTGGTCGGTCGCGCGGCCCTCGAGCTCGAGCCGGGTCTGTGCTCGGGTGCCTGGGACTTCGCGCAGGCCAGCGCGAGCGGCAATCGCGCGTTGGTCGCTCGCGCGGCGGCAACGCTCGGCCCGGGACCAGGGCGGTTGCTCGAGCTTCACGCCGGTGGCGGCAACCTCACGCGCGCCTACCGCGCGAACGGCTGGGTCGTGCTCGCGTCCGACGTCGCCGCGCACGCCGAGCTCGTCGCCGATGCCGCCGCCGCGCTCGCGCGTCACGCCGGACCGTTCGACGCGATCGCCCTCGATCCACCTCGCGCCGGTGCGCCCGAAGCGATCGACGGCATCCTGCGCCATTCGCCGAAGGTCCTCGTGTACGTCGCGTGCGATGTCGCGACGCTCGCCCGCGACGCCGCGCGCCTCGCCGCCGGTGGTTACCGCGCCACCGACGCGTACCCGCTCGACCTCATGCCGCAGACGCCTCACGTCGAGGTCGTCCTGCGGATGACTCGGTCCTAGCGCGAGCTTGCGAGCGCGTCTTCTCCGTACAGGCGAGCGCTTCGCGAGCCGATGATCCGACGGAGGATGCAACGCGGTCGGGCTTTGCCCGACGCGCTACAGGGTCCTAGCGCTCGCCGCCGGTCGTCGTGACGACCAGCGAGAGCGGGACCGGCCGGGACTCCGAGGTCGCGACCGCGATGCGGTAGGTGCGACCACCGCGGGGCGCGAACAGGACGCGACCGCGGGTGAGCCGAGCGACGACCTGGCCGCGGTCATCGATGACCGAGACGTGCATGCGGTCCGCGCCGGTGATCGCGATCTGCAGCGGGAGCAGGTCGTCGAACTTCACGCAGCCACCGCGCGGGCACGGCGTCATCGGGATGAGGAGCGGCTCCGATGCCGAGCTAGTTCCTTCGACGACGACCTTGGTGCCGGGCTGGATCATCGAGTCGCTCGCCATGCCGCCGTTCATCTTGATGTTGCTGCCGTTCGGGGTGCTGTCACACGCGTCCGGCGTGCCGTCGCCATCGGCGTCGGGGAAGATCGGGTGCGGCTTGATGCCGAGGCCCGGGTTGCCCGAGGTCCATGCCGTCGGCACCGCGTAGACGTTCGGGCACGGATCGCACGCGTCGCCGAGCCCGTCGCCGTCGGCATCGGCCTGGTTCGGGTTGTTCACGAACTGGCAGTTGTCGTTGTTGTCGTCGACGTTATCGCCGTCGTTGGTGTTGGTCTCGCACGCGTCGCCGAGTCCGTCGCCATCGGTGTCGGCCTGACCCGGGTTGTAGTCGGCGACGCAGTTGTCGAGGCTGTTGGTCACGCCGTCGCCGTCCCAGTCCTGGCAGGCGTCACCGATGCCGTCGTGGTCGGAGTCCTTCTGGTCGGGGTTCGCGACGAGCGGGCAGTTGTCGCTCGCGTCGAGCACGCCGTCGTTGTCGCGATCGGGGTCGCACAGATCGCCGATGCCGTCGCCGTCGCTGTCGAGCTGGCTCGGGTTCGCGGTGTTGCGGCAGTTGTCGGTCGCGTTGCCGATGCCATCACCATCGTCGTCCGCGGCGTTGCCGCTGCAGAACAGATCGATCGGGCCGCTCACCGAGATCCCGACCGCCTTGAACGCGTCGTGCACGATGCACGCGTGGCCGAGCGGGTTCGAGCCGATGCCGCCGAACAGGATGTGCGCCTCGGTCATCGCGAGCGAAGCCATCGTCGCGAACGACGAATCCGACGGCATCGCGTCGAACAGGGCGAACGCGAGGTCGGCGAGCTTGCCGCGGACCGTCGCTGACGAGTTGCCGGCCGCGGTGAGGAGCTGCGAGGTCTTGCACCACCCGAAGCTCGGGATCTTGCTGTTCTGGTGGACCTCGCCGTTCGGCATGAACGGCAGGGTCGCCATCGTCGCCGACTTGCACATGTTGCGGATCGCGCCGCCGGTCGAGTTCTCGCCGACCGTGCTCGGCAGGTTGCCCTCGACGATGTTGCCCATGAGATCGGCGAAGCTCTCGTTGAGCGCGCCGGGCTCGCCGCCCTGGTCGAGGCCGTTCTTGTGATCGATCACGCCGTGCGTGTACTCGTGCCCGGTGATGTCGAGCGCGACCTGGCTGTTCTGGAACTTGAAGAACTCGTCGCCGATCCAGTTCACGTTGTACGCGGTCGGATCCGACGTGTTGGTGTAGACCTCGTTCTCGTTGTCGCCGCCGTCGTAGCCTTCCCAGCCGAACCGGTTCTTGTAGAAGAAGTGGGTGGTCGCGAACGTCGACGCGAGCGTCTGGACGGTCGACGAGCACGACGCGACCACGCAGCCGTCGTCGAACAGCGTGTCGCCGCTGACGTCGTCGTAGATCTGCGTCGAGAGCTCCTCGACGTGCGTGTCGCGCGAGACCAGCGAGGTGTCGCGCGCGTCGATCAGGAACTGCTCGCCGCCGACGGCGACCTGCCACACGAGCACGACCGGCGCGAGGCGCGCGTCCTGCACGGAGTTGAACGCGCGGCGATCGTAGACGAACAGCTTCGGCGTCGCGGCGAGCACGCCCTTGCCACCGAGCGCACGCGCGGCCCGCTCGGCGTCGTCGGCGCCGATCGCCGGCGCCAGGTCGATCTTCGGGACCTCCGGGAGGACCCAGCCACCCGCGCCGAGCAGCGTGGTGCCGCTCAGCGTGAACGCGAGCTCGCCGCCGTAGACATCGACGCCGCCGATGCGCTGGTAGAGCACGACGTGATCGAGCACGGTGCGATTGATCGTCTGCGTTCCGGTGTGGCGCACCGGGAGGTCGAGCGCACGGTTGGAGTAGAGCGTCGGATACGCCGCGAGGAACGCTCGCACGCGGGCGAGCGGGGTCGTGCCGGCAACCTCGAGGCTCCCGCTGATCGCGACCGGGACACCCTGCCGCACCACGAACCCGAGCGGGATTCGCGACGCGCGCGTGAGGCTGGCGAGCGGGGCGGTGAGCCGATCGGTGGGTGCGCTGATCGCGGATTCAGTGGCGGAGGTCGCCGGAGCGGTCGCGCAGGAGGTGGCGAGCAGGCCGAGGCCGACGAGGCCAAACAAGGGATGGCGGTTCATGTGGGTCCGGTAACGCCGGTCCCACCCGATCTTCCCGGACGATCAGATCTTCAGCCGCTTGGTCGACGCACGGGTCATCGCAGCCTTCCAGCCGCCGCCCCGGATCAGCGCCTCGCCGCGCTCGAGCGTGGCGGCATCGAGCCGGCCGTCGAACGCGCGGGCGAGCGCGTCGGCGAGCTCGGCGGCGCTCGCGAATCGGTCGCGCGGCTTCTTGGCGAGGCCGATCGCGAGCACGCGATCGATGTCCTCGGGCAACGTCTCGGACAGCTCGGTCGGGCGCCGCGGCGCGCTGTGCACGACGCGATAGAGCGTCTCGGCGAGCTCGCCACCGGCGAACGGCGGCTGGCCGGTGAGCGCGCGGTACGCGATCGCGGCGAGCGCGTAGAGATCGGTGCAGTGATCGACGCTCGCGCCGCCTGCCTGCTCGGGCGCCATGTACGACGGCGTGCCGACGACGTGACCCTGGGTCAGCGTGTCGCTCTGATCGATCCCGCGCGCGACGCCGAAGTCGAGCACCTTCCACGAGCCGTCCTTGTGGAGAAACACGTTCTGCGGCTTGAGATCGCGATGCACGATGCCGCGCGCGGCCGCGGCGGTGATGCCGACGCCGATCTCGCGCACGAGCGTGACGACCTCGGCGTTCGACAGCGCGCGCTTGTTGCGCAGGATCTCGGCGAGCGTCTTGCCCTCGAGCCGCTCCATCACGAGGTACGGCACCGGGCGGTCGCCGACCTCGAGCATCTTGACGATGTTCGGTGACTCGAGCCCGGCGGCGGTCTCGAGCTCGCGCATGAAGCGGGCCACGTGGTTCGGGTTGCCGAGCGAGGCCTGCGACAGCACCTTGATCGCGAACTGCTCGCCGCGCGCGTTGACCGCGGCGTAGACCTCGCCCATCGCGCCGCGCCCGAGCACGTCGCCGAGGTGGTAGACCCCGAGGGTCTGCTCGGAGAACCGGCCGCGCCCCGCGCGCTGGGCGCGCTCGAGCTCCTCGCGCGCCTCGAGGAGCAGGGCCTCGCGATGCGCCGCCGTGCGCACCGCGCGCTCGAGCTCGCTGACCGCGAGCAGCGCCGTCCGGCGCGACATCCGCGCGGTGACGAGCGTCGCCGCGAGCACGGCCTGCACGATCAGCTGCGTGATGATCTGCTCGCCGCGCGTGAGATCGAGGTTGCGGATGAGGCCGGTGTCGCGCACCCAGCCACCGATGATCAGCGTCGCGAGGATCGCCTGCGTCCCGGCGCAGACGGCGTACACCGCCCACGCGAGTCGCGAGCTCTTGCCGAGGCTCGTGAAGTAGATGCCGAGCACGAGCACGACCGGCGCCGGCGAGAACACGCCGTAGAACGGCAGCGCGCTGGTGACCCCGAGCGCCGGGACGAGGAAGCCGATCGCGGTCGCCGGCCGGCGGAACTTCATCGGATCGGACGTGCGCGTCCACAGGAAGATGATCGCGACGAGCGACAGGCCGACCGCGCTCAGCACGATCGCGGTCGCCGTCGGATCGCCGGGCAGGAGCAGCACGCCACCGGTGCCGGCCACGGCGACGCCGACGCCGATCAGGCAGAACAGGCGGGTGCGGAGGACCTCGTCGCGCTCGAGCGCCTCGAGCGGCGAGCTGACCGTGGTCGCCGAGCCGCCGGTCGGCGGTGGCGTGGTCGCGCGGCGCGCGCGCTGGTGCTTTCGCGCATCGGGGCTCGCGACGCCGGTCGGCAGCGCGTCCTCGGACAGCGCC
Source organism: Haliangiales bacterium (assembly GCA_038321315.1). Lineage (GTDB taxonomy): Bacteria > Myxococcota_A > Polyangia > Haliangiales > Haliangiaceae > JABFXX01. The sequence goes on along the minus strand of JBBQEX010000096.1, from coordinate 4,677 downwards.
GCCGTCTCCTCGTCGGCGACACTCACGCCACGAGTCTAACGCCGGCCGCGGCCGCGCGCGAGCGCGTGCTCGACGAGCGGGCGCAGCTCCTCGACGAGCTCCGGCGCACACACCAGCCGGATCGCCGACATCGGCTGGCCCAGCGGCATGTCCTCGAGCAGGCGCGACAGGGTCACCGCGCCGTACTTCGGGTGATCGATGACGTGGAGCTCGTCGTCGCCGGCCGCGAGATATCCGACCTGACGCGCGGTGTCGAGGTGGACGTAGCTCCGGGCGGCCGCGCCGAACCGCTTCTCGGCGATCGCGAAGGCCGCCGGCCACAGCCAGTCCGCCGCCGGCTTGTCGTCGCCGAGATCGAACGTCTTGAACAGCTTGCGGTCGATGAGCCGCGCCGCGAGATCGCGCAACACCGGATCGTCGGCGGGTGGGCCATCGTGCCCCGCCCAGCGATCGAGCGCGGTCGAGATCGAGACGTCGTGCAGGCGGAGGTAGTCATCGACCGACGCGTCGGCGCCGCGCGCCATCGCCGCCGCGATCGGCAGGCCGGGAGGCTCGTGGCCGTCGCGCGCGAGCTGCGCGAACCGCTCGAGCGTCTTGATGAACATCCACTCGGCCGCGCGCACGGTCTTGTGGTGATAGACCTGCGCGTACATGTACGAGCGCGCGAACAGGTACTGCTCGACGGCGTACATCCCGCGGCGATAGTCGACGACGAGGTCCGACGGGTCGTCCGCGCCGGAGTGCACGTTGGCGACCTGGATCGCGTGGATGATCCAGTCGAGGTCGTAGGTCGCGTAGCCGGCGCCGGAGTAGTGGCCGTCGCGCAGGAGGTAGTCGAGGCGGTCGACGTCGAGCTGCGACGACACCAGCTTCTTCGCGAAGTGCGGCTTGTAGCCCTTCGTCCAGAACCGCACGAGCGTCGCGGGCAGGCCGGGCTCGAGCGCCTCGAGCGCCGCGGCGAGCTCGGCGTTCTCGACGACGATCCGGGCGCCCCACGACTCGTGCGAGTGACCGGGGAACACGTGCTCCCAGGCGTGCGAGAACGGGCCGTGGCCGATGTCGTGCAGCAGCGCGGCGATCTTGACGTGCAGCGCGACGTCGGGCGCGAGGTCGAGCCGCCGGGTCACGCGCTGCGCGATGTGGAACGCGCCGAGCGCGTGTCCGAAGCGCGAGTGCTCGGCGCCGGGATAGACCAGCCACGCGAAGCCCATCTGCTTGATCCGCCGCAGCCGCTGCATCGCGTGGGTGTCGAGCAGATCGGCGATCGGCCGGTCGCCACCCTTGAACTCGATCAGGCCGTGCACCGGGTCGCGGAACACGCGGTCTTTGATGCTCGCCGCCATGCGGTGCGCAGCGTACCCTACCGACGGTGAACCCGGCGAGTCGCGACGTCCCCATCGAGCGCGTGCTCGACGGTGCCCGCACCGCGGGACGCGACCACCTCGTCGTCGAAGAGCCACTCGAGCTGCGCGCACGGGGTGGCGTTCCGGTCGCCACGATCATGCGCACGCCGGGGCACGACGCCGAGCTGGTCCGCGGCCTCCTGCATGCCGAGTCGGTCGCCGCGCAGGTCGTCGATCGAGGCGACGGCTGGGTCGCGCTCGACGTCGACGCCGCGGCGTTCGCCGGGCGCGGCCTGCTGTCGACCGCGGCGTGCGGGGTGTGCGGGCGCGCCGCGATCGCCGATCTCGAGCTGCGGGCCACCGCGGTCGTGTCCGACGGCAAGATTGCCGGCGCGGTGCTCGCCGGGCTGCCGGAGGTCCTCCGCGGCTCGCAGGCGGTGTTCGACGCGACCGGCGGGCTCCATGCCGCCGGGCTGTTCACGCTCGCCGGCGAGCTCGTCGCGATCCGCGAGGACGTCGGCCGCCACAACGCGCTCGACAAGCTCGTCGGGCACGCGCTCGAGGTCGGCCTCGCGCCGGCGGCCACCGCGATCGTCGTGTCCGGCCGGGTCGGCTACGAGCTGGTCCAAAAGTGCATCCGGTTCGGAGCGCCGATCCTCGCCGCGGTGTCCGCGCCCAGCTCGCTCGCCGTCGAGCTTGGCGAGCGGTTCGGGGTGTGCGTGGCCGGATTCGTCCGGGGTAATCGCTACAACCTGTACAGCCATGCGTGGCGGGTGTCGTAAAGCTTGCAACGATCGTCGTCGGCGAATAGGTTCGCGGCGATGCTTAGTCGTTTGCTCCTCACCGCCGTGGCCGGCGCCGCGCTGGCCGCGTGTGGCAAGACCTCTCCCGAAATCTCGTCGGCCTCGGCCGACGTCAAGGCCACGATCCCCGCGAAGCCGACCGAGGTCGCCGAGGTGCCCGCGAAGCCGCCGAGCAAGGCGGCGCCGCGCGGCCCGGAGCACGCGGTGTTCTCGCTGGTCGACAACCGGCTCGCGGCGCACGTCTCGCGCGGCGGCGGCCTCCTGATCCCGGGCGGCTCGGCCGGGTTCGCGAAGTACGTGCGCTTTGGCAACACGATGAAGGGCGCGAAGAAGGCGTGGGAGCTGCGCCAGACCTCGACCAAGGACGACCTGAAGGTCGCGCGCCTCACCGGCAAGAACGGCACGCTGTTCGTCCCGCTCACCAAGGAGCAGGCCGGCAAGACCACGGTGCGCGTGCGCGCGTGGACCGATCGCGAGGGCCCGCTCAGCCTCAAGGTCAACGGCGGCAAGGACATCAACGGCAAGCTCGCGAACGGGTGGTCGACCGTCGAGCTCGCCGTGCCGTCGGGCCAGCTCCACGAGGGCGAGAACTCGCTGCAGTGGTTCATGAAGGGCTCGGGCGTCGAGGTCGCGTGGATCCAGATCGGCGCGACGGCGCCGGTCGGCGACGACGGCGCGACCCGGTTCTACGACCCCGCCCAGAAGGCGCTGATCCTCCCGAAGGACGGCGCGATGACCTGGTACGTGATGATGCCGGACAAGGCCAAGCTGACGGCCGACCTCGCCGACGGCGCCTGCACGGTCGACGTGCTCGCGACCTCGGAGGACGGCCGCACCGTCGAGGGCAAGCTGACCGGCACCGGCAGCGCGGTCGACCTCGCGGCGATGTCGGGCAAGGCGGTCCGCCTCGATCTCGATGGCACGGGCTGCCCGGTCGCCGCGGTCGCCAACGCGAACCTCGTCGTGCCCGGCGCGGTCCCCGCGGTCAAGCGTGGCGAGGCGCCGAAGTTCGTCGTGTTCGTGATCATGGACTCGCTGCGCGCCGATCGCGTCCGCGCGTTCAACCCCAAGACGCGCCCCGAGGCGCCGAACTGGGAAAAGCTCGCCGAGACCTCGACCCTGTTCATGCAGCACTACGTGCAGGGCAACGAGTCCCAGGTCTCGCACGCCTCGATGTGGTCGTCGAACTACCTCATCAAGCACAAGGCGGCCGAGATGCCCGACAAGCTCGCCGACAAGTGGGTCACGATCGACGAGGTCGCCAAGAAGGGCGGCAAGATGACCGCGGGCGCCTCGGCGAACGGTTACATCCGCCCGTCGCGCGGGTTCGGCTCGTCGTGGGACGGCAAGTTCGCCAACCACATCGAGAAGGGGCTCGGCCTGAAGGGCGCGGACGTGCTCGAGAAGGGCCTGTCGTTCGTGCAGCCCAAGAAGGACCAGCCGTGGTTCCTCTATCTCGGCCTGATCGACACGCACGTCACGTGGCGCGCGAAGCAGCCGTGGCTCGACAAGTACGATGGCGGCTACAAGGGGCGGTTCGCGACCGAGTTCGGCGACGACGGCCCGGGTGGCATCCCGAAGGACATCACCGACAAGGAGAAGGATCACATCCGCGCGCTGTACGACTCGAACGTCAGCTATCAGGACGAGGTCCTCGGCAAGCTCGTCGAGAAGCTCCAGGCGTGGGGCATCTACGATCAGACGATGATCATCGTGACCGCCGACCACGGCGACGAGCAGTGGGAAGACGGCCGCGTCGGTCACGGCGGCAGCGAGCGCGAGACGCTGCTGCACGTGCCGATGATGATCCACTACCCGCCGATGTTCCCGGGTGGCACGAAGGTCAAGGAAGGCACCGAGGGCATCGACATCGTGCCGACGCTCGCCGATGCGCTCGGCGTCCAGGTCGATCCTGAGTGGCAGGGCGCGTCGCTGATCCCGGTCGCCAACGGCCAGGGCGGCTACCTGACGATGTCGACCTCGAGCAAGTACGAGAACGGCCACGCCGGTCGCGTCGGCTCGTGGAAGGTGATGCTCCAGAGCACCGCGGATCCCAAGGTCTACGACCTCGCGAAGGACGCCGGCGAGCACAGCGATCTGTGGGGCAAGGCCTCCGCCGAGATCGGCGCGCGGCTCGTCCTCGATCCGATGTGGATCCTTCGGTCGTGGAACGTCGAGTGGAAGAAGTCGCAGTGGGGAAACCCGAACGACGTCTCGGCGCGGTTTGCCGCCGACCTCGGTGAGTGATCTCAAGCCGACCGCGGGGGCTCGGTTCCAGCTCGTGCTGGCGTCGACGATCGAGACGGCGGCGACCTATCGCTGCACGATCGCGACGCCCGATGTCGAGTACACGACGACCGCGACGCTCGCCGAAGATGGCGGCGTCGAGGTCGGCGCGTGCGACGCGCCGCCCGAGTTGCTCACCGCGCTCGCGATGTTCGCGAAGCTGACGGCGCGCGGCGCCGCGAACCGCCGCGCGGTCGGTCTGCCGCTGTGGCCGGCTCGCGTGCAGCGCTGGCGCGCGCCTAAGT
>JBBQEX010000095.1:0-23969 GCA_038321315.1 Haliangiales bacterium | reverse complement strand
GCGCCAACTCGAGCAACTCGGAAAAGCGTCCCCAATCCACAGGCCGCCAGCCGGACAGCTTCGAAACGAAGCAAACCGAGCAAGTATTGACACCGTCCCTAATTCACAGCGAGCGAGCGAGTGAACGTCGCGACGACCCCGCCGCTCGCGCTGCGCTCGGTGATCGTGAGCGCGCGCGTGCCGAGCGTGGTGAACCGGTAGCGGACCGCGCCGCGCGTCGCGCGGACGGTGCCCGAGTCGAGATCGGTGAGCGCGGTGCCGTCGGCGCTGACGTCGAGGGTGTGTGCCGCGCTGCTCGGGCGCTCCCAGCCGATCTCGTACTCGTGGTCGTCGGTCTGGCGCACGAAGATCGCGCTGCCGGCCTGCGAGTCGACGATGCCGTTGCCGAGCGAGACCAGCGCGCCGCTCGCCGATAGGCCGCGCGCCTCGATCGCGCGATTCGGCGTCGCGACGTTGAACGCGTAGTGCAAGGTGCCGTGGCCGCTGGTGAGAGCCGGCGCGCCGATCAGGTAGTTCTCGACGCGGATCTCGACCTTCGCGGTTTCCGCGGAGGTGTCGACCGTGAAGTCGTACGACCCGTTGGCGTTGCGCACCCACGAGAAGTCGATCGGCGCGGGGCCGACCGGCGCCACGCCGTTCGCGAATGCATGGAGGTCGGCGAGCGTGCCGTTGAACCTGTCGAGATCGACCGCGCCGCTGATCCCGCTGACGGTGCCGGTCTCGCTGTTCTGCCAGAACGTCCAGCGCGCCCACGGCGCCGGCAGATCCGGGCACAGCGTCGTGTACTGCGCGATCCACAGCGGGTTGCCGGCGAACGACGTCGGGCCGCCGACCTGATCGCGCCAGAAGTACTTGCCGGTGTAGACGATCGGCGCGACGCCGAGCTTGCCGTGCACGCGGTCGACCCAGGTCCGCACGCGCGCGGCGACCGTCGCGGCGGCGAGCCCGCCAGTGTCCTCGACGTCGATCACCGGCGGCAGATCGCCGCGCGTGTAGCTGCCGCCGAGCGCGGCCACCAGGAGGTCGGCCTGGGTCGTCGCGTCCTGCGTCGGGCGAAAGAACTGATACGCGCCGCGCACGATCCCGACCGACTTCGCGCCGGCCCAGTTGGTCGCGAAGGTCGCGTCCCGGGTGTTCGCGCCGTCGGAGACGCGGGCGAACGCGAACGCGATCCCGCCCGCCTTCACCTTGGGCCAGTTGATCGCACCTTCCCACTTCGAGACGTCGATGCCCTTGACCGTGCTGGCGTCGGCGCAGACCCGCGCGCGCGTGTTGGGATCGCCGCCGTCGTCCTCGCCGTCCGCGGTGAGGTTGTCACCGGCCTTGAGATCGTCGGGCACCTGACCGGCACACGACGACGCGAGCAACACGATCGACGACACGAGGAGGGCGCGCATGTGCTCGCGGCAGGAGCAACGGATGTGCCGTCAGGCGATCGCGATCTGCGCGCGAAATTTCGCGTGCGTGGATGTAGTCGCAACCTGATGTCCGCGCGAACTCATGTGCAGCGACGATGTAGGTTGCTCGTGCCGATGTGCAGCCACGATGTAGGCGAGCAGGTTCAAGCACTCGCTTTCCCTCGAGGATCTTGCACATCGTGCGCAAGCGTTTGCACTGCAGCCTGGCGTGCGCGAAACGCGCGCGTCTTCACCGCGGCGACCGAGACGCCGAGCTCTTTGGCGATCTCGGTCTCGGTGCGGCCCTCGCCATAGCGCTTCCAGAACACCGCCGGATACTTCGCGCCGAGCTTGGCGACCGCCTCGGCGACCAGCTCGAGCTCGTGGCGCGCGATGATCGATCCGCGGACGTCGGTCGGCGCAGCCTGGCGATCGAGCAGCGGCGTCGCGTCCTCATCGCCGCTGGTCACGCCACTCGCGGCGACCTCGCGCGACAGCCGGCGCGCGCGGCGCAGGAACATCAGCGCGGCGGTCGCTGTGACGCGGTACAGCCATGTCGAGTAGCGCGACTCGCCGCGGAACGATGCGCGGTAGCGGTACGCGAGCAACATCGCGTCCTGGGTGACATCCTCGGCATCCTCGCCGTTCTTCACGTACTTCATCGCGACCGAGTGAACGTAGGCGCGGGTCTTGACGAGGTCGTGTTCGAGATCGGTGGTAGCCAGCATCGTGCCCTCCTGGTCCACTCCATTACGCACGCGGCGTTCCACCGCAGTCCACGACGCGGGACAAGCAGTTACAGTAGGTTGAGTGGTCGATCCGGCAGTCACTTGTCCAACAGGATGGACAGTGTCTAGACAGCTGGACGGCATCGGCTAGGCTGGTGGCATGGACCTATCGGTGGTCAACGCGGTGCGCCACGTGCTCGTCGTCGACGCGACGCCCGACTCGATCGCCGCGGCCCGGGCCGCGCTCGGTGGGATGGATCTCGAGGCGGTCGCGACACCACCCGCGGCGCTCGACCGCATCGTGATGACTCCGTTCGATGTCGCGCTGCTCGATCCATCGCTGTGCGGCCCGGATGACGACGCCGCGCTCGCGATCCTCCATCGTCTCCGCACCGTGGCCCCCGACACCGTCGTGGTGATCTGGAGCGACCAGCCGACCGTCGGGTTCGCGGTGCGCGCGATGCGAGCCGGCGCGCTCGATGTCTTGAAGAAGACCGCCGCGGCCGGCGAGGTGCGCTCGGTGATCGAACGCGCGATCGCCCATGGCGGCCTCGCACGCGAGGTCCGCCGGCTGCGCAGCGAGGTCGATCGCGCGCGCGGGACCGGCGACATGATCGGTGACTCGCCGCTGATGCGGCAGCTGCTCGCGATGGTCGAGCGCGTCGCCGCCTCGGACGCGACCGTGTTGATCGTCGGCGAGAGCGGGACCGGCAAGGAGCTGCTGTCGCGCACGATCCACCGGATCGGCCCTCGTGCGGACGGGCCCTTCGTCGCGTTCGACTGCTCGGCGCTCGCGCCGTCGTTGCTCGAGGCCGAGCTATTCGGCCACGAGCGGGGTGCGTTCACCGGCGCGGCGCGGGCGCGGCGCGGGCTGTTTCGGGAGGCCAACGGCGGCACGATCTTCCTCGACGAGATCGGCGACATCGACGCGACCGTGCAGAACAAGCTGCTCCGCGTCCTGCAGGAGCGCGAGATCAAGCCGGTCGGCGGCGATCGCCCGGTCGCGATCGACGTCCGCGTCGTCGCGGCGACCAACAAGGACCTCAAGCACCTCGTGGCGCGCGGCCAGTTCCGCGAGGACCTCTACTGGCGCCTCGCGGTCGTGCCGATCCAGGTGCCACCGCTGCGCGAGCGCAAGGAGGACATCCCGCACCTCGCCGCGCACATCCTCGCGCGCCGGCGCGGCGCGGCCAAGAGCTTCGGCGGCGCCGACGCGCGCTACCCGACACAGATCACCGCGAAGGCCCTCGCACGCCTCCAGGCGTACCGCTGGCCGGGCAACATCCGCGAGCTCGAGAACGTCCTGTCGCGCGCCGCGATCCTGTGCGACGGCGAGATGATCCGGTCGCACGATCTCGACATGCTCGGCCTCGATCGCGCGGCCGGTGCCCCGGCTCCGAACGCCCAGCGCGACGACGACCGGATCGACCTGCCGCCGATCGATCTCGATCGGCTCGGTGACGGCGAGACGCTCAAGGACATCACCGATCGCGCGACCCGCGCGGTCGAGCGCGCCGCGATCGCCCTGGCGCTGCGCCGCGATCGCAACCCGGCGCACGCCGCGAAGCGCCTCGGCATCAGCCGCGCGTCGATCTACACGAAGATGAAGACGTACGGGCTCGCGGGCGACGGCAGCCCCGCCGAGTGATCTAGTATCCACCGATGAGCTGGCACGTGGTCGCCAAGGTCGGCGCGGTCCGGAAGGGCGACGTCATCGCGATCGCGGTGGCCGATCGCGAGCTGATCCTCGGCCTCGATGGCGAACGCTACTTCGCGACCCAGCGGCGCTGCGTCCATCACGGCGGCGACCTGGCCGATGGCATCGTCGCGCGCGGCCACGTCGTGTGCCCGCAGCACGGCTGGCGGTTCTCGACCGCCACCGGTTGCCACGAGCAAGCATCCAACTTCTGCCTGCAGACCTATCCCGTGCGCATCGGCGCGGACGGCGTCATCGAAATCGAGCTGGAGAACCCATCATGAAGCCCACCGTCAGTCTGATCGAAGGAGATGGCATCGGCCCCGAGATCGCCGCCGCCACGCTGCGTGCCATCGAGGCCGCCGGCGGCGAGCTCACCTGGGAGCGCGTCGACGCCGGCGCCGCCGCGGTCACCAAGCACGGCGATCCGCTGCCGCAGGCGACGATCGACTCGATCCAGAAGAACCAGCTCGCGTTGAAGAGCCCGCTCGCGACGCCGAGCGGCGGCGGCTATCGCTCGGTCAACGTGACGCTGCGCCAGCACTTCGATCTCTACGCGAACGTCCGCCCGGTGCGCACGATCGCGGGCGTGCCGTCGCGCTACGACCACGTCGACCTCGTGATCGTGCGCGAGAACACCGAGGACCTGTACGCCGGCGTCGAGCACTACATCGACGCCAAGCGCAGCGCCGCCGAGTCGATCGCGATCATCACGCGCCACGGCAGCCAGCGCGTGATCGAGTACGCGTTCCAGTACGCGCGCCGCCACGGTCGCAAGAAGGTCACGCTCGTCCACAAGGCGAACATCCTGAAGATGTCGAACGGCCTGTTCCTCGAGTGCGGCCGGCAGATCGCGCCGAACTATCCCGACATCCAGTTCGACGACATGATCGTCGACGCGACCGCGATGAAGCTGGTGACCGCACCGGAGCGGTTCGACGTGATCGTCACGATGAACCTGTTCGGCGACATCCTGTCCGACCTGACCGCCGGGCTGGTCGGCGGCATCGGAGTCGCGCCGGCCGCGAACATAGGAGACTCGGGCTGAGCGATGTTCGAAGCCGTCCACGCCACCGCGCCGGACATCGCCGGCAAGGGCATCGCGAACCCGACCGGGCTCATGCTGTCGGCCGCGATGCTGCTCGATCACGTCGTGCATCGCGAGGCGGCGGAGCGGCTGCGCAAGGGCATCTACGCGGCGCTCGGCAACGCGGCGACGCGCACCGGCGACCTCGGCGGCACCGCGAACACGCAGCGCTACACCGACGGCGTGATCGCGGCTATGGGACGGTGACGGTGTTGATCGACGCGAGCCGTTCGTAGATCCGCTCGATCGCGCCGATCGAGACGTAGCCGAGCGCGGCGGCGGCCTCGCCGAGGCGGACGCCCTTGATCCGGTCCTGCATCTGCAGCGCGCGGAACAGCTGGAACCGGTCGATCACGCCCTGGTCGACGAGGTACTCGCCGAACGCCATCTCCTTGAGCCCGTCCTGCTCGACCTCGATCCCGTGTGAGGTGTACTCGAAGTACGAGCGCAGTTCCGTGGCCTTGGTCCCAGCGCGGCTGATCACGTGTGCGGTGCCCATGCCTGGGGTAGAAGCACGGGGTATGCCGACCCGGAATCGCCGCTGAAAGGGCTTCCCAGCGGCTCGTGGTGGCGAGACGCTCTGCCGACGGCAACTCGAGTAGCCGGCGCATGCACAAGTTGATCGCGATCGCGGTGTTAGCCGGCTGTCACAAGGACCAGCCACCGGCTCCGATCCCCGTCGCACCGGTCGCACCGGCAGCCGCGGAGCCCCGGCCAGATCCGACGCTGTTCCAGGTGCCGCGCGAGATCGCCGGCAAGGTCACGCTCGAGCTCGTCATCAAGGATCTCAAGCGGCCGGTGTTGCTCACGGTCGCGCCCGGCGACGCGCGCAAGCGGATGTTCGTGATCGAGCAACACGAGGGTCGCATCCGGATCCTCGAGGACAAAAAGCTCCTGCCCGACGCGTTCCTCACGATCTCGGATCTGTCCGATGGCAACGAGGAGGGGCTGCTCGGGCTCGCGTTCCATCCCGACTACGCGACCAACGGCCGGCTGTTCGTGAACTACACGAGCGCCGACATGACGACGCACATCGTCGAGTACCACGTGTCGCCGCGCGATCCGGATCGCGCGGACCCGGCGTCGGCGCACGAGATCGTGGCGATCCGGCAGCCGTACTCGAACCACAACGGCGGCAACCTCGCGTTCGGTCCCGACGGGATGCTCTACACCGGCATGGGTGACGGCGGGTCGGCGAACGATCCGCACGGCAACGGCCAGAACCCGACGGCGCTGCTCGCCAAGCTCCTCAAGTTCGACGTCGATCGCGGCGGGGCCAAGCCGCCGCCGCAGATCGTGCACCTGGGCCTGCGCAACCCGTGGCGGTTCTGGTTCGACAAGCCGACCGGCGATCTCTACATCGGCGATGTCGGCCAGAACCTGTGGGAGAACGTCTACGTCGTCGGCGGCGACGACCACGCGAAGCACGACTTCGGCTGGAACATCGTCGAGGGAAACCACTGCTTTCGCGGCGAGACCTGCGATCGCACGGGCCTCACGCCACCGGTCGCCGACTATCCGCACGATCAGGGCTGCTCGGTCACCGGCGGCGCGACCTACCGCGGCAAGGCGCTGCCGATGCTGGCCGGGCGCTACTTCTACGCTGACTACTGCACCGGCCTTTTGCGCAGCTTCCTGTGGAGCAAGGCCGGCATCCGCGATCACTGGGACTGGAAGTCCGCGATCGACGGCAAGGCCGTGCTCCAGGAGATCAGCTCGTTCGGCGTCGACGCCGACGGCGAGCTCTACATCGTGAAGCTGACCGGCGAGATCTACGAGCTCGTGCCGCGCTGACGACTACGACGGCAGGCGCTCGCCGACCGCGCCGCGCGCCGGTGCGGTCGGAGGCGGCATCGCCGGCTCGGGGTCGGCCGGCGTCACCTTGTCGCCGAGCGCGACCGCGATGCCGTCGTCGATCTTCGTCATGAAGCGGATGTCGAGCTCGTTGCGGACTTCCTCGGGGATATCGAGGACGTCCTTCCGGTTGCGCTCGGGCAGGCAGACGATCTTGATGCCGGCACGGTGCGCCGCGAGGACCTTCTCCTTGATGCCGCCGACCGGCAGCGCGTGACCGCGGAGATCGATCTCGCCGGTGATCGCGACATCGTTGCGGATCGGGCGGTTGCTGAACACCGACACGATCGCGACCGACAGGGCGACGCCTGCCGACGGGCCGTCCTTCTTGATGCCGCCCTGCGGGAGGTGGATGTGCAGGTCGCTGGCGGCGACCTTGTCCGGATCGATGCCGAGCCGGACCGCGTTCGAGCGCATCCACGACATCGCCGCGGTCGCGCTCTCCTTCATGACATCGCCGAGCTGGCCGGTGAGCTTGAAGTCGCCCTTGCCGGGATACACGCGCGCCTCGATGAACATGATCTCGCCGCCGACCGGCGTCCACGCGAGGCCGGTGATCACGCCGATCTCCGGCTTGCGCTCGGCCGAGTCGTTGACGTAGCGCGGCGGACCGAGCAGCTCCTCGAGCTTGGCCTGGTCGACGATCAGGTTGGTCGCGCCCTCGGCGACCTTGACCGCAGCGCCGCGACACACGGCGGCGATCTCGCGCTCGAGGTTGCGGACGCCGGCCTCGCGCGTGTAGCTGTTGATCACGCTCTTCAACGCGGCGTCGTCGAGGTCGAGTTGCTCCTTGGCGATGCCGTGCTCGCCGAGCTGCTTGGGCAGGAGGTGGTTCTTCGCGATCGCGAGCTTCTCGACGGCCGTGTAGCCCGAGAGCTCGACCATCTCCATGCGGTCGAGCAACGGCTGGCTGATCGTGTCGAGCTGGTTCGCGGTGCAGATGAACATGACCTTCGACAGGTCGACCGGGACCTCGACGTAGTGATCGACGAAGTCCTTGTTCTGCTCGGGGTCGAGGACCTCGAGCATCGCGGCCGCCGGATCGCCGCGCATGTCGGCGGCGAGCTTGTCGATCTCGTCGAGCACGAACACCGGGTTCATCGTGCCGGCCTTCTTCAAGCCCGTGACGATGCGGCCGGGGAGGGCGCCGATGTAGGTCCGGCGGTGGCCGCGGATCTCGGCCTCGTCGCGCACGCCGCCGAGCGAGATGCGGACGTACTTGCGCCCGAGCGAGCTGGCGATCGACTTGCCGAGCGACGTCTTGCCGACGCCGGGCGGGCCGACGAGCAGGAGGATCGGGCCGTGCTTGTTCGGCGCGAGCTTGCGCACCGCGAGGAACTCGAGGATGCGCTTCTTGACCTTGTCGAGGCCGGAGTGCTCGGCCTCGAGGATCGCGCGCGCCGCGGACACGTCGAGCCGGTCCTCGGTGAACACGTTCCACGGGATCTCGAGCAGGTTCTCGACGTAGGTGCGCGCGATATTGTACTCGGGCGAGCTCGACGCCATCTGGCTCATGCGCGAGATCTGCTTCTTCGCGACGGCGCGGACCTCGTCCGACATCTTCGACTCTTCGATCTTCTTCCGCAGATCGTCGATCTCGGCGTTGTCGTCCTGCTCGCCGAGCTCCTCCTGGATCTGGCGCATGCGATCGCGCAGCACGCGCTCGCGGTGCGTCCGGCTCGACTCGCCTTCGAGCTCGGCGCCGATGTCCGCCTTCAAGCGGAGCACCGTGGCCTGGCGCTCGAGCGACGGGATCACGCGCTCGAGGCGCTTCATCGTGTCGGTCTCGACGAGCAACGCGGTGAGGTCGTCGCGCTCGAGCTCGAGATACGGTGCGGCGGCGTCGACCAGCTTGTCGGCGTCGGTGATCGCCTGGACCTGCGCGCGCGTCAGCTCGCCCTTGGGCGACGACGCGCCTTCCTTCTGGTCCTTGGACGACGAGCCGCTGTCCTTCGACGCCGACTGCGCCTCGGTCACGACGGCGAGCAGGTAGTCGCGGATGCGGGTCGTGGTCGCCGCGATCTGATCGGGCGTCGCGGTGGTCTCGGCGGCGAGCGGCGAGACCGACGCGATGAGGAACGGCTCGGCGGCGACCAGCGCATCGATGTGGACGCGCTCGAGGAACCGCATGACGCAGGTGAACCGACCGGGCGAGTGCTTGACGACCTGGACGATCTCGGCGCGCACGCCGACCTCGTGGAGGTCGCGCTGTGCCGGGTCGCGGACCGCCGGGTTCTTCTGCGGGATGATGACGATCAAATTGTCATCGCGAGTCGCGGCCTCGATGGCACGCACCGACGCTTCGCGACCGATCTCGAGCGGCCCGACATGGCCGGGCAACTGCACCTCGGTCCGGAGTGGGATGACGGGATATTGACCGGCGGTCTCGGTGTGTCTGGTCACGGGTTACCTCGAGTCTACGCCAACATGGCGGCGTTCGCTCGTCGGTGTTACCCGGGTTTTCGGTCAGGTTTTTTCTTCAGCTGCGCGACGAACTGCGCGAGCAATTTCTGCTGTTCGTCGTCGAGCTCGCCGGGTACGTCGAGCTGCACGGTGATGTAGTGATCGCCGATCCGACCCGTGCGATCCGCCACGCCCTTGCCGCGCAGTCGCAGCCGGCGTCCCGACGACGATCCCGGCGGGATCTTGACCTCGGCCTTGCCGTCGATCGTCGCGACCGCGGCAACCGTGCCGAGGATCGCCCGGTCGAACGTGATTCGCACGTCGGAGTGAACGTCGTTGGCCTCGACCCTCAGGTACGAGCCATCCGACGCTTTGATCTTCTGCTCGAACTCCGCGTCGTGCGTCTGCTGGGACGGAGCCTGGCGGCGAGGCCCGCCACGCCCGGGAGTGCTCCCGGGCTGCGACCCGGCCTGCGAGAAGAACTGGCCGAACAGGTCGCCGAGATCGAACACGTTCGGCCCGGCGCCGTGCTGCGTGTAGGTCGCGCCACCCATCCCGGGCATGCCACCGCCGTTCGCGCGGATCTGGTCGTACATCCCACGTTTCTTGCTGTCGCCGAGCACGTCGTAGGCCGACGAGATCGTCTTGAACCGCGTCTCCTTCGCCTTGTCGCCCCCGGTCGAGTCCGGGTGGTTCGCCTTCGCGAGCTTGCGATACGCCTTCTTGATCTCGTCGGCGGTCGCGCCTTGGGGGACGCCGAGCGCCTTGTAGTAGTCGACGCTCGGGTCGAAATCGATCTGCTGCGGCATCAGGCGGCCTCGGTACTCTCGTTGTGGGCGGTGCGCTGGAACACGATCGCGTCGCCGTCGACGTCGGCTTCGAGCTGATCGCCCGCGACGAACGTGCCCTCGAGCAGCGCGGACGCGAGCGGGTCGATCACCAGGCGCTGGAGGGCGCGCTTGAGCGGTCGGGCGCCATAGATCGGATCGTAACCGGCCTCGGCGACCCGCGCGACTGCCCGATCCGTCAGCGCGAGCGTCAGCTGGCGCTCCGCGAGCAGCTTGTCGAACCGCGCCATCTGGATCCGCACGATCGATCCGAGCTCGGCCTCGCCGAGCGGCTCGAAGAACACGACCTCGTCGATCCGATTGAGGAGCTCGGGCCGGAACGTGCCCTGGAGCTCGCGCATCACCGCAGCCTCGATCTGCCCGCGGTTGTCGGCGGTCAGCTTCAAGAGGTGCTGGCTGCCGACGTTGCTCGTCATGATGATGACGGTGTTCTTGAAGTCGACCGTGCGGCCCTGGCCGTCCGTCAACCGGCCGTCGTCGAGCACCTGGAGCAGGATGCTCCACACGTCGGTGTGGGCCTTCTCCATCTCGTCGAGCAGGACGACCGCGTATGGGTGGCGACGCACGGCCTCGGTGAGCTGGCCACCCTGATCGTAGCCGACGTAGCCCGGCGGCGCGCCGACCAGCCGGCTCACCGTGTGCTTCTCCTGATACTCGCTCATGTCGATCCGGATCATCGCGGACTCGTCGTCGAACAAGAAGTGGGCGAGCGAGCGCGCGAGCTCGGTCTTGCCGACGCCGGTCGGCCCGAGGAACAGGAAGCTCCCGATCGGGCGATTCGGATCCTTCAGGCCGGCGCGTGCGCGGCGCACCGCGGCGGCGACCGCGTTGACCGCGGCGCGCTGACCGACGACGCGCTCGGCGAGCCGATCCTCCATCTTGCCGAGCCGCGCGGCCTCGCCCTCGAGCATCTTCTCGACCGGGATCCCGGTCCACTTGGCGACGATGCCGGCGATGTCGTCGGGCGTGACCTCCTCGCGCAGGAAGCTGCCCTTGGCGCGGAGGTCATCGACCTTCGCGGTGTCCTCGGCGAGCTGCTTCTCGAGCGCGGGGATCGAGCCGAACCGGAGCTCGGACGCGCGCGCAAAGTCGCCGGTGCGCTGCAGGCGATCGGCCTCGGTCTTCAGCTGATCGAGCTTGGCCTTGTTGGTCTTCAGGCCGCCGATCACGTCGCGCTCGTGCTGCCAGCGCGCCTTCATGCCGGACGCCTGCTCCTTCAGGTCGGCGATCTCGCGCTCGACCGTCGGGAGCCGCTTCTTCGACGCGCGATCGTCCTCGCGCTCGAGCGCGGCGCGCTCGACCTCGAGCGTCTGCACGCGGCGCTCGATCGTGTCGATCGGCGTCGGCGTCGACTCGATCTCCATCTTCAGGCGCGACGCGGCCTCGTCGACCAGATCGATCGCCTTGTCGGGCAGCTGGCGCGCGGGGATGTAGCGGCTCGACAGGCGCGCGGCCGCGACCAGCGCGGCGTCGCGGATGCGGATGCCGTGGTGGACCTCGTACTTGCTCTTCAGGCCGCGCAGGATCGCGATCGTCGATTCGATCGACGGCTCCTCCACCATGACGGGCTGGAACCGGCGCTCGAGTGCCTTGTCCTTCTCGATGTGCTTGCGATACTCGTCGAGCGTCGTCGCGCCGATGCAGCGCAGCTCGCCGCGCGACAGCGCCGGCTTCAAGAGGTTCGCGGCATCGGCCGCGCCCTCGGCGGCACCGGCGCCGACCAGCGTGTGCAGCTCGTCGATGAACAGGATCACGTTGCCGTTCGCGGAGGCGATCTCCTTGAGCACGGCCTTCAGGCGCTCCTCGAACTCGCCGCGATACTTCGCGCCGGCGATCAGCGCGCCGAGATCGAGCGAGCACAGCCGCTTGTCGCGGAGCGACTCGGGGACATCGCCCGCCGCGATGCGCTGCGCGATGCCCTCGACGACGGCGGTCTTGCCGACGCCGGCCTCGCCGACCAGCACCGGGTTGTTCTTGGTCCGGCGCGACAGGATCTGGATCGTGCGGCGGATCTCCTCGTCGCGACCGATCACCGGATCGAGCTTGCCGTCGCTCGCGAGCCGCGTGAGATCGCGGGTGTAGCGATCGAGCGCCTCGTACTTGGCCTCGGGGTCGTCGTCGACCACGCGGTTGTTGCCGCGGACCAGCGCGAGCGCCTCGAGGATCTTGGCGCGCGTCGCGCCGGCACCGCGCAGCGCGTCGCCGGTCGGGGTCTTGGAGTCGGCGAGCGCGAGCAGGAAGTGCTCGGTCGAGATGAACTCGTCCTTCATCTCCTTGGCGGCGTTGCCGGCGTCTTCCCAGATCTGCTTGAACGCGCGACCGGCGTCGACGTCGATGCCGGCACCGTGGATCTTGGCGAGCTTGTCGAGGGTGCGGTCGAGGTCGGCGCGGACGATCTTGGGATCTGCGCCGAGCTTCTGAAGGATGCGCGGCACGACGCCGCCCTCCTGCTCGAGCAGGGCGACGAGCAGGTGCTCGGGCCCGATCTCGGCATGGTGGCGGCCGATCGCGGCTTCGCGTGCGGAGGCGAAGGCCTCGCGCGCCTTCACCGTGAGCTGGTCGATCTTCATGGCCGCAAAGTAACAACGCTTACATTGGCGTCAAGGGATGGCGGCGAGCGCCGCGGCGACCGGCGTCCCGATCGCGGCGGCGTTTAGCTTCGCGAGATCGAACAGGCCACGGCGCCCAAGCTCGGTGAGCGCGGTCGACGCGCTGGCGAGCTGCAGGCGCCCGTCCTTGTCGGCGAGCTCGGCGAGCCCGGCCGCGACCCGAGGGGCAGCCTGATCGCCGAGGGCCTCACCTAGCCGGTTGGCTAGCTTGGTGTCGCCGACGAGCGCGGCGGCGATCAGCGCATGCGCCAGCGAGCTGTCCGCGATCTTCGCGGGCCCGACGGCGGTGAGCGCGCCCGACTTCGCGAGCTCGGCGGCGACCTCGACGAGCGCGCCCGGATCGTCGGCGCGCCAGTAGACGTCGAGCAGCCGGCGCAGGGTCGGCACGTGGGCCGGGTCGAGATCGGACGCGCGGAGGAACACGTCGTCGGCGCGATCGACGTCGCCGAGGTGAACGAGCACGACCTCGCCGAGCCGGTACAGCCGATCGGCGCGCTCCGGCGGCGTCGGCGCGAGCGGCACGAGCTGGTAGAGGTAGCGCGTCGCGCTCGCCCAGTCGTTGCGCGCGAGCCCGATGTCGGCGAGCGCCTCGAGCGCGCGGCCGTTGTGCGGATGGTCGCGCACGATCTGCTCGAGGTGCCCGATCGCCGACTCGAGATCGCCGGCCTCGCGCAGCAGATCGACGAGCGAGAAGTGGGTCGCGAGCTTGGCCTCGTCGTCGTCGAGCGGGACGAGGTCGAGCACGGTGCGGGCGGCGGCGACCGCCATCGCGAGCTCGCCACTCCGGGTCGCGAGCTCCTGCACGCGCACCGCGAGATCGCGGCGGCCGGGCGCGGCGGCGGCGGCCGCGCGGACGAGGGTGAGCGCGTCGGTGTCGCGGCCGAGTTGCTCGGCGATGATCGAGCGGCGGTAGCCGAGCTCGTCGAGTGGGAGCAGCGACTCGCCCTCGGCGAGATCGCGATAGATCAGGTCGGCGGTCGCGAAGTCGCCGAGCCGGAACGCGAGCGCGCCGCGCGCGTCGAGCGCCTCGACGTGACCGGGGTCCTCGATCAGCGCGAGGTCGTACGCGCGGGCCGCCTGATCGAGCGCGCCGTGGGCGTCGGCGAGCCGGGCGACTTCGAGCCACATCCGCGCGCGCTCGTCGCCCTCGGTGCCGGGGCGGCTGGCGCGCACGCTGGTGATCTCCGACAGCCCGACGAGGTCGTTCTCGAGGGTCGCGCGCCGCGCGAGCGTGCGGAACGCGACCGGGTTGCCGGGCTCCGCGCGCCACAGCTGGTGCGCGAGCTCGTGCGCGGCGTCGCCGTCGCCGGCAGCCTCGGCGCACTCGAGCTTGGTCGCGAGGTCGGTGTCGGGTGCGGTCGCCGTCGCGATGGTCCGGCAGCGCGCGGCGGCCTCGAGGATCGCGCCGCGATCGACCGGGCGCGCGGTCGGCGCCGCCTCGTCATACAGCCGCGCCGCATCGAGTTGGCGACCGAGTGCCTCGTAGCGCTTCGCGAGCGGCAGCTTCGCCGCGGGGATCGTGGGGTCGAACGCGAGCGCCTGCTCGTAGTTGACCTGGGCCTGGTCGGTGTCGGCGAGCTTCTCGTCGAAGATCAGCGCGAGCTCGAGGTGCAGCGCGCCGCGATCGCGCGGGGTCGGCGCGGCCGCGATCTCGCGATACAGGAGGGATGCAGCGAGCGCCCATTCGCCGCGCACCATCGCCGCGGTGCGCAGCTGGTAGGCGATCTCCGGATCGGCGGGGGCGCACGCGTGCGCCTCCTTCAGGCAGCGGTAGACCTCGGCGTCGCGGCTCGTGCCGGTGGTCGCGTCGCGATACAACCGGGCGCGCCGTCGCCACAGCCCGGCCTTGGTGACCGGATCCTCGACCATGACGAGCTGGCGGCCGATCGCCTCCGAGGCGCCGGTGACGTCGTCGCGCTCGAGGTAGAGCCGCTCGAGCAGCTCGAGCGCCGCGGCGTCGGCATCGCCCGAGTTCGTCGCGGCTTGCTCGGCGGCGGCGATCGCGCCGTCGAGGTCACCCTCCTCGAACCGCTGCCGCGCGGCATCGACGCCGCGCAGCTTCGGCGCGATCTCGCCCGACACGATCGCGTCGTCGTGGCCGAGCGCATCGGCGCGGGTCTTCGCCCACAGCCGGCGATCGTCGTCGTACTCGGTCGAGCCTGCGACGCGCTCGTAGAGCTCGCGCGCGGCCATCGTGTCATCGGCGGCGGCGAGCGCGTCGGCCAGCGGCATCCACACGCCGCTGAGATCCGGATCGACGGAGTGCGCGCGCGACCACAGGGCGGCCGCCTTGACCGGCTCGCGATTCGCGCGCGCGATCTCGCCGAGCGCGTGCAGCGCGATCGCCTGGGCGCGCCCGCGGCACGCCTTGACCGCCTCCTCGAGGAGCTCCCTGCGCAGCTGCGGCTCGCGATCGAGGTGCGCGAGTACCGCGAGCAACAGCGCGACGTCATCGGGCGTCGCCCGCCACGCGGCGAGCAGGCGATCGCGATCGGCGGCCGCCGCGGCGAACAGGAGCGAGAGCGCGTTGTCCTCCTGCGTGCCCGTCACGGTGATCGAGACCGCGTCGTAGTCGTCGAAGGTCGGACCCGCTTCGCCGGCAACCAGTTCGTCGGTCGGCTCGCCGATCGACTCGCGGATCTCGCGGGCCTCCTCGCGCAGCGCCTCGGCCTCGGGTGCCGGCGCGCTGGCGGCCTGCTCGATCAGCGCGCGGGCCAGCGCCGCCTTGCGCTCGACGTCGGTCTTCAGCTGCGCGAGCAGCTCCGCGGCCTCGGCATCGACCTTCTGCGCCTCGATCACCGCGATCGCGTCGGCGTCCTTGCCGGCGCGGGCGAGCGCGGTGGCGAGCGCGATCACGTCGGCGGTCGATCGGCGCTCGACCGCGATCTGGGACAGCGCCTCGACCGCGATGTCCCACGCGAGGTGCGTGCCGGCCTCGGAGGCGAGCAGCCGCAGCGTGGTGTCGCGCCGTCGCGAGCCCGGACCGAACGCGTCGGCCGCGGCGCGCATCGTGTCGCGGCCGCGCGATGCGTCCTCGATGCGGTCGTAGTAGATGTCGGCGAGCTCGAGCAGGATGTCGCCCTTGCGCGCGCCGGTCGCGAGCTTCGCGAGGCTGCCGAGGTGGGTCGCGGCGGCCTCGTAGTCGGCGAGCTCGTGGGCCAGCTCGACGAGCTCGCGCAAGAGGCCGGCATCGCCCGGGTTCACCGTGTTGGCGGTCTCGAGGGTCGCGAACGCCTGGTCGAGCTTGCCGTCCTCGCGCGCGCGCGCCGCGGCGGTCCGCAGCGTGAGCGCGGCTTTCAGCGGCTCGGCGACGCGGCCGCTCGCGGTGTTCTCGTCGGCGTCGTGGTCGGTGCGCGGCACCGCTTCACCGCGCAGGCGTGCGAGCGCGGCCGCGATCTCGGCCGGTGGGGCGGTCGCGCCACCGGAGAAGCCGAGCGCCGCACGCTCGAGCGCCGGTCGGGCGACGTCGCGGATCGCGTCGACATGGTTGTCGTCGAGCTTGCCGAGCAGCTCGGCGAGCTGGAGCGCGGCCTGCTGGCGATCGCGGATCACGCCTTGGAGATCGTTGCCGGCGTCGCCCCCGAGCTCGCCCGCGAGCTGCGCGAGCCCACCCGCCGCGGCGACGACCTGGCCGGCCTCGGCGAGCCGCGCCGAGACGAACTTGAGCGACGGGCGCCACGTCGGGTCGATCTCGAGCGCGCGCTGGTGCGTCGCGAGCGCGACGTCGCCGCGCCCGAGCTGATCGTAGAGATCGCCGAGGCGCGACAGCAGCGGCTTCTGGCGCTGCGGGTGGCGCGCGGTCGCCGCGACCTTGCGGCCGAGGATCACCGAGACGCGCGCGAGGTCACCGCGATCGCGCCAGATGATCTCGAGCGCGTCGAGCGCGGGCAGGTGGGTGTCGCTGATCCGCAGCGTCGCCTCGAGACAGCGGATCGCGTGATCGATGAACGGCGCGTGCTCGGGCGCGCTGGTCGCGTGGCGACGGAACAGCTCGCCGGCGCGGTACATCGCGTCGGCGCGGGCGCTCGCGGAGCTGTCGATCGCGAGCGTCGCGAAGCTCTCGAGGGCGCTCGCCGCGGCCGCGAGATCGCCGGCGCGCTCGGCGAGGTCGGCGAACAGCCGCAGCGCGAGCCCGCGCAGCTCCGGCGTCGCGGCGTTCGAGATGTCGCTGATCGGCGCGCCCTCGGGCCCGGCGAACACGCGGAGCGTCTCGATCGCGAGCTGCGGATCGCCGGTGCGATCGGCAGCGACCGCGAGCCGGTAGCGGTAGGTCGCGACCCGCGACAGATCGACCGTCGGCCCGGGTTCGGCGACGAGGCCCTTGTAGGCGCGGATCACGTCGGCCCACGCGCGCTGGCGCCACGCGGCCTCGCCGAGCGTGCTCAGCACCTCCCGGCGCAGGCCGGCGGGCACCTCCGGCATGATCGCGGCGTCGTCGAGCTCGAGCGCCGCGTGGGCGCGCGCGCCATGGGGCAGGGCGGAGGCGGGCTCGTCGGCAGCGAGCCACGCTGCGGCCGCCGCGGTCTCGAACTCGATGCGCTCGCCGCGCTCGGACATCTTGGCGAGCGACGCGAGGGCCTGGGCGCGCGCGCGCTGATCGCCGGAGCTCGCGAGCAGCTCGGCCTCGAGGCGATACGCGCGTCGCCGCGTCATGATGAGGCTCGGCTCGTCGGGGTTGCCGAGCGCGTCGACCGCGGCGACCGCCTCGTGGAGGTCGGCGATCGCGGCGCCGAGATCCGGGGCGCGCTCGCGGCGGCGGATGTCGGCGCGTCGCACGAGCAGCGCGGCGCGCTCGGTGGCCGGTGGTCGGGTCGCGAGCACCGCGTCGATCCAGCGGCGCTCGGTGACCGCGTCGTCGGTCGCGCGATCGAGGAGCGTGCGGGCCGCGTCGCGCGCGATCTCGGGCGCGTGTTCGTGCGCGAGGTCGTGCGCGCGCTGCCAGTCGGCCGCGGCCGCGATCGCCTGACCCGGCATCCGATCGGTCAGCGCCGCTTTCTTGACCGCGAGCTCGGCGGCGCGCTTGTTGGCGTGCAGCCCGACGAGCGCTCCGATCGCGGTGTCGAGCTCGGACCCGGCGCGCTCGCGATCGCCGCCCGCCTCGGCGATCTCGGCGAGCACCGCGTGGGCCTCGGCCGCGGTCTCGCCACCGGCGAGCGCGGCGCGCCGCAGGCTCGAGCGCGCGTCGTCGATGCGGTCGAGCGCGACCAGCGAGCGCGCGAGCTCGAGCTCGTGGCGCGCGGCGACCTGCGGCGGCAACCCCAGGCCGCGCAACCGCTCGAACAGCTCGGCGGCCGCGGCGTGATCGGCGCGCGCCGCCGCGGCGGCCGCGAGCCCGGCGATCGCGTCGGCCTGCAGCGGATCGAACCCCAGCGCGCGCTGCCACGCGACGGTCGCCGCGAGCATCGCGCCCTCGAGGCTGCTGTCGGTCGCGAGCAGCCCACCGAGCGTCGCGTTGGCGCGCGCCGCCGTCTTGTGATCGCTGCGCGCCTCGGCGAGCCGGGCGACCTCGCGCCAGGCCTGGACCGCGGCGGGGCGATCGCGCGTCGCGAGGATCGTCGCGGTCATCTCGACGATCGTGGGGTCGTCGGGCGCGAGCTGGCGCGCGAGCACGAGCTCCTGCTGCGCGGTCACCGGATCGGCGAGCTGGTGCGCGAGCACGTCGGCGAGCCGCAGGCGCAGCTGGACGATGCGCGACACCTCGGTCGTGATCGCGGCGCGGGCGCGCACCAGCCGCACGAGCTCGGCCCAGCGGTGCTCGTCGGCGAGCCGATCGGCGAGCGAGTCGGCGGCCTCGGCGGAGCTCGGGTCGTGCTCGAGCGCGAGCTGGTACAGCTCGGTCGCCGCCTTGGGGTCGAGCACCCGCAAGAGGCGCGCGCCGGCGAGCGCGGCGAGCGCGGCCTGATCGTCGTCGCCCTCGGCGCTCGCGAGCCGGGCGAGCTGCGCGAGGTGCACCGCGGCCTCGCGTGCGTCGCCCTGCGCCAGCGTGATCGACGCGAGCGCCGCGTTGGCGGCCGGGAACTGCGGCCACCGGCCCAGCGCCTGACGCGCGAGCTCGATGCCGTCGAAGAACCACGCCGGCCGCGCGGCGGCGAGTGCGAGGATGCGCTCGAGCAACAACGGCTGATCGGGACCGCCGGCCGCGAGCAACGCGCGATATCCGCGCATCGCGTCCTCGAGGTGCCCCTCGCGGAGCTCCTGATCGACCGAGTGCATGAGGTCGTGCGCCGCGGCGAGCTGCTGCACGGCGGGACGCACGCCGAGGTCGCCCGCGCGCGTGCCGGCCGGGCCGTAGCCGACCTCGATCAGGCCGCGGCCGATCCGGATCCCGATCAGCTCGATGCCCGCGACCGCCGGCAACCGCCAGCCGCTCGGCGGCATCAGCTGCCACAGGATCCCGCCGACCAGATCGATCTCGACGTCGCACAGCCCGCGCGCGTGCGGCCGATCGACGAGGCCCGGCACGTCGGTCGCGCCGAGGAGCGCGACGAGGATGCGGTCCGCGATCACCGGGCCCGGCGCCGGGAGGTGCCCGTGGATCCGCACGGTGCTCGCGAGCGCGCGGAGGTGCGTACCGGCGTTGACCAGCTGGATCCGGAACGAGACGTCGGCCGCGGCGAGCCCGTCGGCGGCGCGGGCGCGGATCGACACGAAGCCATCGCCGAGCTTGGCGGTCAGCTGCGTGATGCCGAGCCCGGCGAGCTGGCGGCGGACCGACCCGAGCCGCTCGTCGAGCGCGCCGGCATCGACGTGCACCGCGATCGAGCGCAGCTGCGTCCGGCGGCGCTGGAAGCGCTCGGCCACGCGCTGTGGATCCGTGGTGTCGAGCGTGTTGCCGGGATCCGCGATCTCGAGCTCGAGGCGCTCGATCAGCAGTCGGTCGCTCGCGCCGCCGACCGAGACGTCGCTGAGCACGAGTCTCCCGACCGCACCGGCAGCATGAAACGCGAACGGCAGACGCCGCGGGCTCTGTTCCCCCACGAGCACGAGCCACGAAATTTACCTCAGATCCGGCCGAGCGCGTCCGGTTACCGGCCTGTGGATTGGGGACGCTTTCCCGAGTGGCTCGAGTTGGCGCGCCAACTCGAGCAACTCGGAAAAGCGTCCCCAATCCACAGGAGCTCAGTGGAACGAGGAGCAGGGCCGATACGACGTCTGGACGGGCTTGCCGCTCTCGTCGGTCTCGTGCGTGATCTCGTCGGAGGGCTTGATCTTCTCCTCCTTGGCGAGGTCCTCGCAGCGCTCCTTCATCCAGTGCTCGAGCATGATCTGCGCGCGCGACTCGCGGAGATCCTCGATCTCCTTGTCGGCCCGCTTCTCGAAGTCGGCCGGCTTGGCGTCCTGCTTGGAGATCAGCTGGACGAGCAGGTAGTTGCCCTCGGTCTCGTAGACGCGCTTGGCGAGCATGCCGGGCGTCAGCTCGTCGAACAGCGCGCGGGCGGCGTCCTTCGAGACGCCGAGGCCCTGCATGTGGCCCGAGCGCGGCGACGGCTGCGGTCGGAACACCTTGGGCTTCTGGATCTCGGCGAACGCCGGCAGGTCGTCGGTCGACGCGACGAGCGCCGGCGTGGTGTCGGGCTTGCCCGGCTTGAGCGGGGTGACGATCACGGGGGCCGCCGAACCCGAGCCCGAGCCGGAGCCGGAGCCCGAGCCCGAGCCCGATAGGGGCGCGGCCGAGCCGGTGCCGCCGTCGTTGTCCCAGCTCGCCAGGTGATCCTGGGTCGCCAGCGTCAGCGCGCCGTGGTGGCCGCCGTTCTTGATCATGTCCTCGATCATCTTGCGCTGCTCGGGCGGGAGGGCCTCGAGCTGCTTGGGATCGATGCCACCGCCGGGTGGCATCGGCTGCGCCGGCTCGACTTCCTTGTCGAAGATCTGGTCGAGGTTCTTGCCGGTGCCAGCGTGGGCGGTGTCGAGCGCCACGAGCGCGTCGCGCTTGGCCTTCTCCTTGGCCCACGCGTGCTTCGCGAGGTCGAGCGCGATGTCGAGCTTGACCTGGTCGTAGGTCAGCTTCTTCTCGCGCGACTCCTCGGCGAGCACCAGGTAGACGCCCTTGTCGGTCGCGATCACCGGGGTCATCTCGCCGACCTTGAGCGCCTTCACCGCGTCGGTGATCTGCTTCTCGGTCAGCTGCGGATCGCTCGCGTCGTGCCAGCCGATGGCGCCGCCGAGCGCGCGGGCGACATCGTCGGTCGAGAGGTCCTTGGCGGCGAGGATGAACTTCGCCTTGTCGCTCGAGGTCGACGCGCGCACCGACTCGAGCTTCTGCTTGGCGTCCTCGATCGGCAGCTTGTGGGTCTCGGGCTTGTCGTCCTTCTCGGCCTTGGCGACAAAGATCTGGCGCAGGCGGAACTGCAGCGGGCGCTTGTCGTCGTTGTACAGGCGCTCGTCCTGCTTGAACCGCGCCTTGACGTCGTCCTCGTGGAGCGTCAGGTAGCGTTGCGCGTCAGCCTCGGTGAGCCGGATCGCGGCCTCGTACGGCGCCGACGAGAACGCGACGACGTCGTAGGTCACCGTCGAGTGCTCGTAGAGCCAGGCCGCGAACGCCTCGTCCTTGCTGACCCGCACGCTGCTCTTCAGGAGGTCCGCCATCATGACGGCCTGGAGCTCGCGCTGCTGCTCGTCCTGGTAGCTCGTCATCGACACGTTGAGGCTGTTGACCCACTGCTTGAACTTCTTGAAGTTCCAGGTCGGCTCGCCGTCCTCGTGCTCGTCGAACACGTTGTTGCCGAGCGGGACGCGCTCGCCGGCCATGAAGAAGTTCCCCTTCTTGATCTCGTCCTCGACGAGGTCGCTCGACACGCGGATGCCGTTCTTCTCGGCCTCGCGCGCGAGCAACTCGCGACGGATCAGGCGCTCGACCGCGATGAACTGGCGCGACTTCGTGGTCGAACCCTCGCGGTGGTACGACGAGAACGCGACCAGGAACGACGTGTGGTTCACGGCCTTGCCGTCGATCGTCAGCGACGTGTTGCTCGATCCGGCGCAACCACCGCCTTGCTTGCCCGACCCGTTCCCCATGTTGACGATGAAGATCGCGATCAGGAGACCGAAGATCAGATAGATGAAGGCGCTCGCGCCTTGCTTGCGAATTGAGTCGAGCATTCCGTCCGCGGGGGGATACCACGGGTTCGCTTTTCGTTGCGACCGGAGTGGGCGAGATGAATGGCGCTCGGGTGGATCCCAAGATTGTCTTGCGGATCCGAAACCTCGCGTGATAACTCCGACCTCCTCTCACCCGTCCACACGGCGTAACTCGGGAAGCCCAGGAATCACCATGCTCTTCGATTGGGTCTATGGAATGTTTTCCAACGACCTGGCCATCGATCTCGGCACGGCCACGACGCTCACGTTCGTCAAAGGTCGTGGGATCGTCGCGAACGAGCCCAGCGTGGTTGCGGTCCAGGCCGGCAACGGCAACGGGCCGAAAAAGGTCCTGGCGGTCGGCAAGGAGGCCAAGGAGATGCTCGGCCGCACGCCGGGCAACATCGTCGCCATCCGACCGATGAAGGACGGCGTGATCGCCGACTTCGAGGTCACCGAGGCGATGCTGCGCTACTTCATCCAGAAGGCGCACTCGCGTCGCACGCTCGTGCGGCCGCGCGTGATCGTCAGCGTGCCCTCGGGCATCACCGAGGTCGAGAAGCGTGCCGTGCGCGACTCGGCGCTCGCCGCCGCGGCGCGCGAGGTCTACCTGATCGAGGAGCCGATGGCGGCCGCGATCGGTGGCGGCCTGCCGATCACCGAGGCGACCGGCAACATGATCGTCGACATCGGTGGCGGCACCACCGAGGTCGCGGTGATCGCGCTCGCCGGCATCGTGCTGTCGAAGTCGATCCGCGTCGCCGGCGACAAGATGGACGAGGCGATCGTTTCGTACATCAAGCGGAAGTACAATCTCCTGATCGGCGAGCGCACCGCCGAGATCATCAAGAAGGAGATCGGCTCGGCGTATCCGCTCGACGAGCCGCTGACCGTCGAGGTCAAGGGCCGCGACCTGGTCGCCGGCGTGCCCAAGACGCTCCTCGTCAACTCCGACGAGATCCGCGAGGCCCTGCAGGAGCCGGTCAACGCGATCGTCGAGGCCGTCCGCTCGGTGCTCGAGCGCACGCCGCCCGAGCTGTCGGCCGACATCGTCGACAAGGGCATCGTCCTGTCGGGTGGTGGCGCGCAGTTGAAGAACCTCGACGTCCTGCTCCGCGAGGAGACCGGCCTGCCCGTGATGGTGTGCGAGAACCCGCAGCTCGCGGTCGTCCTCGGCACGGGCAAGGTCCTCGACGAGCTGTCCCTGCTCCGCGAGATCGCTCTCCGCTAGCGCCATGACGCTTCGGCGGCGACTCCTCGACTGGTCGTTGACCGGGATCCTCATCATCGTCCCGGCGCTGGTGTTGCGGGCGAGTCTCGCGCGCGGTGCGCCGTCGGGATTCGACAAGGCGATCCTGCGGATCACCGCGCCCCTCGAGGCCGGGGTGTCGTACATCGTCGGTGGGGTCGGCGGACTGTGGGGCGGCTACGTCGCGCTGATCGGCGTCGAGAAGGAGAACCAGGAGCTCCGCGACGACAACGAGACGCTGCGCAAGCAGCTCGCCGCGATGACCCGCCGCGCCTACGACGTCGCCGCGCTCGAGGATCTCGCGACCGTCAAGAAGCAGACCCCGGCCGACACGATCGGCGCCCGCGTGATCGGCGCGCCGCTGTCGCCGGAGTTTCGCGTGCTGCGGCTGAAGATCGATCGCAACGAGCGCGAGATCCAGCTCAACATGCCCGTCATCACGAGCAAGGGCGCGGTCGGCACCGTCGGCGCGACCTATGGCGACTATGCCGACGTCAAGCTGATCAGCGATCCGGCGTCGAAGATCGATGTCGTGATCGCGCGCACCGGCAACCGCGGCACGCTGATCGGGCTCGGCAAGACCGACAGCTACGCGTGCAAGATCGACGCGCTCGAGCAGCAGACCGCGACCGAGCAGAAGGCGCAGGTCGGCGACGACGTCGTCACCAGCGGCAAGAACGGCCCGTTTCCGCCGGGCATCGCGATCGGCAAGATCTCGAAGCTGGTCGGCGACAACGGCCTGTTCCAGGAGGTCGAGGTCAACCCGGCGGTCGACGTGTCGCGCCTCGGCGCCGTCATGGTGCTGCTCGCGCCGCAGCCGCCGCAGGATCCCGACGCCAAGGTGAAGAAGAAGAGCGAGCCGGCCTTCGGGGGCAAGCCGCTATGACGCGCGCTGCGAGCAGCTCGCAGCGGAGAGCGCCGAGCGCAGCGAGGTCCCAGACGCGCGCTGCGAGCAGCTCGCAGCGGAGAGCGCCGAGCGCAGCGAGGTCCCAGACGCGCGCTGCGAGCAGCTCGCAGCGG
>JBBQEX010000094.1:0-24216 GCA_038321315.1 Haliangiales bacterium | reverse complement strand
CGTGAGGGCGCTGCCCTCACTCTTCATGCCGCGAGCTGCTCGCGGCGTGAGGGCGCTGCCCTCACTCTTCATGCCGCGACCTGCTCGCGGCGTGAGGGCGCTGCCCTCACTCTTCATGCCGCGAGCTGCTCGCGTCGTGAGGGCGCTGTCCTCACTTCTTCGCCGAAGCCGTCTTCATCGCGTCGGGCAGCGAGAGCTCGGCCAGGGTGTCCTGGAACTGCACGCGCGCCAGCATGATCTTCTCTTCCTGGTCGACGATCTGGATCGTGGTCTTCTGCACGCGGTCCGAGATGTCCTTCATCTTGCTGCCGAGGTGGTTCATCAGATCCTGGCCCGACTTGACCGCCTTCAGCGTGACGAGCTGCACGTGGAGCTCGTCCATACGCGTCTTGTAGTCCTCGAGGCGGCGGCGCATCGAGACCTGCTCCTCGGTGAGATCGACGAGGGTCTTGTGCACCGCCAGCAGCTTCTTCAGCTGGTCGCGCAGCTCGGGCGTGCCTTCGGCGGCCTCGACGTAGACCTTCATCATGTCGAGCGTGACCTCGGCGTTGAGGTCGAGCGTGCGCTCGATCGGCGTCGCCTCGGAGATCATCACCTTCTTGACCTCGTTCGGCGCGAGGTCGACCTCGAACAGGTGGGCGTCGCCGACGCGCTCGAACGCGGGCGGCGCGTCGATCAGCGTCCAGCCCTTGTTGACGGTGTGGCGGATGAACACCTTCGCGGGCGTGCGCAGCCGGTTCGTGATCGTCATCGAGTTGCGGCGGATGTGCTGCACCTCGGCGGTGATCACGCCGCGCTGGAGCGTGACGAGCCGCGACAGCTTGTTGTCCTCGGTGGCGTCCTTCTCGATCACGATCTGGCGGTCGAGCGCGTACGGCACGACGGCCGACGCCTTGGGCGGCACGGGCTCGGTGAGGCCCTCGCCGATGAAGCGCTCGTCGCCGTACACCGTGACCGGGCCGGTCTCGAGCGTCGAGTCGGTCGGGTTGTGGAACCGGACCGCGCGGAACGCGAAGTGATCGTTGCCGCGCTCGCTCTCGGCGTCGTACAGGTAGACGACCTCGCCGGTGGTCTCGGTGCGCAACATCGACACCATCGCGCTCGCGCCACGTTCGACCGTCATCGGCGTCGGGTTCGTGAAGTGACTCTCGCCGACCGGCTGGGCATCGACGTTCGCCGCCTTCGGATCGGCATTGGCCTTCTCCTCCTCGGGGCTCGGCGCCTGGGCGACGAGGCGAACGCGCTCGGTGCCGCTCGGCTGGATCTTCGCGACCACCTTGATGCGCCCGGGCGCGACGCCCTGATCGATCAGCTGGTTCTTGACGATGTTGGCGCGGTCGATCGCGCGGCGCTCGGCGTCGGGCGTCGACGCGTTCGAGTAGCCCTCGATCACGATGTTCTTGTTCGAGTGCGCGAGCTGGCTCGTCAGGTTGCGCATCTTCGTGTCGCCGTTCTGGTAGTTGTTCGGCGCGACCGGCGGCGCGGCCGTGGTCGGCATCGGTGCCTTCTTCATCGGCTCCGCCCTCGCGGTGCGGACCGGCTTGTGATCGCGCGGCTTGAACTGGCGACCGCCGCCGCCACCACCGGTGGTCTGGACCGACTCGCTTCCATAACCCGCGCCCTCGTCGTCCTCCATGTCGCGCGTCGGCTGGGGCGAGCGCATCGCGACGGTCGGCGGCGGTGCCGGCGCCGGCGCCTCCTTCGGCGCGTCCGGGTGACCCTCGGGGCGACGGATCTCGGTGTCGTCGAGCTCGGCGACCTGCTCCTCGGCCGCGCCACCCGCCACCGTGCCCCCGTACGGCGAGATGCCGGTCGGCGGCGCGACCGCGAAGCGCTCCTCGGAGTGCAGCGTCTCGCGCTGGACCTGGCGGACGCTCCACAGGTCGTACTTGAACGACAGCGCCGACGACGAGCCGACGCCGACGCGCACGCCCTTCCAGTCTTCACCCGAGGTGTTGTCGACGATCGCCCAGCCCTCGAGCATGACCTTGCCCTTGTCGCCGACGACGACGCGGTAGCTCGGCTTCCAGGCCGGCGACTCGGTCACGTACGTGAGGACGACGTCCGCGCGATCCTTGCTCGGCAGCTGGAGCTTCATGACGAGGAACGCGCCGTCCTCTTGCTGGCGCGGGATCGAGACCGGCAGCGGCTGCTTGGTGATCGCGTCGACCACGGTCAACGAC
Organism: Haliangiales bacterium; assembly: GCA_038321315.1. Classification (GTDB taxonomy): domain Bacteria; phylum Myxococcota_A; class Polyangia; order Haliangiales; family Haliangiaceae; genus JABFXX01. The sequence goes on along the minus strand of JBBQEX010000094.1, from coordinate 22,033 downwards.
TTCAAGAAGTCATCGACGCGATCGCGCGGGACCGACACGGTCAACTGACCGCCCATCACGGTGGCGCGGCGCTCGTAGAACGCGACACCGTTCCGGTAGACCACGACCTTGCCGAGGGCGACGTTGTCGACCCTGACGAAGCTCGAGTGCTTGGGGCCACACCCGACGGCGAGCGCGGTGGCGAGGAGAAAACCGGCGAGTCGCTTCTTCATCCCCGGACAAGACGCACGCGACCCTGCTTTGGATCTAACGCGGCAGTTTTTTATTCCCCGCCCGGAGGTCCTCGAGCTCCTCCAGGGTCTTGGGCCAGTCGTCCTTGAGGAGCCGTGACAGCGAGCGGTCCGCGAGGAGCTTGCCGTCGGTCTGGCAGGTCGGGCAGTAGTTCGCCTCGTTGTCGGCGTAGACGATGCGCTGGACGGGCTTGCCGCAGACCGGGCAAGGCTGGCCGTACTTTCCGTGGACCGCCATCTCGGGGCGAAACGCGGTCACCTTGTCGGGGAACCCGTCGCCGATCTCGGCGCGGAACCGATCGGTCCACGCGGTCAACGTCACGATGCACGCGCGATGCAACCCCGCGACCTCGGCGTCGGTCATCGCCGAGGTCATGCGGAATGGCGACAGCTTCGCGGCATGGAGGATCTCGTCGGAGTACGCGTTGCCGATGCCGTCGAACAGCGTCGGATCGGTCAGCGAGCGCTTCACGGTGTGGCGCTCGGCGCGCAGCCGCTCGGCGAACTGCGCGGCGGTCGCGGTGAACACGTCGAGCCCGCCGCGATCGAAGTCGGCGAGCCCGGCGCGATCGGCGATCACGTGGATCGACGCGCGCTTCTTGGGCGACGCCTCGGTGAAGATCAGCGTGCCGCCGGGGAAGTCGAACGCCGCGAGCCCGACCTTGCCGGGGACCTTCTCGCCCACCTTCTTCCAGCGCAGCCGCCCCGCGATCATCAGGTGGATCACGATGAGGCCCGACGTCGTCCCGATCACGATGCGCTTGCCGAGCCGCTCGATCGACGTCACCGTCTTGCCGACGAGGTCCTTCGGTGACGGGCTCACCGTGCGCAGCACGAACGGGCTCGCGATCCGGATCCCGAGGATCGGGTTGCCGACCGTCAGCGCGGCGAGGCGCTCGACGTAGACCGTGACATCGGGGAGCTCCGGCACCGACGCCGAGTATTACTCTCCGAACGGCACGAGGCCATTTCCCGCCGGCGCGGACTTCTTGGCGACCGTGTCGAGCTCGAGGCGCGCGGCGAGCACCATGCGCCAGTCGGGTGTCCCGTAGCCGTGCTCGAGGCCGATGCCACCGATGATCGAGACCCCGAGCTCCTGGGTCACGTGGATCGTCGCGCCGCCGAGCAGCTCGGCGTAGGTGTTGCCCGAGGACGCGAACGGATGCGCCGCGGCGGTCGCGAACGCGAGCGCGCCGGACAGCTCGATCGGCGAGGCCCGGTACGCGACGCCGGCCTGGCCGAACACCTCGTCGTCGACCACGAGGTTCTGCAGCATCTGTTCCTTGCGCATCCGGTAGCCGAGGTTGCCGGCGATCCGGAGGTCGCCGAGCGCCTTGCTCACCGCTGCCTCGGGCGCGAACGTCATGCCGGTGTCGCCCTTGTAGTCGGTGCCACCACCGCTCGGCACGGTGAACGCCGGGATGATCGCGAGATCGATCAGCATCTCGTGCTGCTTGAGGAGCGCGATCTTCGGGACGAACCGGATGTCGCCGAACCCGCCGGCCGAGACCCCGGGCAACATCGGATCGTTGATGTTCGCGTTCGAGCTCGACTGATCGAGGATGATCGGGATGTCGGCGCCGAGCTCGACGCGCTCGACGAGCGAGATCGCCGCGGTCAAGGTCGAGGTCATCCGCGTCGTCACCAGCGCGCCCTGTCGCGTGCCGCTCTTGTCGACCAGGATCAGCGGGTCGTTGGCGTAGCCGAACCACAGGTTCGCGTCGATCGCGAGGTGCTCCTGGACGCCGCCCGACTCGACATCGATCACGCCGTCGCGATCGAGCGCGAGCCGGAACCGCTCGACCGAGAAGCCGTTGTCGGCGCTCGCGGTCGACGCGATCGCGGTGAGCGCGAGCGCGATCGCGGCCTTCTTGCGACGCACGACGAGGATGCCCGCGAGCAGCAGCGCGAGCCCGGTGGTCCCTCCGCCGCCGCCGGTCGCGCATCCGCCGCCGCCGCTGACGTTCAAGTTGTCGTCGATCCCGTTGCCGTCGCTGTCGCGATCGCACGCGTCGCCGACGCCGTTGCCGTTCCGATCGGCCTGCGACTCGTTCGCCGCCTTGGGGCAGTTGTCGACGTTATCGGGCACGCCGTCGCCGTCGGCGTCCTCGATCTGGCAGTGCGCCGAACAGCCGTCGCCGCTCGCCTGGTTGCCGTCGTCGCACGACTCGACGCCGGCGACGAACCCATCGCCGCATTCGGCGGCGCAGCGGTCAGGCATGCGGCCCGCGCAGGCGTAGCCGCGCTCGACCGCGCAGGTCGCGTCGCAGCCATCGCCGCTCGTCGTGTTGCCGTCGTCGCACGCCTCGTTGCCGAGTCGGTTGCCGTCGCCACACACCGTCGTGCACCTGCCGTTCGCGCAGGTGTAGCCGGTCTCGACCGTGCACTGCGCCGAGCAGCCGTCGTGGTTGTTGCCGTTGCCGTCGTCGCACACCTCGGAGCCCGCGATGATGCCGTCGCCGCACTGCGCGGTGCACACGCTCGGCGAGCCGGCGCACGAGAAGCCGGGCTCGATCGTGCAACTCGGCGAGCAGCCGTCGCCGGTGTTCATGTTGTGGTCGTCGCACGCCTCGGTGCCGACCTTGATGCCGTCGCCGCAGCTCGTCGTGCAGGTGTCGCCGATCACCGCGATCGCGTGGGCATCGCTGACCGGTGACACGCATGTCCAGCCCGGTTCGACGTCGCAGCTCGCCGAGCAGCCATCGCCGCCCGTCGTGTTGCCGTCGTCGCAGACCTCGGCACCGGCGTGGATGCCATCGCCGCAGTTCGCCGTGCACGTGCTCGGCTCGCCGGCGCAGCTCCAGCCGATCTCGACCATGCAGCCCGAGCAGCCGTCGCCGACATCGGGGTTCCCGTCGTCGCATGCCTCGCTGCCGCGCACGAGGCCATCACCGCAGATCGGCGCGCAGTTCGTCCCCTCCGGACACGTCCAGCCGGCCTCGACCGCGCAGCTCGTCGAGCAGCCATCCCCGTCGGCGAGGTTCCCGTCGTCGCACGCCTCGGTCCCGACGATCAAACCGTCGCCGCACACCGGCGTGCACGCGGTCGGCTGCGCGTCGTCGCAACTCCAGCCGGGCTCGATCGCACAGGTGTCGGAGCAGCCGTCGCCCGCGTTCGCGTTCCCGTCGTCGCACGGCTCGGATCCCGTGACCAGGCCGTCTCCGCAGATCGGCGCGCAGACGCTCGGCTCCATGGCACACGTGTAGTTCGGCTCGATCGTGCAGCTGGCGGCGCAGCCATCACCATCCGTCTGGTTGCCGTCGTCACACTGCTCGCTGCCGACGATCAGCCCGTCGCCGCACGTCGCGGTGCACACGCTCGGCCCCGCGTCATCGCAGGTCCAGCCAGGCTCGACCGCACACAGGTCCGAACACCCATCGCCCGGCGTGCCGTTGCCGTCGTCGCACTCCTCGCCACCATCGAGCGTGCCGTCGCCGCAGAACCCCTCGGCCAGGAACACGCGACTGGTCTGGGTCGACATCCCGCACGCAGCGATGACCACAAGGCCTACGGCCAGGGATGTCCTCATCCCTCCAATGTACTGTGTTTCGCCGGTGCAACGGTCGCCCGCATCGCCCGGCGCGCGTCGTCGCGGCTGGATTTGTCGGTGCCGAGATACGGCTTGCGCGTGCCCATCAGATCGTCGAACCACGGGCGCGTGACGCACCAGTTCGCGTCCTGCTCGGGACCCATGTGGTGATCGTAGTGCCACGGAAGGTTGTCGCGCGCCCAGGCCGGATCGAGGTGCGACCGCTTGTGCTTCCTGTAGTAGTTCGCCGACGAGTACCAGAGCGTCCCGACGAAGAACGGCGCGAGCGGGAACAGCGGCGCGATCAGGACCGCACCGGCGACCAGCGCGATCGCCTCCTTGGTCTGGCCGTTCCAGTCCTTCCAGATCTTGCCGCGGTAGGCGGGATCCTCGTGGTGGTGCTTGCGCACCGCCTTGTGGTGCTCGTGCCAGTGAAAGCTCCAGAAGCTCTTCGGGTTCTTGCCGAGACCGTGGAGGATGTACTTGTGGGTGAACCACTCCGAGGCATTTGCGACCGCGAGACCAAGCGGGATACCGAGCATGGGCTGACTCCGGGAAATAGTGACTACTCAGTCACTTTATTGGTCGGACCGGCACATGTCAACCACTAAGAAGAAGCGCCCCAAGCCGCGCCCCGGCGTCGCCGGCGGCGTCCGCGATCTCAACCGCCAGGCCCAGCGCCAGGGGCTGATGGACGCGGCCCTCGCGCTCTATCTCGACGACGGGCTGAACAGCGTGACGGTCGATGCGATCGTCGCCGCGGCCGGCGTCGCGAAGGGCAGCTTCTACCGCTACTTCACCGATCAGACGGCGCTGGTCGAGGCGCTGGTCGCCCCGCTCGGCGTCGGCATGCGGACCGCACTCGCGAACGCCGAGGACCGGCTCGTCCATGCCGAGCGCGGCGAGCTCGGCGCGATCTACCTCGCGCTCGCGCGCGAGATGACGCTCGGCGTCGCGACCTCGCCCGACATCCTGCGGCTGTATCTCCAGGAGTGCCGGTCGCCCGCGCTCGGCGCACGCGCCCCGATCCGCGTGCTCGCCGACGAGCTCACCGAGCGCAGCGTCCACCTCAGCGAGGTCGCGCGCGAGCACGGCTTCGTGCGCGCCAGCGACGCCCGCGTCACCGCGCTCCTCGTGATCGGCGCGGTCGAGCGGCTCGCCCTCGGGGTCGTCGGCCGCGAGGACCTCGGTCGCCTCGACGTCCTGTTCGGCACGCTGATCTCGGTGATCCTCGACGGCGTCCGCGTCACCGACGGACGCGCCTGACTCACTGGTTCAGCTCGCGTCGTTCGGGCTGCGCCCTCACCTGCATGACGCGAGCTGCTCGCGTCGTTCGGGCTGCGCCCTCACTTCTTCTTCGCGACCTTCTTCTTGGGCGCGGCCTCTTCGACCTCGACCGCGGCGGCGGGCTTGCGCTCGTCGCCACCGGCCTTCATGCCGAGCGACGCCTTCAGGGCCTCCATGAGATCGATGACCTTGCCGACCGGTGCCTCGGGCGTGACCGTGATCTCGTGGCCGGCGACCTTCCGATCGATCAGGTCCTTCATGCGTGCCTGGACGTCGTCCTTGTAGCGCTCGGGCGTGAACGTATCGGACGCGATCTGCTGGATGATCTGCTTGGCGAGGTTGAGCTCGGCGGGCTTGAGCACCGGCAGCGCGGGGAGCGGGACCTCGCTCCACGGCTTGACCTCCTCGGCGTAGCGCAGCTGGTGCATGATCAACCCCTCCTGGAACGGGCGGAGCAGGACGATGTACTGCTTGCCGCGCGCGGAGTACGACGCGACGCCGACGAGGCCGGTGTCGACCATCGAGTCGGCGAGCAGCTTGTACGCGCGCTCGCCGCCCTTGTCGGGCCCGAGGTAATAGCTCTTCTCGACGTACAGCGGATCGACCGCCATCGCCGGCACGAACTCCTCGAGCGCGATCGACTGGGTCGCGACCGCGTCGAGCGCCTTGAGCTCCTCGGCCGACAGGATCACGTACTGACCCTTGGCGTGCTCGTAGCCCTTCACGGTGTGCTCGCGATCGACCACCTCGTTGCACTTGGTGCAGACGTACTGCTGCTTTAGCCGAGCGCCGTCGGCCTCGTGCAACATGTTGAAGCTGATGTCGTTCCCGGACTCGTTGGTCGTGTAAAGCTTGGTCGGGATCGAGACGAGACCAAACGAGATCGTGGCGGTGCCGATGGAGCGGGCGGGCATACACTGATCGTAACGCGAACCCGACAATGCCCGCTGAACCCGACCCTCCCGATCCGCAGACGCTCGATGCGTATCGCGCCAAGCGCGACGGCGGGGCCACACCTGAACCGATGGCCAGCACACCGGCGGGCCCGTCGCGCGCCGGGTCCCGGATGTTCGTGGTGCACCAGCACGACGCGACCCGGATGCACTGGGACCTCCGGCTCGAGATCGACGGCGTCTTGTGCTCGTGGGCGGTGCCCAAGGCGCCGACCATGGATCCCGACGAGAAGCGGCTCGCGGTCAAGGTCGAGAATCACCCGCTCGAGTACGTCCACTTCGAGGCCGTGATCCCCGGTGGCAACTACGGCGCCGGCCCGATGATCGCGTGGGACCGTGGGCTGTTTCGCCCGCTGGTCGACGCCGCGCAGGGCCTGCTCGACGGCGAGATCAAGTTCGAGCTCTACGGCTACAAGCTGCAGGGCGCGTTCACGCTGGTCCATACCGGCAAGGGCACGCGCGGCCGCCAGTCGGGTCGCGGCAGCGATCACTGGTTGCTGATCAAGAAGCGCGACGCGCCCGCCGAGGCGTTCCTCGCGACCGGCCAGCCGCTGTCGGCGGTCAGCGTGCTGTCGGGGCTCGACATCGACGAGCTCAACGCCGGCTCGCCGCGCCACAAGCAGATCGTCGAGGAGCTCGCCGACCTGCGCGCACCGAAGAAGGCGATCGCGCCCGGATCGTTCGAGCCGATGCTGTGTCACACCGCCGAGGCGCCGTTCTCGTCGAAGGACTGGGTGTTCGAGCTCAAGTACGACGGGTTCCGCATGCTCGCGTTCGGCGGCGGCGGGACGTGCGCGCTGCGCTACCGCTCGTCGCAGGATCCGACCGATCGCTATCCGGAGATCACGAGCGCGGTGCGCGCGATCCCGATCTCCGGGCTCGTGCTCGACGGCGAGATCGTGATGCTCGACGCCGAGGGCAAGCCGGACTTTCACAAGCTGTCGTTCCGCGGCCAGATGCACCGCGCGTCGGAGGTCCAGCGCGCGGCGATGGTCGCGCCGGTGACGTACATCGTGTTCGATCTGCTCGGCGCCGCCGGCTACGACCTGCGCGGCCTGCCGCTGCTGGTCCGAAAGTCGCTGCTCCAGCGGATCCTGCCGACGATCGGGCCGCTCAAGTTCGGCGACCACATCCCCGAGCACGGCGCGCCGCTGCTCGCGCAGGTCGTCGCGCGCGGGCTCGAGGGCGTCGTCGCCAAGAAGGCCGACTCGCTGTATCGCTCGACGCGCTCGCGCGACTGGCTGAAGATGAAGTCGGATCCCGAGGCCGACTTCGCGATCTGCGGCTACACGCCGCCGAAGGGCTCGCGCAACGGCATCGGCGCGCTCCACCTGTGCGTGTGGGTCGACGAGCGCTGGCTGTGGGCCGGCAAGGTCGGCTCGGGGTTCGACGACAAGCAGCTCGTCGCGGTCAAGGCGATGCTCGATGCCAAGCCGACCTGGAAGCCGACGTTCCCGCGCCCCGAGGCGAGCAACGACGCCCGCTGGATCGAGCCCGAGTACGTCGTCCAGGTGCGCTACCGCGAGTGGCCGATCGACTCGGCGCTGCGGTTTCCGGTGTTCGAGCGCCTCCGCCCGGACAAGGCCGCGACGGACTGCGGGATGCCGCTGCGCCACACCGGCGACGCACCGATGCGGGCCGGCGACGGCGAGGACGACACCGCGGCGGCGTTCACCGAGCCGGTGGTCGACGACCTCCCGCGGGCCGATCCGGACCTGTTCGCCGAGCCGACCGACGACACCGACCCCGGCAAGCGCGAGACCGATCTCGGGGAGCTCGAGATCGACGCGCCGATCCGGGAGCTGCGACTCACACGCTTGCACAAGGTGTTCTGGCCGGCCGAAGGGTCGACCCCGGCGATCACCAAGGGCGACCTTATCGAGTACTACCGCGCGGTCTCGCCGGTGCTGTTGCCGTACCTGAAGGATCGGCCGACCGTGCTCACCCGGTTCCCCGACGGCATCACCGGCGAGATGTTCTATCAGAAGGACATGCCGGCCTGGATCCCGCCGTGGCTGCGCACGACGACCCTGTGGAGCGAGCACAGCCAGCGCGAGATCCACTACGTCCTGATCGACGACGCCGACGGGCTCGCGTTCGTCGCCAACCTGGCGTCGATCCCGATCCACTGCTGGGCGAGCCGCAGCACGAACCTCGAGAAGCCCGACTGGACGATCGTCGATCTCGATCCGAAGAACGCGCCGCGCGAGCACGTCGTGCCGCTCGCGCTCGCGATCCACGCGCTGTGCGACGACGTCAAGCTGCCGAACTACGTGAAGACCTCGGGCCAGTCGGGGCTCCACGTGCTGATCCCGCTCGGCGGCCAGTGCACGTTCGATCAGGCACGCACCCTCGCCTACCTGATCGGCCTCCTGATCGAGAAGCAGTTCCCGACGATGGCGACCACGCTTCGCAACCCGGCGGCGCGCGGCGGCCGGGTCTACCTCGACTGGGGCCAGAACGCGCACGGCCAGCTGCTCGTCGCGCCGTACAGCGTGCGCCCGATCGCCGGCGCGCCGGTCTCGATGCCGCTGACCTGGGACGAGGTCGTGCCCGATCTCGATCCGCGGCAGTTCAACGTGCGGACCGCGATGGACCGGATCGCGGCGTGGCCTGGCGATCCGTGCATCAAGGTCCTCGACGAGCGCCCCGATCTCGCGGCCGCGCTCACCGAGCTCGATCGCTACGCCAAGGAGGGCTGAATGAAGCGCGCGATGATCCTGCTCGCGGCGTGCTCGTCGCCACCCGCCGCGATCGACGCGCTCCCGCCGATCGACGTGGCCTCGATCGATGCCTCGCCGCCGGCGTGGGTCTCGGTCACCCCGGTGGCGAACGACGGCACCGTGATCGTCGAGGACCTCACGTATCGCTCGGGCGCGCTCACGATCCACGCGCACCAGTGCCGGCCCACGGCGGCCGGCCCGCACCCTCTCGTGATCTACAACCACGGTGGGTTCCAGGGGCTCGCCCTCGATCCCGAGGTCGCGGCCACGTGCGCACAGACCGCGCAGCTCGGCGACGTCTGGCTCGGCTCGAGCTACCGCGGCGAGGATGGCTCCGACGGCGCGGTCGAGATCTGCCTCGGTGAGGTCGACGACGTGCTCGCGATGATCGCCATCGCGCGCGCGCAGCCGTACGTCGAGCCGGCCAGGGTCGTGATGTGGGGTGGCTCGCACGGCGGCTGCATCACCGAGCGTGCGGTGCAGCGCGGCGCGCCGGTGATCGCGGCCGTCGATCTGTTCGGCCCGACCAACTGGGCGACGCTCGACCAGTACTGGAAGGACCAGATCGCGGCGAACGCGACGGACAAGGCGACCCTCCAGCAGCTCGTCGCGGTGCTCGAGGCCGCGGTCGGCGGCCCGCCGAGCAGCGAGTTCAATCCGCAGTACGTCGCGCGCTCGCCGCTCGCGTTCGTCGGCGACTTTCCGGTGGGCGTGCCGCTGTTGATCGTGCACGGCACCGCCGACACGATCGTGCCGGTCGCCCAGTCGTGCAGCCTCGCGATGCCGCTCGGGCTCGCGAGCTGGCACCTCGACGAGACCCCGATCGAGATCGCGACGGTGCCGGCGGGCTGCACCGGCAGCGGCGTGCCGTCGCTGACCACCGCGCGCCCGCGACCGACCTGGCCCGGAGGGCGCTACTTCGTGGTGTACGACGGGCTCGGCCACGAGACCGCGAGCGCCGCGGCGCAGACCATGCTGCAAGACGCGGCGACGTTCCTGATGGCGAAGCTGTGATCAGGTGAGGTGGCGCAGCTTGTCGGGATTGCGCACCGCGTAGATCCGCACGATCGACTCGCCGGCGATCTCGATCGCGATGGTCTCGGGGCCCTCGTCACCGTGGAACACGATGCCCGGCAGGCCGTTGAGCGTGACGGCCTCGATCGCATCGGGCGCCGGAAGGCCGCGCTTGCCGGCGACGCCGATCAAGAACCGCAGGATCTTCGCGGCGCCCAGGATCGGCCGCAGCGCGGCGAGGCGCTTGCCGCCGCCGTCGCTGACGAGGACGCAATCGGCGGCGAGCCGGGCGGCGAACGGCGCCAGATCGCCGGTCGTCACCGCGGCGTGGAACGCGGCGACGATCGCCGCCACGGTCTCGGGCGAGGGTCGCGCGCGCGGCTTCGCGGCGTGGACGTTCTCGCGGGCGCGGGCCGCGAGCTGGCGACACGCGACATCGCTGCGCTCGAGGATCGCGCCAACCTCGGCGAACTCCATGTCGAACACGTCGTGCAGGAGGAACGCGGCGCGCTCGAGCGGCGATGTGCGCTCGAGCGCGAGCAGCATCGCGACCGACAGATCGTTCGCGAGATCGACCAGCGCGTCGGCCGACGGATCGGTGACGATCGGCTCGGGCAGCCACGATCCGACGTAGTCCTCGCGGCGCGCGCGCGCCGACTTCAGGCGATCGAGGCACAGGCGCGTCACGATCGTCGACAGGTAGCCGGCCGGGTTCGCGATCCCGGTCGCCTCGACCTCGCGCCACCGCAGATACGCGTCCTGCACGATGTCCTCGGCCTCGGACACGCCGCCGAGCATCCGGTAGGCGAGCCCGGTCAGCCGCGCGCGCTGCGCCTCGAACACGCTCATGCGGCGACCGCGCGAAGTGGGATGACCGGCTGGCCGGCGACGACGATCCGCGCGCACGCCTTGCCGTGGCCGAGCGCGTACTTGAGCGTCGGGTAGAGCCGCGCCATCGTCATCGCAAACGCGACCGAGACCAGCCCGCGCGGCCCCCAGGCGGCCACGATCTGGTCGCGATAGGCATCGGCGTCGAGCGAGTGCGCGAGCGAGGCGCGGGTGAACGCGACGACCAGCCGCACCGGCTCGGTCAGCTCGGCGTCGTGGCCCATGACGACCGCGCGCACGAGCTCCGGCGCGACGCCGTCGCGCTCGGCCATCACGACGCACAGCTGGGTGCACGGACCGCAGTCCTCGGCCATCGCGCCGACGATCTTGGCCGCGTACCACGCCTCCTTCGGGACGCCCTTTCGGTAGTGGCCCATCCCCATCGCGCGCCCGAGCTTCATGAACGCCGCGGCGTCGGCGTCGAGGATCGCGTGCACGTAAGCCGCGTCGTAGCCGTACGTCCGCTCGAACTTCTTCAGCTGAGACCGCATCAACCACTTCAGCATGTTCGTTCTCCTTGTGAGCATGACGAGGTAGGCCTGCGCGGCGTGACATAGTACCGCCGTGAAGATCGCCTGCATCGGCGGGGGCCCTGCCGGCCTGTATCTCGGCATCCTGGTCAAGCGGGTGGCACCCGAGCACGAGGTCGTCGTGTTCGAGCGCGAGCGCCCGGCCGAGACGTTCGGGTTCGGCGTCGTGTTCTCGGACGCCACGCTCGGCAACCTGGCCGCGGCCGACCCGGAGACCCACGCCGCGATCACCAAGAAGTTCGCGCGCTGGGACGACATCGAGGTCCACGTCGGCGGCGAGGTCCTGCGGTCGACCGGCCACGGATTCTGCGGGCTCGAGCGCAAGACGCTGCTCCAGATCCTTCAGATGCGCGCGCAGGAGCTCGGGGTGCGCGTCGAGTTCGAGCACCCGATCCACGATCTGTCCGAGGTCGCCGGCTACGACGTCGTGGTCGCGTGCGACGGCGTCGCGAGCGAGGTGCGCGGCGCGCTCGCCCGGGAGCTCGTGCCCGAGGTCGATACCCGGCCGAACCGCTTCGTCTGGCTCGGCACGACCGTGCCGTACGACGCGTTCACGTTCCTGTTCGAGACCACGCCGCACGGGCTGTTCCGGGTCCACGCGTACCGCTATCACCCCGAGGGCTCGACGTTCATCGTCGAGTGCCGCGACGAGACCTGGCGCGCCGCCGGTCTCGCCGATGCCGACGAGGACACCACGGTCGCGATCCTGTCCCGGATCTTCGCGGAGCATCTCGGCAAGCACCGGCTGATCAAGAACCGCTCGATCTGGCGAAGCTTTCCGACCGTGCGCTGCGGCAAGTGGCACAGCGGCAACGTCGTGCTCGTCGGCGACGCCGCGCACACCGCGCACTTCTCGATCGGCTCGGGCACCAAGCTCGCGATGGAGGACTCGATCGCGTTGCGCGACGAGCTGCTCGCGCACCCGGGCGCGGTCGCGACCGCGCTCGCTGCCTACGAGGCCCGCCGTCGCCCCGAGGTCGAAGCGCTGCAGGCCGCGGCGCAGGCGAGCCTCGAGTGGTTCGAGGGCACCGAGCGCTACCTGAAGATGGCGCCCGTGCAGTTCACCTACAGCCTGATGACGCGCAGCCAGCGCGTCAGCCACGCGTCGGTCGCCAAGCGCGATCCGCACCTCGCGCACGGCGTCGAGCTGTTGCTCGCGGCCTCGGTCGGCAACTCGCCCGGTCGGCACGGGCTGCGCCCGGCGACCCTGCCGCTCGCGCTCGGCGATCGCCACGCGCACTCGCGGATCGCGGTCGCGCCCGACGGCGCTGCGACGATGGCCCCGAACTTCGACGACCAGCTGGTCGCGCTCGGCGGGGCCGCCGCGGCCGGCGCCGGGCTCGTGGTCACGCCGCCGCTCCTGATCGCCGCGCTCGCGACCGACGACGCCGCGGTCGGCTGGCAACGCGTCGTCGACTTCGTGCACAAGAAGAGCGCGCTCGCGATCGCGCGCATCATCGTGACAGCGGCGATGGCCGACGAGGCCGCCCGCGCCGCGGCGCTGCTGCTCGCCGCGGTCGAGCGCGCCGCGTTCGCCGGGTTCGATCTCCTGATCCTCGATCCGGCCGGCGACGATGCCGCGATCGAGGTCCTGCCGGCGACCGTCGTGCGCGCCCGCAGCAAGTGGCGCGCGGGCGGCAAGCTGGTCGCCGGTGTCCACGATCGACCAGGTGCGCGCGCCGTCGTCGTCGGCCAGGCCGCGCAGCTCGTGCGCGCCGGGATCGACATGCTGTGGGTGACGTCGAGCGATCGCGACGGTGCTGGCAAGGCGCGGTTGCCGGCGGCGCCGCTCGCCGATCGGCTGCGCAACGAGCTGCACGTCGCGACCGCGGTCGAGGCCGGCGATGCCGTGCTGTCGGATCTCGATGCCGCGATCGCGGCCGGGCGCGCCGACCTCGTCGTGGTCAGCCGGCTACCCGACGAGCTCCGGAGGACCCTGTGACGAAGCTGCGCCGCTACCAGCTGACCAAGGACGCGATCGCGCTGATCGAGCGCCACCCGTGGATCTTCCGCGAGCAGCTGAGCTCGGCGGCGACCACCCTGCCCGACGGCGCGTGGCTGCGGCTGTTCGACGGCCAGAACCAGGTCGTCGGCCACGGCGTGTACGAGGCCGAGGGCGCGATCGGGATCCGGATCCTCCGGCGCGGCACGGCGCCGCCCGACGCGGCCTGGGTACGCGCGCAGGTCGCGGCCGCGATCGTCCGGCGCGCGCCGCTCGCCGCGCGCACGACCGCGATGCGCGTCGTCCACGGCGAGAGCGATGGCCTCGCCGCGGTGACGATCGATCGCTACGGCGACGTGCTCGTCGCGCAGAGCTACGGTGGTGGCGTCGATGCGCTGGCGCGCTACGCGGCGCTGCGCGCGGCCCACGAGCTGTCGGTGCCGAACGTGATCGTCCACCCGGCGACCCGGCGACGCGGGACCAGCGCGGGCAACCAGATCGTGCGCGGCAAGCCGGGCACGACGGCGGAGTTCACCGAGGACGGCCTCGCGTTCGCGGTCGATCTCGACGGCCAGAAGTCGGGTGCGTACCTCGACCTCCGCGCGCTCCGCCACCTGGTCGCGAGCCTGCCGCTCGCCGGCGCGCGCGTGCTCAACCTGTTCTCGTACTCCGGGATGCTCGCGCGCTGCGCCGAGCGCGCCGGGGCCGCGACCATCGTGTCGGTCGATCAGTCGGATCGCGCCCTCGCGTTCGCGCGCGCACACCACGTCGACGATCCGGCGAAGCACGAATTCGTCGAGGCCGACGTGTTCGACTGGATGCCGGTGCAGCCGATCGGCGCGGGCTACGACCTCGCGATCGTCGATCCCCCGGCGATGACGAGCCAGATGAAGCAGGTGCCGATCGTGATCGCCGCCTACAAGAAGCTGTACGCCGCGGTCGCGCCGCACGTGAAGCCGGGCGGGCTCCTGATCGCGGCCTGTTGTACGAGCCGGATCGAGCGCAAGGTGTTCACCAAGGTGGTCGGCGGCGCCCTCGGCAAAGATTTTTCGCACGAGCGCGATCTCGCCCCCGAGGTCGATCACCCGGTCGGTTTTACCCAGGCCGACTACCTGAAGATCGGGCTCTGGCGCCGCGCTGCGACCTAGCTGCGACGCAGGCGCGGTCGCACGATCGACTTGTACTGCTGCAGGTGGCGGATCGCGCTCCGCATCTCGATCACCGAATCGGCGCGACGGCCGACCGCTTCGTAGAGTCGCGCGAGGTTGTAGTGCGCGTCGGCGAGCTCGGGGTCGAGCGCGATCGCGTGCTCGTAGTGCGCGAGCGCTTCGGCGATCCGGCCGCGATCTTCGACGACGACGCCGAGGTTGAACCAGTAGAGCGCGACGGCCGGCGCCGCGCATGCCGCGAGCCGGTAGCACGCCTCGGCATCGAGGAGTGCGCCGGCGTCGTGGTGGAGCCGGCCGAGGTTGTTGTGGGCATCGGAGAGATCGGGGCGGCCAGCCACCGCGCGGCGATACGCGGCCACGGCACCTGCGACGTCGGTGCGTTCGAGGGCGCGACCGCGCTCGTACCATTCGGTCGCGGGCACCGCGCGGCGCATCGCGAGGCGCGGCCCGAAGGTCAGGTGGAGGAGTTCGCCCACGAGCAAAGGCTAGCCAGCCCCTCTGACAATCCCGCTTGTTGTAGACTTGCGACGTGGGCGACGCGCAGGGAACCACCCTCAGCTTTCACGAGGATGGTCACAGTTTACGAGTGGGACCGAAGCCCGAGCCGGTGCTCGTACTGGCCTTCGAGTGCGGGCGTCCGCGCGCGGGGTCGATGCGATTCCGGCTCGCGGAGCTGTCGGCGATCGCGATCGGCCGCGGCGTCGATCGCAAGGCCGAGAAGACCGGCAACGAGCTGACGGTCCGGGTTCCGGACAAGTGGATGTCGTCGCGCCACGCGCGCATCGAGCCGAGCTTCGGCCGCTGGGTGCTGACCGACACCGAGAGCAAGAACGGCTCGATCGTGGACGGCCACACGACCAAGCGCGCGGTCCTGACCGACGGCTCGCTGATCGAGCTCGGCCACACGCTGTTCGTATTCTTCGAGCGCATGCTGATCGAGGCCGACGCGCCGCCGCTCGTCGAGCTCGTGCCCGACCAGGTGCCGGTCGGCCTGTCGACGCTGGTACCGGCGTGGCACGGCGAGCTCGCCCGGCTGCGACAGATCGCGTCGTCCGAGATCCCGATGTTGATCGAGGGCGAGAGCGGCACCGGCAAGGAGGTCATCGCGCGCGCGATCCACGGCCTGTCCGAGCGCGGTGGCGCGTTCGTGCCGGTCAACTGCGGCGCGCTTCCCGAGAACCTCGTCGAGAGCGAGCTGTTCGGCTACAAGAAGGGCGCGTTCTCCGGCGCCCAGTCCGATCACCCGGGCCTCGTGCGCGCGGCCGACGGCGGCACGCTGTTTCTCGACGAGATCGGCGACCTGCCGCCGAGCTCGCAGGCTGCCCTGCTCCGCGTGCTCCAGGAGAAGGAGGTCATGCCGGTCGGCGGCACGCGCGCCGTGCCGATCAACCTGCGCGTCGTCGCGGCGACCCACCGCGACCTCGACGACATGGTCGCGGACCAGTCGTTCCGTCACGATCTGTTCGCGCGGCTCGCCGGGTTCCGCGTCACGGTGCCGACGCTCAACGAGCGCCGCGCCGACATCGGTCTCCTGATCGGCACGCTGCACGCGCGCGTATTCGACGACTCGCATCCCGGGTTCGACATCGACGCCGCCCGGCTGCTTCTGCGCTATCCGTGGCCGCTCAACGTCCGCGAGCTCGAGCAGGCGCTGACCACGGCGCAGGTCCTCGCCGGCAACGAGCTGGTCCGCGGCGAGCACCTCCCCGACTCCGTCCGCACCGGTCGTCCGCCCGGCGCGCCGCGGCCGGTCGTGCTCAACGAGACCGATCAGAAGGTGCGCGACCAGGTCGTCAGCGCGCTGCGCGAGCACGGTGGCAACGTGTCCGCCGTCGCGCGCGCGCTCGACAAGGACCGCAAGCAGATCCAGCGCTGGATCAAGCGCTTCGGCCTCGACCCCGGCAGCTACCGCTAGCCTGTGGATTGGGGACGCTTTTCCGAGTTGCTCGAGTTGGCGCGCCAACTCGAGCAACTCGGAAAAGCGTCCCCCGCGATGTCCCTGTGGCGGACGCTGCGACCGTCGCACTCGACAATCGCGCGAGCATGATCAGCGAGTTGGCCGCGCACGCGTCTTGCTCCTCGCTGGAGCGCACTCCGCACGGTCGGCCTCGAGCCTCCCAATCGCACAACTTTGGGTCGGCCGTGCGGCGCACTACTTCGCGATCGAGCGCGCCAGGCCAAACAGGCGGCGCTCGGTCCACGCGGCCAACGCGCTCGGGCCGCGCCCGGCGAGCCGGCGCTGTGCCTCCGAGCGCGCCGGGATCGCGACGAGCGGCGCGGGCAACAGGCGGATCGCCGTGCCGGTCGCCGCGAGCCCGACGCGCACGAGCATCGGCGATCCGCGCAGCGCGAAGTCGCGCACCAGGTGCGGCGGCAGCAGCGACGCGGTGACCGCCTCGGTGATCCGGCCGAGCGCGGTCGTCCCGTTGCCGAACAGGAAGCCCGCCATCTCCTTCGCGCACGGCGCGACCGCGAGCTCGTTGCTCGCGAGCATCCGATCCATGTAGCGCGCGTGCGCGGCGTGATCCGCCGGCCACATGTCGCGCGGGATCCCGAACAGCGCGGCGAACCGGTTCATCTCGCGCACGTAGGCATCGCGATCGCCGCGCACGAGCCGCTTGCCGAGCCGATCGCACACCACGAGCGTCGTGTCGATCAAGGTGGCGTGGACCCAGCGCAGCGCGGCGGCATCGTTCGCGTGATACGGCGTGCCCGCGGCGTACCCGCCGATCGCATCCGGGATCGTGCCGATGATCCGCGTGTGGACCGAGTGGACGCGGCGCCCGGCGGCGATCGCGTCGTCGAGCTCGCCGAACACCATCGCGAACACGTTCTTGAACGTGCGCTGGAACCGGCCGACGACATCGTCGCGCGTCGTCGAGTGCTGCTCGATCGCGTAGGCGACCATCGGGTGGGCGAGCTGGAGCAGCGCCGCGCGCCCACCACCCACGAACACCGACAGGTCGCCACCGATGCGCCACGCGGTCGAGTCGGGACCGAGAATTCCCCCTCGCGGCTCGGCGATCTCGGCGCGGAGGTCATCGAGTGCTCGTGCGTGCTCCGCTCGGCTCACGACACCCATCGCCACATCGTACCGCGCGCGGGTGCACAGCGCGCGGCCACGCTCCTGTCACGACTCCCGCGACCCTGTCAGAACACGTGGTTGTACGCGAGATCGGCTGGGTTTCCGGCGGCACGACGGGTGCACCAAGGCGTGGCGTGCGAACGGCCATCGATACAGCAGACGCGGTCGTGGGCAAGGTGCCCCCCCTGGCTGCGCTCCCGCCGGGCGCCAAGGCCGGTCCCTGGATCGTGGAGCAAGAGCTCGGTCGCGGTGGCATGGGCGCGGTGTACGCCGTCACCCACGACACCATCGGCAAGCGCGCCGCACTGAAGGTGCTGCACGACAAGTGGACCGAGCGGCGCGACTCCGACCGCATCCTGCTCGAGGCGCGCGTCGTCAACCAGGTCTCGCACCCGGGCATCGTCGACATCTTCGAGACGGGCACGCTGCCCGACGGCCGCGCGTACATCGTGATGGAGCGGCTCGACGGCGAGGCGCTGTTCCAGCGCGCGCAAGCCTCCAAGCTCCTGCCGACGTTCGTGCTCGACGTGCTCCTGCAGACCTGCGACGCGCTCGCGGCGGCCCACGCGGTCGGAGTCGTCCATCGCGACCTCAAGCCCGACAACATCTTCCTGTGCGAGACCGGCGACGGCGAGCACCCGCGCGTCAAGCTGCTCGACTGGGGCATCGCGAAGCTGGTCGAGACCGAGGTCCACCGCACGCTCGATGGCCAGGTCGTCGGCACCCCGCAGTACCTGTCGCCGGAGCAAGCGCGCGGCGCGCAGGTCACCGTGCAGAGCGACGTCTATTCGCTCGGCGTCATGACGTACGAGCTGTTCCTCGAGCAGCCGCCGTTCGAGGCCGACAGCGCGGTCGAGCTGCTCGCGATGCACCTGCACGCGGTGCCGTATCCGCCGCGCGACCTGTGGCCCGACATGCCGGAGCGTCTCGAAGCGCTGCTGCTCGCGATGCTCCAGAAGGCGCCCGAGCGCCGGCCGTCCCTGACCGACGTGATCGCCACGCTCGTCGAGGTTCGCGCCGAGCTCACCGGCAGGATCCCGACGCTGCAGCCGATGCTCGTGATCCCGCGCGCCCCCTCGGCGCCGATCGTGATCCGCACCGGTCGTCGCGATCAGCGGCTCGGCAGCGCGAACACCGAGCACCTTCGGCCGATCCGCCGGTCGCGGACGCCGCTGGCCGTCGCGGCCGCCGCGCTGCTCGGCCTCGGGCTCATGTTCACGGCGGTCAAGCACACCCGCCGCAGCGACGCCGAGACGCTCGGGCCCAGCGCACCGGCCGCGACCCAGGCCGCGGTCGCTCCCGCGCTCGCGCCGGTCGCGATCGCCGAGCGCAAGGTCGAGACCTCCAAGCCGATCGCGGCGCCCGCGCCCGTCGCCGTCGCGCGCCCCCCGATCGTCAAGCGCGCGATCACCCGGCCGCGCCCGATCAAGCGCGTCGATCCCAACGGGACGATCTCGGCGTACTGATGCGCGCGGCGCTCCTCCTCGTGTGCGCGTTCGGGACCGCCGCGATCGCAGAACCGATTCCACCGAAGGCTCGCGCGCTCGCGCAGCAGGGCCAGGCTCTTCACGCCTCGGGCGACTACGCCGGCGCGATCGCCGCGTTCCAGGCGGCCTACTCGATCGCTCCGGCGCCCGCGTTGCTGTTCAACATCGCGCAGGCCTACCGGATGAGCAACGACTGCGACGACGCGGTCCTCATGTACCGGCGCTTCCTCGCGTCCGACCCCGATCCGACCACCGCCGAGGTCGCGCGTGGCCACCTCGCGACCGTCGAGCGCTGCGCGCATCCCGAATCGGCCAGCCAGCTCGTGCGTCCGCCGGCCGAGATCCACGTGGTGGTCCCACCTCCGCCGCTCGTCGTCCATCGCGAGCCGCTGCCGGCGTTCGAGGCCCACCGCGGGATCGAGATCGGGCTCGGCGTCGTCGGCGTGGCTTCACTCGGCGTCGCGCTGCTCTACGGCGTCGACGCGCATGCCGCGGCCAGCGAGGTGAATGCCGGGTATGCGCGTGGAGCCGCCTGGAAGGACCTCGCGCCGGCCGACGCCCGGGGCAAGCACGACGAGCGCGCGGCCGCGCTGTTCGGCATCGGTGGCGTGCTCGCGATCGGTGGCGCGATCGGCGTGCACTTCTACGATCGGCACGTCGAGCACGACCGCCTGCAGCTGTCGCTCGGCACGACGCACGGTGGTGCGCGCGTCGGAGTGTCGTGGACATTCTGAGGCTCGCGGTGATCGCGTGCGTCGCCGGCTGCTATTCGCCCGACGTTCGCGACTGCACCGTGACGTGCAGCGCACCCGCCGAGTGCGCCGACGGCCAGCAGTGCCTGTCCGGCTTCTGCGTCGCCGATGGCACGACCCCGGTGTGTACGAACCCGGCGGCGCCCGATGCCACGCCCGCCGCGACCACCCAGCTCCACATCACGATCATGGGGCACGGCCACGTCGCGATCGGCGGCACGATCGTGTGCGACTCGGAGCAGATGATGAACGCCACCGGCGACTGCACGATCACCCTCCCGCAGCACGTCGTCGCCCACGCGCAGGCGACCGCCGCCGGCAACGGCATGTTCGAGATGTGGATGGGTGGCACCTGCCCGCTCGCGAACCTCCCGGCGTGCGACTTCACGCCGGCAACCCCGACGCTGATGCTGACAGTCAAGTTCAAGTAGCGTCGTCGTCGCCGTCGGCGCGGTACGGCCCCATCGCGGCGAGCTGCGCGATCTCGGCGACCATCGCGTCCCGCTCGCGCGCGAGGTGATCGCCGATCGCGGCCGACAGGCCGGGGTGGCGCAGCCAGTGCGACGAGTACGTCGGCGACGGCTCGAACCCGCGGACGAGCTTGTGCTCGCCCTGCGCGCCGGCCTCGAACAGCGGCAGCTTCTGCGCGATCGCGCGATCGATGCCGGCGTAATAGGCGGTCTCGAAGTGCAGGAGGTCGACCTGGACGTCGGCGCCCCAGTAGCGACCGTAGAGCGCGGCGTCGGTCTCGAAGAACAGGGCGCCTGCGACGCGCTTGCCAGCCTGCTGCACGAACACGACGCGCATCGCCTCGGGCAGCGCCTCGGCGACCGTATGGAAGAACCCCGGGCGCAGGTAGTCGCGACCGCCGTGGTTGTCGGTCGTCGCGCGGTAGAACCGATCGAGATCGTCGAGCTGCGCCTGATCGAGCGCGTCGCCGGTGTACCAGTCGAGCCGCTCGATCGCGCCCTGCGCCTTCTGCCGCTCCTTGCGGAGCTGCTTGCGCTTGCGCGACTTCAACGTGGCGAGGAAGTCGTCGAACGTCGCGTAGCCGCGGTTCTTCCAGTGGAACTGATACGTCGCGCGCGCCATGAACCCGGCGTCCGCGAGCGCCGCCTGCTCGGCAGCGGTGCAGAACAGCCAGTGGATCGACGAGCACTCGGTGTCGTCGGCGACCTGGCGCACGGCGCCGACGAGCGCGGCACGTACCTCCGCGGCCCGCGCGGGATCGAGATCCGGGGCGAGCAGGATCCGGTTGCCGGTCGCCGGCGTCGCGGGCGCGGCGATCACGAGCTTGGGGTAGTACGCGATCCCGGCGCGCTGCGCGGCGTTGGCCCAGCCCCAGTCGAAGATGTACTCGCCGTAGCTGTGCTCCTTCAAGAAGGCGGCGACCCCACCGACCAGCCGATCGCCGTCCTCGGCGAGCAGGTAGATCGAGGTCCAGCCCGACCGCCGGCGCTGCTTGGCGTCGAGGGCGTCGATCGACCCGCTGGCCTCGAGCGCCCGGAGGAATCCGGCTCGGAGAAACGGGGACGGCCCGTGGTCGAGCGCATCCCAGCCGGGGGGCAGGAGGGCCGTCGTTCCGACCGCGCGAACCACGAGCTTCGTGCTAGACACGCGGTACTCGCATGACCCTCGACCCCGCGTTCAAGCAGAAGATCGACCAGATCGTCACCTCGGATTCCGTCGTGCTCTTCATGAAGGGGACGCGCTCGTTCCCGCAGTGCGGGTTCTCGGCGTCCGTGATCGGCATCCTCAACAGCCTGGTCCCCAAGTACACGACCGTCAACATCCTCGCGGACAACGAGATCCGCAACGGGATGAAAGACTACTCGGAGTGGCCGACGTTCCCGCAGCTGTTCATCAAGGGCGAGTTCGTCGGCGGCGCCGACATCGTCCGCCAGATGCACGAGGCCGGCGAGCTCGAGAAGATGCTCGGTGACCTGGTCGCGCCGATGAAGACGCCGACGATGACGGTCAGCGCGCGCGCGGCCAAGGAGCTGTCGGCCGCGCTCGCGGAGAACGGCAACACCGACGTCATCCACATCACGATCACGCCGGGCTGGGAGCACCAGCTCGACCTCGGCCCGAGCGAGGCCGCGCACATCGAGGTCAAGAGCAACGGCATCACGCTGCAGCTCGACCGCGCCAGCGCGCAGCGCGCCGAGGGCGTGACGATCGACTTCGTCGAGGGTCCCGACGGTGGCGGCTTCAAGATCGAGAACCCGAATCGCCCCGCGGCGGTCAAGCAGGTCTCGCCCAAGGAGCTAAAGGCGCTGCTCGACGGTGGCAAGGTCAAGCTCTACGACGTGCGCACCGACAAGGAGCGCACCGTCGCCAAGCTCGCCGACTCGATCCACCTCGACGATGCGGCGATGGCCGGCATCGGCGACCTGCCGAAGTCGACGCCGCTCGCGTTCTACTGCCACCACGGCAATCGCAGC
>JBBQEX010000093.1:0-24654 GCA_038321315.1 Haliangiales bacterium | reverse complement strand
CGAGGTCGATAAATTCGGCGTGGGTGGATCGTTTTGGTCTGCTCATGGGGGTTCCTCCTCGGTCTCTCAACCCGGAGGTTCCCCCTTCTTTTCTTGCGGCCCAAGAAACCGGCTTCTACACAACTATAGAGACACGACCCGATCTTCACGTCCGCACAACACGCGTGACGAGCTGGCACGTCGATCGCGGAGCTCTGCCTCGGTCACGGCCGCCGCTCGTCGGCGATTTCGTCCCCATGGTCCGATCGATCGCGCGGGGATTGAGTGTTAGCGTCGCTGCGTGGCACCGTCGCGCACCCCGGCGCGTCCCGTGGGCGAGACGCTGCAGTTCATGCAGCGGCTGTGGGAGCTCGTGCATGCGTTGAACGTGCAATCGAAGCACATGGCGCGCACGCTTGGCGTGACGGGGCCGCAGCGCCTGGTGATCCGCGTCGTGGGGCAGACGCCGGACATCACGGCGAAGGAGATCTCGGACATGCTCGGGCTCCACCCGAGCACGCTCACCGGCGTGCTGGCCCGCCTCGAGAAGCACAAGATGCTCGCCCGCAAGCCGGATCCGGAGGATGGCCGGCGGCAGCGCTTCCAGTTGACCGCGGCCGGGTTGCGCATCGACGCGGAGCGCAAGGGGACCGTCGAGGCGGCGGTCCGGCGTGCGCTCGGTCGCGCCGAACCCGCGACGGTCGGACACACCGAGACGATGCTCGCGCTGCTGGTCGCCGAGCTCCACCGCCGCGCCTGACCATCGCCCGCCAGCGTAGGCAATCGCACATTGCCGTACGATTGGCGAGATGGTTTGTACTCAAACAAACGGGCAGGCGTATGCTGCGATCCACGGTTCGTGCGTCGCGCCAGCAAGACTACTCCCCCACCGATCGCCTTCGCGCTCGACGTCGTCCAGCGCGGCTACGCGCTGTTTCGAACGACCAAGGCGCGGTTCACTCCGACGGAACGCCAGCGGCTGTTCGGCCTCACCATCGCGATCGGTGGCGCGTGTGGGCTGTGCGCCGTGGCATTTCACGAAAGTATTCGCGTGGTCGAGAGCATCTCGATCGATCAGGCCTTCGCGATGTCCGGCCGGATGTGGATCGTCTGGGCGACGTTCGTGCCCGCCCTCGGCGCACTCCTCGCCGGGATCCTCCTCCACTACGTGCCGGGGGCGCGGGGCAGTGGCGTCCCCCAGGTGAAGGTCGCCTACGCGAGCAAGGCGATGAAGCTCCGGCTGTTCGATTCGGTCGGCAAGTTCGTGATCGGCGCGATCCAGATCGGGACGGGCTCTTCGCTCGGACGCGAAGGCCCCACGGTCCAGATCTGCGCCGGTGTCGCCAAGGGGCTCGGCAAGCTGGTCGGCATCTCGACCCCGAACCTCAAGCTGTTGCTGCCAGTCGGTGCCGCCGCCGGCATCGCGGCGGCGTTCAACGCGCCGATCGCCGCCGTGACGTTCACGATCGAGGAGATCGTCGGCAAGCTCGATCAGACGCTCTTGTCGGGCGTGATCGTCGCGGCCGCGCTCGCCGCCGTCGTCGAGCGCAGCGTGCTGGGCGAGCATCCGGTGTTCGAGATCCCGCAGGGCTACGGGCTCGATCACGCGTCGTCGATCATCGTCTACGCCGCGCTCGGCGTCGCCGCGGCGCTGGTCTCGGTCACCTTTACCGAGTCGCTCCTCCGGTTGCGCAAGCGCTTCGCGGCCTCGACCCGCGTTCCCGGCTGGGCGCGCCCGGCGATCGGTGGCCTGGTGACCGGCGTGCTCGCGGTCGGCGTGATGTTGCTGGTCCGCGTCGGCGGCATCACCGGCGGTGGCTACGAGGGCCTCGCCGGCGCGCTGAGCGGCAAGTTCACCGTGCAGGTGCTGCTCCTCCTCGGCGCCGCGAAGCTCGTCGCGACCGTGTTCTCGTACGCGAGCGGTGGTGCGGGCGGGATCTTCGCGCCGTCGCTGTTCATCGGAGCCATGCTCGGTGGCGCGTTCGGCGTGCTCGACGTCTGGCTGTTCGGGCACTCGCACTCGTCGGTCGGCGCGTTCGCGCTCGTCGGCATGGGTGCGGTGTTCGCCGGGGTGGTGCGTGCGCCGATCACCTCGGTGCTCATCATCATCGAGATGACCGCCGGCTACGGGCTGACCCTGCCGCTGATGATCGCCAACATGGCGGCGTATGGCCTCGCTCGCCACATGCGGCCGATGCCGATCTACGAAGCGCTCCTCGAGCAAGATGGCATCAAGCTGCACGCCGGCTCGCCGGTGTCCGAGACGATCGACCGGCTCTCGATCTCGGCGATCGCGCTGGAGATCGCACCCTATGTCACGTTCGGGCCCGAGACGGTGTCGACCCAGCTCCTCGCGAGTGCGCAGCGCGCAGGGCGTCAGGAAGTGTTCCCGGTGCTGGACCAGCGCAGCGTGCTCGTCGGCATCATCTGTCTCGAGGATCTCGTGGCGCTAGCCTCGGAGCTCGACGATGCGTCCGGGCTGGTCCGTGCCGCAGATCTCATGCGGCCACCGGTCTCGCTCCAGCGCGAGGCGCTCGCCAGCGCGGCGCTCGACACGATGGTGTCGATGGGGCTCAGCGAGGTCCCGGTGGTCGACGAGCAGCAGCGTATCCTCGGGATGATCGACGAGGCGTCGATCGCCCGCGAGTACATGCGCGCGCGCGCCGCCGAGCGGGCCGAGTCGGCCGCGTCGAGCTCGCACCTGCGCATCGTCTGACCGGAATCGATCCACGAAAGACCTCGCGCGATCAGCGCGGCGTCGAGTCAGTGGCGATCTCTTCGATTCGATGTTGCATCGCGAGCTCCCTCGCGCGTGCGGCGTCGCGATCGCGCTCGGCATCGGCGCGCGCCGCGTGTTCGAGATCGCGGGTCTTGATCGCGGCGTCACGCTCTTGCCGGACCGCCTCGAGCTCGCGGCGCGCGGCATCGCGATCGGTCGCGGCGAGTCGAGCGTCCTCGCGCGCGCGCTTCCAGAACGACTCGTAGAGCGCGCCCGCGCCCTGCGCGACCTCTCGATCGGCGCGCGCGTCGCTCGCGGCGATCGCGAGGGCACGCGTGGCCGCGGTCGCCGACGACAGCTCGCGCTCCTTGCTCGCACGCAGGGCCTCGTAGTCGGCGCGGGTCGTGTCGAGCTGTTGTGTCGGAGCACCTCGAGCTGGGCTCGCGGCCTCCACGAGCAGCGCGTCCGCGAGCTTGCGCTCCTTCGGGCGGAGCTGGCCGGCGCGCGCGGCGAGCCACAGTCAAAGCCGGCATAGCGGAGCGTGACGCGCGGCATGTCGTCTACGTCGACGGCGACCACCGGAAGCTCGCCGCGCGCGTCGAGACGGCCCGTGTAGAACGCGAACGCGGTCTGGCCGGCTTCGTCGGAGCCGAGACGAAGGCGAGCTCGCGCATCGTCAGAGCAGCGATGGAGATCGGCTGAAGCCGCGGGCGCGCGAGGTCGTGAAAGTGATGCGTCTCCTGCATCCACCACGAACCATCGAAGGCGAGCCATCGAAGGAGCGATGGTGGTGGTGGCGTGTCCCCGATCCGTAGCTTCGCGAGCGCCTTCGCGGGAACGGGGTGCGCGTCGGGCACGTCGATGTCCGCGTTCCCAGGCTCGACGAGCGCGATGATCTGCTCGACCAGCGCAACGCCGCGGAGAAGCACACCCTTCGGACCAATCGCGGTGGGTGCCATGAATGCTCTGTACCTTACCGGAGTGCCGCGGCCGCGGTCACTTCGTGGGGCTTCGGCCGAACGGGCCCGCGCTCGCGCGGCGAGACCGGGGATTGCTTCGTCTCGGTGCAGCGCCTGTGCTCGATGATCTAGTCGGCAACAGCTGCCTGTCCTCGCACACCCATTTCCCGAAGCCACTGGCTGAACATCGCGGACGCCGGGAGGAACGATCCTGTATCACGCGCTATCCTCGCGCCGATGTTGCCCCTCGGCCCCGATTTCGCGTCGAAGCTCGCCATGGCACTACCTCGACTGCTCGCCGCGGGCGCGCTTCCCGATGACTGGGACCACCGCGCGACGACGTACGATCTGTTCCGCTTCGACTCGGACACGGGCTTCGCGGAACGCTTCGCGGCGGCACTCGCCGAGATCATCGAGCTCGACACGCCGCGCGCGATCCGCGATCGGCTGGCCGCCGTCGGCTTGCCGTTCGACTACGCGCGCCTCGGTCAGCCGCTCTCGACGGTGCTCGAGCTCTACGTGCAGTCCCGCACGAACGCCGTACGCGCCCTGTCGTTCGCGTCGGTGACCAAGCCGTGGCTCGCCATCATCGAGTCGCCGAAGCGGACGCTTCCCGTCCGCGTCTACGCGCACGGCGCGCTCCCGATCTCCGACGAGCACAAGCGCGCGTTGCGCGACGCTGGCAGCGCGCTTCACGAAGGGTGGCGCGGCGACCTCCCGGCGCGCAGTCCCGACGTCCTCACCGTGCTCGTCGCCGACACGCCGTTCTCGGGTGACCTCCAGGCCAGCGTGGCTGACGCGATCTGCTACGCCGTGCCCGGCGGCGGCATGCTCCTCATCCGCGACGACGCCCGTATCGACCCGTACGGCATCCAGTTGATCCGCAAGCGCACCGTCGCCGCGTTGCTCGCCGCGGACGCGCGCGCGGAGCTCGACCGCGTCGCTGGCGTCGCATCCATGGCCCTGCCCGAGGGCACGACGGAGGACTGCGCGACCGCGCTGCGCGCGCTGTTCCCGGAGATTCGCGACAGCCTCTACTTCTGCACGGGGCTCGCGGCCGAGGCCGCGGTGTTCACCGCCGTGGGGGACCTGCTCGGACCGACGCCGGTCACGTTGTTCTACGCGCAGAACGGCTACGGCGGCACCGGCCAGCTCATCGCCGACCTCCTCGCACGTGGTGGCGCGATCCGTCCCCAGCCGCTCGCGGTCATCGGCGACGACGGCGCTGGCCATCGCCTCACGCTGGTCGATCGCGTGCTCGCGGCGCTCGCGACGCTCGACGGGGCTCCCGCGTGCGTGTTCCTCGAGACGCCGACCAACCCGGAACTTCAAGTACACGACTTCGGCGCGCTGATGACGGGCGTGCGTGCCTACGCGCACCGCACGGGCCGGCAGGTGCCGATCATCGTCGACACCACGCTCGCGCCGCTCTATCCGATCTTCGCCAAGGACTTCGCGCACGACTGGCCATTCGTGCTGGTGAAGAGCGGATCGAAGTACTTCACCAAGGGCAAGGCCACGCTGGGTGTCGTGGCCTGCGCGAGCGATCCCGTTGCCCGGTCGATCGTCGCGCGCGCGCGCGAGCTCGGTCGCGACGCGGACTCGTTCGCGCGCGCCGCACAACTCGCCGAGCTGCGGACCGGCCTCGGCGATCTGGCGCCGCGGATGGCAGCGATCAGCAGGCACACGATCCGCCTCGCGAACGGCCTGCGAAGTGCGCTTCGCGCGGTTGGTCACGAGATCACGCTGTACGCGATCTCCGAGGCGCAGGTCGCCGACGGCCTCGCGACTGGCATGCTCTCGTTCTACCTGCCGTCGGCGCCCACCACGCACGCGGATCTCGTCGACGAATTCGTCGCGTACCTCCTCGAGCACGCGCCGACGCTCGTCAAGAGCCGCGTCAGCTACGGCCAATCGACCGGCGACGGCAAGCCGGACTACTTCTACGTGATCAACCCGGAAGAGTCGACGCAGGGCGCCCTCTCCGCCGAGGTGAAGAACGCGCAGAAGCACGACAACGTGCAGATCTGCCGCATCTCGGTGCCCGAGCACGCCGACGTCGACGGCCTGCTCGCCGCGATGGCCGGGTTCTTCGCGCAGAAGTACTCGCGAAGACTTCACGTGTCAGGATAGCGACACATGCATCTCGCCTGGTGGTCCCTCTCGTCGACGCTCGCGCTGCTCGTCGTCACTTCTCCGCTCGGGCACGCTCAGCCCACCCCCACACCAGCGGTGCTCTCCGCCTCCGACACCGCGAAACTCGTCGGATTCTTCGACAAGCTGCTCCCGGCCATCGTCGCCAACCAGCACGACTGCACGAAGATAGCCGGCGCGATCGACGGGCTGGTGACCGCGAACGCCGCGATGCTCACGGTCGTGATGAAGGAGATCACCTCCGGAATGGCGCTACCGAAGGACGTGGAGGCGAAGCTCTCCGAGAAGATGGCTTCGGGTGGCGAAGCGCTCGCGAAGTGTGCCGGCAACGCCGCCGTCGAGGGCGCGATGAAGCGCGTGTTCGATCCGAACCTGCCGCCTGCTCCCTCGGCCGACGTGCTCGCGCAGGTCCAACCGCCGGTCGCCTCCGACCTCGCGAAGTACGCGAAGGCCATCGCCGGAAAGGGCGAGTTGCTCGCGACGATCAAGACACCGATCGGCACGCTCACGTGCCAGTTGCTCGCGGACAAGGCACCCGCGACGGTCGCGAACTTCATCGGGCTCGCGACCGGCCAGAAGGCGTGGCTCGATCCGAAGACGAACAAGCTCCAGAAGAACAAGCCGTACTACAACGGGCTCGTCTTCCACCGCGTGATCCCGGGCTTCATGATCCAGGGTGGCGATCCGACCGGCACCGGCGCCGGCGGGCCCGGCTACCGGTTCGCCGACGAGACCTTGCCCGACGTGAAGATGGCACCTGGCGTGCTCGCGATGGCGAACGCGGGACCATCGACGAACGGCAGCCAGTTCTTCATCACCGACGGAACGCCTTCGCACCTCGACGGCAAGCACACGATCTTCGGCCGCTGCGCCCCGATCGAGGTCGTCACCAAGATCGAGGCCGTCAAGCGCGACGACTCCGATCGGCCCGCGACGCCCGTGACGATGCAGATCACGATCTCGCGCGGGAATCCGTGATCACGGTCGAGCCGAAAGGCAAGTACGTGTCCGGTGAGGACTTCACCTCACCCTTCATCTTCCCACCCACGAATGCCTGGACGCGCGGCATCTCGTCGTCGAGCGCGTAGCCTTCTTGCCGTCGACGATGTCCACGGACATCCACCTCCGGATCGCGGGCCGCGACTCGAAGGATCGCGGGCTCGAGCTTCTTCGCGACTCCGGGAACGAGGACGATCCAGCAAGGACGCAGCGAGAACTATCGCGCTCCGCCCCACTCGGCGACGCCGACGCGCAGCGCGAGGATGGAGATGTCGTCCTGGCGATCCCACGAGAGCCCGACGCAGAGGCCGCCCGCCTGCGCCTTGCCGAACGACGCGTTGAGCTCCGCGCCCCACGAGTTCCACGGGCCGAACGTGTCGGTCGCCGCCGGAACCTCGCCGTGCGTCGAGAACCGCCACGCGAGGTAGGCCGACGCGCGAAACGCGACGCGTTCGCCGTTGACCATCGCGAGCGCGCGGATCGGGACGTTCTGCGCGTTCTGGGGAAACCCGCCGTACGCCCAGCCCGTGAGCAGGCCGAAGTGGAGGTGCGGCGCGGCGGCGCCGATCCCGAGCTCGCTATCGACGAGCCCCATCTCGCGGTCGCGCCCGTACTGGCCGGCTTCGATGCGCAGCAAGGCGAGAGGCCCGATGCCTTCGCCACCACCGCCGCCGACCAGGCGGACGTCTCCGGTGAACCCGCCTTCGAGCCCGTGATCGCCGCTCGCCTTCCCACCGGTCACGCTCATCTGCAGGTCGGGCTGCTTGCTGGAAGCGACCACGGCGAGGGGCAGGCCCGGCAGCGCGACGAACTCGAGGTTCGCCGGACTGCAGCCGCCGATCGCGATCGCGACCGCGGCGGAGGCCACGACGGCATGGGCCCGAAGACGTCCGGATCCACGGTCCACACAGTCCTTGAAACGCACCCGCATCGCGCGACGGTCGCGCGTTTTCGTGCGCGCGTCCAGCGCAGCCCCGCGCCGCCCTCAGGTAGGTTGGGAGATGGAAACGTCCGCTGGTCATCGTGTTGGTGCTGCTCGTGGGTTGTCATCATCACGCGGGCACGCCGGTCCCGGAAGCGACCTGGGCGGCGGTGCCGGAAGCGGGGCCAGCGTCCACGCCGCCCGCACCACCCCCGGCCTCGGCGAGCACGCCAGCGGCGACCGCGACGCCTCCGCCGGCGGCGACACCGAGTACCCAACCGCCCGCCGCGGCGTCGAAAGGCGCACAGGCGTGCAGCACCTCCAGGAGTCCACTGCGGCGACGCTCAAGTGCGCCAAGCTCAGCGCGAGCGAGCGCCAGGACATCACCGAGGAGCGCGACGCGGCGTTACACCGCGCCGCGGTCCACAAGGATCAGGACTTCCGGGTCGTCGGCGCGTGCGAGAGCGGAGAGTCCGCGATCGACGACATCGCGAACCACGCTGGCTGTTCGTGATGCGCCGCTAGTTGCTGGCGGCCGAAAAGAAAACAACCAGCTTTGCAGCTGGTTGAGTCGTGCGAACGGCGAGACTCGAACTCGCACGGAGTTACCCGCTAGTACCTAAAACTAGTGCGTCTACCAATTCCGCCACGCTCGCAAAACGTGGGCGGACCGTAGCACGCGATCACGGCTTGCTGATCGAGAGATGCGCGAGCGCGCCGTCGTAGAACGTGAACGTGAGGCCGCGGTCGCCGAACGTGATCGTGTGATCGGCGGCGCCGGGAAACTCGCCGAACTCCGAGACGATGCTGTCGGACGCGCCGGTCGCGGGACCGTAGGCGTAGAGCACCTGCGCGATCGTCGCGGTCGCGCCGATCCCGCCGGGGTCGGTGCCGACGAACGGCGACAGCGCCTTGGCGTGGTACTCGACGAACACGGTGATGACGTGGTCGTCCTTGATCGCGACCTCGATGCCGAGCGCGGGCCAGGTCGCGAATTCGTGAAACTCGGCGTTGGCGACCGACGGGCCGAGCGCGGCCTCGCAGGTCAACAGCATCGCGCCGATCGGGCAGCCCTCGACGCCGTAGCCGACACGCCAGCTGCGGCCGGCCGGTGCCTTCGCGGCGGCGAGCGCGGTGCCGTGCGTGTTGCCGTCGGAGCCGATCGGGGTCCGGGCGATCGGCGTTGCACACGACGCGAGCGCGGCGGCGACGATCAGGCGAGACACCGGCCGACTGTAGCGCGACACCGGCGTCCGGATCGGGCGCGATCCGCGTGAGCTGTGTCGGGCAGGTCCATGAAATCAGGTCGCCGGCGCTGGCCCGGGTCGTGGACAATGAGGTGCGATGTCGCTCGCCGAATGCACGTACCACGGGGACTACAACAGCCCGGCGAACTGGAACGGGGTGTGCGTCGCGCAGGCCTCGGTCCCGACCGGATGTCCGGCGTACTTCATCGCGCCGCACGGCACGGCGCCCGAGTCGTTGGCGCCGACGCTGCCGACCGGGGTGACCTCGACGACAGCGCTGGTCGACACGGTCGACGAGTCGATCGCGACCAAGGACGTCTACAGCTGCGAGTGCGCGGCGAGCGTGGCGACCGTGGCGTTCGACCGCTACACGCTGACGCTTGCGGGCGCGCACGAAGGCGACCTGATCGACTTCTCGGCGACCTCCAGCGCCGACGAGGATCGCGTGACGCTCGGGCCGATGGGGCCGTGTCCCGGGCCGATCTGGCCCGACACGTTCATCGAGCTCACGGCGTGCGACCTGTGTCCGGTCGATTCGGGATCCGGATCGGGCTCCGGATCGGGCTCCAGCCCGACGATGCCGGTCAGCGGATGTATGTCGACCTCGGGCTCGACCGGCGGAGCGACGCTGCTGCTGGTGCTCGCCGCGTTCGGGCTGGTCAGGGCACGATCGACGCGAAGGGATCAGGGCAGGGCGACGACGAGCTGCGAGCCGTCGTAGAAGCCCTGGCCGTCGACCTGGGTCAGGCCGGTCGACAGCGACGGCAACACGGTCCACAGCGGGCCGAGCATGTTCCACGTCGTCGCCGGATCGCGCTCGCCGTCGAGCACGCGGAGCGTCACGATCGACTGCGTGCGGCGGAGGCGCGCGACGACCTGCTGGGCTGCCTGGCTGCCGACGCGGCCGCACTCGTTGATCTTGGTGGCGAGATCCTCGGCGAACAGGTCGCTGCCGGTCACGCTGACCTCGACCTCGCCGAGCAGATCGGGACCGCGAAGGACTTCGCCACCGTCGATCTTGAACTGCGGATCGAAGCCGGCGAGGCCGCCGCCGATGGACTTGAGGGTCACGACGCCGTCCGCGAAGTAGCGTACGTAGTTGCTCACGGGGAAATCTGAATACCACAGCTCGACGGCGGCTACTGGGGGATCGTGACGGTCACGGTGACGCCGCCACCCTCCCGATTCGCGAGAGCCACGCGGCCCCCATGGGCCTCGGCGATCTCGCGGACCAGCGCGAGGCCGAGTCCCGTCCCACCCCGCTTCGTCGAGTAGAATGGAAGCAACGCGTTGGACAGCACGGCCTCGTTCATCCCCCCGCCTCGGTCTCCGACCTCGATCGCGATCGCGCTTGGCAGCTTGCGCACCCGCAACGACACGTCGGTGGATGGAGACCCGGACTCGTGGGCATTCTGCAGCAGGTTCACCAGCGCCTGCTCGAGCTGCGCGACGTCGAACCGGGCCGGGATCTCGGGCAGCGCGCCTTCGATCTCGAACGCGACCTGGGTGCGCAGCCGCTGGACGAGCTCTCCCCACGCGATCGGCTCGGGGCGTGGCGTCGGCAGCTTCGCGAACTTCGCGTAGCCCTGGATGAACCGCTCGAGGTGCTTCGCGCGCTCGGCGATCGTCGCGAACACCTTGTCGAGCTGCGCGTACTGCTCTCGCTTGACCAGCGCGGCGCCCGAGTGCGCGAGCGACGCGATCGGCGCCAGCGAGTTGTTGAGCTCGTGGCTGATCACGCGGATCACCTTCTTCCACGTGCGGACCTCCTGGCGATGGAGCTCGACGGTCAGCGTGCGCAGGACGAACAGCTCGTGCGCGTGACCGTTGAGCCGGAACCCCGTGCGCGCGAGATAGAAGATCTCCTCCTCGTCATCG
This sequence comes from Haliangiales bacterium, assembly GCA_038321315.1. Lineage (GTDB taxonomy): Bacteria > Myxococcota_A > Polyangia > Haliangiales > Haliangiaceae > JABFXX01. The sequence continues at coordinate 13,797 of JBBQEX010000093.1, read as the reverse complement.
TGCTCGACGACGAACAGCCCGTCGCCACCGCGTGCGACCGCCTCGCGCAAGCCATCGGGTGCGCTCTCGAGCAGCGCCGGCAGCAGGATGCCCTCGAGCCGGCGGCCGTGGTTCAGCAGCTTCCGCGCGGCGAGGTTGCCGTAGACGATGTGGCCGCGCTGGTCGACGAGCATCATCGCGACCGGCGTGTTCTGCACCATCGTGTCGAGCAGCAGCTCGCGCTGCACGAGCGACTCGCGCTGGCCGCGCAACGTGTCACCGAGCGCGTTGTGCGCGCCGACCAGATCGCCGAGCTCGTCGTTCGGTTTCCAGGCGAGGCTGAACGCGAAGTCACCGTCGCGGTAGCTCGTCACCGTGCCGGCGAGCGCCCGGAACATCGCGAGCACCGGCGACAGCGGCCCGCGCACGACGACGATCGTGATCGGCAACATCACCGCGAGCGTGATGCCGAGCGTCACCCAGCCATCGCCGGTCCAGTCCGCCACGAGCAGGGTGACGCCGACGGTCAGCGCGACCATCGCGCAGGCACTCAGCGCGACTCGCCAGGCAAGCGAGCTGCGGCGTCTGGATCGGCTCATTCTCGCGGGATGCTCAGCTTCTCCATCCTCCGATAGAGTGCCTGCCGGCTCAAGCCGAGCTCGGCCGCAGCTTGCGAGATCACGCCGTTCGAGCGCGCGAGGGCGGCCTCGATCGTCGTGCGGTCGAGCTCCTCGGCGACCGGCGCGAGCGCGGCGGGCAGCGCGAGGTCGGCGGCGGTGATCTCGGGGCCGGAGGCGAGGAGCGCGGCGCGCTGGAGCGTGTTCTTCAGCTCGCGGACGTTGCCGGGCCAGGCGTGGCGGCGGAGCGCATCGCGGGCATCGGCACGCAGCGGCTTGCCGTCACCGAGAAAATGGTGCGCGAGCGGCAGGATGTCGTCGGCGCGATCGCCGAGCGGTGGCACGAACAGCTGGATCGTGTTGAGCCGGTAGTACAGATCCTCGCGGAACGTGCCGGCCTTGATCATCGCGGCGAGGTCGGCGTTGGTCGCGCTGATCACGCGGACCTTGACCTGGCGCTCCTTGTTGGAGCCGAGCCGCTCGAACCGGCCGGTCTCCAGCACGCGCAGGAGCTTCATCTGGCCGTTCGACGACAGGTTGCCGATCTCGTCGAGGAACAGGGTGCCGCCGTCGGCCGACTCGAACTTGCCCTCGCGCGCGCGGGTCGCACCGGTGTACGCACCGACCTCGGCGCCGAACAGCTCGGCCTCGAGGAGCTCCGACGGCAGTCCGCCGCAGTTGAGCGTGACGAATGGACCCTTGGCGACCGCCGAGTTAGCCTGCAGGATCTCCGCGATCTTCTCCTTGCCGGCACCGTTCGGGCCGGTGATGAGGACCGGCACGTCGGCGCGCGCGACCTGACACGCGAGCGCGATCACGCGTGCCATCGCCGCGTCGGCGAAGATCGCGCCGCGCAGATCGTAGGTGCGCGCGAGCTCGCCGCGGAGCCTGTCCTCGCCGGCGCGCCGGCGCGCGAGCTCGCGGCGCGTCGTCGACAGCTCGAGCAGGTTGTGCACGGTCGTCGACAGCTTGTCGTCGTCCCACGGCTTCGCGAGGTAGTCGGTCGCGCCCGCCTTGACGAGCTCGACCGCCGACTCGAGCTGCGTCCACGCCGTCAACAGGATCACCGGCATGTCGGGGAACCGCTCGCGGATCGCGCGGAACAGCGTCGCGCCCTCGGCACCCGACGTGGTGTCGGCGCGGAAGTTCATGTCCTGGATCACGACGTCGACCGGCTCGGTGTCGAGCAGTGCGAGCCCGGCGGCGGGAGATTCCGCGCTCAGCGTGCGCAGGTCGCGCAGCGAGAACAGGATCTCGAGGGCCGTCGCGACGGCCGGGTTGTCGTCGATGACGAGCACGGTGGACATGACTTACAGGGAGCGCGTGGCGATCGCGGGCGGGATCATCGAAGCACGAAGCGCGGGGCCGAGCACGGCGACCTGGCCGAGCATCCAGAGTAGCAGCGCGCCGATCGGGAGGAACTCCGCGGGCAGCCGACCGACCTGATACTTGTGCATCAGCCAGAGGTTGATCGCGTAGGCGAGCGCCATGCCGATCACGATGCCGAGCGTCGCGAGGATGAAGTTCTCGGTCTGGAAGTAGCGCAGGATGTCGCGGCGCGAGGCTCCGAGCGCCCGGCGGATGCCGATCTGGCGCGTGCGCTGCTGGACCCAGAAGCTCGCGAGCCCGACGACGCCGAGCGCCGTGATGATGAGGAGCGCGATCGACACGCCGAGCAGGAGGTACGCCATCGCGCGATCGTCCTTGAAGAACGACTTCCGGATCTCGGAGAACGGCTTGCGCTCGAGCACGATCCGGTTCGGGTCGACCCTGTCGAGCGTGCCCTGGATCGCGGCGATCACCGTGTCGCGCCGTGCCGGGTCGACGCGCAGCACGTAGTTGCCGCCGATCGTGTACGGCATCGTGACCGGGAGGACCATCGCGAACTGCAGGCCCTCGGTCCCCTGGAACTTGTTCGGGCGCGCGAGCGTGTCGATCACGCCGACGACCGTCGACGAGTCCTTGCCCCACACGTAGACCAGCTGGCCGACCGGGCTCTTGCCCGGAAACAGCCGCTCGGCCACGCCGCGCGTGATGATGATCGACGCCGGATGCACCTTGCCGGCCTGCGCGGACTCGAAGTCGACGTACTCGTCGGGCGTGAAGTCGCGACCGGCGATGATCCGGACGCCGAGCGTCTCGAGCAGATCCACGCTGCCCATGAACATGCCGGCGTTGATGCTCGGGTTCGGATCGTCGGGAGCCGTCGAGATCGACGTGTTCCACGACGAGCCGCCGAACGAGATCATGTTGGTCTGGGCGACCGACTTGACGCCCGGGATGGCGCGCAGCGCGACGAGATCCTGGACGGTCAAGGCGTTCGCGTCGACCTTGCCCGTGCCGATGCCGGCGATCTTGACGCGAACGATCTCGTCCTCGACGAGGCCGCTCGGGCGATCCATCTGCGACATCCGATCGCTGATCAGAAAGACGGCGTTGGACACGATCGCGCAGGTCAGCGCGATCTCGAGGACGATCAGGGCCGCCGCGGTGCGATGCCGGCGCAGGGTCGAGATGATGGGCATGAAATGCATGGGGTTCCTCAGTGCGACTTCAGCTGGAGCGCGGGCGCCACCTGGCAGGCACGCCACGCGGGGAGCAGCCCGGCGAGGACGCTGGCGACGACCGCGAGCCCGAACGTGCCGGCGAGCATCGGGAGATCGAGGTGTGCGAGCTCGGCGTAGTCGGTCGGCTGGTGACGGACCGCGAACAGGCCGAGCCACGCGAGCCCGAGCCCGAGGATGCCGCCGGCGAGGCCGATCGATCCGGCCTCGACCATCAGCTGCACGAAAATCGAGCGCTTCGAGGCACCCAGTGCGCGGCGCACGCCGAGCTCGACGGAGCGGCGCAGGAACTTCGTCAGCAGGAGGCCGACGGTGTTGATGAGACAGACGAGCAAGAAGCCGAGCGCGACCCAGGTCTGCAGCCGGGCGTCCTTCGGGACCACCTCGTTCGTGTCGAGCCAGGTCATCACATCGGACAGCCGCACGTTCGGCGGTCGCTCGTAGCGTCCCGCGAGCTTCTCGTTCTCGGAGTAGTGCACGAGGAAGTCGTGGTACGCGGACGCCTTCGCCGCGCTGTCGAGCTCGACCCAGAACTGGATCCAGTCGCACGGCGCGCCGACCGCCTCCTGATCGGGAACCGGCGCGTCGCCCCAGCAGTCCATCGAGCCGCTGTGCGGCATCTTGAGCTCGCGCGACGTCGAGAACGGCACGAACACCTGCTCGGCCTTGCCGAACACGTCGGTGTGGAGATCGTAGAAGTGCGGGGTCGGCGACCAGGTGTCGATCACGCCGACGATCCGCAGCGGCGTGCCGGCGACGCGGAGCCACTTGCCGACGACCTCGGTCGATCCGAACAGCTTGTCGGCGAGCGGTCGCGCGATCACCGCGACCCGTGCCGCGTGGGTGTCGTCCTCGGCCGTCCAGCCGCCGCCGGCGACGAACGGCACGCGGAACATCGGGAAGAACTCGTTCGAGGTCCAGCGCGCGTCGGCGAAGAACGGCTGGAGGCCGGCGCGCTCGGGCTCGATCGCGGCCTCGCCGCCGGTCATCATCGCCTGGTGATCGGCCCGGTGGGCACGGATCAGCGCCTCGGCATCGGCGCGGGTCATCTGGTTCGGCGGATCGCCGGGCTTCTCCGCGGCCTTGTGCGGGTCGAGCTGCACGTAATAGAGGTCGCCGCTCTTGCCCGGAATCGGATCCGCCGCGAGCACGTGGAGGACGGTCAGGGTCGTCATGCTGGCGCCGACGCCGAACGCGATCGCGAACACCATCAGCACGGTGAGCGCGACGTTGCGCGCGAAGCTGCGGCGCGCGAGGTCGAGGTAGTACGCGAACATCAGGCCGTCTTCGCCTTCACGAGCGATGGACCGCGCTCGAGATCGGTGGCGACGCCGTCGACGATGTGGATGTTGCGCTGCGCGCGCGCGGCGATCTCGGGATCGTGCGTCACGATCACCACGATCGTGCCTTGCGCGTTGAGGTCCTCGAGGAGCTGCATGACCTCGCGCGCCATCTGCGAGTCGAGGTTGCCGGTCGGCTCGTCGGCGAGCAGCAACGTGGGATCGCCGGCGATCGCGCGCGCGATCGCGACGCGCTGTTGCTGGCCGCCCGACAGCTCGGCAGGATAGTGCTTGATCCGCGAGGCGAGCCCGACGCGCTCGAGCGCGCTCTCGATCCGTTTCTTGCGATCGCCGCGCGTCATCTTGCGGTAGCGCAGCGGGACGTCGACGTTGTCGAACAGATCGAGATCCGGGATCAGGTTGAAGCTCTGGAACACGAACCCGATCTTCTCGTTGCGGAGCTTCGAGCGCGCGCGATCGTCGAGAGACTTGACGTCGACGCCGTCGAGCCTGTATTCGCCGCCGGTCAGCTCCTCGAGGATGCCCGCGATGTTGAGGAACGTCGTCTTGCCCGAGCCCGACGGGCCGGTGATCGCGACGAACTCGCCGGGGCCGACCTGGAGATCGAGCTCGCGCAGCGCGTGAGTCTCGACCATCTCGGTCCGGTACACCTTGGAAACCTTCTTCATCGACAGCATGGCCGCTCCTAGTTCGCGATCCGCACGCGCTGTGCGTCGCCGAAAACATCTGCGCCGGTCACCACGATCCGGTCGCCGGGCTTGGCGCCCGAGACAATCTCCACCGCGTCGAGGCTGATCGCGCCGGTCTTGATCGCGCGCCGCTCGGCGACGCCATCCTCGACGAAGTAGGCCGAGTTACCGCCGCCGCTCTCGAGGAACGGCCCGCGCTCGACCTTCAGGACATCCGCGCGCTCCTCGATCAGGATGCGCGCGGTCAGCCGCTGGTTCTGTCGCAACCCGGCGGGCCGCTTGTCGACGAACTCGAGCCGCGTCGCGACGTTGCCATCGACGACCTCGGGCGACACCGAGCGCACGCGGCCCGCGAAGTTCGCCGTGCCCGAGCGGATCTCGGCGGCCATGCCGAGCGCGAGGTCGCGCGCGAAGCTATCGGGCACCTTGATCTCGAGCTCGAACGCGCCGAGATCGACGACCGTGATCACCGGCGCGTTGGCGGCGACCGCGGCGCGCTGCGCGACGAGCAGCTGGCCGACCTGGCCGTCGACCGGCGAGTGGATCGCGAGCGCGGCGACCTGGCGCTCGAGCTCGGTGACGATCGCGTGCTGGCGATCGAGGCTCTGCTGCTTGGTGCCGCGATCGAACGCGAGCTCCTTGCTCGCGAGCCCGGCCTCGATGTGCGCGTGGGTCACCGAGATCTCGGCTTTCTTCAGGAGGTCCTGCGAGCGGCGCAGCTCGAGCTCGGGGATCACGCCGCGATCGAACATCTCCTGGTTGATCTGGACCTCGCGCGCCGCGGCCTGGCGATCGATCTCGGCCTGCGCGACGAGCTGCGACGCGTTCGCCTTGCCGTGCTCGATGTCGAGGCCGGCGCGTCCGACGTTGGCCTCGAGGCCCGCGAGCGTCGCCTGCTCCTGGGTCAAGCGGCTCTGGAGCTCGGGGCTCGCGACGGTCGCGAGCAGCTGGTCCTGCTTGACCTGATCGCCTGCGCGCACCGCGAAGTCGACCGTGCCGGCCGCGATCGCGTAGAGCGTCGGGCTGTTCGCGGCGACCACGCGCCCGTCCGACACGATGTCGCGCACCAGCTTGCCGCGCTCGACCGTGGCGATCCGGATGCGCGCGCTGTCGATCGAACGCGACGCGCCGAGCCAGCCACGCACCAGGTAGAAGAGGCCGCCGACCACCACGAGCCCGACCGCGGCCTGCGTGAGGCGCCGCCGCCAGGGCCGCGCGACAGCGGGCTTGGCGAGTGGTCGGTCCTGTCCTGAGGTGTCCCGGATCATCGAACTGCCCCGGACAAGAGCAGGGGGCGTGCCGAGTTAACTAACTGAAATAGCTGATGTCCGGGTGTCCGATCCGACCCGCGAAGTGTCCGGTCACTGTCCGGCGGACATCACACGAGGACGACGTTGTCGATGAGGACCGAGGCGGGTCCCTGATACGCACCGCGCCGGACGATCCCTGCGGTGCGCCGTGCGCCCGCGAGGGCCGCGACGAGATCGATGCGGATCGTGCCACCCGCGATCGGGCGCGCGGCGCCACCGACGTGCTCGATCGCGAGCCCGATCTCGAGGTTCGCGTCGCCGGCGTAACGATCGATCGCGAGGTCGCGCAGCCGGAGCACCTCGATCACGCGCGGCCGTGCAGGATCGATGTCGCCGCTCCACGCGCCCGGTTTGACGACGAGGTTGCGCACGCCGCCGTTCGGATCGAGCCGGCGCAACGCGGCCTCGCGCGGCGTGAGACCGAGCCCGATCGCGACGCCGCGCTGGATGATCGGGAACCGGCGCACCGCCTCGCCCTCGTCGCCGCTCGGGGCGCTGCGGATCGCGAAGTCGAGCGCGCCGTCGCTCGTGATCGACAGCGCGTCGTCGAGCGCCTCCGCGCCGGGCGCGATCGGGGTGCCGATCCGGTAGCGGGTCAGGCCCTGGCGATCGACCGCGCCATCGGCGAACGCGGCGAACACGTCCCACACGCCGTACCCGCCGCCGTGCAGCATCGCGTCGGCGCGCAGCACGAGCGTGCACGGACCGGCGGTGCTCGCCGTCGCGAGGGCGAGCCCGCGCAGATCGGCGGCCGCGGCGGCGAGCGAGCCGTCGAGCCCGAGGTCGGACGCGCGCCGCGCGGTGCGCTCGAGCTCGAGGCTGCGATCACCGATCACAACCATCGCGCTCGCGCGAAACCGCGTCGCCGGCCAGGTCGCATGAAAGCCCTGCTTGGTCTCGATGCTGGTGCGCTCGCGCGCGACCTCAGCGCGCATCGCGACCGCGCTGTCCGGCGGCGGCGCGGTCGCGACGATCGCGCCGGCGGCGTCGACGAGGTCGCCGAGGTCGGGATCGACGAGCGCGACGTGCGCCGGCGCGGACGGCGGGCGCGACGACCACGCCGGGCCGACGGCGGCGCGCGCGATCTGGCGCGCCTGGATCACGAGGCCGGCGGGCGTGTCGTCGCTCGCCGCGTCGACCTCGACGTGCGCGCTGCCGCGGCCGTTCGGGACATCGTCGTGGACCACGATCGTCCAGCGCTGGCGATGCTCGCGGCGCGTCGTGCGGGTCGGGCCATCGACGACGACCGACTCGACGCTGCGCTCGACGAGCGCCCACTCGGACAGATCGGAGCCGCGCAGCGCACCGAGCAGCTGGTTGCGATCGATCACGTGAACGCCTTGAGCCGGCGACCGCGCACGATGCCGCGCGCCGCGATCGACGGCGTCTGGATCGAGCGCCAGCGCGGGCTGCCATCGACGTCGTCGCGGAACGTGATCGTCGCGAGGTCGGTCGCGACCGCGGTGATCGCGACGAGCATGCCGAGGTCGCCGATCAGCTCGACATCGGCGAACACGCGCCCGGTCGGCTGTCCGGCCTTCCACTCTCGCGCGCGCGCGGCGGCGATCACGATCTGGCCGCTGCTCGGATCGATCGTCGCGCCGCGGGCGCTCTCGAGCACGAAGCCGTCGGCGATCAACGCGGTCGGCGCGAGCGTGCCGGCCGCGATCCGCAGGTGCGACGGCGCGACCTCGACCGGTCCGAGGTGGCCGGGGCGCAGCCCGCGCCCGCGATCGCCGAGCTTACCGGCGACGAGGCCGTGGTCGATCAGGGTGATCGGTGCGGCGAGCTCGCCCTCGTCGTCGAACGCGAAGCCGCCGTACGCGCCGGCCACCGCCGGATCATCGACCAGCGTGATCGCGTTGGCGGCGGCCTGCGAGCCCGGCGCGAGTCGGCGCGCGACCTCGGGACGGCGCATCGCGGTCGTCGTGAACAGCGTGCGCGTGATCGCCTCGATCGCCGACGCCGCGACCGACGGCTCGAGCACGACCGCGTACTCGCCGTCGACGAACGCCGACGGCGTCATCAGCTCGAGCGCACCGCGTGCGACCGCATCGAGCATGCTGGTGGCGAGCGCCTGATCGTCGACGCCGCCGGCCCAGCCGATGCTGCCGTCGCTCGGCACCGGGCGCGTGCCGTTCCACGCGACCCGCGTGGCGGTGCGCCGCACGCGCACGATCCGCTGCTCGAGGTCGCGGCCGGGGGCGACCGACCAGACGGTCGCGTCGTCGATGTCGAGCACGCCCGAGGCATAGACGATCCGGCTCGACGACATCCCACCGAGCAGCTCCTCGGCACGCGCGCGCAGCTGGCGGTCGTCGAGCGACCGCGGATCGACGGCGAGGTGCCGCGCGGCGCGGGGCTCGGGGCCAAAATCGAGCTTGCCGACGCGCGCGTTGGGCCCGACCACCGCGCGCACCAGCTCGGCGAGGCCGGCGGTGCTGAGGTCCGAGGTGACTTCCTCGCGGACCTTGCCCGCGCGATCGCGCACCGCGATCAGGACGCCATCGGTACGACCGCGCGACACCGCGGCCCCGATCGCGTCGATCGCGGCGGTCGAGCGGCGGCGCTGGACGGCGTGCGCGCGGACCTGCGGGAACGTGCCGGCGACCTTGGAGACCGCTTCGTGGAGCCAGCCGCGCACGACCGCGGTGTCGATGGTCGCCGCGCCGCCGGTGTGCGCGGTCGGCGCGGAGCGGCAACCCATCGACCACAACAGCGACGCCGCGGAAGCCATGCCGAGGCTCTCGAGCAGCTCGCGGCGGTTGAGGGTCACGCGGCGAGCATGCCACACCCATCAACAGCGTCGGGACACGGCCGAACCAACGATCGCGATGCTCCAGTGGCTGCGGTCCAAGCTCACGCGCCGCCGCCCCGCGGTCGCACCGGCCCCGGTGCCGCGCAAGCGCGCGACCGTGCCGCCGGTCCCGTTCGTCGGCCGCCCGATGGTCACCGTCGATGACGTCGGCGAGTTGATCCCGCGGCGGATCGTGCGCGTCCCCGATGCCGGGCACGTCGCCGCGCTCGTCGATCGCGTGCGACGTGCGGCACAGACCGGCGCGGTCGAGCTCCCCGCGTTTCCGGCGAGCTCGGTCCGGCTCGTCGATCTGGTCGAGAGCCCGACGATCGATCTCAACGAGGTCGTGCGCGCGCTCCACTGGGAGCCCGCTGCGGTCACCGAGATCCTGCGCGTCGCGAGCTCGGTGAAGCTCAACCGTGGCACGTTCGACGACCTGCGCTCCGCCGTGCTCGCGCTCGGCACCGCCGAGGTCGGCGCGATCGCGGTCGCGGTCGCCGCGCGCTCGCTGTTCGAGCCGGAGTCGCGCGCGACCTACGACCTGTTCCCCGGCCTGTGGCGCAGCGCGCACCACGAGGTGCTGGCCGTCGCGTTCACCGCGAGCTGGCTCGCGACGGCGCGCAAGCTCCCGCGTGCCGACCGCGTGTTCCTGCGCGCGATCATCACGCAGTGCGGCCGGATGGTCGCGCTCCGCGTCGTCGCCGCCGAGGCGCTCGCCGGTCGCCACCCGGTCGCGCTCCCGACGGTGATCGAGGCTGCGATCGACGAGCTCGCGCCCGAGGTCCTCGAGATCGCCCTCGAGCGCTGGGCGCTGCCTCCGAGCGTGACCGGCGTGCTGGACCCGAGTCAGATCCACGAGCGTGCGATCGTCGAGCTCGCGATGGCGCTCGCCGAGCTGCGTCGCGCGCCATACCGCATCGAGGTCGTCGAGCGGATCCGCGATCGGATGAACGAGCTCGAGCTCGACGCCAGCTGGCTCAAGGTGATCATGCGCGAGCACGAAGACCTCACCGGTCGCGCGGCCGCGATGGGTTAGTATGGGGTGATGTATCGCGTGCTGATGGTCCTTGGCCTCGCCGGTTGCGTCAGCTCGAGCTCGGTCGCATGCGACGACGGTCGGATCTGTCCGATCGGCTCGCTGTGCACGGCCCTCGGATGTGCGAGTCAGGCCCAGCTCGACGCGTGTGGGGGCAAGGCCGACGGCGACGCGTGCACGATCGACCACCTCGACGGGATGGGAACCTGCATCGGCGGTGCGTGCATCTCGACCTTGTGTGGCAACGCGACGCTCGATCCCGGCGAGGCCTGCGACGACGGCAACCACATCTCGGGCGACAACTGTCGCGGCGACTGCGGCAAGATCGAGATCTGCGGCGACGGGATTCTCGACGCCGGCGAGGCCTGCGACGATGGCAACACCAACCCGGGCGACACCTGCAGCGGTTGCCGGATCGCGCACTGGGATGCCGCACCCTTCGTCGGCGAGCCGCTGCGCGCGACCGATCTCACGTTCGATCGACCCTCGGGGCTGGCCTACGACACCGCGGGTCGTCTCTACGTTTCGGACGCGTTGGGTCATCGCATCGTGCGGATCGAGGCCGACGGCACGACGACCGCGATCGCCGGCACGTATCGCCAGCCGGGCTACGAACCAGATCCGACGACCGCGGTGATCTCGCACCTCAGCCAACCACGCGCGGTTGCCGTCGATGGGATCGGCCGCGTGTTCGTCGCCGACAGCTACAATGCAACGATCCGACGCCTCGACCTCGACGGCCGCATCGCGACGATCGTCGGCGCTCCCAGCCCCGGGTCGTCGGGTGACGACGGCCCGGCCACGCAGGCGCGGTTGGATCTCCCGGTCGGTGTGGCCGTCGATCCGGGTGGGGTGATCGCGGTTGCCGACCTCAACAACCACAAGATCCGGATGATCGACACGAATGGCACGATCACGACGGTCGCCGGCACCGGTCAGCCCGGGCTCGGCCCCGATGGTGCCGGCCCGGTGACGGCGCTCGATTCGCCGTCCGCCGTGGCGTTCGACGCCCGCGGTCGGATCGTGTTCGCCGACACCGGCAATCACCTGGTGCGGCGCGTCGATCCGATCACGTCCCAGGTCGTGACGCTGCCGGGCGCATTCACCAAGCCGATCGGCCTCGCGATCGAGCCGTCCGGCGCGATCCTCGTCGTCGACGAGCTCACCCCGACGAGCGGAGTCGTTCGCCGCATCGACGTCGGAGGTGCCGTGTCGACGCTGTCCGAGCCGTTCATCCATCCGCTGGCGGTCGCGGTCGACGCGCAGGGGCACGTGGCGGTGGCAGACGGCGGGGCGCTCCAGGTCGTCGAGATCCAGCCCGATCGATCGCTCGCGGTCGTCGCCGGATCGGGCGCGACCGAGATCGACGACGACGGTGTCGCGGCGACCTCGGTCGGGCTGAACCGACCGGTGTCGACCGCGATCGACGCGATGGGACGCGTGCTCGTGGTCGTGACCGCCGACAATCGGGTCCGGCGCATCGAGCTCGACGGCTCGATCCACACGCTCGACCTCGGTGCGCTCGTGCTGACCGCGCCCGAGGCGGTCGCGGTCGACCGCGTCTCCGGCGCGGTCGCGATCGCCGACAGCGGCGGGCACCGCGTGATCGCGATCGCCGCGAACGGTACTTCGGCCATCGTCGCCGGAACCGGGGCCATCGGATCGCCGGCGTTCGGCATCGCCGCCACCCTCGACAAGCTGCGCCGTCCAGCGGGGCTCGCGTTCCATCCGACCACCGGCGAGCTCTACATCGCGGACGTCGACGACCATCGCGTCGTCCGGATCGGCGCCGATGGACAGCTCCACCTGGTCGCGGGGAATGGCACCGCGGCGTTCGGCGGAGATGGCACGGCCGCGAGCGTGCTGCACTCGCCGCGTGGGCTCGCCTTCGACAACGGTGGCGCGCTCGTGATCGCCGACAGCGCCAACCAGCGAATCCGTCGCGTCGACGTCGCGACCCGGATCATCGCGACGATCGCTGGTGCGTCGACGATCGCCGGGTTCAACGGCGACGGGCTCGCGGCGACCGCGACGCAGCTAGCGTCGCCATCTGCGGTCGCGCTCGATGCCAGCGGGCGGATCGTGTTCGCCGACACCGACAACACGCGAGTGCGTCGCTTCGTGGTCGGTGGCACCGTCGAGACGCTCGTCGGGACCGGTGGGGAAGGGGAGTTCGCCGGTGACGGCCTGTCCGCGACCGCGGCGACGGTCGACGTGGTCCTCGGGATCGCGGTCGATGGCTCCGATCGGATCGTCCTCACCGATAGCTCGCACAAGGGCGCGCTCGGGTACCTGCGCCGGATCGAGAGCGGCGCGACCCCGCGCATCCTCACGATCGCGGGGGCGATCGACCCGAAGCAGTTCGGCGCGGTCGGCCTCGCGCGCCTCGCGACTCCATACCAGCTCGCGCTCGACGGAGCCGGCGGCCTGTTCGTCGCGGGCGGCATGTCGCGCACCGTCGACCGGATCGCGGGAGGGTTTGTCGCGGCGGTCACCGGACGCTATCCGAGCGACGCCGTCGGACTCGCGCGGTTCGACTCGAGATACGCGGAGGTCCGAGGGGTCGCGGTCGATCTGGCGAACCACGCGATGTTCGTCGCGACCGGGGACACGGTCGACCGGGTCGACACGACCGCGGTCGATCCGAGCCGATGGACCCACGCGACCATCGCGGGATCGCGCACGGCCAGCGGCTTCACCGACGGAGCAGGCGCGGCCGCACGGTTTCGGACCGCGGCGGGACTCGACTACGACGCCGCCGCGCACGCGCTGTGGATCGTCGATACCGGCAACCACGCGGTGCGCACGCTCGACGTCCAGACGCTCACCGTCGCGACCGCGGTCAACACGGCGCACGCGCTGGGCTTCGCCGGGGATGGCGGACCGGCGAGCGCTGCGCTGCTCTACGCACCGTCGGCGATCGTGCGGTGTGACAACGGCGATCGCTTCATCGCCGACACCGGCAACCATCGCGTGCGCAGGATCGAGGCGGTGACCGGAACGATCTCCACCGTGCTCGGCGATGGCACCGCGGCCTCGTCGGGAGAGGGCGCACCGTCACGCAACTTCCTGGTCGATACCCCGCGCGGGCTCGCCTGTGATGCGCTCGGGAACGTGTTCGTCACGTCGCGGACGACGGTCCGTCAGCTGGTCGCCGACGAGCACCACGTCGTCGACGGCAGCGGCGCGGTCGCGACGATCTTCGGCGCACCACCACGCGATCGATTTCCGGCGACCGCGATGACGTGCCTCGCGGCGGTCGTGGTCACCGCACCGGGGGTGGTCGCGGTCGCGGATGCGTGTACCGGGCTCGCGGTCACCCTCACGCAGCACGTCGATCCGTAGCTACTCGGTCGCGTCGGCGTCGTCGAGCGGCTCGGCCTTCGCCGCGATCCGGCCGTGGATCTCGAGCTTGGCGTTGGGGCGCTCGCGGTGCTCGTGGTGGGCGAGGCTCGCCTTGCTGCCCGGTGCCCCGCGATCGAGCCACGCCGCGGCGCGGTTGAA
>JBBQEX010000092.1:0-24942 GCA_038321315.1 Haliangiales bacterium | reverse complement strand
GTCTCCGTCACCGCGTTGCGCGACGCGCAGGAAACGATCATCGGCTATCTGCTGATCGGCACCGAGCTCAAGGCCGGCGCCCTGCAGAGCGCGATCTTCAACAGCGCGAACTTCTCGAGCATCGCCACCGACGCCAAGGGCGTGATCCAGATCTTCAACGTCGGGGCCGAGCGGATGCTTGGGTACTCCGCCGCGGAGGTGATTAACAAGATCACGCCGGCGGACATCTCCGATCCGCAGGAAGTGATCGCGCGGGCCAAGGCGCTCAGCATCGAGCTCGGCACCGCGATCACACCGGGCTTCGAGGCGCTGGTGTTCAAGGCGTCGCGCGGGATCGAAGACATCTACGAGCTGACTTACTTTCGCAAGGACGGGAGCCGGTTTCCGGCGGTGGTCTCGGTCACCGCGTTGCGCGACGCGCAGGACACGATCATCGGCTATCTGTTGATCGGCACCGACAACACCGCGCGCAAGCAGGCGTCGCAGTATGCCCGCAGCCTGATCGAGGCGAGCCTCGACCCGCTGGTCACGATCAGCCCCGAGGGCAAGATCACCGACGTCAACGAGGGCTCCGTGACGGTGACCGGTGTCGCGCGGGAGAAGCTGATCGGAACCGATTTCTCCGACTACTTCACCGAGCCGGACATGGCACGTGAAGGCTACCAGCAGGTCTTCGCGAAAGGGTTTGTCACCGATTATCCACTCACTATCCGAGGCAAGGACGGAGGGTTCACCGACGTGCTCTACAACGCGTCGGTCTACAAGGACGCGAGCGGCAACGTGCTCGGCGTGTTCGCCGCGGCCCGCGATGTGACCGAGCAGAAGAAGCTCGACCAGCGCCTGCGCGACCAACAATTTTATACACGCTCGCTGATCGAAGCCAATATCGACGCGATCATGACGACCGACGCGTCAGGAATCATCACCGACGTCAACAAGCAGATGGAGGCGCTCACCGGCTGTACGCGCGACGAGTTGATCGGCGCTCCGTTCAAGCGCTACTTCACCGATCCCGACCGTGCGGAGGCTGCGATCAGGCTCGTCCTCAGGCAGAAGAAGGTGACCGATTACGAGTTGACGGCGTGCGCGCGTGACGGCAAGCAAACCGTCGTGTCCTACAACGCGACTACGTTCTACGATCGGGAACGCAAACTACAGGGTGTGTTCGCTGCGGCGCGTGACGTCACCGAGCGCAAGCGGGTCGAAGTGGAGCTCGAGCGGGCGAAGGCGGATGCCGAGAGTGCGAGCCGAACGAAGTCGGAGTTCCTGGCGAGCATGAGCCACGAAATCCGAACCCCGATGAACGCGATCATGGGAATCTCGGATCTCCTCGCACAGACATCCCTGACAGCGAAGCAGGATAAGTTCGTTCAGATCTTTCGGCGCGCCGGCGAAAACCTGCTCAACCTCATCAACGACATCCTCGATCTCTCGAAAGTCGAGGCGTCGCAGCTCGAGCTCGAGCGCACCGGGTTCTGGCTCCATGATCTGCTCGAGAAGACGATCGAGATGGTCGAGGCGCGCGCCGAGGAGAAGGGACTGCTCCTGCTGTGGGAGGTCGCGCCGAACGTGGCCCTCGCGCTGGTCGGCGACCCGACCCGGCTGCGTCAGGTACTCCTCAACCTGCTCGGCAACTCGATCAAGTTCACGAAGTCCGGCGCCGTGACACTCCGGGTCTCCCTCGACGACGCCACCGACGCCTCGGTTCCGGCCGCGCTGCGATTCACGGTCACGGACTCCGGCATCGGTATCCCGCGCAAGAACCTGGGTCGAGTGTTCGAGCGCTTCACCCAGGCCGACTCGTCCACGACACGCAGGTTCGGCGGCTCGGGACTGGGCCTCACGATCTGCAAACGCCTGGTGGAGCTCATGGGTGGGCGCATCTGGGTCGAGAGCGAGGTCGACGAGGGCAGCGTGTTCTCCTTCGTCGCGCCGTTCGAGGTCTGGGCCGACGCAAGTTTGGGGGCGGCCGCGCCCGATCTCATGCTCGACGAATCGCCGCTGCCGGCACTGCGAATTCTCCTTGCCGAGGATTCTGCCGACAACTGCACGATCGCCGCGGCCTATCTCGAGGGAACACCCTACACGCTCGACATCGCGGAGACTGGCGTCATCGCGTGCGAGAAGTTCGCGCGCGGGCACTACGATCTGGTGTTGATGGACCGGCAGATGCCCGGCATGGACGGCTTGACCGCGACGCGGACCATGCGGGCGTGGGAGCTCGCGAACGGTCGGGCGCCGACGCCGATCATCGCGCTAACCGCGTCGGCGCTGAAGGGTGACCGCGAGACCTGTCTCGCAGCGGGCTGCACCGCGTTCTTGACCAAGCCCATCAAGCAAGAGGTACTGCTCCAGGCGATCAAGGACCGAGTCACACCCGCGTCCCCCGCGTCCCCCGCGTCGAAGACGTCGAAGACGTCGAAGACGTCTGAGACCCAGGCGAAGACGTCGCTCAGCCCGGCGGAGCGCAGTCAGGCCTCCGTGCCACTCGGTTTGACCACGCGCATCCCGGCGTTTCTGCAGAACCGCCGGCATGACGTCGCCACGATGCTGAAGGCGCTCGCTCGCGGTGACTTCGAGATCATCGGACGACTGGGCCATGACATGAAGGGGGCGGGCGCGAGCTTTGGCTTCCAGGCCATCAGCGAGATCGGCGCTCACCTCGAGCGCGAGGCGGGCGCCGGCAACAGCAGTCTGTCCCGCCACTGGGTCAACGAGCTCGCGATTTACCTGGATTCGATCAAACCCGACCTCGCACACGCGCCGCTGTCCACCGAGTCCGGCGATGCGTCCACCGCGCCGGCTCCGTCACGTCTGCGTCGGATCGTGCTTGTCGAAGATTCGGAGGATCTGCGCTCGCTGTTGCGCGACGTCCTCGTACTCGGTGGTCACCACGTGGCGGAAGCGCGCGATGGGCTCGAAGGTGTCACGCGCATCCTCGCGGAGAAGCCCGACATCGCGATCATCGACATCGGCCTGCCCGGGATTGATGGTCACGAAGTTGCGCGGCGGGTGCGCGCGGTCCTCGGAGACGCGGTCGTGCTCGTCGCGCTGACAGGGTCCGGACACGAGCGCGATCGCGTCAGCGCGATGGCCGCCGGGTTTGATGCGCACATCGTCAAGCCCATCAACCGTGCGCACGTCGTCAAGATCCTCGAGACCAAGCGGAACTTCGCCTGACTCCGAAATATTACAGCGTCGAGAGACGCTTCGCGTCGCAGTGCGTGAGGTTCCAGGCCTGATTGGTCGGTCGACCGGTGTTGCCAGCGGAACAGCCAGACGGTACCACTGACCGGTGCCAGGGCCACCGGAGCTTGATGGTCGACCTTTAGGCATCGAGCCGCCGCCGGTCGCGTTGAATCCACCGCGCGAGTGGTTGCCCCACTACGAGATCACGGAGAGGATCCACGCTGGGCCACGCTCGGTGCTCTACCGCGCGCACCGAGTCGAGGATGGCGCGAGAGTGCTCCTCAAGACGCCATACGCGGCGCGCCCAACGGCTCGCGATGTCGCGGACTTCGACCACGAGTACACGGTCCTCGCTCGGCTCTCCGGAACAGCCGTCGCAACTGCGCTCGCACTCGAAGCCGTCGAGGGCCGGCCGTGGCTCGTGCTGGAGGATCTCGGCGGAGCTCCGCTCGATTCGATCGCGGCGCGGTTTCGTGCACCGGCACATGCGATCGCCATCGGCGCAAAAATCGCCGTCGCACTCTCAGAGATCCATCGGAGGGGTGTCATCCATCGAGACATCAAGCCTGCGCACGTGATGGTGCTAGAGGACGGCAGCGTACGGCTGACGGGATTCCGGATCGCGTCGCTTCTCCGAATCGATTCCTCGTCCGTTTCGGTGCAGGGCACGTTCGCCTATATGGCGCCCGAGCAGACCGGGCGGATGAACCGACCAGTCGACCAGCGCGCCGACCTCTACGCGCTTGGCGTGACGCTTTACGCGCTGTTGACCGGACGACTCCCATTCGAGGCAGCAGATCCTCTGGAGCTCGTGCATGCGCACATCGCGAAGACGGCAGCCGCGCCCGAGACGCTCGACGAGCGAGTGCCAGGCTCGGTCAGCGCCGTTGTCCAGAAGCTTCTAGCGAAGCATCCAGAGGATCGATACTACGGAGCAGCGGCCGTGGCGCGCGATCTCGTGCGCTGCAACGAGTCTCTGCTGCGCGGGAGGACCGAGCCGTTTCCGCTCGCGACCGATGATGTGCCCGAGCACTTCCGGATCTCGCGTCGTCTGTATGGCCGAGAGCGGGAGGTCGCCCAGCTTCTGGCCGGATTCGAGCGCGCCCGAATTGGTTGGTCGTGCGTCGTGAGCTTGGTCCGTGGCTACTCGGGCATCGGCAAAACCTCCGTCGTGGGCTCGCTCTACCACCCGATCGTCCGAAACCGCGGACGCTTCGTCAGTGGCAAGTTCGACCAGTACAAGCGCGACATCCCTTATGCGACGATCGTCCAGGCGTTCCGCGACTTGATGCGGGCGATCTTGAGCGAGGGCGAGGCTTCCCTGGAGGTGTGGCGAGCACGGCTCGTGGATGCGTTGGGATCGAACGGGCAGGTCATCGTCGATGTCATCCCCGATCTCGCGCTCGTGATCGGCGCGCAAGCGCGAGTCCTCGAGCTCGATCCACAGGAGGCTCAGAATCGATTCGAGTCGACGCTCCTGGCCTTCGTGCGCGTGTTTGCGCGCGCCGATCATCCGCTCGTGCTGTTTCTCGATGATCTTCAGTGGGCTGACGGAGCGACGCTCGGTGTGTTGAAGCTGCTCGCATTTCCCGCAGCCGTACCAGCTTTACAGGTCGTGCTTGCCTACCGAGACAACGAGGTGGACGCCACTCATCCCCTGCAGCGCTGTATCGATGCAATGCACGCCAGTGGCGTGGTCTTGGACGACCTCGCGGTGGGCGATCTGTCGCCCGCGGACGTCCTTCGGTTGATCGCGGATACCGTGGCCCGTGCCCCGGACCAATCCGCGGTAAGCGCACTCTCGCAGCTCGTCGGAACCAAGGCGGGAGGCAACCCGTTCTTCATCAACGAGCTGCTCCACGCACTCGATACGCGTGGTGTATTCACGTTCGATCAAACCCTCCGCGGCTGGAAGTGGGACGACGCCGCGGTCCGCTCCGTGGATGTGGCCGGCAACGTCGTCGCTCTCCTGGTCGAGCGGTTACGGAACCTTCCCGAGGTGACGCAGCGAGCGCTCGAGCTCGCAGCGTGTTTCGGAAGTCGATTCCGGCTCGGCACCATGGCAGCTGTCCTCGAGATCGATGATGAGGACGCTTTCCACGCATTACTGCCCGCACTGGAGGAGCTCCTGATCATCAACGTAGATGATGAGATCGGCGCAGACCGCACCTACCGCTTCCATCACGATCGCATCCAGGAAGCCGCGTACTCACTGGTGACCACCGAAGAACGCGCTAAGTTCCATCTCCGGATCGGACGCCTGTTACGCGACTCGATCGGCGAGCGAGACGATCTCTTGTTCGATGTCGTCAAGCACCTCGACCAGGCCGCGACGTTGATCACGGAGCCGTCCGAGCGACAGCACCTGATCGAGCTGAATCTCGCCGCGAGTCGCCGGGCCAAGGCCTCGATCGCGTGGGAGCCGGCCCGGCTCTATCTCGAGTCCGCGACCGCGCTGATGTCGCCGGATGCGTGGATGGAGCACCATGCGACCACCTTCGACGTGCTCCGCGAGCTCGCGCAGTGCGAGCTCCTGACCGGTCACTTCGAGCCAGCGGAGCGGCATTTCGATGAGCTTCGTCAACGTGCTGCGTCGGCCGCTCACCGCGCCGACATCGCCACGTTGCAGGTGAAGCTCTATGTCCTCACCGGTCGCTACGAACAAGCGCTGACGTTGGGCCTCTCCGAGCTCGCCTTGCTCGGGGAACCCTTTCCGCCGGCCGACGCGGAGGAGGAGGAGATCGCTTCCGCGGTCGACGAGGAGCGGCGCCGAATCGCGGCACGGCTCGGCGATCGCGACGTGCGCAGCATCCTCGATTTGCCCTTGATCTCGAATCCCGAGAAGCGCGCCGCGATCACGCTTCTGGAGAGCCTTCCGCCCGCGATCTATTCGCATCGCCCCGCGATGTTTCCGATCCTGGCGTTGAAGACGGTGAATCTATCGCTCGAGTACGGCAACTGCGAAGGTTCGTGCTTCGGGTACAGCTTGTACGCGATGATCCTCGCAGCCGCGGATGGCAATACCGAACGCGGGTATGCGTTGTCCGAGGCGTCGATCGCACTGAACGCACGCCTGCGCGACCCGCGGTTGCTTGGCACTGTGGTCCACGTCCACGCGAATCATCTCGTGTTCTGGAAACGTTCTTATGCCGATGCGATCGACATGCTCGATCGCGCTTACACGGCGTGCGTCGATGTCGGGGACCTGACGATCGCGGCGTATGTGATGTTCATGGGCAGCTGGATGTCGATCGAGCGCTGTCAATCGGTGGCGCAGACCACCGCGATAATTGGCCGATACGAGGCGCTAGTGCAGGATACGCGTCACGCGACCGCGCACGATGCAGTGCAGCTGCATCGGCAGTTCCTTCGCGCGCTCGCCGGTGAGACGTTGGATCCGGTGGGCCTGTCGACCTCGGACTTCGATGCAGATGCTGCACGGGAGCGGATCGCCAACGCAGGTCTCGACACCGCACTCGCGATGCACGATCTGCTTCGCGCGATCCTCGCGTGGCACCACGGACGACATCTGGATGCCGACAGATGGCTCGCACGGGCAGCGACTACCTTGCCGGCGGCGTTCTGCTTGCCGCTCGAGACAACCTGGTTCCTGTTCGACGCGCTGACCGCGGCGGCGCATTGGGATGCTGCCCCGGAGGCGGAGAAGCCGGCGCTCTGTGCCCGGGTCGCACGCGCAGAGTCGCGGTTTGCGCGCTGGGCCTCGGGTTGCGCGGACAACTTCGAAGCTCGCCATGCCCTCGTCGCCGCCGAAGCCGCGCGCCTGGATGGACGCCTGCTCGATGCGCTCTGCGGCTACGAGCGCGCAGCGCTTTCGGCTCGGCGGTACGGCTTGCTCTGGATCGAAGCGATCGCATGCCAGCTGGCGGCTCGGGTGTATTTCTCGAACGGTCTCGCTGCTGCCGCAGAGACGTGGCGACGGAGCCAGAACGAGGCATTCCGGCAGTGGGGAGCGACTTCCCTGATCCGAGACCTGGCAACGATTCCCGACGCTGTGGGCGGCCTCGCGAGCGAGGAGACCTCGCGAGTCGAGCCCGACCGTCTCGACCTGGCTTCGGTCATCAAGGTCTCGCATGCGCTCTCGCGCGAGCTCACGGTCGAGGATCTCACCCGATCCCTGCTTCGCATCCTGTTGGAGAATGCGGGCGCGCAACGCGCGATCCTCCTTCTGACACGTGGTGGTCAACTCGAGATCGCCGGCCACGCGGGCGCCGACGAGAAAACCGATGCGACCGGCACGACCGAGCTGCCTGCTTCGATCATTCGCTATGTCGAGCGCACGCGAACGCCGATCGTTCTGACGAACGCTGTCGAGGATGCGACCTTTGGAGCGGACGCCTACGTAGTTCGGGCGAACTCGAAATCAATTCTGTGCATACCGATCATGGTGCGCGGGCAGCTCGCAGGCTTGGTGTACCTGGAGAATGGATTGGTCGCCGGCGCATTCTCGCGGGATCGTCTCGCGCTACTCGATGTGATCGCGACCCAGCTCGCGCTCTCGCTCGAAAACCTGCGTTTGCACAAGGGCCGCGAAGATCAGGCGGCGGAGTCGGCTCGGAGCGAGACACTCGCGTGGAGCGATCGGCGCTACCGCGAAGCGATCGAATCCATGGGCGACGCGTTCCTCGTGCTCGATCGCGAATGGCGCATCGTGGCTGTCAACAAGAACCAAGAACGCATGTCGCAGCGGCCGAGGCAAACGACCCTGGGCGCCAACATGTGGGAAGAATTTCCCGCGACAAAGGATCCAGCTCGGAAGTACTGGAAGGAGCTCCACCGCGTCATGGAGGAACGGGTCGAAGCCCACTTCGTCGAACACTATGAACCGCTCGATCACTGGACCGAGTACGACGTCGTTCCAGCGATGGACGGAGGCATCGCCGTGTTCTGTCGCGATATCAGCGAACGTAAGCGCCTGGCGAAGGAGACGGAGAAGCTCTACACGCTGGAACAGCAATCCCGCCTGCTCGCGGAATCGGCAGGCCGCGCGAAGGATGAGTTTCTCGCGATGCTCGGCCACGAGCTCCGCAACCCACTCGCGCCGATCCTGACAGCGCTGGAGCTCATGGGCCTGCGCGGCACCAACGAATCCGAGCGCGAACGACAGATCATCGGCCGCCAGGTCGATCACATGGTGCGGCTCGTCGATGATCTTCTCGATGTCTCTCGCGTGACGCGAGGCAGGATCGAGCTCTCTCGCCATCCGATCGAGATCGGGGAGCTGGTGGCCCGGGGGGTCGAGCTCGTCGCCCCGCTGCTCGAGAGCGTGCACCACGAGATCTCCGTTCACGTACCGCGACGCGGCCTTGTCGTGAATGCCGATGCCAATCGGCTTGCGCAGGTCTTTTCGAACCTTTTGACCAATGCTGCGAAGTACACGCCGCCGCGCGGTCGCGTGACTATCACGGCAATGCGCGACGAGCATGACGTGATCGTCACCATCTGTGACACGGGCGTTGGCATCCCGCCCGATCTGCTACCGCGGGTATTCGACTTGTTCGTCCAGAACTCGCAGACGATCGATCGGTCCCGTGGTGGCCTCGGCATCGGTCTCGCGATCGTTCAGAACCTCGTGCAACTTCACGGTGGATCGGTCTCGGCACAGAGTGACGGCGCAGGGACCGGCAGTACGTTCACGGTTCGGCTACCGATGGCGACCGAGGTCCCGGTCGAGAACGAACGCGCGCCTTCGCTGCCGGCAGTCGCGCCGGTGGAAAAAAATCGCAACGTCCTGATCGTCGATGACAACGAAGACGCGGCAGAGCTGCTCGCCGAAACGCTTCAGAGGCTCGGCTATACGACGCGCACCGCACACGACGGGCCGGCAGGTCTGGCCATGCTGCTAACATTTCGTCCGGACGTCGCACTCCTCGACATCGGGCTTCCGGGAATGGACGGCTATGAACTAGCGCGTCAGGTACGGCAACTCCCTGCCGTCGCGGCGGTGAGACTCGTCGCCATTACCGGATATGGCCAGGAATCCGATCGCCAGCGAGCTCACGACGCCGGGTTCGATGCTCACCTGGTGAAACCGGTGAACCTCGCAAGACTCCGGGCAGTTCTCGATGAGCCTTCGTGAACGATGTCTCGCGAGCAGGCTCGCGATCACGCTGCCGCTCTAGCTCGACGTCCTCCAAGACCGGTACGATGCGCCCGCACATCTCGAAGAAAGAAAGTTCGAAATCGGTAGCTCGATCTCAACTGTCAAAGATCGGGCAACCACCACGGCTAATGGGCGCGTCGCGAGACGAAACCTGGCGCATCGCGCCGCTCGGAGTTCTCGTCCGGCGACCCGGCTCAGGCCGCGCGAACGATGCAAAACCAGACGGGAAGCGGGATAGTCTTCGTCGGTGGGATCCTCGTGCCCCCGCTACTTCCATTCGCGAAGACTTTCGCGAGGTCGACGGACCCGGATACCTGAATAAGGTGTCCGGGTCCTTCGGCTTTCGGCGTCAGGATGATCGGCTCCACCGCCTTGGCCAGCGCCTCGCGTCCGCGCTCGGGAGCGTCGGTCGCGATGGACGTCAAGAACCGGGCGGCGGCGGCCAGGACGGCCTTCCGGTCCGGCAGCGTGGCCGAGCCCGCGGCGGACTGGGTGTCGATCTCGGCCTGGAGCCTGCGGACCTCGCCACGGTCGGTCTCGCGCTGCCTTCGTAGATCAAGGTCGTCGGGGGTCTCGACGTACAGGCGGGTTGCGTTCGCCACGCGGGTCTCAGCAGACCGCAGCTCGCGCTCGAGGTCGGCGGTTCCCCGTGCCGCCCGACCCTCGATGCGGTCGCCGAACGCTTTCGTGAAGGCATCGGCAACGTTGCCGGCCGACAGTGTTTCCCGCAGCGCGTCGAGCACCGCCTCGGTCACCTTCTTCTCGCTGATCGTCGAGTTGTTCGAGCAGATTGAAGTTGCCCCGGTTCCGTGGACACCCGAACACTTGGGAGAGTCCGCATGCCGAAACGACACCGAGGTCCCCATCCACCTGAGTTCAAGCGCCGCCTGGTCGAGCTGGTACGTGCGGGCCGCACGCCCGAGAGTCTTGCCGACGACTTCGAGCCGACCGCGCAGGCGATCCGGAATTGGGTCCGCCAGGCTGACCTCGATGCTGGCAAGCGCACCGACGGTGTGACGACCGACGAGCGCGAAGAGCTGAACCGCCTGCGCCGTGAAAATCGGACGCTGCGCGAGGAGCGCGAGATTCTAAAAAATACGCGGCCTGGTCCACGCAGGAATCGAACCGGACGCCGCCGAAGCGTTCGGGTTCGTGAAGGCGTACCAGGCCGTGCATCGCGTTCGAACCATGTGCCGACTGCTCGGCGTTTCGACGAGTGGGTTCTACGCGTCGGTGCTCCTTTCGGCCTCGGGCTTCGACGACGGATTCGCGGACTCGCAAAAGCGTTACGCGAGGTCGACGTCGTGGATCTTGCCCTTCGCTGAGATTCGCGCCTGTACGCCGTGGTCTGCAGATGGCGAGCGTTCGCCGCCGACGAGCCCATCGAGGTCGTGGGCGCCGGATTGCTCGAACCGCAGCCCGCTCCGGCCGCGACGATCGAGAACAACACGAGTCGTGACGTGGTGCGCATTCGCCCCACCTCGGCGCATGTTACCGTCGAGACGATGGCGTCCGAAGCCGAGTCCACACCTGGTTCGGGCCGCCTCGAGATCCAGCGGACCGAGCGCTACGTGCTGCACGATGCGATCGCCCACGGGGGGATGGCGTCCGTCCACATCGGGATCGTCGAAGGCTCGTTTGGATTCGCGCGCGTCGTGGCGATCAAGCGACTCCACCAGTCCCTCGCCACCAACCCGCGGTTCGTGACGATGTTGATCGAGGAGGCCCACATGGTCTCGCGGATCCGTCACCTCAACGTGGTGCCGACGCTCGACGTGATCGCGAAGGGCGAGGAGGTCTTCGTGATCATGGAGTACGTCAAGGGGTGCTCGCTCGGGCACCTCGTGAACCAGACTCGGCACGCCGGGCGGTCCGTCGATGCCCGGCTCGTAACCCCGATCGTGTCGGGCGCGCTCCGCGGGCTACACGCGGCTCACGAGGTCGTCGATGCCGAAGGGCGGGTCCTCCAGGTGGTCCACTGCGACGTCTCTCCGCAAAACATCCTCGTCGGCGTCGGTGGCCTACCGCGCGTCATCGATTTCGGGGTCGCGTCCGCGCGCGGGAAGAGTGAAGGCACGCGCGAGGGCGAGTTCAAGGGGAAGCTGGCTTATGCGGCGCCGGAGCAACTCACCGAGAAGCCAGTCTCCCCACGAACCGATGTGTTCGCGATGGGCATCGTGCTGTGGGAGTTGCTGACGAACGAGCCGCTGTTCACGGGCGACTCGGATGCGAAGGTGTACACGGCGGCCCTCAAGCGTACGATCCCCGATCCCCTGGACGTGCTGTCCACCACACAACCGGTTGGTTGGGAGGCTCGGTCCGAAGAGATCGCGCCGCTGGTGCCCATCGCGATGCGCGCCCTGCAACGTGACCCGGCGCGTCGCTACGAGACCGCCGAGCAGATGGCCGTGGAGCTCGACGCGACCGGAGTGGCCGCGCGCCTTGCCAGCGTCGGGGCGTGGGTGAGATCGGTCGCCCACGACAAGATCCTCGAAGAGGCGCGCCTGGTCGCCGCGGCGGAGGCCGGAGTCGAGAGCCGTCGCTCCTCGTGGTCGAGCGACGACATCCGGACCCGCGTGATCACGGTCTGAGCGCGGTGTCGCGTGCGTGATCCGGTCGGCGCGCGTGACCGCCATGCGTCACGCTCGTGCGGATGAAGTTGCGGAACACATTCGGCCACCGCGCGCGCTGTCAGCGCCGTATCCGCTCGGTGCGGCGAACGAGCCCGCGCTCCAGCGTCTCGTGCTCCGTGCTTTGCTCGCGCAATGCGACCGGCCCGATGTTCGCTCGATCGCAGTGTTCGACACGGCCGGCTGAAAGGACGGGGCGACGCTGCGGCGCGATGGGTACTCCAGCGACGCGGCACAGCGGGCAGAGCAATCATATGCCGTCGCCTTGGGCGGCTGTACGTGCCGCCGCGCTCGGGCCACCCGCGAGTCCACGGCGAGCCGGTCCCGCGAAGTAGATCCAGTAGGTGCCCCGATGGCCGGCTACGGGCGCTGAACCGAACGAACGTGCCGGATTCATCGCCGCGCCGCTGAACGGTGCCGCGAACAGACAGTCCAGTGCGATCGTCGCGCCGACGGCGCGCGCGGCGTTGTGGCCGACACGGACGCCTCGTCGATCGATCAGCCGTTCGGCTGCGGGTGCTGGTCGCCGAGCGGAATCGCGAGCTCGAACCCGAGGCTCGGCCCGTAGTTGATCGGGCCGGCGAGCGTTTGGTGGACGAACGCGTTGGCGTGGACGCCGTAGCCGAGGTCGACGCCGGCACCCGCGTGCAGCGTGAACGTCGCGCCGCCCGTGTTGGGGCCGCTCGGATCCGGGGAGCCGTTCGTGACGGTGACCTCCGTGATCGTCGGCTGGTTGCGGAGCGTGATCCCACCGAAGTAGGTCATGCGACCGTTGCGATAGCTCGGAATCACGGCGAGGCCGAGCGTCGGAACGATGTCGCTTCGGTCCGACGTGACGGTCCCGCAACCCTGGCCCTCGAACGAGCTACACGTCGAGAACTCGGCCCACGGGATGTCCCAGAGCACGAGCTCGCCCGCGATCCCGATGCGAAGCCCCGGAACGTCCGTCGGGATCGCGACCTTCAACGCGCCGCCGAACCCGGTCAACGACGTGTCCGTGATGCGCGGCGACGTCGAGCTGAGCAAGGTCGTGTTCGAGGTCAGGGCCTTCTCGTAGATCGCGCTGACGGAGAGGCGATCGCTGATGCGTCCCGACAACATCCCGCGGAACTGCTGCTGGGGAATCTGGTCACCCTGTGTCGGATCTCCGGCGGTCGGCTTGATGGCGTCGACCAGGTTGTCGGCCCCGATCGAGATCTGGCCGGTCGTCGTCGGAGTTTGCCCGTCCCAGACCACCGGACTCGCGTGGGGAACCACGGCGGTGCGGTGGTTCACGTATGTGTCGCAGGCGGCAAACCCGAACAAGATCATCGCGAGTGGAACCAGTCGGCGCATTCGGGTTCGACCACGCAATGGTTGGACCATGCAGGATGTGTCAGAGCTTCACCACCGCGGGCTGTGACCGATCCGCGCGGATCGGGATGGGTCAGCGCGCATCGACTCGGGAACAAGAAGTGCCGCACGAGGTCATGGATCTGAACGATGCCTGCCCGGCGATCACGACCCTGCGCCATGACGAGTTTCTGATATGCGACCCAGGTCGTGATCGACACCAGCGTCCGCTGCTGGCCGATCTGCATCCCGCACCGATTGCAGATGCGGCCGCGATGCAGAACGCTGCACCTGCGACCCTCCCTGCCGCTGCAAGGATTCCTACGAGTCGAGGCGCGCCACAAGACGAAGCGACGCGCTCCGGCGTGTCTCTCTCTTCGCGTTTCTCGGATCTCGACGCGGCGTGACTCAGCGGAGGTCGAGCACCGCCAGCAGGCGATCGATCTCGTCGATGGTGTTGTAATGCACCATCGAGACCCGCACGACGCCTCCGGGTTCGACCCCGAGCGCGCGAACCAACCCCTTGGCGTAGAAGTCGCCGTGACGGATCCCGATTCCCGCGGGGTCGACCGCGCGCACGAGCGCCTCGGGCGCGCGCCCTTCGACGCTGAAGCTGATCGTCGACACCCGCCGCGCGCGATCGGCCACCTGCTCGCCGTGGATCCTGACCCCAGGGCGCCCGACGAGGCCCGCGAGCAGCCGGGCCGCCAGTCGCTCCTCGTGCAACGCGATCGCGTCGAATCCGCGCCCCGGCCCGCCGAGCTCGTCGAGGTACGCGTAGATCCCGCCGAGCCCGTGTGCGAGCTCGAAGTTCACGTTCCCCGGCTGCAACTTGTAGGGCAGCGCGTCCGCGATGAACGCGTGGTTGATCGTGGCCAGCTCCTCGAGTCGCTCGCGCTTGCCGTACAGCACCGCCAGGTGCGGACCGAAAGTCTTGTAGAAGCTGAAGACGTAGTAGTCGACATCCCAGGCGCGCACGTCGATCGCGCGATGTGGGGCGTAGGCGACCCCGTCGACGCACACCCGCGCGCCATGCGCGTGGATCGTGCGGGTCAGTCCGGCGACGTCGTGGATCGTTCCGAGCAGGTTGGACACGTGCGCGAACGCGACCAACCGCGTCCGCGCGGTCAGCAACGGCAACAGGCCGCGCTCCTCGAGTCGCCAGGTCTCCCGGTCGATGTGCCACACCTTGATGACCACGCCCCGCGCGGCCAGCCGCGTCCAGCCGCCAACATTCGCCTCGTGATCGGCCGAGCTGACGATGATCTCGTCGCCGGGTACGAAGTGGTCTTGCATCGCGAGCGCGAGGTTGTGGAGCAGCTGCGTCGAGGATGACCCCAGCACGACCTCCGCCGGATCGGCCGCACCGAGATATGCCGCGGTCGCTTGCGACGCCTCGCGCACCCGCGCACCCGCGGCCTCGGACACCGCGTAGCTCGCGCCGAGTTGCACGTTGGTCGTCAGCAAGTAGTCGCGGATCCGATCCGCGACCCGCCCGAGCGTCTGCGAGCCACCCGCGTTGTCGAGGAACACGAACCCCGACGCGAGCGCCGGGAACTGCGAGCGCACGAAGGTGAGGTCGAACGGAGTTTCCACCGACCGAGTATCGCGTGTCAGCGTCCGGTCGGGCGGCGGGCCCGGCGCGGAATGGCCCGCAAGTCGTCAGCGACATCGTCGCACGCCACCGCTGGGCGGAGCGAGCAGCCGGCGAAAGACCGGCTCGAGCTGCGTGGTCGCGCTGGTGTCGGACAGCGTGTCGGCTGGAGCCTCACGTAGCGGATTGCGCTCGTTCTCGGGTGACGGCTCGTCGTTCACGGCTCGCCATCGTGGTCAGAGCGTGAGTCGCCGCTTCGTGCAACAGTCCGGACGTGGCACTGAACCTGAACGCGCCGCCATTGACCGATGACGAGATCCTGCGTGAACTTCGCAAGGATTCGCGGGTCGCGGGGTTGTTCGCGGTCGTGATGGGATCGGCGTTCGCCGCGCTCGTGGTCGCGCTCTGGTGCTTCGGGATGTATGCGTGGCGGTGGAGCATCTGTGTCTTCTTCATCGGCACGATCGCCGCCGTTGCCGGTGTGCTCGCGCTCGTGCGCCCGCAATCGTACTTGCGGCACGCCGAGCTCATCACCTCCGTTCACCTCGACGGTCTCCGACCCGATCAGATCACCGTCAACATGGCGGACGGAAAGACGATCTCGGTGTCGACGGGAGGATTCGATCGCGCGCGCCTCGTCACCGCGATCGAGGGTCGAATCGCGCGCGCTCGCGCGGGCCAACGTTGACGACGTCGTCACCCCGACGCGCGCTCCATGGAAATCGGGCAGCGCGACGCGGTTGCGCGCGGCGCTTGATTCCGGCAGGTCGTCGCGCACGCCGCGTGCACCCGGGGCTTCCTTCGGGCCTCGCTCCGGGCGTCATCTGCGCGGGCGACTCGCGGATCAGTTGTTCTCGGCGCCCTGCGCGATCCACCGGCGCAACACGTCGCGCGTCTCGGCCGGCAAGACGACATCGCCGAACGGCATCTGCCGGAGGCAGTCCTGCCCGACGCACTCGGTGTCGAACTGGCACTGATCGTTGTCGACCTTGTGCATCAGGTAGCTCTGCGCCAGGTTCGTTGCCGTGACGAACTTCATCGACGCGAGCTGGCCGCTCGGGCCGACCAGCTTGGCGTAGACCTCGCTCCCATCGCCGCCCGCGGCGAGCTGCGTGCCGAGGAACAGGTCGCCCTTGGGCGAGTCCGCGATGCCGTGGCACACCGTCGAGCTGCAGTGCTTGGCGAACAGCGGCATCACGTCGGTCGCGAACGAGATCGCCGGCCGGGTGAGATCGGTGGTCTCCGGCACGGCGTACGCGACGCAGGGCCCGGCGTCGGGGACCCACGACGGCGGTGGCGTACCGCACGCCGCGGCCGCGAGGAGTGGAACGAGCGACTTCAAGCGAGCGCGCTCGGGACGACCTTGCCGGTGCTCACGGCCTTGTCGATGAAGTCCTGGTCGATGCCGACCGCGGCCATCACGGTCTTGCCGAACGCGCCGAGCGTGTCGATTGGTGCGATGCCATCGATCGGGAGCGCGCCGAAGTCGGTCCCGACCGGCTCGACGCCGCCGATCACGCCGCCCGCGAAGTGCTTGCCGATCGTCAGCGAGACCTGGTGGTTCGGGTTGTGCTGGCGCCCGTCGGTGTTGGCCGGTCCGATCGTGCGCCCGAACACGTTGAGCGAGACGAACGAGACCTGATCGATCATCTTGCCGGTCGCGCCGTTCACCGCGGGCGTGCTCCCGAGCGTCGTCATCATCGCGCCGATCGTCGCGAGGCCGCTGACGGTCTGTGCCGCCTCGGTGACCAGCCCAGTGTCGTTGTGGTTGTCGCCACCGAACGGGATGTGGATCGCGATCACCGGGCTCACGTTCATCTGGAACAGGATCACGGCCGCCGCGATCTGCGAGGCGACCGAGTTGTCCTTGATCGCGGCGAGGGCGCTGAGCAGATCTTGATTGATCGACCGGACCTGTGACTGCGACGTGATCAGCTCGTCGACGTACGCGGCCTGCGCCTTGGTCGCGGTCGAGCGGTAGATCGCGTCGATCTGGGCGAGCGTCTGGTCGCGGATCTTCTGGAGGTTCGTGATCCCGGCGAGCGGGCCGGCCGGGTTCGTCAGCGTGGCCTTGAGCGCGAGCGGCGGGATGATCGGCAGCGCGCGACCCTCGAATCGAAGTCCCTCGCTCGGGCTCGTGGCGCCGAGCGTGATCGGCTCGTTCTGGATCGTGCCGAGGCAGGGCGCGAGTTGCTTCGCGAGCAGCGACGGCAGCATCTCGTTCGGCGTGGTCGCCCCGAGCAGGCCGAGCACGTCGGGCTCGCGCGGATGCACCGGCGTGTTCGTCATGATGTGCCAGACGCCCATCCGATCGAGCACGCGCTGGTCGAGCGCGGCCCACGGCGCCGCAGCCATCGTCTGCTTGCCGCGCAGCGCGAGCGCCGTCGGAGCCATCAGCATCGTGTCGGGGTTGTGCGCGATCGTGCTCAGCGGCCCGGTCGTCGCATAGGTGCCGGGTGCGTTCGCGTTCAGCGGATCCCCGTTCGACGAGGTCTGCATGATCACGTACTGCGCCTTCTGCTTGTTCGCGCAGGTCATCGCGGGATCGGAGGCGAGCGCCCGCGAGCCGCGCAGGAGGACACCGGCGGGGATGCCGGTCGCGAGCGCGCGGAGCCCGACGTAGCCGGCTCCGAACAGGGTCGACATGAGGACGTTGCGGCGTGAGATGGACATGTCGACTCCTTACATCCCGATCCCGATGAACGACGGCGACAGGCACGCGACGACGAAGGTGGAGCGCAGGGCGTCGGTCGCCGTGGCCGGCGTGGGACCAGCCTGGGCCGCCGTGAAGTGTGCGGTCAGCGCCGTGGTCACCTGCGCGCTGCGCGGATCCGACGGCGTGAGGCCCATGACGAGCGCCACGAACTCCGCGATCGCCGCGTCGGGCGCCGTGCTGGTCCACACCTTCGCCCCGGGCTGCCTGGGATCCGGCGTCGCGTCGATCACCATCTGCGAGACCTGCACGCAGATGTTCTCGATGCCGCCGCGATAGAACAGCGTCGGCTGGTTCGGCAACACGGGGATCGTGCTGCCGCGCCCGTAGCCGTCCGACGGCATGCCGCTGACGATCTGCGCGATCGTGGTCGGGGTGCCGATCTGATCGGCGGCGTCGAGCTGGCAGATGTCGTAGAAGCCGAGCCGGTTGTCGAGCGCGGCGCACAGGTGGTCGCGCCGCGCGACCGCGATGACCTCGCCGTTCGTGATGTGGGTCTTCGTGGCCGCCGCGTTCGTCGTGATCGGCGACGTCATCATGTCGCGCACGAGCCGGTCCCACGAGAAGTTCGAGCTCGCGAAGTCGCCGACGATGCGCTGGAACTCGACGTCGTCGGGATCGCACGGCGCCGAGTTCACGTAGTAGCAGAGCTTCTGGACCCACGCGGCGGGCATCAGCGGGTGGTTGGCGAGCTGGGTGGCGAGGTCGTCGATCGTCTGCACGGGCGTGACGACGTGCTGGAAGGCGAACTGACCGGGTTGGTGGATCAGCGCCGCGTCGGTCTGCGGGACGTAGAACCACGAGTAGGTCGACGCCAGGACCGAGCGCGTCGGGTCGAGCAGCTGGTGGCAGCCGAAGCACGCCGTGCCGGGACCGGCGTGGTCGGCGTCGAGGCCGGGCGTCGTCATCGGGATCGTGCCATCGGTGCCATCGATCGCCGCGCCGGTCGCGACGATCAGCGCCTGGTTGATCGTGACCCGCATCTGGTTGGAGGCGTTGGTCGGCCAGTTCGCGTCGAACGCGGGCGTCGTGAAGTAGCCGACGCGGGGCGTGTCGAGCACGAGCTCGGTCGCCGAGCGCAGCGTTGCGATGTCGAAGAACTGCGTCGTCGGTTCGCCGGCGTTCGGCTGCCGGATCGTGACGAGCTTCCACGCCGTGAAGTCGGTGGCATCGAGCTGGAGACCCTTGCCGGTGCCCGCGTGGATCGGGCACAGCTCGTTCGTCGCGTCGTTGTGCGGCGGCAACTCGCCGTAGAAGATGTCGAACAGCAGGTCCGAGCGGATCGGGATCGAGTACGGGTCGAGGCCCATGCATCCGGCGAACGGATAGGCCTGCGTCGCGAGGTCGGGGTTGTGGAAGTGCAAGAAGCTCGGGTTGCCCGGGGTCGTGGCGTCGACGAGCGAGACCCGCGGCGCCGAGTTCTCCATCGTGATCTTCACGGTGGGGTTCGCCTTGGCGAACACGTCGTTGATCTTGCCGAGATCGTCCGCCCGATGCGTGTCGAGGTACGCGTAGAGCTGCATCAGCGCCGGCGTCAGCATCAGCTGCTTGGTCTTGAACGCATCGGTGAGCGGCCGACCGGCGGCGGTGATCGCGAGTACGGTGCGCGCGTAGCTCTCGCGGGCGTTCTGGACGAGCAAGGGCAGGGCCTTGCCGTTACCGAGCCCGTTCGGGGGCGCGATGTCGACGAAGTTGAGGTCCGAGATCTGCGTTTGCTGGAACGCGAGCTCGAAGAACACCTGCATCTTGTCCCCGTACTGCGGCAGCTGCATCCAGCCGTCGACCAGCCCGCCGAGCGCGTTCGGATCCGCGACGACCGCGGCGACCTCGGCGTCGGTCGGTGGCAAGCCGACGAGGATCATCTTCACCTTGGCGACGTAGACCGCCGGCGACACGGCGACGAAAGGGATCGCGGTCTCGTAGGTCGGACCGCTGCATGCGGCTACCAGCGAGCCCACGAGGCAGAGCGCTCGAAGGGGTTTGATGATCGGCATGCCGATGATCAAGACGCGCGGCGTCAGAGCGAAGTTAACTTCGAACGTCAGCCCCGGGTCGTAGGGCCACAATGCGCGGTCTGATCCTGCTGACGGTGCTCTCGGCGTGCAGCGAGACCGACGAGCGCCCCCATACGCTGGCCTACATCACCGAGACGATCCTCGCCCCGAGCTGCGGAACCGCTGAGTGTCATTCGGCGATGAAGCGGCAGAACGACTACGCGTTCGACACGGTCGAGAACGCGGAGCAGTCGATCCGGAAGGGCAACCTGGTGATCCAGTGCGCGATGCCGCCGTGTCAGGACGCGCCGAGCGTGTCGTCCCTGCTCACCGTGATCAGCGACAAGGATGTCGCGGGCAACCGCATGCCGCTCGACGAGCCGCTCGCGAACCTCGACGTCTACCTGATCGGCGAGTGGATCATCGATGGCTCACCCGGCTACCAGCCCACACCGCCACCGCCGCCCCAGTGAGGCTCCGCTGGCTCCTGGTCGGCGCGATCGCGGTGATCGTCCTTGGACGTTCACCGGTCGCCGAGGCATATCCGCAGTTCCAGCTCGCGCGCGATCAGACGTGCTCGGCATGCCACCGGTCGCCGGCGGGCGGCGGGATCCTGTCGGAGAACGGCCTCATCAACGCCGAGGCGATCTCGCAGTTCGGGACCGCGCCCGAGCTGTTCTACGGCAAGCTGCCGCTACCGATGTGGCTCGCGCTCGCCGGGGATCTGCGAGGCGCCGCCGGCGTCGACGGAGGTCCCGATGCCCACGGGGTCGCGTTTCCGATGCAGGCCGAGGTCAACGCGGTCGCGACGCGCGACCACTTCTCGCTGCACGTGACCGCCGGGTTGCGCGATCCGCAGTACCGCAACACCGCGAAGACCCTGTTCGCGACGCGGGAGCACTGGCTGCAGTGGCAGCAGAAGCCCGGTGAGACCGCCGGATGGTTCGTGCGCGCCGGGCGCTTCATGCCGGTGTTCGGACTCCGCTTCGCCGAGCACCCGAACTACGATCGCCGCTTCGGTGGCACGCCGCTGTACGGCGAGGCGTACGGGCTCGCGGTCGAATACATCCATCCGAGCTTCGAGGTCCACGCGACCGGGTTCATTCACGATCCGCTGCTGCCCGACTCGATCGAGCGCGGCAACGGCGCGACTCTCTATGGCGAGCTGCGGATCGCGCGGACGACCTCGGTCGGGATCGAGGGCAAGCTCGACGTGACGCCCGACGACACGAAGACCTACGGCGGCGTGACCGCGAAGCACTGGTTCGCGACGCCGGGCATCCTGGTCGAGACCGAGCTCGAGGCGGTGCACCAGAAGCTCGCCGACCGCGGCGGGATCGACAACCAGCTCGTCGGGATCTTGATGGGCTCGTACTTCGTCGGCCCGTTCATGATCGATCTCGCCGTCGACGCGTACGCGCCCGACGTTCGCGTGCGGTACCTCGATCAGGAGGCGGTCGACCTGAACGTGCACTGGTTCGCGACGTCGCACGTCGAGCTACTCGTGACGAACCGACTCCAGATGCTGGAGCTCGGTGCGGGCGGCCTGACGTCGGGCTACTCGCTGCTCCAGCTGCACTATCGGCTCTAGGTATCGGGCGGCTCTAGTTACCCGGACGTCACGGGAGCTTGTCGAACGCCTGGTCCCACGGGATCGTCGAGTACTCGAACTTGTAGAGCGCGTCCGGAACGACCACGGTCTTGATCGCGTCGGCCTTGCCGTCGCCGTTGCTGAACCCGAAGATCTTGTCGCCGACCTTGCGGGACTTGGGCTCGAGCTTGAGCGACTTCACGTTCGCCTTCTTCAGGGTGACGAGCTTGCCGCCGAAGCCGAACGCGAGCACGGAGTCGCCATCGACCGCGAGCACGGTCGCCAGCTTCTGATCGTCGCCCTCCTTGTAGGTCACGTAGGTCCACGGCGCGAGGCCGGTGCCGTAGGGCTCGATGAGGTCGGTCTTGGTCTCCTCGACCTTGTTGCCCATCGCGTTCGGGAGCTCGACGGTGACGATGCCATCGGCGACGGCCTTGACCTTCGCGAAGCCGGGCGTATCCGAGTTGCCGATGAACACGAAGACGGGGTCGCCGACCTTCGGCTTGACCTCGTCGACGGTGCGCGCCGGGATGACGAGCTGGCCGGGCAGGCCACCGAACGGGCGCTCGTCGGGGTTCGGCTTGTGCTTCCACGAGTCGGGGCCGCTCGACATCAGCTTGAGCTCGCGCGTGGTCACGGTGTTGCCATCGACGGCGAGGACCTCGTCGACCTCGACCTTGTAGGTATCCGCGCTGTCGTACGCGTTGCCGTGGATCGTCCACGCGAGCTGGCCGACCTTCGCGGTCGTCGGCTTCGCCTTGACGTCCTTGAGGAACGGGGCGGCGGCGTGCGGCTCCTGCGCCTTGGCGCTACCGGTGGTCGGCGGCGTCTCGACCGGCTTGGTCTCCGCGGGCTTGGGCTCCGCGGGCTTGGTCTCCACCGTGGTGGGCTTGACCTCGGACGGCTTGTCGCTGGCCTCCTTCTTCTTGCATCCCACCGCCGCGACCACGATCAACAACAAGGACAGGTTCTTCATCGGCCGTACGATACCGAAGGTTGGCAACGTGTGGTTGCTCTCGGTGGGCCCGGCAAGCGACTCTTTGGACCGGGTGCGCTACGCGATCACGATCTTTGCGAGTGCGTGCCTGCTGTTCCAGATCCAGCCGATGATCGGGAAGATGATCCTGCCGTGGTTTGGCGGATCGGCGGCGGTGTGGACCGCGAGCCTGTTGTTCTTCCAGCTCGCGTTGCTCGCCGGATACGCGTACGCGCACGCGTCGCTGCGGTGGTTGCGCCCGCGCGCCCAGATCGCGGTGCATTGCGGCCTGTTGATCGCGAGCTGTCTCGTGTTGCCGATCGGTCCGGCCGCGTCGTGGCGGCCGACGGAGCCGGGCGATCCGACGCTGCGGATCCTCGCGCTGCTCGGGGCGACGATCGGTCCGCCGTACGTCGTGCTGGCGTCGACCACACCCCTCGTGCAGGCGTGGTTCACGCGTCGCACCGGTGCGGTCCTGCCATACCGCCTGTTCGCGCTGTCGAACTTCGGCTCGCTCGTCGCGCTCATCGGATATCCGACGCTGGTCGAGCCGTTCCTCGCGGTCCCCCAACAGGCCGCGGTCTGGAGCGTGGGGTACCTGGGGTTTGTCGTCGCGTGCGGGCTGTCGGCACTCGCGAGCACGCGCGCAGGCGCGCCCACGATCGAGGCGCCGGTGACGCGACCGCGCGCATCGCAGATCGCGCTGTGGGTGATGCTCGCTGCATGCCCGTCGGCGTTGCTCGTCGCGATCACGAATCACATCAGCCAGAACATCGCGGCGATCCCGCTCCTCTGGGTCGTGCCGCTCGCGCTCTACCTCGCGAGCTTCATCGCCGTGTTCGAGAGCGATCGCGTGTATCGCCGGCGGCTCTTCATCCCGATCATGGCGATCTCGCTATTCGTGATGGCGCGTCTGCTCTACCCGCACGACGGCAAGCTCGACTTTCGCTGGGCGATCCCTGGCTACGCGATCGGGCTG
Organism: Haliangiales bacterium; assembly: GCA_038321315.1. Classification (GTDB taxonomy): domain Bacteria; phylum Myxococcota_A; class Polyangia; order Haliangiales; family Haliangiaceae; genus JABFXX01. The sequence continues at coordinate 1,823 of JBBQEX010000092.1, read as the reverse complement.
TTCGCGTGCTGCATGGTGTGTCACGGCGAGCTCGCGCGCCGCCGGCCCGCGGCGGGCGATTCGTCGGTGTTCTATCTCGCGCTCGCCTTCGGCGGGGCCCTCGGTGGCGGATTCGTCGCGGTGATCGCGCCGCGCGTGTTCGACACGTACAGCGAGCTGCCGCTCGCGCTCGTCACCTGCGGTGTGCTCGCGACGATCGCCTTGTGGACGGTTCCCAGGACGCGGATCCCGCTCGCCGGTGGGACCATGCTGCTCGCCTGCTACCTGATCGGAGCGGAGCTCGATCAGGCCGCCTACTTCACGTTCCGGGGACGCAACTTCTATGGCCTCACCCAGGTCCAGGACGACCCACCCAACACGCGCAACCCGAAGCGTTCGCTGGTCAACGGGATGATCAGCCACGGGACGCAGCTGCTCGATCCCGCGCGTCGGTGCATGCCCACCTCGTACTTCGGCGAGAGCTCCGGGATCGGTCGCGCGATCGGCGTGCTCCAGGCCCGCGGGCCGATCTCGTTCGGGATCCTCGGACTCGGTGCCGGCGTGCTCGCGAGCTACGGGCGGCCCGGCGATCACACGCACGTCTTCGAGATCAACCCGCTCGACGAGGAAGTCGCGCGCGCGTACTTCACGTTCCTCGGCTGTCCCGGCGACACGACGGTCTCGCTGGGCGACGGCCGCCTCGCGCTCGAGACCCTGCCACCGCAACACTACGATCTCCTCGCGATCGACGCGTTCGCGGGTGATTCGATCCCGATGCATCTCCTCACCCGCGAGGCGTTCGCCGTGTACTTTCGGCACCTCACACCGAACGGTGTGCTCGCGCTCCAGATCTCGAACGACTTCGTCGGGCTCGAGCCGATCTGCGCGCGTGCGGCGGCGCTGTTCGGTAAGCGCGCGATCCTGGTCTATGACCGCGGCAGTCGCGCGACGTCGACGTGGCCCACGAAGTGGGTGCTCGTCACCTCGGATCCGACGTTCGTCATCGACGCCGCGCAGTCGCTCGTCTCGGATGGCGGCCGCGCGTGGACCGACGATTACTCGAACATGCTCGAAGTCCTGAAGCTGCCCTGAGGGAGGCTGTCGCCTTCACGTAGCAGGGATTCTCAGCAGTCAGAGCGCGAAGCGGGTGCCGAGTAGGTTCAGCGCCTCTTGTACCTTGGCCTGAGCGTTGGCATTCAGCGTGCCGTTGGTTCCGTGGACGATCCACGACGCGCCGGAGAAGATCACGACGGTCACGCCGCTGTCGACCCCGCCGGTGGTCCCGCTGCTGGGGATGCCAAGCAGGCTCGCGGACTCGACCGCCGCCTCGCCGAGCTCGCGGGAATCGTTGTCTGACGTCGGCGTCACGGAGTCGCCCTGCATGTCACCGAACACCGCGCCGATCACCTTGTCATTGTAGAAGATGAGCGCGAACTGGAGACCTGCAATGTCACGCTCCGCATAGTAGAAGTGCGGACATGGCGAGACTTTGTCGTAGCAATAGTCGCCCAGCACGTAATACGGGACGCGATGCGCCCCGAGGAAGGCGTTGCCATCATCTATCCAGGTCGTCGACGACTGATGGTCGGGATCGGGATCGCTGCCGTCGGTGTCGACCGCCATGCTCTCGATTGCGCGTGGAGACAGCCTGAAGCAAGACGAGTGCCGCTACTCGATTCAGTAAGTCCATCAGCCGAACGACTGGGGCGTAGTCCCGATCCCTGTTGAAATTTGAGGTGGCGGTCAAACCGACCCCGAGAGGATTCTCGGAGCTCAACCGGAAAGACCGCCATGAAGAAGACTGCCAGGAAGACACGACCAACGGAAGCCGCTCCTCAGCTGCG
>JBBQEX010000091.1:0-25929 GCA_038321315.1 Haliangiales bacterium | reverse complement strand
GATCTCGCCGCGGGCCTCGACGGTGATCTCCTTGCTGAGGTCGCCGTTGGCGACGGCCGTCGTGACCTCGGCGATGTTGCGGACCTGGCCGGTCAGGTTTGACGCCATCGAGTTGACGTTATCGGTCAGATCCTTCCACGTGCCGGCGACGCCAGGGACCACCGCCTGGCCGCCGAGCTTGCCTTCCGTGCCGACCTCGCGGGCGACGCGCGTGACCTCGGAGGCGAACGAGCGCAGCTGCTCGACCATCGTGTTGATCGCCTCCTTGAGCTGGAGGATCTCGCCGCGGACGTCGACCGTGATCTTCTTCGAGAGATCGCCCGACGCCACGGCGATCGTGACCTCGGCGATGTTGCGGACCTGCGCGGTGAGGTTGCCGGCCATCTGGTTGACCGACTCGGTCAGGTCCTTCCAGACTCCGGAGACGCCCTTGACCTGCGCCTGACCGCCGAGCTTGCCCTCGGTACCGACCTCGCGCGCGACGCGCGTGACCTCGGAGGTGAACACCGACAGCTGATCGATCATCTTGTTGACGAGCTGCGCCGAGCGCAGGAACTCGCCCTCGAGCTCGCGGCCGTCGACGTCGAGGGCCATCGACTGACCGAGGTCGCCCTTGGCGACCGCGCCGATCGCGCGCGTCACCTCCGTGGTCGGCCACACGAGATCGTCGATCAGCGTGTTGAGCGCGCTGACCTCGTCGGCCCAGCCACCGATGGAGCCCGGCGCGGCGATGCGCTGCTTGAGCTTGCCTTCCTTGCCGACCACGCGCACCACGCGCGCGATCTCGCTGGCACGTCGCGCACTGACCGAGAGGATCTCGTTGAACGTGTCCGCGATCTTGCCGTCGATCCCGACGTAGTCGGCGGGCATGCGGGCGGCGAAGTCGCCATCCTTGAATCGCAGCAGCGCCGCGAGCAAGTTGGACTGGAACGAGTGCGCTGCGTGTGCGCCACCGTTCGGGGCGGGCGTGGAATGCTCGATCGTCATGACAGGAGCTCCGGCGAGTGCGTTCTCACTTTGCCATAGACACAATCATCGTTGGCAGTCGGCGATCCGGTGTGGCGCGAGCGCACGGTGCTCGTGAGGTGGCTTACGATCGGATGCGACACGACGAAGATCTCGCCGCGCTCGATGCGCTCGAGCAGCGGCCGCGATTCATGAACGCGACGAGCGGGAATGTGTCCCGTACACCCGAGGATCGAGACGATTCCTCCGCTGCGACACGCCGCGCACCCTCCTCGCCAGCGCGCTCGCCGCATGCAACAAGGCACGTGCGGACGAGCCCGTCGTGCAGCCGGTGTCGACCGACGGTGGCCTTGGCAGTGGCATCCAGCGCGCGATGCCGGGATCCTGCTCCACGATGCCGGTGTGCCGCGCGACGCGAGCATCACGCTCGACGCCGGGGGCGCGGTCGGTCGGGTCGATGCCGCCGCCTCGGGGGTCGGCTCGGGCTCGAACACGCCCGGTCGCGTCGGCTCCGGCCACTGAGCCAGGCTCCGCCGGAGCGCGTGAACTCTGTTACCCTCGGCGACCGTGAAGAACCAAGTCCTCGCGATGATGCTGACGCTCTCGATGGGTTGCGGCACGTTGATCAACGGTGGGCCGTCCACGATCTACCCGCCGCAGGGCGGGACGATCGACGGCGTCCCCGGCCCGATCGTCGTCAGCAAGAAGAGCGCTCACGAGGTCATCTATCCCAACGGCCAGCGCTGCCTGATCGTGCCCGCGGTCGGGCTCGGCTACGTCGTCGTCGATGTCGTGCTCCTGTTCCTCGTCGGGCTCGTGATCGATGCCGTCACCGGTGACTGGAGCGTCCTCGACGCCAACCAGTGCCCGGGCGTGATCGTCACCTAGTCGTCGTCGGCGACGACGTGGACCGCGATCAGGTCCGGTCGCAACACGATCAGGCTCTGCTCGAATTCGTGCGTGCCACACAGCGCGCGGCCCGAGCCATAACCGTAGGCTCGCGGGGTCTCTCCGTCGACGTCGAGCGAGCGATGGAGGTCCGAGCTCACGAGATACCGCGCCGGCTCGGGCCAGCGGTCGAGCAGGGCGCTGGCCAGCGCCCTGGCCGCGACGGCGTCGCGCCGCACGGTGCCGTAGGCGAGATCGCGCCGGAGGCCGTGCAGCAACTGACGGCGGGCCTGCTCGCGGTCGACCTCGAACCAGGCTGCAGCGGTGAGATCGCCGAGCGGGTGCAAGCCGAGCGCGCGGAGAGCGTCGTCGAGCTGCGGCTCGAACGTCGCGAGATCCGCCAGCGCGAGCTCGGTCTCGTCGAGCGGGGGTGCGATCGCGCGCTCGAAGAGCTGCTCGCGATCGCTCTTCACGACCTGCATCGAACCACGTCGGACGTGCTACGGTCACGCATGAAGCAACACGCGGAGTTGTTCCGGGACCGCATCGTTGCCGAGCTGCGCCGCCTCGATCGCGAGGACATCGCAGTCACCATGCTCGACCAGGGCTGCGTCCAGCTGACCCACAAGGACGGCGAGTGGCGCGGCCGGGTCCCCGACCTCCTGCGGGCGCTCGACCGGATCAGCGCGTCGCGGAACGGGGGCGCCGAGCTGATCGCGAAGCTGCCGGCGACGACGCTCGAGACGTTCGTCTCGCCCCCACCGATCGCCGCGCCCCCGACGACGACCTGACGAACGCGCAGGCCTCGCGCGCCAGCAGCTCCCACGATTCGGTCGAGCGCGGTGCCAGGGCGAGCCACTCCTTCATCTTGCGTCCGTGCCCCGGATCGAACGGCTCGCCGGCGCGGGCGCCCACCAGCGCAGCGACCCGCGCGGCCGGGAGCTTGGTCACGAATCGGCCGCTCGCGGCGACGAATGCGAACAGCTTGCCGCCGACCTTGAGCGCGTTCGAGCCGAAGCCGCGGCCTTCCCCGAACGTCACGTCGGGCAGCTCGACCATGACCGCGACGACGCGTGCGAACTTCGCTTCCATCACGGCACGATAGCCGGCGATCGCTGACAGCCGTCGGTCAACAAAGCGTGATACGTCACGCGCATGGGGATCGAGCTTTACTACGCGCCGTACTCGAGCGCGACGCGCGTCCACTGGGCCATCGCCGAGCTCGAGGTCGCGGCGACGCTGCACAAGATCGACTTCGCGGGCACCGCGCACAAGGACCCCGCGTTCCTCGCGCTCAACCCGAACGGCAAGGTGCCGCTGCTCGTCGTCGACGGCAAGCCGCTGTGGGAGTCGATCGCGATCCTCGGCTACCTCGGCGATCGCTACGGCATCAAGAAGCGGATGTGGCCGGCCCCGCACGACGCGAACCGGTTCGACGCGCTCGCGTGGCTCGCGTGGAGCAGCACCGAGCTCGGCGCCGCGGTCGGTCGCCACCACCTCGCGGTCGACGAGCGCTCCGCCCCGGAGCACCGCGTGCCCGCCCTGGTCGCCGAGTCGACCCGCGCGGTCGCCGCGCAGATCGCGATCCTCGATGGCCGCCTGGTCGGGCGCAACTACATCCTCGGCGAGGAGTTCACGCTGGTCGACATCGCGAACGCCTCGGTCGTGTGGTGGCTGACGTTCATGAAGTTCGACCTCGCGCCGTATCGCAACGTGAAGGCGTGGGTCGAGCGCTGCACGAAGCGCCCGGCGCTCACCGCGATCCTCGCGGGCTAGCCTCAGCGCATCGAGAGCATGAACGCGCCGCCGAGGCCCGCGGCCATCTCCTCGGGCGTGACCCTGCCGTCGCCGTCGACGTCGAGCGCGGTGAACACGGCGGTCGAGCCGCCCCACTCCTCGCGCGTGATGAAGCCGTCGCCGTCGAGGTCGTAGACCTTGAAGAACTCGTGGGCGTGGTGGCCGCTCTTCATCTTGGTGCGCTGCGACGCGTAGCGCTCGCCGAGGAGCTTCTCGAGCGCGACGATCGCCTTCGCGAAGCCCTGGATGCCCTCGTCGAGCTTCTCCTTGGCCATCGGATCGGCCTCGTGGGCCGCGCGGAAGTCGGTCTCGCTCATCGGGATCTTCGGGATGTCGAGCTTCTGCGCCGCGGCGGCGTCGAGCTTCTTGACGAGGGTGCCCTCGGTCGACTTGAGCTCGGCGAGCAGGTTCGGCGCGATCGTGAGCAGGTCGCAGCCGGCGAGCTCGATGATCTCGCCGACGTTGCGGAACGACGCGCCCATGATCTCGGTCTGGTGGCCGTGCTTCTTGTAGTAGTTGAAGATCTTGGTCACCGAGACGACGCCCGGATCCTCGGCCTGCGGGTACGACTCCTTGCCGGTCGACTTCTTGTACCAGTCGAGGATGCGACCGACGAACGGGCTGATCAGCCGGACGCCGGCCTCGGCGCACGCGATCGCCTGGTGCATGCCGAACACCAGCGTGAGGTTGCAGTTGATGCCCTCCTTCTGGAGGATCTCGGCGGCGCGGATGCCCTCCCAGGTCGCCGCGACCTTGATGAGGACGCGCTCGCGCTTGGCGCCGGCGGCCTCGTACTGCTTGATCAGGTAGCGGCCCTTCTCGACCGTGGCCGCGGTGTCGTACGACAGCCGGGCATCGACCTCGGTCGACACGCGGCCGGGGACGATCGCGAGGATCCGGAGGCCGAACTCGACGGCGAGGCGATCGAGCGCGAACCCGACGACCTTGTCGTCATCGCCGCGCGCCTGCGCGGTCGCCCACATGATCGCGCCGTCGACGACATCGGCGTACGCCGGCATCTGCGCCGCCGCGGTGATCAGCGACGGATTGGTCGTCGCGTCGCGCGGCATGAACTTCTGGATCGAGTTGAAGTCGCCGGTGTCGCACACCGCGACGGTCATGGTGGTGAGCTGGTCGAGCAAGGAAGTCATCGTCGGTCCCCTTCTTCTGGAAGCTGGTGGTCATCGTACGCGCGGACGAGCTCTTCGAGCGCGGCGATCTCTCCCCGAATCGCGACCCCGACCTCGGTGTCTCCCACCGTGCGGGGCCGGTCGTACCGCTGGACGTCGGACACGGTCGGCACGATATCTGCGCCGGCGGCGATCGCAGCCTCGAGGCTCTCGAAGTGGCCGTGCTGCGCGAGGTAGATCCGCTCGGCATCGAGCACGAGCGAGAACCCCTTGTCCCCGTAGGCCGCCGCGAACGCGCCATCGATCGTGATCGCGCGCCCGCTCTGCTTGACCGGGGTCTCGCCGGCCTCGAGCTTGACCGGCACGTGGCCGTTCACGATGTAGCCCTGCTCGGGATCGATCCCGAACTCGGCGAGCAGCCGCGCGCAGAACGGCCTGTCGTTGAGCAGCTTGAAGTAGGGGTTCTTGTGCTCGGCCTGGATCGCCTTGTCGGCGATGAAGTAGGTCTCGAACGTCGCCATCTTGTGCTTGCCGAAACACGGCGACAGGGGGCCGGTCCACAGCCAGTAGAGCAGGTCGATGTCGGCGGGCGCGCGCTTCCGGAACGCGCGGTAGACCACCGGCTCGATCGCGTCGAGCAGCGCCTTGCCGGCGTACGACCTGCCGTCGATCGGGACCTCGCGCGGCACGCCGGCCTCGTCGACCGGGATGCAGCCGTGGAAGATCGCGCAGCGATCGCGGACCAGCGACATCGCGCCGTGCGCGGCGACGAAGCTCATCTGCTTCCACAGGACGGCCGAGTCGGTGAACCCGCGCTGCAGCGCGCGCAGGCAGACCTCTTCCTCGGGCGACAGCTTGCACGGGTCGGCCCAGTCGACCGTCGGGAACCGGAGGTCGAGCATCGGATAGTGCGCGCCCTCGACCGTGACCGTGCCGGCCTCGTGGTCGATCGCGCCGAGCAGATCGCGGTCGGTCATTCCCCACTCGGGCCGCGCGCGGAACAGCGCACCGTCGAGCTTGAACTGGATGATCGCGATCGCCTTCTGCATCTTCTCGAGCAGGTGCGCGTCGGGGCCAGGGTCGCCGTGGCAGTGGAACCGCTCGCACGGGTCGTCGGCGTAGATCGTCTTGGCGAGCTCCTCGAGCGGCGCGAGCGAGATGCCGTAGCCCTCCTCGAGTTGTGCGCGGCGCTGGTAGCGGATCGAGAGCCGCACGACGGTCGCGGTCGCGGCCGCGTGGCCGAGGCACGCGGCCATCCAGTTCGCGTCGTGGTTGCCCCATGCGATCGCGACGACCGGCTGCTGCATGACGACGTCGATCACCTTGTCGATCCGCGGGCCGCGATCGCCGAGGTCGCCGGCGACGATCAGCTCGCCGACCGCGAGGTTGCGCACGAGGCGCGCGAGCATGCGGACGAGCTCGACGGCGCGGTCGCGCTCGACGAACGGCGCGACCAGCCGCGCGAGGTAGTCGGCGGGCCGCGCGAGCGAGTCCGCGAAGATCATCTCGCGCACCATCGGATCGAACGGATCCGGGATGATCTTCTCGACGTGCACGATCGTCGAGCGGCGCGCGAGCTCGCGCACCAGCACGATCGCGTGCTCGGCGAACCACAGGAGGCGCGTGCCCTGATCGGCGGGCCCGCGCGCCAGCCAGGTCTCGCGCGGATAGTACAGGTGCTTGAGCAGCTCGCCGCGCGCGGCGTCGTCGAGGTTGACGAACAGCCGATCGACGAGCGGCCGCAGCGAGCCCGACGCGTTGTTGATGACCTGGCGCAGCTTGACGTACTCGCCGTGGACGTCGCTGACGATGTGCACCGACGGCGAGGGCAGGGCGAGCTGCGCGTTCAGGTTCGCGATCTGCACCAGCGCCGACGTCACGCTCGGATAGCGCTGGCCGAGGATCTGGAGGTGCAACATCGTCGCGCTCACGCTTTCCACTCGTCGATCAGGTTCGCGATCAGCGCGGTCCAGCCGGTCTGATGCGACGCGCCGATGCCGGCGCCGTTGTCGCCGTGGAAGTACTCGTAGAACAGGAGGTCGTCGCGCCAGCTGCCGGTGAACTTCTTGGCGCCGCCGAACACCGGGCGGTGGCCGTTCGCGTCGGGCAGGTAGATCCGCACCATGCGGCGCGCGACGTCTTGCGCCATGTCGTGCAGGTTCATCGGCACGCCCTTGCTGCCGGTCGTCGTCAGCGTGTGGCCGGGGCCGAACGCGGTGCCGAGCTTGCGCAGCGATTCGATGATGAGGAAGGCGGTCGGGAACCAGATCGGCCCGCGCCAGTTCGAGTTGCCGCCCTTCAACTTGCTGCTCGACTCCGCGGGCTCGTACGAGACCGACTTGCCGTCGAGCTCGAACGGGAACTCCTTGTGGAGCTTCGACAGCGAGCGGATGCCGAAGTCCGACAGGAACTCGGCCTCGTCGTGGACGTGCTCGAGCATGCGGTCCATCTGCGTCGTGTTGACGATGGTGAGCAGGTACGTCATCTGCCCGTTCGCGCCGGTGATCTCGTGGATCACCTGATCGGTGAGCTCCTTCCGGTTCTTCAGGAACCAGTGGAGGTTCGCGGTGAACTCCTTGAACGGCTCGATCCACGCCGACTCCAGCCGCTCGACCGCGAACAGCGGGATGAGGCCGACCATCGAGCGCACGCGGAACTTGCGGTAGGTGCCGTCGGGATACTCGAGCGCGTCGTAGAAGAACCCGTCGTCCTGATCGAACAGCGAGAAGTCGCGATCGCCCATGTGCTTCATCGCGTGCGCGACGTAGACGTAGTGCTGGAGGAACTTGGTCGCGAGGCTCTCGTAGACCGAGTTCTCCTTGGCGAGCTCGAGCGCGATCCGCATCAGGTTGAGGCAGAACATGCCCATCCAGCCGGTCGCGTCGGACTGCACGAGCGTCGAGCCGTCCTGGAGCGGCTCGCTGCGGTCGATGATCGTGATGTTGTCGAGCCCGAGGAAGCCGCCCTCGAACACGTTGTTGCCGTCGCGATCGACCTTGTTGACCCAGTTCGCGAAGTTGATCAGCAGCTTGTGGAAGCAGCGCTCGAGCCACTCGCGATCGGCCTTGCCCTTCTTCAGGCGGTCCATGTTGTACACGCGCCACACAGCCCACGCGTGCACCGGTGGGTTGAGATCACTGAACTCCCACTCGTACGCGGGCAGCTGGCCGCTCGGATGCTGGAACTGCTCGAACAGGAGCATCCACAGCTGGTCCTTGCTGAACTTCGAGTCGACCAGCGCGAACGGCACGCTCTGGAACGCGAGGTCCCACGCCGCGAACCACGGGTACTCCCAGGTGTCGGGCATCGACATGATGCGCATCGAGTTGAGGTGTCGCCAGTGCTGGTTGCGGATCCGGCGATGGCCCGGCGGCGGCGGCAGCGCCGGGTCGTCGCCGTCGAGCCAGCGCGCGACATCGAAGATGTAGCTCTGCTTGCTCCACTGGAGGCCAGCGAGCGCGCGGCGCTGCACGAGCTGCTCCTCGGCCGACGCGTCGGGCCGCGAGACCGACGCGTAGAACTGATCGGCCTCGCGCTTGCGCAGCGCCATCAGCGCGTCGATGTCGGCGAGCGGATCGACCTTGCTGCCATCGGTCAGCCGCAGCCGCAGCGTGATCGTCTCGCCCGGCGGGATGTCGTAGCGATAGTGGAACGCCGCCTTGGTGCCGCGCCCGGTCAGGTTGACCGCGGCCTTGTCCTTCTCGCAGACCAGGCGGTGGAACGCGTCCTTCGTGTAGTCCGAGCGATTCGCGGTGCCGTACAGCCGCTGGCGATTGGTCTCGTTGTTCGTGAACAGGAGGTTCGCGTTGTTCTCGGTCGGGCCGTACAGCCAGCGCATCCCGAGCGCGTAGTGCCCGGGCACGCTGGCCTCGCACTGCGAGCCATCGTCGTCGGCGAGCAGCGCCCACACGTTCGAGTTGCGCTTGTCGGCGCTGATCCGCGGCGCGACCTGCGGCTGCGCACCCCAGATCCACGTATTGCGAAACCACAGCGTGGGCAAGATGTGGAGTGGCGCGGCCTCGGGACCTCGGTTCGTCGCGGTGATCCGGATCGCGATGTCCTCGTGCGTCGCCTTGGCGTACTCGACGACGATGTCGAAGTAGCGATCGTCATCGAACACCCCGGTGTCGAGCAGCTCGTACTCGGGGCCCTGACCCTGGCGCGCCTGGTTCTCGGCGATCAGCTGCGCGTACGGGAACTCCGCGTGCGGATACCGGTACAGGAGGCTCATGTACGAGTGCGTCGGCGTGTTGTCGGTGTGGAAGTAGTACTCCTTGACGTCCTCGCCGTGATTGCCCTCGTACGGGTCGACGCCGAAGAACCGCTCCTTCAGGTGCGGATCGCGCTCGTTCCAGAACGCGGGCGCGAAGCACAGCAATTGATAACGATCGCTCAATCCGGCGATGCCATCCTCGCCCCAGCGATAGGCCTTCGCGCGCGCCTTGTCGTACGTGACGTGCTTCCACGCGTTGCCGTCGGCGCTGTAGTCCTCGCGGACGGTGCCCCACGCGCGGTCGGACAGGTAGGGTCCCCAGCGTCGCCATCCGCTCGCGTCGTCGTTGACCTCGCGAACGCGGACATGCTCGGGGTCCATCGACAGCTCGGACATGGCAGGTGACACCCGGCGCTACCATCGCATGAATCGGGAGCCCGGTTGGGCTGGGGCGCTCCGCAACGCCCGCGTTGCGGAGCGTCGACGAACCGTGGTTTGCTCAAGACCGTGACCGAATCCGAGCTCGACCTCCTGTGTGTCAATACGATCCGCACGCTGAGCATGGACGCGGTGCAGGCCGCGGATTCCGGACACCCCGGAACCCCGATGGCGCTCGCGCCGGTCGTCTACGAGCTGTGGAATCGCGTGATGACGTTCGATCCGCAGGATCCGATCTGGCCGAACCGCGATCGGTTCGTCCTGTCGTGCGGGCACGCCTCGATGCTGCTGTACTCGATCCTGCATCTCACGCAGACCAGGTCGGTCAACGGCAAGTACGAGCGCATCGGCACGCCGACCGTCACGATCGACGACATCAAGAAGTTCCGCCAGCTCGACAGCAAGTGCCCGGGCCACCCGGAGTACCGCTGGACGAGCGGCGTCGAGACCACGACCGGCCCGCTCGGACAGGGCCTCGCGACCAGCGTCGGCATGGCGATCGCGCGCCGCTGGCTCGGCGGTCACTTCAACAAGCCGAACTACACGATGTTCGACTACGACATCTACGCGCTCGCCGGCGACGGCTGCATGATGGAGGGCGTCGCGAGCGAGGCCGCGTCGCTCGCAGGCCATCTCGGGCTGTCCGAGCTGTGCTGGATCTACGACAACAACAAGATCACGATCGAGGGCTCGACGTCGCTCGCGTTCTCCGAGGATGTCGCGACGCGCTTCATCGGCTACGGCTGGAACGTCACCCGCGTCGGCGACGCCAACGACCTGGCGATGCTCGCGCGCGCGTTCCACACGTTCCAGGTCACGACCGATCGCCCGACGCTCATCATCGTCGATAGCCACATCGGCTACGGCTCGCGCAAGCAGGACAGTCACTCGGTCCACGGCTCGCCGCTCGGCGAGGACGAGATCAAGTACGTGAAGAAGCAGTACGGCTGGCCCGAGGACGCGAAGTTCCTCGTGCCCGATGGCGTCTACGGTCACTTCGACGCCGGCATCGGCGCCCGCGGCAAGTCGGCCCGCGAGGCGTGGGAAGCGATGTTCGCGAAGTACAAGACCGAGCACGCCGCGCTCGCGACCGAACACGAGCTCATGCAGAAGCGCGAGCTGCCGGCCGGCTGGGACGCCGAGCTCCCGACGTTCCCGACCGACGCCAAGGGCCTCGCCGGCCGCCAGGCCTCGGCGAAGGTGCTCGACGCCATCGCCAAGCACTGGCCGTGGCTGATCGGCGGCTCGGCCGACCTCGCGCCGTCGACATTGACACGGCTGACGTTCGAGGGCGCCGGTGACTTCTCGCGCGAGACCCCCGGACGCAACCTGCACTTCGGTATCCGCGAGCACGCGATGGCCGCCGCGCTGAACGGCATGGCGCTGTCGAAGCTCCGGGTCTACGGCTCGGGGTTCTTCGTGTTCAGCGACTACGCGCGGCCGTCGATCCGGCTGTCGTCGATCATGGAGATTCCGGTCATCCACATCTTCACGCACGACTCGATCGGCGTCGGCGAAGACGGTCCGACGCACCAGCCGATCGAGCACCTCGCGTCGCTGCGCGCGATCCCTGGCCTCATCGTGATGCGCCCCGGCGACGCCAACGAGGTCGCCGAGGCGTGGCGCGTGATCGCCGAGTCGCGCCACCACCCGGTGGTGCTCGTGCTGTCGCGTCAGAACATGCCGACGCTCGATCGCACGAAGTACGCCGCGGCCACCGGCGTCCGCAAGGGCGCCTACGTGCTCGCCGATTCGGGCGGTGCGCCCGAGGTCATCCTGATGGCGACCGGCACCGAGGTGCAGCTCGCGGTCGGCGCGTACGAGACGCTGGTCGCGAGCGGGGTCAAGGCGCGCATCGTGTCGATGCCGTCGTGGGAGCTGTTCGAGGATCAGGACGAGGCGTACCGCGAGAGCGTGTTGCCGTCGAACGTCACCGCGCGCGTCGCGATCGAGTTCGCCGCCGCGTTCGGCTGGGAGCGCTACACCGGGCGGCGCGGCAAGATCATCGCGATGCAGACGTTCGGCGCGTCGGCGCCGCTCAAGGAGCTGCAGCGCAAGTTCGGCTTCGCGCCCGAGCACATCATCGCGGCTGCCAAGGAGCAGATCGCGCAGAACAAGCCGTGATCCTCGCGGGCGACGTCGGCGGTACCAAGACGGTGCTCGCGCTGTGCGACGACAGCGGCGCGATCGTGCGCGAGCAGACGTTCCCGTCGGCCGGGCACGCAACGTTCGACGAGGTCGTCGCGCGGTTCGTCGGTGGCGACGCGGTCAAGGCCGGCGGCTTCGGCGTCGCCGGGCCGGTCGCCGACGGCGTCGCGAAGATCACGAACCTGCCGTGGACGATCGACGCGGCCGCGCTCGCGCGCCGGCTCGGCGGGCCGGTCGAGCTGCTCAATGATCTGCAGGCCACCGCGATCGGCATGCTCGACGTGCCCGCCGCGCGCTGGGTCGTACTCCAGCCGGGCGCGATCGCGCAGAGCGCGACGAGCGCGACGATCTGGCCAGGTCCCGCTTCGCTGGCCATGATCGCCGTGATCGCCCCGGGCACCGGGCTCGGCGAGTCGCTGCTGGTGTCCGACGGTCACCGCTATCGCGCGCTGCCGTCGGAGGCCGGGCACGCCGACTTCGCGCCGCACGACGACGACGAGATCGCGCTGTCTCGCTTCCTGCGCGACAAGTACGGCGATCACGTGAGCTACGAGCGCGTCTTGTGCGGCAACGGCATCGGCGACCTCTACGACTTCTGGAGCGGCAGGCTCGGCGAGACGGGCCCCGCGCTCGCGAGCGGCGATCGCAACGCGGCGATCACGACGGCGGCGCTCGCCGATCGCGATCCGGTTGCGGTGCGTGCGCTCGCGATGTTCGTCGCGATCCTCGGCGCCGAGGCCGGCAACGCGGCGCTGCGCGGGATGGCCGGGGGCGGCGTCGCGATCGGCGGCGGCATCCCGCCGAAGATCATCGCGGCGCTCCAGCGCCCCGGGTTCCTCGCGCGGTTTCGGGCCAAGGGCCGGTTCGCGCCGTGGATGGAGTCGCTCGCGGTGCGCGTGTGCCTCGAGCCGCGCGCCGCGTTGCTCGGTGCCGCCCGCACGGCGCGCGAGCTCGTCGCGGCCACGTGACGGCGCGGCGTCCCGCCGGATGGATCGCGCCGGGGCCGTCGCCCGCGGGGCCCGGCGATCGCGCCGACCTCGCGCCGGCCGCCGACGAGGATCTGTCGTACCTCACCGGCGACTGGCGGATCTTCCAGAAGCGCTCGGGCCATCGCTGGAGCCTCGACGATCTGGTGACCGCGTGGATCGCGACGCGCGATCGCGATCCATCGGTGCCGTGTCGCGCGCTCGATCTCGGCTGCGGGCTGGGCAGCGTGCTGCTCGCGGTCGCGTGGAAGCTGCCGCACGCGGAGCTCACCGGGATCGAGGCGCAGGCCGATCGCGCGGCCATGGCGCGGCGCTCGATCGCGTACGACGGCTGCGCCGATCGCTGCCGGGTGTTCGACGGCGATCTCCGCGAGGCCGCGCTCGCCGACTTCGAGCTCGTGACCGGCACGCCGCCGTACTTCCCGCGCGGCACCGGCACCGAGAGCGCGAAGTCGCACGCGCTCGCGTGTCGCTTCGAGGTCCGCGGTGGCGTCGAGGACTACCTCGCGGTCGCCGCGAAGGCCGTCGCGCCCACCGGCACGATCTGCATCTGCTCGGCCGCGATCGAGCGCGACCGCGTGCGCGACGCGATCGCCGCGCTGCCGCTCGCGTGGCGCGAGCACTGGGACATCATCCCGCGCGACGGCAAGGCCGCGCTGGTCGCGGTCGACGTCCTCGCGCCCGGCGCGCCACGCGCACCGGCGCTCCACACGCTCGTCGTGCGCGATCGCGCGAGCCAGTGGACCCCGGAGTTCTTGCGCGTCCGCGACGCGATGGGCATGCCGGGCAACCCGCGTGATGCTCAGTAGTGCGGCGGCTTCTCGGTTTTAACTTCGGGAGGCCCGATCGTGTCCTTCAACTGGGCGAGCTCGCGCATCGCGCCGTCGAGCCGATCACCGAACGTACGCACGAGCGCGTCGAGCTCGCGGATCAGGCGCTCCTGGTACGCGAGCTTGACCTCGAGGTCCATGAAGCGGTCGTCGGCGCCATCGTCCATGGCTTAGGGTTGCACGGCCCTCGTCGAGTCGTCATGCTCTCGCCATGCTTCGATTCAAAGCTCTCGTCGTGATCGTCGCCCTCGCTGCCTGCGGTAGCAAGGACGACAAGCCCGCGGCGGCCATCGGCAGCGCGGTCGCGACCGGGAGCGCGGCTCCCGCGACCGGCAGCGCGGCCACCCCGGCGGTCGCCGCCACCACCGCGACCAGCGCCGGCGTCGAGGCCGGTGGCATCGCGCACGGCAAGGACGAGGGCGCCGCCGGCACGATCACGTCGGTGTCGGGCACCGTCGAGATCCGCCGTGTCGGCGAGACCAGGTTCGCCGCCGCCAAGCTCGAGGACAAGCTGTACTCGGGCGACCAGGTGAAGAGCGGCGAACAGTCGTCCGCCACCCTCGCGCTCGCCGACGACAGCGTGATCGAGCTCGCCGAGGTCACCACGATCGGCATCGGCAGCCGCGACGGCACCGCCGATCCGGCGTCGTCGGCCGCGGTGCTCGCGGGCCTCGCGCGGTTCTCGGTCGCGTCGCGCGCGCCGGGCGAGGGCGCGTTCCGCGTGTACACGCCGCAGGGTGTCGTGATGACCAAGGGCACCGCGTACGGGGTCGGCGTCTCGGCGTCCGGCGAGGCGCGCGTCGGCGTCGAGGACGGCCAGGTCGGCATCGTCGGCCTCGCGGCGCTCGACGCCACGCCCGTCGAGGTCTCCGGCGGCTCGCAAGCCACGCTCGACACCACGGGCAAGGTCGGCGCGTCGACGCCGTGGCCGGCCGACGACTGGGGCACGTGGCGCGACGGGCTCGACGCCCAGGTCACGACGCCGGTCGCCGCGCTCGACATCCACGCCGCCGCGATGACCGATCTCGACAAGCAGCTCGCCGAGTCGTACGTCGATCTCGACGCCTCGGCCAAGCAGGTCGCGACGTTCGAGGCAACCGCCGGCGCGGCGTCGGACAAGAACGATCCGGCCGCGTACACCGCCGCGTTGCCCGAGGGCGCCGCGACGATCGACGCGTCGTTCGGCGTCGCCGGCCGCACCGAGGCGCTGACCTGGGCCTACGCCGGGCACGCCGCGCTCGCCGACGACATCTACGTGCGCCACCCCAAGGACGTCGAGGCGCGCTGGACCGTCGTCGCGCCGCAGGTCGACGCCGCCGTGTTGTGGCCCAAGCGCTACGAGGTCACGTCGACCGCGTACCTCGAGCCGCTGCGCATGCAGTACTACGTACATCACCCGCGGGGCCGCGCGCACGCCGCGCTCGTCGGCGTCACGGTCCCCGAGTTCTACGCGCAGGTCGAGCCGCCGGTGCTCGAGCCCGCCGTGATCCGCACGCACGCGCACGGCGCGATCTGGATCGCGCCCGACCTCGCGTTCCACGCCTCGGCGCGCCCGGTGTGGGTCGGCGCCCCGAGCCCGACGTGGCACGAGCACCTCGTGGTCAAGCCGCGCGCGCCGCGCGCCAAGGTCGCGTGGTACGTGCGGCCGCCCGAGCTCCACGCGAAGATGTTCGTCGGCGTGCGTCCCGAAGGGCACTACGAGAGCCACCTGACCGTCGTCGCGCCGGTCCCGCGCGCGGAGATCCACGGCGGCTGGCACGTCCAGGTCGGCGAGCACGTCCACGTCGCCGCGCCCGACTATCACGCGGCCGCGGTCGTCCGCGCCAAGGTCAAGCTCGACCCGCGCGGCCACCTCGAGGTCCGCGATCATCGCCCGGGCATGGTGCACGTCGAGGAGCATGTCGGCGCGCACGTCGGCGGCGACGTCGGCATCGGCGCGCACGTCGGCGGTGGCGTCCACATCGGCGGCCCGGTCGTGCGCGATCACCGCGAGGTCGTGAAGGAGCCGGTGGTGCGCGATCACCGCGGCGGGGGCAGCGTCGAGGCCGGCGTCAAGGTGAAGATCCACGCACCGCCGCCGCCGACCGTGAAGGTCAAGGTCAAGGCCGGCATTCACCTCTGATGTGTCTGTTCTCGCGCGCCGTCGAGCGCGTGTCGGCCACGCGGATCTTCGCGCGCCACGTCGGCGATGATCGCCAGGCGCTGATCTACGCGATGACGCTCGCGACCACCGAGCCGGTCGCGATGGTGTTGCCGCTGCCGGTCGCCCCCGGCAGCGGTGAGGACGCGGTTCGGTTCGTCGATCTGTCGGCGTATCCCGAGTTCTTCGCCGATCTCGACAAGGCGTTCCCGGCGCCGCAGGCGAACACGATGATGTTCGCGCTGCGCGCCCAGGCGACGCCGCTGCGCCACCTCGTGGTCCACGCAGTCGGCGACTTCGTGGCGTCGTACGTGCCGACGCCGGCCGACTTCGAGCGGCTCGATCCGCGGTTCCGGCTTCCGGCCGGCGTGCTCGCGGCGCACGCCGAGTACGCCGACTGGGGCTTCGCGGTGTTCCAGCTCGCGCACGCCGTCGCGGCCGCACCGCCGAAGCGCCGCTGGTTCTGGCAGAAGCGGGTCGCCACCGCGGCGCCCGGCGACGACTCGACGATCCATCCGATGGCGTTCACGTTCCCGTCCCGCCGCCCGCGCGCGCTGTACTTCCCGACGCTGCACCTGCACGACGGCGGCGCGGTGCCCGCGACCGCGAGCTACGATCACACGCTGTACTGCCAGAGCGACGACCCGGTGCTGACCAGGACGTTCGCGTGGCGCGCGTCGGACGGCAAGCTCGGCAAGCACGTCGAGCCCCGGCCGCTCGGCGCCCTCGTCGATCCGGCGAGGGAGGCATTTCGCTTCCAGCTGTCGGGCACGCTCGCGAACATCGATCACTGGTTCGAGCCGCCGCGCTGCGCCGAGGGCTCGCTCGCCGCGCGCACCGAGATGTTCGCCTGTTCGCTCGCCGCGACCGCCGCGTACGACCCCGAGCTCGGCCCCCGGCACCGCACGGCACGCGAGCGCCTCGACGAGCTCCACGCCGGTGTCGTGCGCGGCCTCACCGAGATGATCGCGACGCACGGCGCGGCGTGGAACCTCGTGCCGCTGCCGGCCGAGCTCGAGCTCCACACGATGTTCCTGTCGAACGATCAGCCGCACGCGATGACCGAGCGCGGCCCAGTCCCGCTCGTCGCGGGCAGCGGCGGCACCTGCGTGCTCGCGATCCACGCGGAGTCCGCGCAGGTCGAGCAGCAGCACGTGAAGCTCGCGTTCGGCGCGACCCCGAGCGCCGCCACGGTCGCCGCCGCGAACGCCGCGTTCGCCGACGTGCTCGCGCGCGCGATCACCTGATCGACAGCAGGCGCTGCTTGACCTCGGCGATCGGGATCGGCCGGCGCAGGATCCCGCGATCGATCCCGCACATCGTGCGCACCATCCGGCGGCGGAGCGGCGACAGCCAGCGCGAGACCGGGAACGTCAGGTCGCGGAGCAGCGCGAGGACCCGCGAGTCGCTCTGGAAGAACGGCGTCAGCGCGCGCGTCATGAACTGGTAGTAGTTCAGGTGGCGTCGGCGCGCGGCGGAGTAGGCGGCGAGGGCGGCGCTCACGTCGTCGGTCGCCGCGAAGCAGTCGGCGAACGTGACCGCGTCGATCAGCGCGAGGTTCGCGCCCTGGCCGAGCTGCGGGCTGGTCGCGTGCGCGGCGTCGCCGAGGAACACCAGCCGATCGCCGTGCCACGGCCACATCGCGACGTCGTGGTAGCGGCTGTAGAGCACGCCGTCGAGCCGGCCGTTCAGCGTGTCGAGGATCGGCTCGGCGCGCGGCTCGAAGCCAAGGATCGTGTCGCGCCACGGCGCGAGGCCCGCGGCGCGCCACGCCTCGACGCGATCGGCGCGGATGCTCCAGAACAACGAGACCATGGGCTTGTCGCCGCGCGGCCCGAGGCCGGTCGGCAGGAACCCGAGCATGTGGTGCGCGCGATCGACGATCTGGGCACACGTGCGCGCGTTCGTGAACGTGCCACCCGGATCCTCGGCGACGATCCACAGGGCGCCCCAGCCGTACGGCGTCGACCGCACGCGCGTCGCCGCGTGGTGCAGCTCGCACACGCCGCCGTCGGCCGCGACCACGAGATCGTACGGCCCGTGGCGCGCGCCGTCGTCGCCGATCAGGTAGCGGCCATCGGCGGCGAGCTCGGTCTTCGCGATCGCCACGCCGCAGCGGATCTCCGCGGTCGACGCCCGGAGCGCGCCGAACAGCGTCTCGAACAGCACGCCGCGATGGATCCCGATGCCCCACAGCTCCGGATCGACCGCGGCGTACGGCAGATCCATCAGCACGCCGCCGCTTCGCTTCCGCACGTGCAGGCGATCGACGTGTGCGCCGCGCGCGCGGATCGCGTCGAACAACCCGAGCCGCACGAGCGTCGCCTGACCGGTCGGCTGCAGCGTGATGCCGGCGCCGACCGGCTTGGGATCGGCGACGCGCTCGAACACCACGACGCGGTGGCCGGCGCGCGCCAGCAAGGTGCCGACCGACGCGCCCGCGGTGCCCGCACCGACGATCGCGATCGTGCGTGGGTTCACGGGCACCGACCATAGGGCAGATCCGACGGATTCTGACCCGATGGGCTAACCGTATGGAATTCCGACATCGCCGCGCGAAGCTGACACAGCCATGACAGAGAAACCGATGAATCAAGACAGGCTTTTTGCCTTCGAGTCTGCGAAAGTCCAACGAAATGAGCCACAACGCACGTCCCGTACCGGAGCTCGCAGCGCTTCGAGCGCGCCTCAAGGCGGCCGGGCTGTTCGAATCACGCGAGCTCGCCAGCTGGTTCAAGCTCGCGTTCCTGCTCTCGGTGGTCGTGCTCTGTTTGGTGGCGGTCGGTCACTTCGGGCTGATCGCGGCGTTCGTCGCCATCCCGGTCGCCGCGGTGTTCGCGACGTCGGTCGCGATGTTCGGCCACGAGGGTAGCCACCGCAGCTTCTCGAAGTCGCCGTTCCGCAACAACCTCATCAACTACTTCGCGTTCCCGCTGTTCTCGGGCCTGTCGACGCTCTACTGGCGCGAGAAGCACGATCGCCTGCACCACGGCCACCCCAACGTCGAGGGCGTCGACCCGGACATTCGCCCGTGGCCGTTCGCGTCGAGCATCGGCGATCACGAGCGCTCCGGTCCGGTCGCGCGCTGGATCCAGCGCAACGCGCAGAGCTGGGCGTTCTGGCCGGCGTCGCTCCTCATGGCGGTCGGCATGCGCCGCTCGTCGATGATCTCGGTCACCCAGTACGCGCGCAAGAAGGGCTACGACGGCGCGTGGTTCGCCGACGTCGCGTGCCTCGTCGCGCACTACACGCTGTGGGTCGTCGTCCCGTCGCTGATCTGGGGCCCACTGATCGGCCTCCTGGTCTACTCGTCGATCTGGGCGCTCGTCGGCACGATGCTCGCGCTCGTGTTCCTCCCGGCGCACGTCGGCCTGCCGATCGTCCACGAGCAGAACCACGACTGGATGCACCAGCTCGAGACCACGCAGAACCTCGAGATGCCGAAGCTCGTCTCGTTCTTCTTCATCGGCCTCGACTACCAGGTCGAGCACCACCTGTTCCCGAAGATCCCGCACATGAACCAGCCGGCGGCCGCGAAGATCACCGCCGCGTGGTGCGCCGAGGTCGGCATCGTGCACCACAGCCTGCCGTACTTCTCGGCGCTGCGTGGCGCGTCGAAGTTCATGGCCAAGGCGTGGTCGACGTACGCCGCCGAGGACCCGATCGAGGTCCGCGCGGGGCTCGTCGATCGCAACCGGCTCGCGGCCTAAATTTAGTCAGCGCTGCCAGCGCGGCTGCGCGCGGCCGGTCTTGGTCATCACGAGCTGGAACAGCTGGCCGTCGCGTGCACGCGCGGCGCCGGCGGCCCCGAGCAAGTAGAACTTCCACATCTGGTAGAACTTGCGGTCGTACTTCGCGCTGATCTCGCTGTAGGTCGCGTCGAAGTTCTGCCACCACGCCATCAACGTCGGGTCGTAGTCGGGCCCGAGGTTCTGCAGATCCTCGGGGACGAACAGGCCCTCCATCGCGCGGCCGAGCTGCGCGAGCGACGGCGCGACCGCGTTCGGGAAGATGTACTTCTCGATGAACGGCGTGCCGTGGCGGAGCGATCGGTTGTTCGCGATCGTGTGGATCAGCGCGACGCCGTCGTCGACCATGCAGCGATCGACGACCTCGAACACATCGCGGTGATTCTTCGGGCCGACGTGCTCCATCATGCCGATCGAGACGACGCGATCGTAGGTGCCGCGGACGTCGCGGTAGTCCTTGAGCTCGAGCGTGACCGGCAGGTGCCGCCACTTCTCGTTGCCGAGCGCGACCTGGTCCTTGCTGAGCGTGACGCCGTGGACCGTGCAGCCGTACTTCTCGGCGGCCCAGCTCGCGAGCCCACCCCAGCCGCAGCCGAGGTCGAGGACGCGCATGCCGGGCTTCATGCCGACCTTCCGACACACGAGGTCGAGCTTGGCCTCCTGCGCCTCCTGCAGCGTCTTGGCGTTCGCCCAGTAGCCGCAGGTGTAGACCATGCGCTCGTCGAGCATGCGGGTGTAGAGGTCGTTGCCGATGTCGTAGTGCGCGGCGACCGAGTCGCCGGAGCGCGCCTTGCTCTGCAGGTTGAGCAGGACCGCCTTCACGGTGAGCGCGCGCAGGTGCCAGCTGCCCTTCACCTTCTGCTTGAGGTTCGCGCGCATGATCTTCTCGACGAGGACGTCGAGCTGGTCGACCTCCCACCAGTCCTCCATGTACGACTCGCCGAGGCCGACCGAGGCGTCGCGCAGCAGGCGCTCGTAGAACCGCTCGTCGCGGACGCGGATGTCGGCGGGGCCGGTCCCGTTGATCTCGATCCCGGCGAGCCCGAACAGCTCGCGCACGATGCTCTCGGCCTCGGATCCGCGGCGGGCGACGAACGGCATTCGCGCCACCGCCGGCATGAAGCGCCCGACCAGGTCCCGCATCGAGCTCCCACCGCGATCCTGATGACTTTCCATAGGGTTGCGTTGGTCCCACAACCCCAAACCTAAAGCCACAGCTAAATCGCCGCCGCCTGGGCTTCCTTGGTCTTGGGCACGCTCTCGTTGCGTTTGATAAGGATCGGCATCAGGAACTGCGCGACCGCCGCGAACACGTTGTGCTCGGGCTCGAGCATCTTGCCGATGCCTTGCGCGGTGATGAGCGCGACGAACACCAGCATCATGTCGGTGATCGGGCGGACGTCGTGCTTCCGACCGATCGCGAACATGTCGCCGATCAGCTCGCCGTACTCGAGCTTCGAGACGTCCTTGGCGCGGAACTTCTCGGAGAACACGGTGACCTCCTTGCGGAGCGCCTCCCAGTCGACGCCGTCGAGGTAGTGATGGAAGCGCTGGAGGTGCGCGACGATGTCATCGGCGGTGCCCATCGCGATGCACTTCGTCATGTCGATGAACTGGATGAGGACGTCCTCGGCCAGCAGCTTGGCGAGGCCGGCGTCGAAGATCACGAGGCGGCCCGACGGCTCGACGACCATGTTGCCGGGATGGAGGTCGGCGTGGACGAAGCCGTCCTCGAAGCACATCTTGAACATCGCCATGCGCACGGTCTTGGCGAGCGCGGCGCGCTGGACCGGCGTGAAGTCGGCGGGCAGGGCGTCGACCTTGGCGCCGCGTACGAACTCCATGACGAGGACCTTCTCGGTCGCCTGGTAGATCTCGGGGAACGTCACGTCGGGGGTGTTGGCGAAGTTCGTGCGGAACCGCTGGTAGTTCTCGGCCTCGATGCGGAGGTCGGTCTGGTCGTGGATCGCGTCGACGAAGTGGCGGGTGTGGCCGACCGGATCGTTCTGGCGCCACTTCTTCCTGACCGTGAGCAGCTTGGCGCCGCCGAGCAAGATCGCGGCATCGCGCTCGACCTGGCGGCGCACGCCGGGCCGCAGGATCTTGACCGCGACCTCGCGGCCGTCGGCGAGGTGCGCGCGGTGGACCTGCGCGACGCTCGCCGCGGCCACCGGCTGCTCGTCGAAGTCGCGGAACAGCGCGGCGATCGGCTTGCCGAGGTCGGCCTCGATGGTCGCCTTCACGTGGGCGAACCCGAATGCGGGGAGCTTGTCCTGGAGCCCGCGGAGCTGGCTGATGATCTCGGGCGCGAACAGATCGGGGCGCGTGCTCATGACCTGGCCGAGCTTGATGAACGTCGCGCCGAGCGTCGTCATGCCCTGGCGCAGCGTCCAGCCGCGCAGCGTCCCGACGGCGCGCTGCTTGCGCGCACCCCACATGCACAGCGTGCCCAGGCGCCCGATCAAGTAGACCAGCCCGAGCGCGACCACGACGACGAACAGCCAGACGAGGTGGATCGCATTGCCCAGGAACCGCACGGCGTTGCGGCAGTTTCGCACGGCCGAGCGATCGCTAGCGATGTGCGTTGGCGCCGAGTTTGCTCCTCGATCACTCCATGAATGGTTTCAAGGCAAACATCGAGGAGATCCGGAAGCGCGCGAAGGACAAGATGGAGGAGGGCGCTGTCACCGCCGGCTACAAGGCGGACAAGGACAAGGTGATCGCCGTGCTCAACGAGGTCCTCGCGACCGAGACCGTCTGCACGCTCCGCTATCGCAGCCACTACTTCATGGCCAAGGGCGTCCACGCGCCGGGCATCGAGGACGAGTTCCTCGAGCACTCGAACGAGGAGCAGGGCCACGCCGACCTGGTCGCCAAGCGGATCGCCGAGCTCGGTGGCACGCCCGACCTCGATCCGGCCGGCCTCACCGCGCGCAGCCACGCCGAGTACGGCAGCGCGGAGACGCTCCAGGAGATGATCCGCGAGGATCTGATCGCCGAGCGCATCGCGGTCCAGACCTACGGCGAGATCATCCGCTGGATCGGAAACGACGATCCGACCACGCGCCGGATGATGGAGGGCCTGCTCGCGACCGAAGAAGAGCACGCCGACGACATGGCGAAGTTGCTCGCGCGGATCGGCAGCTGAGTTCTGCTACGCTGCGGCGCGCGGGCCGTGGCAGAAGTTCCTTCCGACGCCGAGATCATCTCGACTCTCGCTGACGACCTCCCGGTCGGCCTCTGGGTCGCGCGGGCTCCGGCCGGCGAGTTCGTCTACGCGAACCGCACGTTCGGCGAGATCATGGGTACCGTTGGGCTCGCCGATCCCAAGGCCGGCGGCTACGCGAGCCCGTACGGCATCTTCACCCGGGATGGCGTGCCGTACCCCGAGGCGAAGATGCCGTTCGTGCGCGCGCTCGAAGAGAAGCGCGTCGTCGTCGTCGACGACCTCACGATCCGCCGCCCGGATGGCGCGCGCGTCGATGTTCGCGCGTTCGCCCGGCCGGTGACCAACGCGGCGGGCGCGATCACCCACGTCGTGATCGCGTTCTTCGACATCACGCGCGAGGTCCACGCGCAGCAGGCGCGCGCCGAGAGCGAGCACCGGCTCGCGCGCGCCCAGCGGCTCGAGTCGATCGGCACGCTCGCCGGCGGCATCGCGCACGACTTCAACAACCTGATCTTCGGCATCAAGCTGATCGGGACCGAGCTCGCGATCGGCGAGACCGACGCGCGCCGGCTGCGGTCGCTCGCCCTGGTCGACGACATCACCGAGCGGGCCGCGACCCTCACGCGCTCGCTGCTCGGCTTCGCCCGCCGAGGCAAGCAGCGGCCGATGCCGGTCGCGCTCGACGACGTGATCGCGGCGATGCGCGAGCTCCTGACGCGCGCGCTCGGTGGCATCGCGCTCGAGTTCGAGCTCGGGGCGACCGATCGCGGCCCGATCGTCGCCGATCGTACGCAGCTCGAGCAGGTCGTGCTGAATCTCGTGTTGAACGCGCGCGATGCCGTGAAGGGCACCGGCCGCGTCCGCGTCACGACGCGCTCCGCCGCCGAACGCGTGATCCTCGAGGTCGCCGACGACGGTCCCGGCGTGCCCGACGGGTTGCGCGAGCGCGTGTTCGAGCCGTACTTCACGACCAAGACCAAGGGCCCCGATCACGGCACCGGGCTCGGGCTCGCCACCGTGCTCGGCATCGTCGAGAGTCACGGCGGCACGATCGAGATCGGCCACGGCCTCGTCGGTCGTGGCGCGACGTTTCGGGTCGCGCTGCCGAAGACCGATGCGATCGCGGCATCGGCGGCGGGCGCGATCGTCCGCGGCGAGCCGGCGCGGGGCAGCGGGACCATCCTCGTGGTCGACGATGACGACATCGTGCGGCGCGCGATCACGCTCGCGATCGAGAACCTCGGCTACGACACCGCGGCGGCGGCGAGCGGCGCCGAGGCCGTCGAGCTGTTCCGCCGGAACCCGAGCGCGATCAGCGCGGTCGTGCTGGACATGGTGATGCCGGGGATGAACGGACGCGCCACGTACCTCGCGCTGCGCGACATCGTGCCGGAGATCCCGGTGCTCCTGATGTCGGGCTTCACGCTCGACGACGAGGTCCAGACGCTCCTCGAGCTCGGCGTCAGGCGCTTCGTCGCCAAGCCGTGCTCGGTCGACGACCTCGCGCGCGAGCTCGCCGCGATCGTCGGCTGACACCTGATCCGCCGGTCGGACGACGTGTCCGAGATCGCGCCGGACACGGACACGCGGCGCGAGTGATCGCGCGGAGTTGCGATGGCGCGCGGCATGCGAAGGCCGCGGCGCATGAAGTCCTTCCTGTCCACGAGTCTCTCGGTTGTCATCGCGATCGCGTCGCCGCTCGGTGCCGCGCTCGCGTTCTGGGCGTGCTTCGGCGCGATGATCGGTGGCTGCATCGATCGGCCGGCCGATCCGGTGGAGCCCGAGGCGCGCCTCGTCGTGCACTGGGATCCGCTCGCGTGCGGCGACCCGCATCGCGTGGTGATCGAGCTCGAGGACGACGGAGGCGCGCCGCTCGGCGGCTCGGCGCCGTGCAACCGCGGCGGCGTCACGCTCGACGTCGCGCACTACGGCGTGTACCGCGGTCGGATCTACGCGTTCGCGCTCGGCGAGCCGGCGCGCGACGCGCGTTCGGTGCAGCTGACGATCGACGCCAGCATCGTTCAGTGGGAGGTCGCGACGCCGCCGTGAGCCACGCGCGGATCGAGGCCGCGCGCCGTCAGCTCGCGGACGAGCGCGGGCTCGATCGCGAATCGCTCGAGCACCGCGCACAGCTCGGTGCGGGCGCGCGCGTCGTAGCGCTGCACGCGCTTGCCGAGGATCAGCTCGTTCTTCGCCGAGTGCTCCCAGCCGACCAGCTCGGTGACGGTGACCTTGTAGCCGTGCGCCGCGAGGCAGAGGCCGCGCACGACGTTGGTCAGGTGAGATCCGAGCTCGCGGCGATGAAGCGGGTGCGCGAACAGGGCGGCGACCGCCGGATCGCTCGCCTTTGCGTGCTCGAGCTGGCGCGCGACCTCGGCCTGGCAGCACGGCACGACCGCGACGTGATCGGCGTTGCTCGCGATCGCGAGCGCGAGCGCGTCGTCGGTGGCGGTGTCGCACGCGTGCAGCGCGGTCACCACGGTCGGCGGCGCGGCGAGCTCGGTCGTCGCGATCGCGCCGGTCTTCACCGTGAAGCGCTCCTGGCCAAAGCGCACCGCGCGGGCGGCGGCCTGCTCGGCGAGCTCGGGGCGCGCCTCGATCGCGACCAGCGCGCCCTTCTTGGCGGGGCCGAGCACGAGCTCGTAGATCACCGCGCCGAGGTAACTCTTGCCGGCGCCGCAGTCGACCACGGTCGGCGTCGCGTGGCGGGCGAGGGCGTCGTCGAGCGCCGGCTTGAGGAGCCCGACGAGGTGACGGATCTGCTTCAACTTGCGGCGCGCGTCGGCGTTGAGCTGGCCGTCGCGCGTCAACAGGTGGAGATCCTGGAGGAGCGCGATCGACATGCCCGCGGGGACGTCGGGATCGGTGCGGGGATCGTGCTGCGGTTTCGCCACGGCGCGCACTCTAGTCGCCACTCCCGCGATCGCCTACGCCAGACCCACGCCATCGCGTGTCCATCCGGCCACAACTCGGCCAACCATGCATTCCGCCTCGGGATTGTCCTGGCGCGGCCCTCGCAATACCACCTCCCATGTTGACGCTCCTGCCGCTCGTCACGCTCGCCATCGCGTCGTCTCCGACCGCCGACCACCCGGCCAGGTCGCCGCGCGTGGCGCAGGTCGAGCTCGTCGAGGCGCTCGCGAGCGCGGATGCGATCGAGTCGGTGATCGCGCACGATCACGTGATCACGTTCGCGATCGATCGCGACGGGCGCGCGCTCGACGTCGTCGCGACCGTCGGCTTTCGCGGCGCCGTCCTGGCACTCGCGATCACCGACACCGGCGCGGCACGCGTCGAGTCCGGGGCGCTCGACTGGATGACACCCGCGCTCACCGATGCCGCGGCGATCACGAACCTCGTGGTCGATCACCAGCGCGTCGTGCTCGTCACCGATGACGAGCGTCGCTACCTCGCGATCCCGGCGCACGACCGCAACGCGGTCGACGCCGCCGTCGAGTCGCGCTGGGCCGCCGCG
>JBBQEX010000090.1:0-27441 GCA_038321315.1 Haliangiales bacterium | reverse complement strand
ACACCGCCGGACAGCTGTCCGGCGGTGTCCGAACTCGAGCAACTCGTAAAAGCGTCCCCAATCCACAGGGCGCGAAATGAACGGCCGCGCTTGCGCGTTCGGCTCCGGTGCATCGCGCCGCCAGCCTCGCGTTCGTCGTTGCCTGTCGCGATCCGGCACCGCCGGTCGCGCCGCCGCCGCGCGCGGTCGTCATCGCGGCCCCGGTCCCGCTCGCTCCGACCGAGTGCGCGACGACCGCGCAGGCGCTCGACCGCGGCCTCGTCCACGCGCAGTGGACGCTCGACGCGCGGCCGATCGCCGGCGGTCTCCCGTGCGTCGACGTCGTCACCGCCGAGCCCGCGCGCTACCGCTTGCGTGCGTACTTGTCGAACGACGACCCGCCGCACACCGCGACCGAGTGGCGCGACATCTTCCACCTCGCGACCGTGATCAACGCCGGCATGTTCCACGACAACAACGGCCCGGTGGGCTTGCTCGTCGCCGACGGCACCGCACACGGCCACGACAACGCCAAGATGAGCGGCTTCTTCGCGTGGGATCCGCGCTCGCCCGCCGATGCGCCGATCGCGATCGCCGGGCGCGACTGCCCCGGCTTCGATCTCGACGACCTCCGTGCCCGCTACCGATCGATCGTGCAGTCGTATCGCCTGCTCGGCTGCAACGGCGAGGCGCTGCCGTGGAAGGACCCGAAGCACTACTCGGCCGCCGGCATCGGCCTCGCGCGCGATGGCCACGTCGTCCTGCTCCACGCGCGCGCCGCGCTCACGATGGCCGAGCTGTCGACCGGCCTCGCCAGCCACGATCTCGCCGGCGCGCTGTTCCTCGAGGGCGGCCCCGAGGCATCGCTCGTCGCGCACGGTGCCGGTGGCGCGATCGCGCTGGTCGGCAGCTACGAGACCGACTTCCTCGAGAGCGACACCAACGCCACGTTCTGGAAGTTGCCCAACATCCTCGGGCTCGAGCCGCGCTGAGCGGTATCGTCGGGTGGATGCAGCTCGCGCGTCCCGACGGCAAGCCAGCCGGCACGCAGAACTGGCGCGAGCTCCTGTTCAGCCACTGGACCGTCCCGCTCGACGCCCTCCGCGCCCTCGTGCCCGCGGAGCTCGAGCTCGACCTGTGGGATGGCCGCGCGTACGTCGGCGCGGTCCCGTTCCTCATGCGCGACGTCAAGCCGCGCATCCTGCCGCGGACGTTCGCGCTCGACTTTCTCGAGCTCAACATCCGGACCTACGTGCACTACCGCGGTCGCCCCGGCGTGTACTTCTTCTCGCTCGAGGCGTCGTCGTGGCTCGCGGTCAAGGTCGCGCGCTGGGGATGGGGCCTGCCGTACTTCCACGCGACGATGGTCCACGCCGTCGACGCCGGCGTCACCACGTTCGAGTCGCGCCGCAAGGATCGCGCGTCGCCGTCGCACCACGCACGCTATCGACCCGGCGCGCACCTCGGGCCGTCGCAGCCCGGCACGCTCGCGTACTTCTTGCTCGAACGATACCTGCTGTTCACGGTGAAGCGCGGCCGGGTCTACGAGGGTCAGGTGCACCACGTGCCGTATCCCGCGCAGGAGGTCGAGCTGCTCGAGCTGACCGACGGCCTCGTCGCCGCCACCGGCCTGCCCGATCCCGGTCGGCCACCCGACGTCGTCCACTACGCCGCTGGCGTCGACGTCGAGGT
The DNA here is from genome assembly GCA_038321315.1 of Haliangiales bacterium. GTDB lineage: Bacteria > Myxococcota_A > Polyangia > Haliangiales > Haliangiaceae > JABFXX01. The sequence continues at coordinate 25,770 of JBBQEX010000090.1, read as the reverse complement.
TTTCGGCCCGTGGCCGGTCTCGCACGTCCTACCGCCCTGAACCGCCATGTCCCCCTTGCGAAGCCCCGTCGCATCGGGTACCAACAGCCCGCACTTTGCCGGTGTAGCTCAGTGGTAGAGCAGCTGATTCGTAATCAGCAGGTCGACGGATCATACCCGCCCACCGGCTCGAAATTCACGGGATGCGGAGGACGGCGCGACGGGTTCGCGATTCCCGATCGTCTTCCTCGTGCTCGCGTCAGGTCGTCAGCAGGTTGGCGACGACATGCTTCACGTACTCCGCCCGCTCCTTGCCTCGCGGCAGGACGGCCGGGGCTTCGCGCTGCAGGTGCATGAGGCCGAGATACGCCGTGTAGGCGAGCAGCGCTCGACGATGCGCGACGGCCGGCGCGAGGCCGAGATCGCGAAAGCACGCGACCAGAAACTCGATCCGTCGTGCGGTCACGCGGGCCAGCAGCGGACGCACGATCGGATGCGCCGCGGTCGCCGCGAGCGCGGTGTGAAATCGAGGGGCGCCCTCCGACATGCTCGCGTGCGTGATGAGCTGCTCGAGGCGCGCCCGCGGGTCCGTGACGACGGCGAGCGCGGCGACGATCTTCTCGGTGTACTGCGCCTCCCACCGCGCGAGCGTCGCGGACAGCAGCGCATCCCGGTTGGCGAAGTGCCAGTAGAAGCTCCCCTTGGTGACCCCGAGCGCGCGCGCGAGCGGCTCGATCGCCGCGGCCTCGAGGCCGCCGTGTTCGATCGCCTCGAGCGCCGCGCGCTCCCAGTCCTCGCGTCCGAGCTGGCCCTCGCGGTCACGCTTCACGCACGAGCTTTACCATACGCATGCGTATTGACAAGCGACCGAGGCGTCCTACCATACGTATGCGTATGGAAAATCCTGCTACGAGCGACCGCAGCCTCCTTGGATTTCGCGTCGGTGCGTGGTCCTTCATGGTCGTCGGCGTCGGCCACCTCGCGTTCGAGCTCGCCCATCGGCTGTCCGGCGAGTCGTCGCCGATCGAGACCGAGTTGCGGGGGCAGACGATCGAGGTGATGGGGCTCCGTCGCAACCTGTTCGTGCTCCACCTCGGCTTCAGCGTGGCGATGGCGGTCTTCGTGTTCGCCTGCGGAGCACTCGGCCTGTTGTTCGCGCGCGCGGTGCCCGATCTTCCACGCCGCGCGCCCGCGGTCGTGCGGTTCAATCTGGTCCTCGCGCTCGCCGGACTCGCGCTCTCGATCTGGGCGTTCCCCCCGCCGCCGATCGTCGCCTTCGCGGTGGCCAGCGTGGCGTTCGCGCTGGCACTACGGGCCGAGCCGCAGCACGCGAGCGCGGGCTGATATGCGGGTGTCGATCGACGAGCTCGCGCCGCTTCACCTCGAGGCGCCTGCCCTGCTGCGCGACGTGCCACTCGCCGACGTCAACGTCGTCGAGCTCGTTGGCGGAGGCGATGGCCGGACGCTCGCCGACGTGAAGGCACTACTCGGCGCCGACGAGACCTCCGCCAAAAACAGTGCGCGCTGTTCGCGGTGCGTGGACTGCTCGGGCGCGTGTTCGGATGGGACGCTCGCGAGACCGACCGGGCCGACCGGTCGTATCTCCATCACCTCACGCCGGCGCTCCGGGCACGCTCGCGGGTGGAGCCCGGCACGCCGGACGGGCCGTTTCGCGTGCTGTACGTGCTCGATCGCGAGTCGCTCGCCGAGCTCCAGAACGCGACCGTCCACGCGTTCCTGTCGGCCGCGCTGGTGCCGACGCCCGGCGGCTATCGGCTCTACTGGGCCGTCTACGTGAAGCCGGTGTCCTGGCTCACGCCGTTCTACATGGCGCTGATCGAACCCTTCCGTCGCTGGATCGTCTATCCGTCGATCTTCCGCCGCCTCGCCAAGGCCTGGCGCAACACCGCGTGGGACTGACCGCGAAGGGGCTACCCTCCGGTCATGCGCAAGCTCGTCATCGCCGCGGCGCTCGTCGTCGCAGTCCACGCAAGTCCGGCGCGTGCCGAGGTCGGTCTCGGCGCGTTCGTCGGTGAACCGACCGGGCTCGACGTCAACATCGGGCTCGATCATCGGTCCTCGCTCGACCTCCTGCTCGGCTGGTACAGCGACTGGCCGCACAACGTCGACGGTGGCGCCTACGGCCACGTGACGTACCTGCTGACTCCGGTGGTCGGCCAGGGTCGCAGCGTGCGCGTACCGTTGCGGCTCGGCATCGGCGGCGCGGTCTACGATACCGGCGGCCGCTTCACCGACGACCTGCACCTCGCCGCGCGCTTTCCGTTGCAGATCGGGCTGATGTTCCGGAGCACGCCACTCGAGATCTACTTCGAGGTCGCGCTGAAGGTGACGGTCTGGCAAGACGTCCACGATCACCCGACGGTCGATCTCGACGGCGGCGTCGGCCTCCGCTTCTATCTGTGAAGATTGCCCCGGCGTTGCTGCGCACCAAGCCAACGGCCTGGCTTGCCTATTCGAGCGCGGCGTCTTGCCGGGTCAGCGCGAGCCAGCTGTCGATCATCTCGCGCGCGGACTTCGCCTTGTGCGCCGGCACGGTGATCCGATGCTGCCAGCCGCCATCGCCGGTGAGATCGAAGCGACCCCACGATCGGATCGCGCCGAGCACCTCGAGCTCGCGCAGCAGGCCGCGCGCGACGCCATCGTAGCGCCCGCGCGTGTGCTCGTCGTCGCCGGCGATCACGAGCGTCGTGCCACTCGGCGGATCGGCGGCGAGATCGGCGATCCGCGCGATCGCGTCGACGTCGGTCGCGGCATCTCCGATCGCGCGCACGGCCGCGGCGGCCTCGCCGAACAGCGCGACCGCGGCGCGCCGGCTCAGGTGCGCGACCTCGCGCGAAGGCGGCGATGGCGCGTCGAGGTGGAATGGCGCGGGCTCGCCCGCGCGAATGCCGTCGAAGCCGACGCGCGCGCCGATCGCGAGGCGCGACATCCAGCGCAACCAGCTCGGCAGCGCCGCGCCGACCGACACCTCGCGCAGCTCGCCGTCGCCGACGAGCGGGATCGCGAGGAGCAGCGCCCATCCGAAGCTCCCGAACCAGCCGAGCCCGTTGTGCCCGAGCGCGCGGGCCCGCACGAACTGCCGGACGTGCGGCCACGCGGCCTGGAACACCTCGTCGCGGCCGTGGTCGCGCAGGTGCGTCGCGATCGCGGCGGCATCGCGCGGACCGGACCGCATGCGGCGCGCGATGTCGTCGTCGCCGGTCACCACGGTGACATCGACCGGCAGGCCCTCGAGCGTGCCGTGCATGCGCGGCGGCAGCGTCGGGATCTGGGTCAGGCCGAGCGCGGCGGCGAGGCGCTCGGGGTCGTCATTCGACACCAGGATGTCGACGTCGCTCGCGTGCGCCGGCGCGTAGACGCTCGAGCCGTAGGCCTCGACGACCGCGCGCGGATCGGCGACGGCGCGCACCCGGGCGAGCACGCGGTCCGCGGGGGTGGTGGTCGTCATCGGGACGCCGACTGTGTCACATGATCGGGCAGCCGACGTCGGCGCGGCGGACGTCGGCGTCGTAGTGGATCGTGACCGGCGCGGCCTGATCGAGCCGGCGCACGAACAGGCTGCCGAAGATCGTCGCGGTCGCCGACAGCGCGACGGCGGCCTTCGGCGCGTAGACGTTCGCGGCGATCTGCGAGTCGCCGCTGAGATCGATCGTGCCGCTGCCGCCGGCGTAGATCCGGGTGCGCGATGGATGATCGGTGCGCCCGACGACGATCGCGTGGTTGCTCGACAGGAGGCCGCCGATCATGAGGTCGAGCTCGGCGCCGTCGGTGGCGAGCTCGACCGAGAGCGGCGCGGTCATCGCGAGATCGCCGTCGACGAGCAGCGCGACGCGTCCGGTGATCCGCAGCGCGAGGGCGCCCGAGCCATGCACGGCCCCGACGTAGTAGATGCCGCATGGCAGATCGAGCGAGACGTCGCCGGTGTAGCCGGTGAGTCGATCGGGCGCGAGCGCGATCGCGGCATCGTCGTTGTCCATCGCGTGGCCGGCGACGAACGCGGCGATGTCGACGAGATCGGCGGGGCCGCACGCGCACGGCGACGCGATCGCGACCGGCGCGCGCGTCGTGGTGCCGGCGGTGATCGTGCCGGCGAGCGTCGCGCCTGCGGGGACGGTCAGCGTTCCGGCGACGGTGAGCGCGACGAGATCGACGTTGCCGGCGAGCTGCGCGTCGCCGCCGGCGGTCACGGTGACGCCGGTGCCGAGCGGACCGCCGACCGCGAGGTCGCGCGCGACGTGGAGATCCGCGAGGAGCGAGGCGCCCGCCGCGCCGGCGACCGCGAGGCTGCCGCCGATCTGCATCGGCGCGCTGGTCTGCAGCACGCCGTCGACGCCGACGTCGCCGGCGGTGCCACCGGGCACGTACGGGCCCGACGCGCTGTCGAACGAATCGGTGGTCAGCTGCGTCGACGTCGCGTAGCCCTCGCACGTGCACAGCGCGCGCGTGAACGTGCGGACCGCGACGGTGCCGGTGCACACGTGGTCGGGGTTGCCATCGCCGTCACCGATCGAGACGCCGTCGCCGACGAGCACCGGTGGGCCGATACCCTGGCAGTAGCCCGAGACCCCGGATCCGGAGCCGAGGCCCGACGACGCGACGACGTCGCGCGAGGCGCACCCCGCGACCAGCGCGATCGCGGCGAGCCGCGCGATCACAGGGCTCCGCGCCGTTCGCGCGCGCGCGGCGCGAGCGGCGATCCGGCGTGGTGGGCGAGGAAGTCATCGAGCGCGGCACGCTCGGCGGCGACGTCGCCGGTCGCCCGCGCGGCCTCGGCGAGGCCCCAGCGCGCGTCCTCGGCGAGCGCCCCGTGCGGACCGGCGGCGAGCGCGGCGCGGAACCGGCGCGCGGCACCGCCGGCATCGCCGAGGTGCTCGAGGTGAAGGCTCGCCGACGCGACCAGCGCGGTCTGCGCGGCGAGGCTGCGCGGCGCCTCGGCCACGACGCGCGCATACAGCGCATCGGCGGCGGGCCAGCGATGCGCGGCGCGCTCGGCGTTGGCCTCGGCGAGCAAGTCCTCGGGCGTCGCCGGCTTGCCGTGCGGCCTCGACGGCCGCTTGCCGACGGCCGGCATCTCGATCTCGGCAGGCGCGGCAGGCGCGGCGATCGGTGGCGGCGGCGCGACCTCGGTCGGCGGCGCGATCATCGCGACGACCGGTGCAGGTGGCGGCCGCGCGACCACGACCGGCGTCGGCGCGCGGTTGTTCCACGCGATCGCCACGATCGCGATCGCGACCACGGCGATGCCGCCGCCGGCGATCAACAGGAGCTTGCCTCCGCCGGCGCCTCCACCGCGCGGCGGGCCGAACCCGGCACCGGCCAGCGCGCCGGCGACGATCGCCGCGTTGTGCGCGGTCGGGCGCGCCGGTCCGGGCGCGGCGTCGAGCTCGAACAGCTGCTCGAGATCACGGTCAGATGAGTCACGCATCGCGTCCTCCCTCCAGCGCTTCGCGCAGGGCCGCCTTGCCGAGGCGCAACCGACTACGCACGGTCTCGAACGGCGCCGCGACGGCCTCGGCGATCTCCGGCACCGTCATCCCGACGGCGAAGTGCAAGACGAGTGATTCGCGCTGATCGGCGGGCAACCGATCGAGCGCTTCGGCGACCTCGCGCCGCATCGCGTACGACGCGGTCGGCGCCGCGACCGAGCTGTCGTCGCTGGCGACGTCGTGCTCGCCGGGTTGGGTCTCGGCGCGGATACGACGGATCGTGGCGAACGCGGTGCGTGCGACGATCCGATCGACCCACGACTCGAACCGACCCTCGCCACGAAACGACGCGAGCCCGCGCAACACCGCGATCAGCGATTCCTGCGCGACGTCGTCGACCCGCGAGTCGCCGCGCAGCAGGTAGCGGACCAGGTTGCGCACGCGCGGCACGAGCTCGCGACACAGCGCCTCGGCGGCACCGCGATCACCACCGGCGGCGGCGGCGATGCGCGGGTCGAGCGCGATGGTGGCGAGCGCAGACATCATGTCATCCAGATAGAGGGTGGCCCGACGCGATTCGGGTCACGGCAGGCTCGCCAACAGCCACAGGGCAAATCGACCTTGGATCGCGCGCACTTGGCCGACCGTCTCGATCCCACCGCCGGTCGCGACGGCGAGCTCGGGCGCGCCGGCGACCAGGTCGAGCCCGGCCTCGGCGGCGACGCCGACATGGTCCCACAGCCGCGCGCGCCAGATCACCTCGAGGCCGCCGACGAACGCGACGCTCGACGCGCCCGGGGTCGGCGCGAGCCCGTCGGGCGTCGCGAGCGTGGTGCGGTGATAGAGCAGCACGCCGGCGGCGACGCCGAGATCGATCGAGCCGAGGCGGCGCGCGACGCCGAGCACGCCACCGCTGCGCGCGAGATCGAGCGCGACACCCTGCCCGGCCGCGCGATGCAGCGGCAGCCCGAACGACAGCGCGAGCGAGGTCGCCCACGGGCCGCGCGCGATCGTCGTGCGCTCGGTGATCGCGTGCGCGCCGCGATCGGCGCCGCCGTCGAGCGCGACCTGCCAGCCGAGCCCGGCCTCGATCGTCGTGGCATCGACCGGCGACCGGATCGGCGTTGGCGCTGGCTCGGCCGGCAGCTCGGCGGCGACCGTCACGGCGACCGTCACCCCGATCGTGCCGCCCAGGGCGATCGCGCGCAGCGCGCCGCGCGCGGCGACCGCGGCGGCCTCGGCGACCGCGGACGCGTTCGCGGCGGGAATCTCGCGCACGAACAACCGGTGGTCCGCCGGCGTCGCGATCGCGACCGCGACGCCCTTGCCGCGCGGCACGAACCACACGACCGCGCGTGCGCCGTGCAGCTCGGCGAGCCTGGTCGCGGCGACGACCTGCGCATCGAGCGTCGGCTCGAGCGCGCCGGGCTCGATGCTCAGGGTGACCTCGAGATCGGCGACCTGGCCTTCGAGCCGCTCGACCGCGAGCGCATCACCACCGCCGCGCACGACCACCGAGAGCGGTGCGGCCGCGGCCGGTGCGGCGCTCAGGATCGCCGCGATCGCGAGCACTCGCACCGCCCGAGCGTACCTCTAGTTCAGTGCAGGCCGTCGGCGAGAAACCGCTTCAGAAAGCCATGCGTGCCGACGCCGCCGAGCGAGTTGCAGGTCGGCGATGCCGAGCCGACCGGACAGTCGGTGTCGCGATCGTACGACCAGTAGTGCACGCCGGCGAGCTTCTGCGCGATCGCGAAGCTCGTCATCGCGTCGGTGTTCGCGATCGTGAAGTGCTCGTTCTGCGCGTCGTTGCCGCCGATCATCGGCGTCAGCTCGATGTTGCCGTACGGCACGCCGAACTTGTCGTGCAGGTTGTACGCGGCCTGGATCGCGGACTGCCCCATGTCGCACAGCCCGCCGCTGACGACGCAGATGCCCGCGCCCGGCGCGCCGTAGTCCATCGTCATCAGGTTGACCGTGACGTAGCTCGGCCACGTCGTCTGGCCGAACGTCGCGTGCACCGCGGCGAGCGTCCAGTCGCCGTAGACGTTGAAGCTGTCCTGCACGCCGGCACCGAGCGACTGCGCGGTCGACGCGCCGTTGTTGTTCGCCAGCGTCGCGAGCGTGAGCGAGAACCGCAGCCCGGGGTGCGTGGTGTGCGCGGCCGCGATGCGCTTGACGAGCTCGCCGATCACCGCCTGCGACTGCCCGGCCTCGATGTCGAAGTCGACGCCGATCAGGTTCGCCGACGACCACCGCGCGAGGAACGCCTCGAACCCGGCGTCCGAGCCGCATGTGAACGAGCCCGCCGCGCCGCCGGTCGACAGGATGTAGTTGATGTTCTTGCCGGTGAACAGGCCGACGTTGGCGCTCGCCATCGCGGCGCCCTGGACCCCGCCCCAGTTCTCGCTGCCGCACTCGCCGGTCGCGAACGCGAGCGTGATCGTCTTGCCGCCGTTCGCCGCGAGATCGGTGGCGAGCGCCGTCGACGCGCCGGGCAATGCGGTCGAGATCACGTTGGTGTTCCAGTTGAGGTTGATACTGGTGTCCTTGTAGGCGCTGAAGATCAGCCCGGCCGGCGCGGTCCCACCGTTGCCGCCGCCGCCGCCGCTGCCGCTGCCACTGCCGCTACCGCTACCGCTGCCACCGCCACCACCGGCGGCACAGCTCGCGCCGCCGGGCTCGCAGCCGGTGCCCCAGCTCGTCGTCGCGCAGTGATACCCCTGGTTCTGGTTCGACGACGTCCAGCCGCACGACTCGCCGAGGTGGCCCGTGCACGCGTTGGCGTCACTCGCCATGTAGATCCACGCGGTCGCATCGCACGTGCCGCCGCTGGATCCGGATCCAGATCCGCCACCGCCACCGCCGCCACCGCCGGTGCCATCGCACGCGACCGGCGACCACAGCGCGGGTACCGCCGCCGGCGTCCAGCCCGGCTGACTCGTGTGCGCCTGGATGCACCGATACGCTGCACCATCGAACCAGGCGAGCTCGCCGGTCGCGTACGGCTGCCACTCGGCCCACGTGCCCGCCGCCGCGCACTGCGCCGCGGTGACCGAGGATTCCGCCGAGCTGTCATCGGGAGAGGTGGCGCACCCGGAGGCGGCCACGAGGATCAGGGCAAGGACGTGAGTGCGATTCGACATGCGAGCTCCTCCGGGTTGGTTACATGTCGACAGAGCGAGCCCGGTGATCGATCGGGTCACGCTTCTCGCTGACCGCGTCCTGACAGCCGATCACCGACGGGGCATGCTGGTGTCATGAAGGTCGCGCTGGTCACGGCGGCGAGCAAAGGCATCGGGGCCGCGTGCGCGCGCGAGATGAAGGCGCGCGGCTACGAGCTCGCGATCGTCGCGCGTGGCGATGGCGTGCTCGCGCTCGGCGACGAGCTCGGCGCGATCGCGCACCAGGGCGACGTTCGCGACGAGGCCGTGCTGCGGGCGCTGGTCGACGCGGCAATGGCGCGCTGGGGTCGGCTCGACGCGGTCGTCGGCAACACCGGCCATCCACCCAAGGGCGGCGTGGTCGCGCTCGACGACGCGCAGTGGCTGCTCGGCTACGAGCTGATCCTCGGCAGCGCGATCCGGCTCGCGCGCGTCGTCGCGCCGATCATGACGAAGCAGCGCACCGGCGCGTTCGTGTGGATCTCGAGCTACGCCGCGGTCGAGCCCGACGTGTCGCGGCCGACCTCGACGGTGTTTCGCGCCGCGCTCGGCGCGTGGGTCAAGATCCTCGCCGAGGAGCTCGCGCCGCACGGCGTGCGCGCGAACGCGGTCCTGCCCGGCTACATCGATACCCAACCGATTCCCGCCGGCGTCGTCGAGCGGATCCCGCTCGGGCGGGTCGGCGCGGTCGGCGAGCTCGCGAAGATGGTCGCGACGCTCGCCGGCGACGACGCCGGCTTCGTGACCGGCCAGTCGCTGCTCGTCGACGGCGGGATGGTTCGCTGACGCGTGCGCCTCACGATCCTCGAGCTCGCCGCATCGTGGGCGGAACCCGCGCGCGTGCTCGACGCGATCGACGCCCGGATCGCGGCGGGCGCGCCGACCGACCTCGTGCTGCTGCCCGAGATGGCGATCGGCGGCTACTGCTCACCCGCCGGCGACTTCGACCTCGCGCCGTACGCCGAGTCGATCGATGGCCCGATCGCGACGCGCTGTGCGGCGATCGCCCGCGCGCGCGGCGTGTACCTCGTCGCACCACTCGTGCTGCGCGAGGGTCCCGCGATCTACAACGCGATGGCGTGCTTCGATCGCGCCGGCGCGGTCGCATTCATCTATCGCAAGCGCCACCCGTGGCTGCCAGAGCTGTGGGCAACGCCGGGTGCGCAGCCGTCGCCGACGCTCGCGATCGCCGGCATCACGCTGACGATCGCCACCTGCTACGACCTCCACTTCCTGCACGCCGACGCCGCGCCGCAGCTCGCGGCCGCCGACGTCTTGCTGTTCCCGAGCGCGTGGGTCGAGGAGCCACCCGACTCGCGGATCCCGACGCTGGCCGGGCTCGCGCGCGAGTTCGGCTTGCACGTCGCGAACGCGAACTGGGCCGCCGGCGTCGTGCGCGTGCCCGGTCAGGGCGCCTCGTGTTTCCTCGGGCGCGACGGCGCGGTGATCGCGCGCGCCGCCGAGGCCGGCCGGATCGATCTCGAGCTGTAGCTATTGCGGGCACGGCCCGGTCGCGCCGCAGCAGATCGATCCGCAGGCGTCGCCGCCGAGCGGCCCCGCGGCCGCGCAGCTATCGCCGGCACCGCACGCGCTACCGGTCCCGCAGTGACATGCGCCGAGCTCGCAGCGCTCACCCGCGTGGCAACAGATCGCGCCGCAGCCGACGCCGGTCGTGCAGGTGTCGTTCGCCTGGCACTGCGTGGCCGGATTCGCGTCGACCGGCGCGTGGCACGGTCGCGCGGTGCAGGTGTAGCCACCCGCTGCGCACGTGCAGTCGTTGCAGTCATCGCCGGCGGGCCAGGTGGCACCGATCGCGTAGTCATGGTCGCGATAGCGACACGCACCCGGCGCGGCGTCACCGTGCTTGACCTGATCGCCACCACACCCAACAAGCACCACGAACGCGAGCGCGATCCGCATCAGCTATTCTCCCACCGCGCAGTAGCGACTGTCGAGGTCGTTCTCGGCACGGGCCGGATCCTGCTCGCCGAGCGCCATCGGGGGCGTGAACCGCGCGAGCGCGTTCGTCATCGCGATCCCGACCGCGTTATCGTCGATATTGATCGACGCGAGGTGGCGGAAGGCATCGGGGTGCGCGAGCAGGTGCGCGACGCCGTCGTCGCTCAGCGCGCCCATCGACAGATCGAGCGACGCGAGCCGCGGCAGGATCCGGGACGTCGCCAGCACCTCGACGACCTCGTCGATCCACGGGCAGTTCATGAGGCCGAGGTGGCGCAGCTTCGGCAGGCCCTGCCCGTCGAGGATCGCGTGGAGATCGCCGACGCGGCCGTCGCCGCCGTACTCCGAGCTACCGAACCAGACGTTCAACGCCTCGAGCGCCGGCCAACGCGCTTCGCAGATCTGGCGGATCTCGGTCTTGGTCAGCCCGCCCGTCTGCACGGTGAACATCCGGAGCTCCGGCAGGTCGAGGGCGTCGCCGAGGGTGACCTCGCCGCCCTCGAGCTTGACCGAGCGCAGCCCGCGAAACCGCGCGGCGACCGCGCCGAAGTCGCCGGTCGACGTCGAGTTCATATCCCAGTCGCCGGTGTGCTGCGCGAGGTGGCGCAGCGCGGCGGGACAGCCGGTCTCGACCAGCGCCTCGAGCAGCGGCGCGAGCGACATGTGATCCTCGGACGGCGCCGGACCGAGCTCGAGCGACGTCACGAACCGGCACGACGGGTGCGACAGGATCTCGATCAGCTCGGCCTTCGCGGTCGCGCGCGTGCCGCCCTGCTCGTACATCCCCCAGCCGATCTTCAACGACTCGACGAACCCGTTGCGCCACTCGAAGTCGAGCTGGCGACCGCGCCGGCGCTTCTTCGGCTCGATCGCGTCGCCGAACGTGGCGAGCGGCCCGAGCAACACCTCGCGGTGGATCGCGAGGTGGTCGCGGATCGCCTCGTCGATCGTGTCGCGCTCGGCGCCGTGCGCGTTCGCGCGCCGATGCTGCAGCACGATCAACTCGCCGCGTGGATCGTCGGCCGCCTGGAGCCAGTCGGCGTAGACCAGGTAGGCCGCGGCATCGTCGGGGTCGGCGAGGATCGCGTCCTCGAACTCACGCGCTTGGGGCGCCATTCCTCCGAGCTTACAGGCGGCGCGCGTCGTACGCGACCTTGCCCATCGCCTCGTACTCCGCGCGCGCCGCGCGCTCGAAGTGCGCGAGCTCGATCGCGCCCTCGTCGGCTGCGGCGAGGTAGGCCGCGCGCACCACCGCGTTCTTGATGTAGCCGCCGCTCATCACGAAGTCGCGCGCGAGGTCGGTGAAGTCGAGCCGGCCGCGCACCTCGGCCTTCGCCGGCAGCATCGCGTGCCACAGCTTCTCGCGCTGCTCGTCGTCGGGCATCGGCACCCGGATGTGGGTCGACAGCCGGCGCAGGAACGCCTCGTCGATCGCCGTCGCGTGGTTCGTCGTCAGGATGCAGATGCCCTCGAACGCCTCGAGGCGCTGGAGCAGATAGTTGGTCTCGAGGTTCGCGTAGCGATCGTTGCTCGACCGGACCTCGGTGCGCTTGCCGAACAGCGAGTCGGCCTCGTCGAACAGGATCACGGCCTGGCCGTGCTCGGCGGCGTCGAACAGCGCGGCGAGCTGCTTCTCGGTCTCGCCGATGTACTTCGACACGATGCGCGACAGATCGACCTGGTAGAGGTCGAGCCCGAGCTCCTTCGCGACCAGGCCGGCGATCATCGTCTTGCCGGTGCCGGGCGGGCCCGACAAGAGCGCGCTGACGCCGAACCCCTTGCCGATCTTGGCGGCGAAGCCCCAGTCATCGAGCACGCGCCGGCGATGCCGCACCCGCGCGACGAGATCGACGAGCAGCTCGATCTGGTCCGGCGGCAGCACGAGGTCGCTCCAGGTCTGCTCCCAGGCGACCCGCCGCGCGAACCCGGCGAGCCTGCGATCGAGTCGATCGCGAAGCGCGCGATGGATCGTCGCGAGATCCGGATCCGGACGCTCGGCGAGCGCCGCCCGCGCGGTGTCTCCGACCAGCGCGGTCGGCAGCCGGTAGCGCTCGGCGCACGCCTCGATCACCGCGGGGTCGACACCGGGCATCGCCTCGGCCCACGCGCGCGTGCGCGCACGGAGATCGGCGACCACGACGACGTGGGCGATCGTCGGCCGCGAGGTCGCGGCCTCGACCAGGCTCGCCATCGTCGCGAACACCGGACCATCGACCAGCGCGACCGCGCGCGCGAACGCCGGATCGCCGACCAGCCGATCGGCGCCGGCGAACACGAGCGCCGCGTCGCAGATCCGCGCCTCGCGCACGCACGCGCGCAGCTGGCGCGCGAGGAGCTCGGCGTCGGTCGCGAGCCGCCCGCACGTCACCACCAGCAGCGGGCGCGCCGCGGCGACTCGCACGGCGAGCTCGCGGTCGCTGCCCTCGGGGCCGATCGCGATCACGAGCAGGTCGTCGCGGCTGGTGGCGGCGCGCGCGAACGCCACCGGGACCTCGCACGCGGTGCGCGGCGGGCTCGCGAGCGCCGCGAGACCGTCGAGCGCGGGATCGGTGCCAGGCTGGCCGCGCACGAGCTCGAGGACGCGGTCGTCGATCCGGATCCTGCGCTGCGGGATCGGCAGCCGCGCGTCGCGGTCGACCTCGACGAGCCCGAACGCCGCGAGCCGATCGATCGTGCGCGCACCGGCGCCGAGCAAGTGCAGCGCGTGGTGCACGCCGAGCTGGGTCATCCCCGGCGTCGCGACCGCGTGCGCGAGCCGCGCGATGCCGGGGTCGAGCTCGCAGCACGCGAGCAGCCACAGCAGCGCCTGCTCGGTCGCGTCGAGCGCGAACGCGTCGGCGAGCCGCCCCATCGGTGACGCGTCGTCCGCATCGCCGAGCACGGGTGGATCCTCGGCCGCGATCGGTTCGCCGACCAGGTAGCCGCGCGCCCGTCCGCGGGCGAGCTCGCCGACCAGGACGGCGCGGGCCCAGGCGATCCGAGCATCGAGGAGGTTCATCTGCCTGGCTTCGACCGCGGCTCGCCCGGGTTGCGGCCGACCTCACAAGTCGATGAAACGATTGGAGGTCAGTCCTTGTCGAAGATGCGCACGAGCAGGTCGAGGGGCTGCACCCGCCCGGTCAGCAGCTCCTCGCGCTCGTGCGCCTCGCGGGCTCGCTCGAGGACGAGGCCGAGCTCGGCGGCATCGAACCACACGACGCGGTCGGCCAGGCAGCGATCGAGCTCGACGTCCTCGGCGATGAACGGCTGCATCGCCGACGCGCAGGCCGGGCACGGCGGGCCGTCGTTGGCGTCGACCTCGGCGGGGTCGAGGAGCATCGGCGCGTCGACCGCGAGCTCGCCTTCGCCGAGCAACACGCCGACGCACTCCGGGCACCGCCACTTGTCGCGGTGGGGGTAGCGCACGAGCGGGACGCCGCACCGCGGGCACGGCAGATCGGGGCGCTCGCGATACGTCATGCGCGCCCGTAGAATCGCTGGACGGTGGACCAGCAGGCATCGGTGATCGCGAACCGGAGGGACTCGAGCATCATCGGGTTCGCCCGGATCGCAGCGCGCCGCGCGTCGGGGTTCGCCGCGGCGTACGCGTCGGGACACACCGCGTGGGCGACCGCGCGCAACCCGCCGCTCGCGACCACGCCGACGCCGAGCGCGCGCCGGCGCTCCTCGGCCTCCCACACCTTGATGTGGCTCGCGTCGAACACGACCTCGGAACACAGCTTCTCGAGATCCTTGCGCGCGCGCCGCGGCAGCGCCGAGGCGACCCGCTTCTTGAACCCGAGCTCGTCCTCGGCGTCGCGCTCGGCGAACGCGAGCAGCAGCGCGCGCACCTCGTCGGCCGGGATCGCGTGCCCGAGCAGCGAGCCGCCGGCGAGCCGCGCGAGCGCGTAGGCGACATCGAACCGGATCCGGTTGCTCGCGTCCTCCCCGACGTGCTCGGGGGCGATCACGAACGCGCGCGGATCGGTCACGCACAGCATCGGCTCGGCGCGCTCGCGCCAGTACAGCGCGAGGTCCGGCACGCCGAGCCCGGCGGCGATCCCGCGCAGCACGCCGGCGATCGGATACTTCTCGGGCAGCGGCGCGGCGCCGGCGAGCAGCTCGGCACCGTCGGGGAAGATCGCGTGGAGGTACGGATCGAGCATCGCGACGACCCGGCGCAGATCGGGCACGCGGGTCTGGCCGACGAGCATCGCGAGCGCGTCGTCGGCCGACAGCGCACCGGGCACCGGCGACGCGAACAGCATCGGTGCCACCGCGCGCGCGAGCGCGTCGTCGTTGCCGCACAGCGCGGACGCGGTATCGAGGATCGTCGCCGCGATCTCGCGACCCTGGCGCGCCGCGATCTCGGCGAGCCGGCGGTACGCGAGCGCCTCGGTCGGATCGATCACCAGCGCGCGGCGCAGCTCGGCGATCGCGGTCGCGTCGTCCTTGCCGGCGAGCGCCGAGCCGAGCGCGACGCGCAGCTGCGCCTGCTCGGGCGCCGCGGCGACCGCGGCCTGGAGGTACGGGATGGCGTACTCGGGCGCGGCGAGCTCGCGGCTGAAGATCTTGCCGAGCGCCACGCGCAGCGCGATGCCGCGGGTCGGCGCGACCTTGCCGAGCGCGAGCTCCGAGTTCGCCACGAAGGCCGGCAGCTCGCCGTTCGCGCGGAAGTGCTCCTCGAACAGCGGCACGACGGCGGCATCCTCGACCGCGAGGTCGAACGCCGTTGCCTCGATCGTCGCGACCTCGCCGAGCTGGCGGATCAGCGCGACATGGGAGAGTAGTGCATGTGCGCGCGCGAGCGCCGGGCCACGCTTGCCGAGGTTCGCGTAGAGCTCGGCGCCGCGCCGGGTGTCGCCGGCCAGGCACGCGACCTCGGCGAGCCGGAGCTCGACGGTGCGATCCTCGGGATCGAGCTGGTTCGCCTCGTCGAGGATCCGCTGCGCGCGGATGAAGTCCGGGACCTCGGTCGTCCAGATCCGCGCCTGCGCGAGCAGCGCGCTGCGGCGGCTCGCCACGTCGCCGAGCTTGCCGAGCTTGTCGTAGACCGCGGCGGCATCGGCCCAGTGCTTCAGGCTCTCGTGCAGCTCGGCCTGCTTGCCGAGGAGCTTCGGATCGTCGGGACGCAGCGCGAGCGCGCGCTCGAGATCCGCGATCGCGCTGTCGCCGTCGCCGAGCCGATCGGCGAGCAGCTGAGCTCGGCGCGCGAGCAGGTCGGCGCGGGTTGCATCGTCGACGTGCGCGACCTGTTCGCCGATCAGGTTCGCCGCCCCGCGCCAGTCGCCGGCGCGCTCGAACAGCGCGACGGCGTGATCGAGCGTCGCGACCCGCCCCGGCGCGACCGCGAGGGCCTCGCGGTACAGCGCGATCGCGCGCGCCGGATCGCCGAGGCGCTCGCTGTAGATCGCGGCCGCGGCCTCGAACGCGTCGAGCTTGTTCGCCGGATGCCGAGAGATCGTCGCGAGCTCGGCGCAGGTCGTCGCGGCGGTCGCCCAGTCGTTGGCGCGCTCCGCGATCCGGCGCTTGCCCTCGAGCGCGGGCATGAAGTCGGGCTGCGCGGCGAGCGCGTCGGCGCACGCGCGCATCGCGGCCTCGCCGGGCTGCAGCATCGCCGCGACCGTGTGGAGCAGCGCGCGGGTCGGCGCGTCCTTGATCTGGCGCGCGCGGAGGCCGAGCGCCTCGGCGAGCGCAGGGCCGGTGCGGTAGCGCGCGAGCCCGTCGACGACCTGCGGCGTCGCGCCCTGCTTGGCCGCCGTCGCGTAGGTCTCGGCGCTCGGCGCGAGCGCGGCGCGCAGCCGCAGGAGGCCCGACGCGAGCGCGACATCATTGGACTCGCGGGCGGTCTCGACCAGCCACGTCCCGCGATCGGCATCGGGGCGACCGAGCGCGACGCGCAGCCGCTCGAACGCGATCGCCGGCCCCGGATCGACGCCGATCGCCTCCTCGTAGAGCTCGGCGGCCCGCGTGGTGTCGCCCAGCCGGTGCTCGTGGATCCGCGCGATGTGGACGAGCAGCCGCGCGCGGGTCCGCGGATGCTGCGCGCGCGCGAGCACGCGCCCGAGGATGTCGATCACGCCGGCCCAGTCGCCGGCCGCGATCTTCAGCCGCTCGAGCCCCCACAGCGCGGCCGGCAGGTTCGCGTCGAGCGCGAGCGCGTCCTCGTAGAGCTTCGCGGCGGTCGGCGTCGACGAGCCGACCGCGTGGAGCTCGCGGACCAGCGCGGCCTGGCACAAGAGGCGCGCCTTGTCGACGCCGGTCGCCGCGTCGGTCGCCTGCTCGAGCAACAGGCCGGCGAGCCGCTCGAACTTGCCGCCGACACGCAACAGTCGCTCGAGCGCCACGCGCGCCGGCCGATACGATGGCAGGTAGACCAGCGCCGTCTCGTACGCCGCGATCGCCTCGTCGGGCCGCGCGAGGTGATCCTCGGCGACCAGCGCGATCCGGTGGCACACGATCGCTGCCTCCTCGGGCCGATCGGTGAGCTCGAGCAGCCGGCGCTCACTCGCGATCACGTCCTCCCAGCGCGCCTGGTTGAGATGCAGCCGCAGGGTCGCGTGGACCGCGAGCTCGTGGCGCGGCTGGAGCGCGAGTACCCGATCGTAGGCCGCGAGCGCGCGCGCCGGATCGGCGAGCCGCGCCTCGACGACCATCGCGATCCGGTACAGCGTCGCGACCAGCTCGACCTGATCGCTGGCGTCGGCGCGCGCCGCGGCGGCGAGCAGGCTGGCCTGATCGTCCAGCACCGCGACGTGCTCGACCCACTTGCCGGCCTCGGCGAGAGCGCGCCCGAGCGCGACCAGCGTCGGATACGGATCGGGTGGCGTCGCGAGCACGGCGCGCAGCTGCTCGGCGGCCTTGTCCGGCGCGCCGGCGCGATCGTGATACAGCGCGGCGAGCTGGAGGCGCAGCGCGCGCACGCGCATCGGGTGCTTGGCGTGCGCGAGCTGGGTCTCGTGCAACGTCACGATCGCGTCCCAGTTGCCGTTCAACCGGTGGATCCGGTCGAGCGCGTCGAGCGCGGCGGCCTGGTTCGGATCGAGGGCGAGCGCGCGCTCGTACAGCGCGATCACGCGGACCGAGCGATCCTTGCCTTTGCTGTTGGCTTCGACGAGCTCGGCGATCGCGACGTAGCGCGCCGCGCGGAGCGCCGGGTCACCGAGCCGGTTGACCTCGACGAGGCGGACCTCGGCGACCTCGTCCCACATGCCCTGCGCCTGATACAGCCGCGCGAGCGCCTGCGCGGCGGGCGCGAGCGTCGGCACCGCGGCGAGCGCGCCGCGATAGCAGCGGAGCGCGTCGTCGGCCGAGTCGAGGCGCTCGTAGAGCCCACCGAGCCGCAACAACACGGCGCCGCGGCGCACCGGATCGGTGATCCGCTCGAGCAGGCGCTCGTAGACCACGACCAGCTTGGCGTGCTTGCCGGTCTGCTCGTAGAGCGACGCGAGCTTGCCGAGCGGCACGACATCGGTCGGCGACAGCGCGGCGGCGTGCTCGTACGCGGTCGCGGCCGCGTCGTCGTCGCGCAGGCACTCCCAGAACAGGTCGCCGGCGCGGTCGTGATAGCCGAGCGCCGGATCGAGCTCGCCGACGCGCGCGGCCTCGATCGCGACCATCTTCGCGTGGTCGCCGATCGCCTTGGCGTGGAGCTGGATCGTCTCGAGCCCGGCGAGCGCCGCGACGCTGGTCGGATCGGCCTCGTACGCGCGCTCGAGCGAGCCGCGCGCGCCGGCCTCGTCGCCGAGGTCGCCCTGCCGCAGCCCGGCCGCCGACGCATGAAACGCCCCGCGCGCGATCGGATCGACGGTGTGTGCCGCCGCGGCCTCGAACGCCTCGACCGCGACCGCCCACCGCTCGCGCTCGATCGCCGAGCCGGCGAGCGCGAGCCACGCGCCGATGTCGCCGCGGTCGAGCTCGACGATATCGCGCCAGGACTTCTCGGTCGGCTCGAGCATCGCGATCTGCCACAGCAGCGCGACGCGCTCGCCGACGTCGCCGGCGAGCGGCAACTCTGCGCGGGTGGCCGCGAGCAGCGCCGCCGGGTCGACCGCCGAGCCGGCGAGCCAGCGCCGGGTGTACGCGACGAACCGCGCATCGGGCGCCGCCGCCGCGGCACGCGCGAGCGACGCCTCGGCGAGCGCGCGATCGCCGGCGAGCTCGGCGACCCGCGCGCGATACGCGTGGAGCAGCGCGGCGCGGGTCGGGAACGTCGACGCCAGCGCCTCGGCCTCGCGGACCAGGCGCTCGTCGTCCGTCGCGGTCGCGCTCGGCGCCGCGGTCAACGCCGCGTGCGCGGCGACCGCGCGCGAGGTCCGCGCGAGATCCGGCTTGATGATCGGCGTCGGTGGCGGCGTCGGTAGAACCAGGACCTGCGTCGCCGCCGGCGGTGGTGCCGGGTTCGTCTCGAGCTCGGCGGCCAGCTCGTTGAACCAATCCGCGGTGGCCGGGCGCTTGGACTCGACCGGGATCTTCGTCGGTGGGATCGCCGGGATCACCGGCGGTCGCGGCGGCGGTGGGCGCGACGGTGGAAGCGGGACCGCGCGCACGCCGCTCTCGTCGACCTCGAGCAAGCCCGGATCGATCTCCAGGACGTCGGACTCGTCCGGCGGCTCAGCCATCCCGGGTCGAGCGTATCACCTACCTTCGCAGGCGAGCGACGA
Organism: Haliangiales bacterium; assembly: GCA_038321315.1. Lineage (GTDB taxonomy): Bacteria > Myxococcota_A > Polyangia > Haliangiales > Haliangiaceae > JABFXX01. Next base: position 6,582 of record JBBQEX010000090.1, on the reverse strand, counting down.
TCAGCGAGGTCAGGAAGCAGGCGCTGTGGACGAGGATGATGGTCGCGGCCGACGACGTCACCAGGTAGTAGCTGACGAACAGGCCGACGACCGCGCCGAGCGTGCCGATCAGGAGCGCGATCACCGTGGTCTGCGCCAACGTCGCGCCGATCATGCGCGCCGAGGCCGCCGGGATCACGACGAAGCTCGAGACCAGCACGACCCCGACCGTCTTGACCGCCACCACGACGACGACCGCGGTCGTCGTCAGCAACAGGTACTCGAGGATCGCGACCGGGACGCCGGACAGCCGCGCGAGCTCGGGATCGAAGATCGCGTAGGCGAGCCGCGACCACAGCGCGACCGTCACGATCAGCGCGACGACCGACACCACGAGCACCACCCACATCACCTGCGACGAGATCAGGAGCACGTTGCCGAACAGCAGCGCGTCGACGCTGATCTGGCGATCGTGCGCGGTGCGCAGGCCGAGGAACAAGACGCCGACCGCGAAGCTGAACGAGAAGAACACGCCGGTCGCGACGTCGCCGCGCAGCTGGGTTCGCCGCAACACGACGCCGATCGCGATCGCGATCGCGGCAGTGAACGGGATCGCGATCCACACCGCGTTCTCGACCGAGGCGCCGAGGTAGAGGCCGATCGCGATGCCGCCGAACGCCGCGTGCGACAGCCCGTCGGCGAGAAACGCCAGCCCGCGCTGGACCACGAACACGCCGAGCACCGCGCAGATCGCCGACACCGCGACCCCCGCGATCAGCGCGTGCTGCATGAACGTGTAGTGAAACGGATCGAGCAGGAAGTGCATCACTCTTCGTCCGGCGCGTGCTTGTGGTGGTCCTGGGCCTGGAACGCGATCGCGGTGAGCGACGCCTGGCCGAGCAGCTCGTTCGGGAGGCCCCAGCACAGCACGCGGCCGTGCTCGAGGTAGACGATGCGCTCGGCGGTCTGCGCGACCGCGCCGAGGTTGTGCGTCACGAGGATCGCGGCGAGCTCGTCGGACCGCGAGATCGAGGTCATCAGCTCGAGCAGCTCGCCGCGGCCGCGCGCGTCGACGCCCGCCGTCGGCTCGTCGAGGATGACGAGCGACGGGTCGTTGATCAGCGCGCGCGCGAGGAACACGCGCTGGGTCTCGCCACCCGACAGGCCGGCGAGCGGCTTGTCGATCAGGCGCTCGCCGCCGATCTTCGCGAGCGTGACGCGGGCGCGCTCGCGCTCGTCCTCGCGGATCCGCACCGGCCACTTGCCACGCAGCGCGGCGACGATCAGATCGACCGCGCGCGCCGGGAAGTCGCGATCGAAGCCCTTGCGCTGCGGGACGTAGCCGATCTTGATGAGGTTCGCGGTCGTGAGCGGCTCGCCGCCGAGCTTGATCGTCCCCTTCGTCGCCGGGATGATGCCCATGATCGCCTTGAGCATCGTGCTCTTGCCCGCGCCGTTGGGGCCGCACAGGCAGACGAACTCGCCCTTGGGGATCCAGAACGAGACATCGTCGAGGATCAGCCGGCCCTTGATCGACACCGAGACGTGATCGAGATCGAGCACGTGCGTCATGCTCGGATCCGGGCGCGTCTGGATGAGCTTGGTCGCGGTCGAGCGCCGGTTGATCGACATCGCCGTCGGTGGCAGCGACGTCTGGTCGGTCACTTGAGGACCTTCTCGAGCTGATCGGTGTCCCACGTCAGGAGCGCCTCGTAGGTATCGCGGCCCGGGACGCCGCCGACCGGATCGAGCTCGCCGAGCGGAATGTTGGCCTCCTTGCTGATCGTCTCGCCCGGGCCGCGCTCGAACTGCGGCTCGGTGAACAGCGCCGACGCGTTGCCCTTCTTGATCGCGGCGAGCACGTCGGCGATGTACGACGCGGTCGGCTCCTTGCCGGCGATCGGCTCGACGACGGCGGCGATCGTCACCCCGTAGCGCTTCGCGTAGTACGACATCGAGCCGTGGAACGTCACGATCGCGTGCTTGGTCCAAACCTTGCTCCGCGCGGCGATCGCGGCGTCGAGCTTGACGAGCGACGTCTTCACGGTCTCGGCGTTCTTGGCGAACGTGTCCTTGCCGGCGGGATCGAGGACCGCGAGCTCGGCCGCGATCGCGTCGGCCATCTTGGCCATGCGATCGGGATCCATCCAGACGTGCGGATCCTTGGCACCGATCACCTCGTCGGGATCGTTGTCGTCGGGATCGGCGCCGATCGGGCGGACGTGGATCGGCATCGTCTCGACCTTGTCGCCGACGTGGAACACCTTGGGGTTCCCGACGTTCTTCAGGATGACCTCGACCCAGGTATCCATGTCGAGCCCGACCGCGACCCCGAGCTTGGAGCCATCGAGCGCCGCGATCTCGCGCGGCGACGGGTCGTACTCGTGCTCCGACTTGCCGGGCGGCAGGACCAGCATGACCTCGAGCCGGTCGCCCGCGATCCGGCGCGTGATGTCATAGAGCGGGAAGATCGAGACCGCCACGCGCGGCTTGGCGACCGTCGGCGCGCTGCTGATGCCGCTGCTGCTGCCGGAGCCGCCGCCTGCGTCCTTCTTGCCACCGCAACCGGCCACGAGGACCAAGGCCATCAGCACGTGTCGAGTCCGCGTCATCGGCCGAAGATACACGGGGCTAGCATCGGTCGATCGCGTCGGTCATGGTTTTGGGGATGGAGGACGATCCGCTGGCGTGGGAGGTCGCGGTGCTCGCGCCCGCGCGCCCACCGCGGATCTGGGTCCCGCGGCTCGGGGCGGCGCTGCGGAGCGGGGTTCGCGCCGGGGTCGGGCCGGGCGTGTTCGTGTTCGTCGCGTACTACCTCGCGCACCGCGAGCTCGACATGCCGTGGCTGAAGATCGCGACCGTGCTCGCGCTCTACGCGCCTGGCGTCGGCATCACCCTCGCGCTGACGGTCGAGGCGCTCGTCATGGTCGTCGAGCAGATCGTCGCGCGGGTTCGCTGGCTCGTGCCGGTCGCGAACTCGGTGGTCGCCGCCGGGCTGGCCGGCGCGATCTGCGGTGTGTTACCGGGCGCGATCGGCGTCGTCGTGTTCGGCGGCTACCGCGGGCCGTTCGTCGGCACCGCGCTGATCGCGACGTCGCTGATGAGCGGGGCGTTGCTCGTCGCGGTGCCGGCCGCGCGCAGGGCCCGGCGCCACACGCAGAAGCAGACCGCGCACGACACCCGGGCGGTCGTCGTCGCGACGCTGGTCGCGACCCTCATCCTCGGCGCGGTCGCGGCGGTGATCGCGCCGCTGCTCGTCGACGGCGCCTTCGTGCGCGTCGCCGGCGAGATCGACCGGCACGGCGCCACGGTCGGCGCGGTGGTCGGGGCGATGGGCGGCACGATCCTCGGGCTCTACATCGGCCTCGTGATCGCCTTGGCCCGTCGCGTAGGCGGCGCGCCGCGGGCCGCATAACATCGACCCCGATGCTTCGCGCCGCCGCTCTCCTCGCCACCCTCGCCGCGTGCAGCCATCCGCAGCACCTCGACCCGCCAGTCGTCCCGGTCGCGGCGGTCGCGCCACCGGAACCGCGCGACCCGGCGGTACCGCTCGACCCGAGCGTCATCACCGGCACCCTGCCGAACGGGCTGACCTACGTCATCACGCCGCGCGCCACGACCGAGAACGAGCAGGTCCCGTTCGTCATCATGGCCGTCCGCGCCGGCTCGCTCGACGAGACCGACGCGCAGACCGGCGCCGCGCACCTGCTCGTGCATTACCTGGCTCCGCAGCTCGGCATCGTTGACGACGTCGACGCCGACGTCGCCACCGGGTTCGACTCGACCACCTACCCGCTGGAGCTCGAGGATGGCGCGCCCGAGGCCACGTTCGACGAGCGCCTCGCGACCTTGCGCCGCGCGATCGACGGCCCGCTGCCGGCCCTCGAGCTCCACGACCTGCACGGCGAGCTCGCGCCCGAGCCGCCGCCCGCGCTCGAGTGGCTCGGCACCCGCCGCGAGAGCCACCCGCCGTCCGCGCCCGCCGAGCACTACGCACAGCTGACCGCGGCCGAGGTCGCCGGCTTTCGCAAGACCTGGTACCGCGCCGATCGGATCGCGGTCATCGTGGTCGCCACGCGCGATCCGGCGGCCACGCAGCGGATGATCGCGCAGCGCTTTGGCGATCTGCCGGTGACCGCACCACCGCCGGTGCGCGCGCCGTTCGAGCTCCCACCTCGCACCGACCTCGCGATCGCGCTCCGGCCGACGATGCGCCCCGGCGCGTTCACGCTCGGCCAGCGGGTCGCGCGCCACGACCAGCGGACCGAACGCGGGTACCGCGCGATGCTCGTCGAGCAGATCGCAGAGCGCGGGCTGATGGCGCGCATGCGCACGCTCGTCCGGCGCCCGGACCTCGCGTTCGAGCGCTCGCCGCTGACCGACTCGGTCGACCTGCTCGAGCTCCAGAGTCGTCGCGGCGATCAGGTCTACCTCGTCGCCCGCGAGCTCGCGCGGCTCGCGGCGAACGCGATCACCCAGGACGACCTCGACAGCTGGCGCACCGAGCTCGACCCCGACCACGTCCCGGATTCACGCGCGCAGCGCGACAGCCTCACCGCGTGGTTCCTCACCGGCACGCCGGTTCCGAGCGCGGCGCTCGACGCGGTGACCGTGCGGCTCGCCGCGACGATCACGGCGGACGAGGTCCGCGACGTCGCGCGCGCCGAGTTCGCGCTCGCGACCCGCACGCTGACGATCCGGACCCGGGTCGACGAACCCCGACCGATCGAGGCCGAGGTGCGCGCGAAGCTCGAGACGATCGCGCGGATGCCGCTCGGCGGGTTTGCCGATCGGGCCGGCGCACATCCGATGATGACCGCACCACAGCCCGGCACGATCGTCGCGACGCGCGAGGATCACGGGATGACCCTGTGGACGCTCGGCAACGGCGCGCGGGTGATCGTGCGACCGCTCGCGTCGCACCACGAGCGCGACACGCCGGGCGCGATCTACGGCAACGAGGTCGAGCTCGTCGCGATCGGCACGCGTGGCTATCAGCGCATGCCAGCGGCCCGCGCGGCCTCGGCGCGGTTCGCCGGCGAGCTCGTCGCGAACGGTGGGCTCGGCGAGCTGTCGCGCGAGACCGCCGAGGAGGTCATGACCGAGAGCTCGGTCGACCTCGAGGCCCGGATCGCCGCCGACCATCACGCGATCCACGTGTCGACCTGGGGCCACCAGGTCGACCGGATGTTCGAGGTCATGCACCTCGCGATCGCCGCCCCGCGGGTCGATCCCACCGACGTCACCCGCTGGCGCGCACGCCTGCTCGCCAAGCTCGCGGCGGGCGAGGTCGACGCGGACGACTGGTCGCCGGAGCTCCGGGCCGCGGTGGGTTCGGCGCCCAGCCCGCCGGTCGTGCGCGCGGCGGTCGAGGCGGTCGATCGCGACGTGGCGCTCGCGGCGTACGCCGACGCCGTCGGCGATGTCGCACACACGACGTTCATCATCCTCGGCGAGAGTCCCGGGCGGGTGAAGCCACTCGTTGAGACCTACCTCGCCAGCCTGCCCGCCGGCGCCACCCAGCTGATCGCGGCGCCGCCGCCGCGCGCGACCGGCAAGCCCACGGTCGCCACCGAGCTGACGCTGGGGCGCACGATGGAGGTCGTGTTCGTCGCGCCGCCCGCGAAGGACGGCAGCGACGAGCGCGACCTCGACATCCTGCGCTACACGGTCGAGCATCGGATGGAGGAGTCCCGGCACCGCACCGGCGTCGAGGTCGGCATCGCCGATGATGGCCACCGGTTCGTGCGGGTGACCTCGTCCGGCGCGGTCGCGCTCGCCGCGCCCGAGATCGTGCTCGCCGACATCGCGCGACACCCGCCGGTCGGCGTCGATCTCGAGCAGCTGGTCGCGCACTTCGCGGGCGCGACCACCGGCGCGGCGTGGCTCGCGCGGATCGAAGCCGGGATCCCGCGCGGCGTCGATCCGATCGCGATCAACGCGACGCTCACCGATCCGGCGCAGGCGGCCGCGCGGATCCGGCCCGCGCTGATCCAGGCGACCGCGCGGGCGTTCGGGAAGCCGATCGTGCGGCTGCGCTTGCCATGACGGGCCAGCTGCTCGCTGTCGTCGCGGTCGTCGCCGGCGTGGGGTGCGGCGCGCAACCGGTTGCCGCGCCGCGCCCACCCGCCGCACCGCCGGTCGCGATCGCGGCGCCGGATCCCGACGCCCCGCTCGTCCCGCTCGATCCATCGGTGCGCACCGGCACGCTACCGAACGGCCTCACGTACTTCATCACCGACGGCGCGAGCCTCGAGCCCGGCGATCACGACGAGGCCTACGTCGGCCTCGCGATCCGCGCCGGATCGCTCGACGAGCCCGACGACAAGGTCGGCGTCGCGCACCTCGTCACCCACCTGGTCAGGCCGCTGCTCGGCCCCGACGCGCCCGACGCCGACGACCTCTCGCAGTCGACGTTCGAGGGCACGACCTACGCGCTGGCCCTGGGTGACGCCGACGGGGCGCGGGCGATCGAGCTCGAGGCCGAGCGCCGCCTCGGCGTGCTCCGGCGCGTGATCGACGGGCCGGTGCCGCCTGACTTCGATCTCGCGACCGTCAACGACATGGATACGACGTTCGACCCGACGATCCGCGAGTGGGCGG
>JBBQEX010000089.1:0-27454 GCA_038321315.1 Haliangiales bacterium | reverse complement strand
GCGCGGCGGTTCGATCGCGCGACGAGCGCGGCGAGCGCGAACAGCGCGGCGGCGGCGAGCGGCGCGTGGGTCACGGCGACGACGCCGTGCGCGCGCAGATCGTGCGGCGACGCGACGAGCGCGGCGGCGGCGAGGCCGATCGCGAGCAGCGCCGCAGCGCCGGCGTGCACGACGACGAGCCGGGCGTGCTCGCGCTCGAGCAGCCCGATGCGCGCGCCCTGCGACGCGTCGTACGCGGCATCGTGGCCGGCGACCAGCATCGCGAGCGCGAGCCCGGTGCCGGTGATCGCGAGCGCGACGCCCGCGTCGTAGCGCGCGATCGCGATCGCCGTCGCGGCGAGCGCGCCAACCAGCCACGCGCGCCGCGTCCAGGCCGTGTCGCGCGCGACGATCACGCGCAGCGCGGCGTGCCCGGCGAGCACGGCGGCGAACGCGAGCCCGAGCTTGCCGAGCGCGGCCCGCGGTGCGATCACGCGCGCGGCGATCGCGGCGATCGCGATCGCGACCAGCGCGAGCTCGGGAGACGCGTGGCGCCGGAGCCGCGGGACCTCGACGACGAACGTCGCGGCGAGCGACAGCGCGACGACCGCGGGTCGGATCGTCGACGGCGCGATCAGGCACACGCCAACCGCGAGCCACGCGCCCCACGCGAGCACCGCGACGCCGCGTCGCCCGGTGGCGATCCGCGCCGCGAGGCCGGCGAGCGTGGCCCCGAGCGCGATCGCCCCGAGCTGGTTGCCGGCGACGCGCGGGCCGTCGCTGGCGAGATCGCGCAGGACGTCGATGCGGTACGCCCAGAACAGCCGGTCGCACAGGAGGGCCGCGAGTCCGGCGGCGACGGTCGCCAGCGTGAGAGCCCGCGCCAGCGAGTGCGCGCGTCGCATCCGCCGCGGTGCGCACGCGAGGACCACCAGCAGCACGAACGGCGGCCCGCCGATCGCGCCCGCTGCGCGCCAGCCGCGCCCGATGACGCGCGCCGCGTCGGGCACCAGCGGCAGCGCGGCGATCTCGAACGCGCCGGTCGCGACCGCGCAGCCCGCGGGCGTGGCGCGCGCGCCGTCGCCCCAGGTCGGGCTCGCCGTCGGATCGCTCGGGACCGCGACCACGGCCTGCGCGTTGGCGGGCGTCGGGAGCTCCCAGATCGCGACGCCGGGGAGCGCGGTTCGCGCGCCGAGCACGACGACGTCACCCGCGCGTACGCCGCGCCGGACCGGGGCGAACCGCTCGCCGCGCCACGCGAACGGCGTGATCCTGAGGTCGCTGCCGCTGCGCGCGATCGCGAACGCGCGCACGTGACACTCGACGACGACGACGGTCGCGCCGTCGGGCAGCGTGGCGCCCGATGCGTCATTGCAGACCGCGCGCGACGCGGCGGTCGCGGGATCTTCGCCGCGCGCGACCGGGACGACGCGGAGCGCCGGTGCCGGGCGCACGACATCGTGGTCGTCGAGCGACGCGCCGTCGATCGCGAACCCGGCGCGCGGGGCGTGGATCGCGAGCACCTCGAGCTCGACGGCCGCACCCTCCGCGATCCGGTCGGCGCGCGCGGTCGTCGCGGTCGCACCGCCCCACACCCACGCGGTCACTGCCACGATCGCGGCGTACCCGAGCGCGGCGGTCGCGATCACCGCGCGCCCGGCGATGTCGTCGGGGTGGGCACGCCCACGGGCGGTCGCGTGCACGGCCGCGATCACGAGCCCGACCAGCGCGGCGAACCACAGCGCGATCGCCATCAGCGCACCGGGTGTTTTGCCGGCGGTGCCGCGTCCACCGGCGGTGGTGGCGGCGGCGCATCGACAGCCGCGTCGGGCGGCGGGGCGACGATGGCGGGCTGGATCTGCGGAAGCGGAGGAGCGATCGGCGTGGGCGGCGAGCGCAGCAGGAGCACCGCGAGCAGCACGTTGGCGATCGCGATCCCGGCGACGCCGAGCCAGAGCACGTGTCGATCGCCGCGCTTGGCGTCGATCGCCGCGCGTGAGGCCGCGCGCGCGCGACCCTCGAGACGCGCGAGCTCGGCGCCGAGCGCGGCGAGCCGGGTGCCGAGCTGCTCGGCGAACTGGCGCTCGACGTGCGTGGTCGTCATGTCGAGCGCCGCGCGATCGATCGCCGCACCGACGATCTGGCCGATCGCGGAGACCTCTCCGGCGACCCGGGCGCGGACCTCGTCGCCGAACGCCGACCACTCGGCGAGCAGCGCATCGGCCCGCCTCAGCATCTCGCCGAGCTGCGCGCTCACCGCGTCGAGCGCGGGCTCCGGCGCCAGGGCACGCGCGTCACGCATGGTGACTCTCGACGAGCGCGCGCAACGTCGCGCCCCGGTCGGCGACGGCGGCGAGCAGCGCGGTGCGTCGCCTCGCGGGGAGCAGGGCGCTCCAGCGGGCCTCGCCGATCGGCGCCGACGGATCACCACCCGCGAGCGCGGTCGCGAGCACGCGATCGGCGAGCGCGTCCGCCGCCGCGTCGGGGTCGTCGGTGCCGCGACCCCACGCGTGCAACGTCGCGACCAGATCTCCTGCCGGGTCGCTCGCGGCGAGCGCGCGACAGTCGACGCCGCGGCGATCGGCGAGCTCGCGGCACACCGACCACGCGATCGCCGCGCGCGACCCCGGCTCGACGAGCGCGTGCGCGATCACCGCGGGTAGGCCGTCGATGACGGCGGCCCCGCGACGCACCGCGCCGACGATCGTGCGCATGCGCATCGCGCGCGGCAGCACGGCGAGCACACGCGCGATCGCCGCGGCGAGGCCCGGCGCGGTCGGATCGGCGACCCGCACGACGCCATCGCCGAGCAGCCCGGCCGCGGCCTCGGCGAGGTGCGCGACACCCGGTGCGTCGTCGAGCGTCGCGAGCAGCGCGGCGGATCCGGCGTCGGGGTCGTCGGCGATCGCGAGCGCGAGGCCGGTGTAGTGTCGCTGATCGATCGGCGCGATCCCGGCGAACAGCGTGGCCCACGCAGCGTGTCCGGGCGCGAGCTCGAACAGCGCGGCTGGGGGCGCGATCCCGCGCATGCGTTCGACGAAGCGCGCACGCAGCTCGCCGTCGGCATCGGCGGGAGACCAGTGAAACGCGCCGTCGCGCGCGACCGGCGTGACGTCCTTCGACAGCTGCGCGCGGCGAATCACGGCGTCCTCGTCGGGCGCGACCAGACGTTCGATGGCGGTGCGTAGCGCGATGCGGGCTCGGCGACGGCCGGCATCGGCGCGGTCTCGCGCGCCGCTACCGGCGGCGCGACCGGCGCCTCGACGGCGACGGCGACGCGATCGCGCGCGCCGGGCTGCCATGGCACCAGCCCGACGAGCCAGTCGAGGAACTTGCCGCGGGCCTCGCCGCCGAGCGCGCCGGGGCCGTCGTCGAAGTCATAGCCGATCGTGGCGGCGTCGCGATCGACGTCGATCGCGGCACGGATCGCCGTGTCGTACCGGATGTACGAGATCCGGACGTCGCCCTCGCGGCCGTCCTCGGCATCGAGGCAGTGGACCCGCACCTGCTCGCGCGACACGCGGCACGTGGGGCCGGCGGCCTCGTCGCGGCCGCGCGACGTGACCTCGACGACCTCGTCGCGCAGAGCGCCGCGTGCGCAGATCGGATCGACGATCGCCCACCGGTTGATCGCGACCAGCGCGCGCACCGCGTCGCCGTCCAGCGCGCCGAACACGGGCAGCAGCTGGCGCAGCTTCTCGTACGGACTGCCGGTCTCCACGGTGCCGAGTGTCAGCGGATTGCAGATCAGGATCGGCGAGAACGCATAGGCGCGCCCGAGCTCGCAGGCACGGCGGCGGCGCGCGTCGACCAGACGCCCGAGCATCGCGTAGTAGTCCGCGGCGCCCGCCGAGTAGACCTGCTCGCCGGCGATGTCCCAGAACGCGACCTCGACGTCGCCGCGGCGCGCGAGCCGGCCGCGCGCGACCAGCGCGGCGCAGGCGCCGACGAGCGCGCCGCTCGCTAGCGCGAGCAGCGCCACCGCGGCGCCTCCCGCGATGCCGATCGCGATCCCGGCGACGACCAGGCCGATCGCCGCGACGAACCAGCCGCGCACGCCTGCCGCGCGCCACGCCAACCGCGCCGCACCGGCACGCCCGAGCCGCGACCACAGCCCCGCGGCACGCACGCGGAACGTGAAGTGCGGCACGACGCCCGGTGGCGTCGCCTCGGGCCGCATCGCGCGCGGGTCGAGCACCAGCCGCATCGCGTCGCGGTTGAGCGCGAGCTCGGCACCATCGAGCGGCGGCGCGTGCGCGTGCAGCGCCCGGATCGCGTGGATGATGAACTGACTCTTGCCGTCGCCGCGCGCGCCGATCACCGGCAGGTCGATCACGGCACAGACGCCATCATCCGGGTCTGTCAGGCTCGCAAGGCCGCGCAGCTCCTCGATCGGATCGACGGCGAACAGCGGCGTACGGCCTTCCATGTTGACAGGGAGCCGCGAGCCGTCCACCCGGTGGACCCCAATCAGCGGACCTTGGTGGTCGCCCGCGTCGTGCTTCGCTTCGGCTTGGGCGTCTTGCGCGTCCGGACGCCGGTCGGCTCCTCCGGCGCACCGGCGCTGACCTCGTCGAGGAAGGCGTCCTTGATGGCGCGCAGCGTCTTGCGCGGATCGAGGCCGCTCTTGCGCTGGTACGCGGTCGCCACGTGGTGCGCGAGATCGGCGAGCGTGTAGCCCCAGGCCGCAGGATCCGGCACCCCGATGCGGAGGCTGACCACCTGGGTCCCGGCGGTCGACCAGATGCGCGCGAGCTCGGTCGCCGCGGGGTCGACCGCGGCGGGCTCGGGGATCGGGAGGTCGCGGCTGCGCGTCGCCATCAGGGCCTGGCCGCCTTCGCCTTCGCCTGGTCGCCGACCTCGATCACGATCAGCCGCTCGGGGTGGATGTACTTCTTCGCGACGCGCTCGACGTCGGCGACGGTGACCGCCGAGATCTTCGCGCGCAGCTCGGTGCTGTGCTTGTACGTGCGACCGATCACCAGGCCACGCGCGAGCGTGCCGAGCACGCTGCGGTCGCTCGACCACTCGGTCTCCTCACTCTTCAGGTGTGAGATCTTGGCCTCCTCGACCTCCGCCTTGGTGAACGAGCTGGTCGCGAGCTTGGCGAGCTCCTCGACGAGCGCGGCCTTGGCCTTCGCCGCGTTCTGCGGCGCGACGATCGCCTCGGCACCGACGCCACCGACCTCGTCCTGCGCGTCGGCGAACGTCCACGCATACGCGCCGTACGACAGGCCACCCTTCTCGCGCAGCCGCTGCCACACGCGCGACGCGTTGTCGCCGCCGAGCACCTGGCCGAGCACGATCCACGCCGCGTAGTCCGGATCGGTGTCGCGCATCGCGACGTCCTGCTCGACGACGAGTTGCGCGTTCTCCTTGTCCTTCACGTCGATCGTCTTTGCCTGGCCGCCGACGCCGAACGCCTTGTCGACGAGGCGCGCGTACGGCTTCTTCGACGCCCAGCCGCCGAACAGCCTCTCGGTCTGCGCGCCGATCGCGGCCGGATCGAAGTCGCCGACAACCGCGAGCTCGCCGTGGCCGCCGCCGACGTACGCCGCGTAGAACGTCTTGATGTCGGCGAGCGAGACCTTCTGCACTTCGTCGATCTGCTCCTGCACGGTCGGCGTGTAGCGCGGGTCTGCCTTGGGCCACGGATGGCCGATCTGGCGCGCGTTGATCGTCGCGAGCGCGCCCGGGTCCTGGAGCTGTTGCTGCAGCGCCGCGAGCTGCTCCTGCTTGACGAGCTCGAGTTCCTTGGCCGGGAAGCTCGGGGCCATCACCATCTCGGCCGCGAGCTCGAGCGCCGGGCCGAGCTTGTCGCGCAGCGTCTCGATGTGGATCGCGAGCGACGAGGCGTCCGAGCCGACGGTGATCCGCGCCTTCAGCAGGTCCTCGGCGTCCTGCAGCTCCTGAAACGATCGCTTCACCGTGCCGCGCCCGAGCATCGCGCCGGCGAGCTCGGCGATCGCCCGCTTGCCCTGCAGCGACTTGTCATCGCCGAAGTGGAGGTCGAGCACGAGCTGCACCTTGCCGCCGCGCGTCTTCTTCGGCAGGAACGCCGCCTTGATGCCGCCCTTCAGGTCCGTGCGCGTCGTGCGCGCCTCGAGCGTCTCGGGGGTCGCGACGAACGCCTCACCCTGGTCCTTGACCTCGCCACCGTCGATGCCCTTGACGACGTCGGCGATGTCGGGCGTCTCGGTCAGCGGCGCGCGCAGCGACGCCGGCGTCGGCAGGAATCGCCCGGTCGTGCGGTTGCTCGACACCAGGTACAGCTTCGCGACGCGCGCGACGTCGGCCGCGGTGACCTTCGCGACGCGCTCGCGATACGCGAAGATCGTGCGCCAGTCGCCCTGCGCGATGAACTCCGAGAGCTCGAGCGCGAGCCGGCGGCTGTCGACCATCGTCAGCTCGAGCTGCTTCTGCTGGCCGGCGCGCCAGCGCTCGACCTCCTTGTCGTCGATCTTGGTCGCCGCGAGGCCCTCGACCTCGTCGCGCATGATCTGCTCGACCCGCGCCACGTTCTTCGGATCGCGGATCTCGGCGGAGATCAGCGCGACCTGCGGATCGTGGTTCGACGGCGCATCGCCGGCGACCGACGCCGCGAGCTTGCTCTCGACGAGCTTCTTGTACAGCCGGCCCGAGGGTTGGTGCGTCAGGATGTCGATCGCCGCGTGCAGCGCCGCATGATCCGGTGACGTCCCGGCGACGCCGTGCCACGCCATGCCGACGACCGAGACGTCGCCCGCGCGCCGCAGCGTGACCTCGCGCTCGCCGTCCTGCACCGGTTCGACCGAGTAGGTCGCCGGCAACACGCGCGTCGCGGTGGGGACCGCGCCGAACGTCTGCTCGATCTTCGCGAGCGTCTTCTGCTCGTCGAGCTTGCCCGCGACGATCAGCGTCGCCGTGTCGGGCTGGTAGAACTTCGCGTAGAACGCGCGCAGCGTCGGCGCCGGGACGCGCTCGATGTCGGAGCGCGATCCGATCACCGACTTGCCGTAGTTGTGCCAGAGGTACGCGGTCGACAGGATCCGCTCGGTGAGGATCGTCTCCGGATCGTTCTCGCCCGACTCGAACTCGTTGCGCACGACCGAGAACTCCGACGCGAGATCCGACTCGAGGAACGTCGAGTTGACCATGCGGTCGGCCTCCATCTCGAGGACCCAGTCGAGGTTGTCGGCCTGCGCCGGGAACGTCTCGAAGTAGTTCGTGCGGTCGTAGTCGGTCGACGCGTTGCTCTGCGCCCCGCGGGCGTCGAGCAGCGTCGAGATCTCGCGCAGCCGCTTGGTCCCCTTGAACATCATGTGCTCGATGAGGTGCGCCATCCCGGTCTCGCCATAGCCCTCGTGGCGCGAGCCGACGGAGTACGTGACGTTGACCGTGACGTTCGACTGCGTCGCGTCGGGGAACAGCAGCACGGCCATGCCGTTGCCGAGCTTGTACTCGGTGATGCCCTCGACGGTGCGCACCTTGGTCGCGTGCGCGGGTGCGACCGGTGCGACGACCGGCGGTGTCGCGATCGCGACGTGGGCATCGTGCGCATCGTGGGCATCGCCGATCGGCGGGGCCGGTGGCGGCGTCGTGGCCGTCGGTTTGGGGTTCGCGCAGGCGAGCAGCGAGAGCGAGAGCAGGGTACCGAGGCGCATGGTCCGTCGATACCACGGGCGCGGCGATCACATTCCTGACGCCTGATGACTTTAGAATTCGAAGTCGACGCCGGCGAACCACGTGTTGTCGCCGACCGAGAGCTTGGTGTCGCTGCCGAAGCCGTTCACCTTCGCGAGTTGCAGCTCGCCGTAGAACCCGGCGTGCTGGATGCCGCTCTCGTGCATCTGCTTGGCGGCGTTCGAGTCGATGCGCTCGCCGCGGATCGCGAGTCCGATCGTGCCCTGGAACCCGAGCGTGCCGCCGTACGCCTTGTTCTTCGTGCAGTTGGGCGCGACGCCGCTCGAGCAGGTGAACGACAGATCTCCGTTCGGCCCGCGCATCCACCACAGGTCGTACGCGAGCCCGGCCTTGACGTATGGCACCACCGGGATGCCATACAGGTCGTCGAGCACGCTGAACCGATAGATGCCGGTGATCGCGAACGGGATCAGGCGGAACGTGTTGGTGTCACCGGTCGCGCGCGGGCGCATCGGGTCGGTCGGATCGCTGCCGTCCTTCCAGGTGTGCGCCTTCTTCGACATGAAGCCGATGTTGCCGCCGATGCCGAGCTGCCCGAAGCCGCGCCAAAGGATGCGCTCGACGTCGAGCATCGGCATGACCGAGTAGCCGCCGAACATCGCCTTGTACGGACCGGGCATGATGCCGAGCTGGGCATCGATCTGTGGCGTGTACGGACCGATGCGGAGGCCCGCGTGCCAGTTGACCGTGGAGTCCTCTTCGCCGCCGTAGTTGTTCGACGCGTTGCTGGGGTCGTTCCAGCCCGGATCGTAGCCGGCGTCGTCGGCCGACGCGACGCGCGCACCGCCGAGGACGACCACGAACACGCCGAGCGCGGCGACGAGCGCACCACCACCGCGCACGCGACGACGGCGCCGCACGACGACGATCGCGAGGGCGCCAAGCAGCAGCGCACCGCTCGTGGTGCCGCCGACCCCACCGACGCTACACAACCCGCCCTGGACCTTGCTGCCGCGACCGTGGGTGTCTTCCCAGAAGTCGGTCGACGGCACCGGTCGCAGGAGGCTCGTGAAGTACGTGCCGTGCGCGTTTCCGAACTTGTCGATCACGAGGATCGCGACCTGATAGTCCTGACCATTCGCGAGCCCCTCGATCCGCATGCTCGTCGCGGTCGAGGATGTCTGGGTGCCGCACAGGAACTTCGGGTTCAGCGACGCCAGCCCGTCGACCGCGCCGGTGACGGTGCCGACGTCGCCGAGGTCGCCGGTGTCGATGGTGGCCGGGTCGAGCGTGATGTCGTTCGGCACGCTGCACAGGCTGGTGGAGGTCTGGTAGAGCGCGGCCGGAACCGTGATGCCGTCCGGCGGGTTGCCGTCGGACTTCGAGCACAGCGCCTGGAACGCGTAGATGTCGCTGGGGTCGGCCGGGTTCGTCCACGACACGCTGATCGCGCCCTCGGCACCTGCCGCCTTCCAGTCGGTCGGCGACGGCGGTGGTGCGGTGTCGACCGTGACCGCGGCGCTCGCGAAGTAGTCGTCGGTGCCGTCGGCATCACCGTCGGCCACGAACCACTCGGTCGCCGAGATGCCCTGCAGCGACTGGCAGGGACCGCTCGCGGCGCTCGGCTGCGGATTCATCAGGTCGAACAGCCGGAGCTCGGGGGTCGCGATCGATCGCTGCTGGATCGACGCGATGCTCGAGATGCCGGCGTAGTCGAGTCGCGAGCACGTCATCGCGCGCGTCAGGATCTGATCGCAGTCGGTGCCGACCCAGATCGTCGCCGGGCGGCTCACGGTCTGGGTGCTGTTCACCGGGATCAGCTCCCACGAGAACGTGCCCTCTTTGAAGTCGGTCGACTCCTTGCCGTAGTTCGCCTTGTCGCACTGGCAGTGCGCGAGGTTGAAGTACTTCCAGGTCGCGTCGATCGTGTTCGACGGTGGCAGCAGCGCATCGCCGCCGTTCTCGTGGATCAGGATCCGGTTGAACTTGATCGTCATGCCACCGGGCAACGTACCGGTGTCGGCGTGGACGGCTCCTGCGAACCCCAGGGTCAGCAGGATGCTCGAGATCAACGGGACGCGCATCGACGCTGCTCTGTGCATATGCGGGGCCGCCACGAACATGGCTATCACGCTGAGATCGCTACTTCAACTTCCCCGGTTCGATGCCATTTTGGCAGGCGCGCGAGACCCCCGACAGACTTTCAGGCCGCGCGCTTGCGAGCGTCGAGCGTGGCCCGGATCGCGGCCGCGAGCGCGACCGCGCGGGGCTCGGCCTCGGCGTCGCGCGTGCCACCCCATTCGGCCGCGTAGTACAGCTCGACGAGCTCGCCGAGCCCGGGTGCGATCGCGACGAGCCGGTCGGCGTGCTCGCGCGGCGTCTCGGCGCTGCGGCGCGCGTGCCCGGCCTTCGCGAGCTGCTTGCCGACCCGGTCGTAGAGCGTCGCGATCGTCGTGCGTGGACGGACCACCCGGCGCCCGCCATCGACCATCGCCAACCCGCGACGCCGGCGTCGGCGCCACGCGATCGCGATCGCGATCACGCTCGCCATGCCGATCGTGATCGCGAGGTGATCGAGCGCACGGTTCTTCGCCCACACGACCGCGGCCTTGACCGCGACCGCCGCTGATTTGATCGCGCTGCCGATGCCCTTGAACAGCGACATCTGCGAGCCGAGGTCGTACTCGATCACCCACTTGCTCCACTGGAAGCGGAGCGTGTCCATCATGCGCGACAGCCTCGCGGTCCATCCCGTGCCGCCGCGCCCGAGCTCGTCGATGCTGGCCGACGGCGTCGGATCGAACGTCACCCACCCCGAGCCCGGAAAGTAGACCTCGTCCCACGAGTGCGCGTCGCCGGCGCGCACCGCGACGTAGCCCTTGTACTCGTTCCACTCGCCGCCGAGGAAGCCGTTGACCTGGCGCACCGGGATGCCGACCGCGCGCGCGAGGATCGCGAACGCCGACGCGAAGTACTCGCAGTGACCCTTCTTGCGATCGAACAGGAAGAAGTCGATCGGCTCCTGCTTGCCGGGGTCGGCGAGCTCGAGCGTGTAGGTCGCGTCCTTCTGAAGCCAGGCAACGATCGCGGACGCCCGGTCGTAGTTGTTGGTCAGGCCGCGCGTGATCTCGACGGCCTTCGCGCGCGTGCGTGGCGTGATCGCCGGATCCCAGAACGGATTGACGCCGGGCCCGAGGTAGGTCTCGAAGCCGGGTGGCAGCGGGCCGGCCGAGGCCGCGCGCAGCTGCTCGACGGGAGGCGGGTGGAGCTCGGACCACACCTGGTAGTGGACGGTGGTGCCGTGGTCGAGCCGGAACTCGTCGTTGTGCGAGTGCTTCTCGCCGCGCGGTCGCATCGCGTGCGCGTACTGGTAGGTCAGCGGGTTCGACGCGCCGAACAGGACGTCGGAGTCGAGCGGCTCGAGCCAGACGTCCTGGCGCGTGTAGTGCGCGTCGAGCACCTTGTCGGCGCCCTCGTTCCAGTCCGGCCTCACCCGCGGCTGATCGGGCCACACCGCGTAGTAGCGATCGACGCCGTGGACGGCCTCGCCGGTGATCCCGAACGCCGGCGGCGCGAGCTTGCTGCGCGACCACTCGCCCTTGATGTACTGGTCGAACGCGACGCCGCGCCAGTGGATGTACGGCGCCTCGCGCCCGCCGATCGTCGGATCGATCTCGACGCGCATCACGACGGTCGGGTCGTTCTTGATCACGCCGTGACCGCCGAGCTTCACGCCATCGGAGAACCCGGCGAGCGTCATCCCGGGGCGCGTCTTCAGGAAGAAGCCGATGCCGACGCGCGGCAGCGCGAGGAACGCCGCGGCGCTCGCGAGGAACACGCCGAATGACAGGAGGCCGGTGCCGACGAAGAACCGCGCGTTCACGATGCGCTTGCTCTCGAGGATCCGCTTGACCTCGACGCGCTCGCTCGCCTGATCGGAGTGCTTGACGAGCAGGTTCTCCTCCATCTCGCGGCGGAGGTGGAACATCGTCAGCGCCCACGTCGTCGAGATCACGAAGCCGAGGAAGCACAGGCCGAACGTGAGGTCGGCGTTCAACACCGAACCCGCGACCAGCATGAGGAACGCGAGCAGGTAGAGCTGTTGCCAGTCGCGCGCCGCGCGCCGGTTGTACGCCTTCACGATCACGAGCCAGACCAGGAACTGCGCGCCGACGCCGAGGAAGTCGCCGGTCGCGACCGCGGTGAGTACCGAGTAGAGCAGCGCGAACACCGACAACCCGGTCCACACCCACGTCCACTTCTCGTAGCGGATGAACGGCGGCTCCCAGAACCACGACACCGCGAACGCGATCACGCCGCCGAGCGCGAAGACCGGGCCGACGCCACCGCCGCCGACCATCGCGACCAGCGCGAACCCGACCATGAGGTAGGTCGCGGTCTTGTGGGCCACCGCGAATCTCATCGTGCGGCCCCGGGCCTCATACCGTCATCACCTGCGTCGTCGTCGGGCGATTGCCCGATGGCAGCGCGCCGGGCGCGACGAGGATGCTCTCGATGCGCGGGGCGACCGCGGCGAACGCGACGGTCTCGGCGACGTACGGCAGGAGCGCGAGCGTCCGCGCGATCTTCGCGGCGTGGATGCGGCCGACGCCGGGCGGGACGTGCTCGCCGCGCGCGCACAGCTCGACGGTCCATCCGGCCTCGAGGTAGCTGGTCGCGAGGCTCGCCGCGACGCTGATCGCGCGCTCGACCGCGACGATCTGCGCGTCGTGCGCCGGCGCGGTCGCCTTGTCGGCGATCGCCTCGCGCGTCGCGGCGGGCAGCGCGTTGTCGACGCCGATCACGATCGTCTTCTGCTGTTCGTCCTCGTATTCGCGCACCAGCAACCGACCGGTGCGCGCCGACGACTTCCAGTGGACGTCGCGGCGATCGTCGCCGTCGCGCCGCTCGCGCAGGCCGAAGAACTCGCCGCGCCGGCCCATCCGCTCGGCGGTCGAGTCGCCGGACACCCGCGCGCGCGACGGCGGCCGTGCGACGGCGACGCGCGCCGGATACACGAGCACCTCGAGCGGGGCGTCGACGTCGCGCGACTTCCGGAACAGCGCGAACGGGAACTTCGTCGCGAGGCGGTAGCCCGCGAGCGTGTACAGGCCGCGGCGGCCGAACGTGTGGCGGTAGCTCGTGCGCTGCGTCTTCTTCTCGGGGATCTTGAGGAAGTAGCAGCGCTTGTCGAGCGGCGTGCGGTCGATCAGATCCTCGACCTCGATCGAATACGACGCGCGCCTGGGCTTCTGGTTCTCGATCACGACCTCCATCAGGAACGGCTCGCCGGCAAACACCCGCGCGGGCGGGCGCCGGGTGACCGCGAGGCGCTTGAGCGTCTGCTCGGAGAGGATCCCGGACGCGATGATGAACGACAGCAGCCAGCCGAGCAGCAGGTAGAGCAGGTTGTTGCCGGTGTTGATCGCGGCGAACCCGACGGCGACCGACAGGATCACGACGACGCGGCCCTCGCGCGTGAAGCTCAGCCGGCGCGGCGGGCGAAACCGCCGGCGCAGGCGCGACAGGAACGTTCCGCGACTCAAGTCGGAACCGGCACGCGGCCGACGAGCTCGCCGACGAGCCGCTCGGCGTCGACGCGCATCCGACCGAGCGATTCGTGGGTCTGCGAGAGCGCGATGCGGTGGGCGAGCACCGGTACGGCGAGCGACTTCAAGTCGTCGGGGATCACGAACTCGCGGCCGGCGGCGAGCGCGGCGGCTTGCGCGGCGCGGTACCACGCGAGCGCGCCGCGGGTCGACACGCCGATCGAGATCGCTGGGCTGCGGCGGGTCTCCTCGACGACCGTCATCGCGTAGTCGAGCAGCGCGTCGTCGACACGGATGGTCTCGACCGAGTCCTGCAGCCGGCGCACGGTCGCGAGATCGACGACCGCGGCGAGCCGCGCGACCG
The DNA here is from genome assembly GCA_038321315.1 of Haliangiales bacterium. GTDB lineage: Bacteria > Myxococcota_A > Polyangia > Haliangiales > Haliangiaceae > JABFXX01. The sequence goes on along the minus strand of JBBQEX010000089.1, from coordinate 13,939 downwards.
GATCGCCACCGGTGCGCTCGCGCAGGAGCTCGCGCTCGACCGCCTTGCCGGGATAGCCCAAGGAGATCCGCATGAGGAACCGATCCATCTGCGACTCGGGCAGCGGGTAGGTGCCGTAGTGCTCGGCGGGATTCTGCGTCGCGACCACCATGAACGGAGTCTCGAGCGGGTGGGTGGCGTCGTCGATCGAGACCTGGCCCTCGCTCATCGCTTCGAGCAGCGCGGACTGCGTGCGCGGCGTCGTGCGGTTGATCTCGTCGGCGAGCACGATGTTCGCGAAGATCGGGCCCTTCTTGAGCTCGAACACCTTGCCGCTCTGGTCGTAGATCGAGACCCCGACGATGTCGGACGGCAGGAGGTCGCTGGTGAACTGGATGCGGCGGAACGTGCCGCCGAGCGAGGCCGCGAGCGAGCGCGCCAGCGTGGTCTTGCCGACGCCGGGAATGTCCTCGAGGAGCAGGTGGCCGCGTGCGAGCAGCGACACCACCGTGGCGCGGATCGCCTCGGGTTTGCCGCGCACGACCGAGCCGATCGCGTCTTCGAGCTTCCGGACGGCCCCGATATCGGTCGACGATGCAGGAGCCGGAACCGCCATCACCGATGATTGTAGCGCCCTTCGGCGCTCTGCACACGCTCAGCGACGGTTGACGGACGCGACCATCTGCAGCACGAGGCGGAACAGGGTCGCCACGGTCGCGAACAGCATGAGCGCGGCCGCGACGAACGCGGTCGGGGGGAACTGACTCATGATGAGGCTGGTCTGGTAGAGGATGTAGCCGCCCATCAGCAGGATCATGAACCCGATGAAGACGAGCCCGAGGCTGAACCCGAACAGCACCGAGGCGATGATGATGCCGAAGCACGCGAACGTCGCCATCACGAGCCCGCCGCGGAGGAACGAGAAGTCCTTCTTGCTGATGAACACGGTGAGCGTGAGCCCGACGAAGATCGCGAGCGTGATCACGACCGATTCCATGATGATGCTGATCGCGCGCGCCGACACGCCGACGCCGCCCATCGCGATCGCGGACCGATCGCCGAACTTGTACATGACGAACCACATGATCGGCTGCAACAGCAGCGACTGCACGAGCACGTAGATCCCGAGTCCGAGCAGCTGGAGCGCGCGCGAGCTCTCCGACATCGCGAGCTTCTGGGCGACGACGCCGGCGGCGACGAACAGCACCATGACGATCAGGAAGTTCATGCCGCTGAACGCGAACATCGAGAACTTCAGGCTCGTCTCGGTCATGTACGTCATCATGCCGCCCGTCAGCAGGGCGAACGCGATGAGCGCGATCCCGAGCAGCCCGTACGTGCGGCGCAGGAACGTGACGCGATCACTGACCCCGACGGTCGCGACCGCGTTCGGGATGGGGCGATTGAAACCGGCAGCTTGTGCGAACGCCATACCGGTCTTGTAGCACATCTACGACATTAGCCAGGTCATCAGCTTCAGCACGGCCATGGACACGATCAGCGACGGTAGGGTGACGATCGCACCTACCCGAATGAACGTGCCCAACGGAATGGTCACGCCCTGGCGACGCAGGGCGGAGGTCCACATCAGGCCCGCCAGCGAGCCGATCGGCAACAGGCGCGGTCCGAGGTCACCGCCGACCAGGGCGGCGTAGACGTAGGCGTGGGGCGCGTGGGCGAGGGCGTGCGAGTGCAGGAGTGCCATCGGGTGGTTGTCGATCAGCGCCGAGCCGACCGCGGCGACCCCGCCGATCGTCGCCATCGGCGCCGGTGACGCGGCGTACAGCGCCTCGAGCGACGCGGTCACGCCACCGCGCGCGAGCGCGGTCGCCAGCACGAGCACGCCGAACAGGAACGGCAGGAGCTCCCATGCCACGCCGCCGACGATCTGCCGCAGCCGCACCTGGCGATGCAGCGCCGTCGCGACGCTCGCGAGCGAGCTGACCAGCGCGACCGGCCAGATCGGCTGTCCGAGCGCGGCGAGGAGCGGGTACGACACGATGCTGCCGGCCGCGATCGCGAGCACGAGCTTGGCGTGGCCCGACAGCGGCACGATCGGTGGCGCCTCGCCGAGCGCCGGCGCCTGATCCGACAGCGCGCTGCGATAGCACCACGCGAGCATCGCGTAGGCGACGAGCCATCCCGCGATCGCGACCGGGATCATGTGCAGCGCATACTCGTTGAACCCGATGCCCGCGCGATACGCGACCACCAGGTTCATCGGGTTGCCGGTCGGCAGCGGCGCGACGCCGGCCGACACGAACGCGGCGAACGCGAACGGCACGAGGAACTTCGGGTTGCGCTTCGGGTACACCGCGCGCAGCAGCGCGACCACGACCGGCGTGACGAGCAGGATCGCGGCGTCGTTCGACAGCAGCGCCGCGGTGATCGCGGCGATCACGAACACGAAGCGAAACGCGTGGCGCACCGGCCCGCGCGTGCGCGGCTCGATCAGCGACGCCATCCGCGTGAACACGCCGAGCTCGGCGGCGCACACCGTCGTCACCATGATGCCGACGATGCTGATCATCGGACGCCACAGCTCGGCGAGCGCCTGACCGAGGTCGGGGAGCTCGACGACGCCGCCGATCAACGCGACGGTCACGCCGGCGAGCGCGCCGACCGCGGGCGCCCAGTGGTTGCGCCACGCGAGCGCGATCACGAGCGCGACGGCGAACGCGGGGATCGCGATGCTGATCACGGAACGCCGACGATCGTACTACGCCTCGGTCGCGAACCGGGTGATGTCGTCGAGCTCGCGGCGCGCGCGGGCCAGGTTGCGCCCGGCGAGATCCTCGAACATCCGCGTGCCGGTCGGGCCCGCGCCGTGGCGGCGTGCGATCGCGAAGCACCCGAGCAGGCCGAGCGCGCCGACGCCGAGCGACGACCACGCCCACACCGCGTCGTAGAAGTCGCCACCGGACAGCGCCGAGAACGCCACCATCATCGCCGGCACCCACAAAAACCACCACGGCAGCCCGAGCGCGAGCGAGCATCGGCTGCGGAGGCGCGAGAGCTCGCCGAGCTGGCGCTGCAGCGTGACGATCGGCGCGCCGTAGTCGATCGCGGCGAGGGCGCGCAGCTGGATCGCGCCGAGCACGATCCCCGCAATGCCGTAGATGTGCAGCGCGAGCCCGGCGACCAGCTGATGGGTCACGTCGACGTGCGCGGACCAGAACGTCGCCGATCCGATCACGAGCGCGACCCAGCAGGCCATCCCGAGCCGGGTGCGCCAGCGCAGTCCGCGCAGCGCGGCCTGCGAGCGCCGCGCGACCATTGCGGCCTCGAGGCGCTCCACGCGCACCTCCAGCGTGCCCCATCGCTGCTTGAGCTCGTCGAGATCCATCATGATGCTCCTTTCAGCTGCGTTCGCAGCCGGCTTCGCAATCGGGTGAGCTTGGTCGCCACGTTCGCCTCGCTGATGCCGAGCACCTCGGCGATCTCGGCGTACGGGCGGTCCTCGAGGTAGAGTAGGGCGAGCGCGCGCTCGAGCGGCTCAAGCGTGGCGATCGCCGCGTACAGCGCCTCGCTGCGATCGTCGCCCGAGCTCGGCGCGATCGCGTCGTGATCGTCGAGCGGCTCGAACGTCCGCGCGCGCCGCAGGTGCGAGATCGCGACGTTGAGCGCGATCCGGTACATCCAGGTCGAGAACTTGCCGAGCCGCGCGTCGTAGCGCGCGAACGATCGCCACAGCTGCGTCGCGATCTCCTGCGCCAGATCGCGGCGGTCGTCCGCCCCGCGGGCGTAGCTGCCCGCGACCTTCGCCACGATGCCGCCGTGCTCGGCGAGCAGCGTCGCGAAGCGCGCGTGGCGGTCGTCGTCCATCTACCGGATGATTCGCCCGCCGCCGAACTTCCTGACAGTTGTCCGGCCGGCGCCCTGTGGATTGGGGACGCTTTTCCGAGTTGCTCGAGTTGGTCCCCAACTCGAGCAACTCGGAAAAGCGTCCCCAATCCACAGGCCGGCAGCCGGACGCTAGCGGCTGGCCTTGAGCTTCTTGATCTCGGCGATCAGCTCGGGGACGGCCTTCTCCCACTCCTGCACGATGCCGTAGTCGGCGACCTGGAAGATCGGCTCGTCCTTGTTCTTGTTGATCGCGACGATCGTCTTCGAGCCCTTCATGCCCGCGAGGTGCTGGATGGCGCCCGAGATCGCGACCGCGAAGTACAGGCTCGGCGCGACGATCTTGCCGGTCTGACCGACCTGCCAGTCGGCGGGGACCATGCCGGCATCCGTCGCGGCGCGCGACGCGCCCATCGCGGCGCCGAGCAGATCCGCGAGCTGCTCGAGCACCTTGAAGTTCTCGCCGTTCTTCATGCCGCGGCCGCCGGACACGACGACCTTGGCGTCGCCGAGGTCCGGGCGATCCGACTTCTGGGCGTCGAGGCGGTCGAACTTCGCGCCGTGGGTGTCGATCGCGCCCGCCGGAGCCGCGGTGACGCTGCCGGCGGCGGCGAGCTCGGGAGCCGGCTCGAACTCGGACTGGCGCACGGTCACGCAGATCACCGGCGTGCCGATGTCGACGGTCGAGTATGCGTTGCCCGCGAGGATCGGGCGCACGAAGCTCGTCTTGCTCGCGAGCTTCGAGACGTCCGACGCCATGCCGGCGTCGAGCAGCGCGGCGGCGCGCGGCAGGAAGTCCTTGCCGATCGCGGTCGCGGTCGCCGAGATCACGGTCGCGCCGTGCTCCTTGGCGAGGCGCGCGACGATCGGCGCGTAGGCCTCGGCGAGGTAGTGGGCGAGGCCCGCGTCCTCGACGGTGATGACCTTCGGCGCGAACTTCGCCGCGTGTGCGCTGGCCGCGGCGGAGCCGGGACCCATGAGGAGCGCGATGACCTCGCCGCCGTGCGCGGTCGCGGCCTCGCGCGCGAACGTGAGGTTCGCGAGCGCGGACGAGCGCAGGCCGGCTTCGTTGAACTCGCAGAACGCTAGTACGTTGCCCATGTCATCGCTCCTTAGAGTGCCTTGGCTTCGTCGGCGAGCTTCTTCACCAACGTTGGAATGTCCGCGACGATCTGGCCGGCCGCGCGCGGCGGCGGCAGGACGACCCCGGTCTCCTTGATCATCGGCTTGGGCTCGGCGCCGTAGTCGGCGAGCTTGGCGACGGTCAGCGGCTTCTTCTTCGCCGCCATGATGCCCTTGAGCGACGGCAAGCGCGCGCCGTCGCCGCTGTAGGCGTGCGAGGCCGGCGTGATGCCGTTCTTCACCGAGTGCGACGACACGATGCGCAGATCGACCGTGATGACGCTCGGCTTGCCGACGCGCTTGTACTCGACGCCGCCGTCGACCTCGCGGCCGACGATCAGCTCGTCGCCCGCGACCTCGATCGACGCGGCGAACGTCGCCTGCGCCCAGCCGAGCTTGCCGGCGAGCATCTGGCCGACCTGGTTGGCGTCGCCATCGACCGCCTGCTTGCCCATGAGGACGAGGTCCGGCTTCTCGACGGCGACGATGCCGGCGAGCACCTTGACGACGACGAGCGAGTCGATCTCGGCATCGGTCGCCTCGACGTGGATCGCGCGGTCCGCGCCCATCGCGAGGCAGGTGCGGATCTCCTTCGCGGCGTCGCCGGGCCCGATCGTGACGACGATGATCTCGGCGCCGGCGGTGCGGGTGTTGTCGGCGCCGTTCTCGACCAACCGCAGCGCGGTCTCGATCGCGTACTCGTCGAACGTGTTGACGATCCAGGACGCGCCGGTCAGGTCGATGTGACCGTCCTTGAGCTTCGCCTTCTGCGTCGGGTCGGGGACCCGCTTCATCGGAACCAGGATCTTCACGGTGTGGACTCCTTCATGCTGATGCCAGAGGTGATGAGCGCGATCGCCCAGTCGGCGGCGCGCACGATATCGAACTTCTTCGGACGGTGACCAGGCGCTCCCGCGGGGATCGTCGGCGAGCGGGCGAGGACCCAGGCGAGCGCGAGCTCGTCGAGCATGCCGAAGATCATGCGCGCGGCGATGTGACTCGGGATGACCGCGGCGAACGCGCCCGCCTCCTGGCCCGAGGCGATGATCCCGCCGAGCATGCGCATGAACTCGACGAACCGCGGGTTGTCGTACTCCTTCATGAACTTGTTCGACTGGCGCAGCTCGATCGTCAGCACCTCGGCGGCCGCCGGCTCCTCGTCGATCAACTTCAGGTAGGTCTTCACGAACGCACGCAGCTGCTCGAGTGGCGGCTTGCCCGCGATCGCCGCGGTGAGGGCGTCGTTGACCTGGGTCATCCGCTCCTCGAACAGCGAGATCAGCAGCTCGTCCTTGCTCTTGAAGTAGAGGTAGATCGTGCCGTCGGCCACCCCGGCGTCCTTCGCGATCTCCGAGACCCGCGCGGCGAAGAAGCCCCGGCGCGCGAACACCCGCTCGGCGGCGTCGAGGATGCGCTCGCGCTTGTCCCCGCCGCGGTCGCGCTCGGGCGCTGAATGAACCGTCATTCAGTCGTTTGATACCGCTCATGACGCCAGGCGTCAAGCAGGGCGTCGCTTGAAACCGCTCCGACGCTGAACTACAACCCATGCGTGTCAACCGCACGAATTTCGGGGCATTTGATCCTCGCGCTCCTCTGCGCCCCCCTGCTCATGGGCGGTGCCTGCGAGAAGAAGACGGCCGAGAAGCCGCCCGGCGACAACGCCGCCGAGGCGCTCGATCGCGCCGGCGACTCCAAGACCGTCGACCCGGGCAAGCTCGACACGAGTCCGCTGCCGGGGATCGACGTCAGCAAGCTCGACGCCGACAAGCAGAAGCTGTTCTACACGCTGCTCGGCTCGCTCAACTCGCCGTGCGGCAAGTCCCACAGCCTGCGCACGTCGTTCTCGACCGACCAGTCGTGCAAGCGCGCGCCGTTCGCGGTGCGCTACGTGCTCGCGATGCTCGAGGACGAGGCCGCCGAGCCGACGCTGCGCGAGTACTACACGAGCAAGTACGCGCCCAAGGGCAAGCAGCCGAAGTTCGACGTCGCGCGGGCGCCGCACGAGGGCAACGAGGACGCACCGATCAAGATCTACGAGTTCTACGACTACGAGTGCCCGCACTGCGAGCACTTCAAGAAGGAGATGGACCAGGTCCTGTCCGACCGCGCCGGCAAGATCGTCACCTACTTCATGCAGTTCCCGCTCGAGCAGCGCCACCCCGACTCGCGCAGCGCGGCCCAGGCGGCGCTCGCCGCCGAGCTCCAGGGCAAGTTCAAGCCGATGCACGACCTCCTGTTCGCCAAGACGCCGATGCACACGCACGAGGCGGTCACCGGCTACGCCAAGGAGCTCGGGCTCGACGCCGCCAAGTTCGAGACCGACTACGCCGCGGCGACCGGCCACGTCACGCTCGACCAGAAGCAGGGCGAGGACGCCGGCGTCGACTCGACGCCGTACATCTTCTTCAACAACCAGCACTACAGCGGCCCGCCGATCGCGCGCTACCTCGAGATGTGGATCGATGAAGAGCTGGCGGCGAAGTGAATCGATGACGCACCTGATCCGTCCGAGCGCCATGCGCACCGCCCTCGTCGTCGCGACCCTGTTGTCGACTCACGCCGCGTTCGCCGAGTGCGAGAAGGACGCGATCAATGTCGGCAGCCGGCTCCCGGAGCTCAAGGGTGCGCTCGACGGCAACAGCAAGCCGTTCAACGTGAAGAGCTTGAAGAGCAAGTGGACGTTCGTCACGATCGGCGCCGAGTGGTGTGGCCCCTGCAAGAAGGAGCTGCCCGCGTGGGACAAGATCGCGCCCGAGTTCAAGGGCAAGATCGCGTTCGTCGCGGTCAACATCAACCACAGCCTCGAGGACGGCAAGAAGTTCAACGCGAAGCTCAAGCTCAAGAACATGAACCTCGTCTACATGAGCGAGGACAAGGCCGGCTCGCTCGCGCTCACCATGCCGTCGACGTTCGTCGCCGACGACAAGGGCATCGTGCGCTACGCCCACTGCGGGTTCGAGAAGCAGGACGTCGACGGCGAGATCGGCAAGATGAAGGCCGAGCTCCAGAAGCTCGTCAAGTAGCGCGCGATCGCGACGCGTGAGCGCTCAGCGCACGCGGGTCCAGCGCTCGCGGTGGGACTCGCCGCGGAGCGCGTTGCATCGCGTGTCGTCGACGAACACCGGCTCGGCCGGATCGCCGATCACGAGCTCGAGCGTGTTTCCCGCGCACGCGACGACATGGACCTCGGCGGTCGCGACGCACGCGTGCGCTCCGAGCTGGTAGCGGCGCGCGATCGTCCCGGGCGCGAGCCCCGACGGCGTGCGCGGCAGGTCGAGCGCGCGAGGTGCGGTCGTCACGCCCGCGGTCGGCGTGGTCGGGTGGTCGGCGAACATCGGGTAGCCCTCGACCCGGCCCGGTGACTCGACGAGCACCCAGCGGTGCCCTTCGTGATCCCACTCGCCTTCGAGGCTGTCGGTGCAGGTCTCGACCGGAGCTCGCGTGTCGCACGCGGCGATCACGAGCAGGAGCAGGAGCTTCACAGCCCGGCTTGGATCTTGAGCTGCTCGGCCTGCGCGTACGAGCGCAGCGCCTCGATGATGTCGTCGATCGCGCCGTCCATGATCGCCGGCAGGTTGTGCTTGGTGAGCCCGATGCGGTGATCGGTCACGCGGTCCTGCGGGAAGTTGTAGGTGCGGATCTTCTCGCTGCGATCGCCGGAGCCGACCAGCGACTTGCGCGCCGCGGCCTCGGCCGACGCCTGCTTGGCGCGCTCGTTCTCGAGGATGCGCGAGCGCAGGACCTTCATCGCCTTCGCGCGGTTCTTGATCTGGCTGCGCTCGTCCTGGCACGCGACGATCGTCATCGTCGGCAGGTGCGTGATGCGCACCGCCGAGTCGGTCGTGTTGACGTGCTGGCCGCCGGCGCCGCTCGAGCGGTAGGTGTCGATCTGGAGATCCTTCTCGTCGATCTTGATGTCGATCTCTTCGGCCTCGGGCATCACCGCCACGGTGGCCGCCGAGGTGTGGATCCGGCCCTGCGCCTCGGTCGCCGGCACGCGCTGGACGCGGTGCACGCCTGACTCGAACTTGAGCTTCGAGAACACGTCCTTGCCGTCGACGAGGACGATGATCTCCTTCATGCCGCCCGAGGTCCCCTCGGAGACCGACATGACCTCGAGCTTCCAGTTCATCCGCTCGGCGAACCGCTGGTACATGCGGAACAGGTCGCCGGCGAACAGCGCGGCCTCGTCACCGCCGGTGCCGGCGCGGATCTCGAGGATCGTGTTCTTGGCGTCGTTCGGATCCTTGGGCAGCAGCAGCAGCTTGATCGCGTGCTCGGCCGGCTCGAGCTTGCCGTAGCAGTCCTGCGCCTCCGCCGACGCGAGCTCGCGCAGCTCGGCATCCATCGTCGGATCCGCGGCCATCGCCTTCGAGCCGGCGTAGTCCGACAACAGCTTCGCGTAGGCGTTCCACGCTGCGATGATCGGCTCGAGCTCCGAGTGCTCGCGCGACAGCCGCATGAACTCGGCGCGCTTGTTGATGACCTCGGCGGTCCCGAGCAGCGCGCCGACTTCCTCGTGGCGGCGCGTGAGCGCCTCCATCTTGGAGCGGAAATTTGCGGAATCGAACATGGGCGGAGGCCCGCCTCGACGTTACTTCGTCGGGGTCGCCGAGGTCGGGGTCGCGGAGGTGGTCGTTCCCGCCGGGGCGTTCGCGTACCGCTTGTTGAAGCGGTCGATGCGACCCGCGGTGTCCATCAGCTTCTGCTTGCCCGTGTAGAACGGGTGGCAAGCCGAGCAGATGTCGACGCCGAAGTCACCCTTGGTCGAGAACGTCTCGTGGAGCGCACCACACGCACACGAGATGCGGGCGGGACGATAGTGGGGATGGTTGGCGGAGTCCTTCATGGCGGGTGGCATGTATAGGGATGCTCCGGGCCAATTGCAAGGGTTCCTGCCCGAACGGAGAACCGGCCTCGTAGTAATTACGATGCTTTGGCGCGGCCGCCGAGCCGGGCCGGGGCCTTGTCGGGGTAGAGCGGCAGGAGCTCGTGGCCGATCCGCAGGTCGTGGACGGTCTTGTACTTCGCCGACAGGTCGAGGCTCGCGTAGACCTTGTTGGTATCGAACAGCCCGAAGCTGGTCGACACCACGATCTGCTCGTCGCCGACCATCTCGAAGCCCTCGGGGATCACGTCGTGGCCGTAGATGCTGATCGTGCCGCCCATCGCCTTCACGAACCGGCGTGCCTCGGCGGCGGTCGCGGCGCGCGCCCACAGCATCTTGCCGATCACCGGGTTGTCGAGCACGTCGAGCGGGCTGGCGTAGCCGGCGCACGACAGGTCGGCGGCCTCGACGTCGGCGACCGAGTCGAGCACCGCGGCAGGCGCGGCGTGCGTGAAGATCGCGCCGCATCGGCTGATCGCGGCGAGCGCGAACGTGTGGATGATGCCGCGCATGCGGGCGGTGCCCGACGGGCCGAGGATCTGCTCGAGCAGCGCGACCTCGTCGGCCGCGAACTTCGCGGTGTGCGGGCCGCCGATGTGGCCGTGCTCGTGATTGCCGAGCAGCGCGTGGACGCGACCGGGGTACTGCGCGGCGAGACCGGCGTAGGCGATCATCACCTCGCCGGACGCGTCGCGGTAGTACTCGCCGAGGAAGTCGGGCCAGTCCTCGGGATCGATGTGAGGCCCGTGGATCAGATCGCCGGTGAAGATCAGGTGGGCGTCACCCTGATACTGGAGCAACGCGGCCTCGAAGACCTCGACCATGCGGTTGAAGTCGCGCATGCAACCCTGGAGGTCCGTGCACACGAGCAGCCGACCCTTGTCGGGTAATCGCAGCACGCGGGCCATCGGCCGATCGAAGTTACCACGTTACGCGCGGGTCTCGCCGAACCCGCGATCAAGATGCGTCTCGGCAAATTCCCGACGACACTGTCGGAGCTACGCCTACGGATCGATGAGGCCGAGGAGCTCCTGCGCCTCGGGATCCGGCGGCCGGCAGACGACGCGATCGACGACGGCCATCTTCGCGTGGATCACGTCGCACACCGGCGTGAACGACGCCTTCTGGAACGCGCGCAGCGACGCCTGATTGTCGGCGGCGATCAGCGCCCACGAGCGGTACGCATCGTTCGCGCGCAGCTGCTTGACCTGGTGCTCGAGCATCGTCGGCGCGACCAGCCGGCCGCGCGCCGCGGTCGCGACGAACACGCTGTGGATGTACGCGTCGTACTTCGCGAGGTGCAACAGGCGGCCGCCGAGCTCGGGCGCCTCGATCGGACCGCGCGCGGCCCACGCGATCCCGGCCGGGCGGACACCGAGCGTCGCGATCACCGCGTTGTCGCCGCGCGCGAACTGGGTGCGCACGACGGCCTCGTCGAGCGCGAGGTGCTCGATCAGCTCGCCGCGCGCGGCCTCGTCGAGCGCGTCGAAGTCGGCGAGCGTGAAGTTGCGCAGCTCGAGGCCGGGCGGCGCCTCGATGCCGCGGGTCCACAGCTGGCCGCGGTAGAGACAGTAGCGATCGTACTGCGCGACCTTGGTCGCCGCGCTGCGGATCTTGGTCCAGGCTGCGCGCGCCTGGGACGCGGCGATCGCCGGGGTCTCGCGTGCGCGTCGCGCCCGTCGCGCGACGTGCGTGTAGGTCCGACCGACCGACGCGGTCGCCGACTGTCCCCAGATGCGGACCGCGAGCGCGGGCTGCTTGGAGCTCGGCAGATCTGGCAGGCCGTACTCGGCGGCGCCGGTCACGACGTCGAGCGCGACGCAGGCGCGCGCCTTGGCGGCGAGCGCCTCGGCGTGGAGCAAGCGCTGCGACGCGCGCGGGACCTGCGGATCGACGGCCATCGCGAGCACGACCGCGCGATCGCCGTCGTCGACCACGAGCGCGACCGCACAGGTCTCGCCTTGGGCATCGTCGATCCGGCCGAGCCGCGCCTTGCCCTGCTTGCCGAGCGCGAGCGCGACCTCCTCGAGCAGCGTCATCGCTTCCTGATCGGCGAGCGGCGAGGGCTCGTCGCGCTCGGCCCACTCGAGCCGCGACAACCGGCGCAGCGCCGAGAGACCCTTCCGCAGCGCCGCGACGTCCTCGCCGCTGGTCGCGAGCACGCCCTCGACATCGTGATCCGGCGACGCGAACGCGAGCGCGATCCGGCTCGCGCCGCCACCCGACATCGCGCTCTCGATCGTGAAGCCGGCGGGCCCGAGGCGCTGCACGAGGTGCGCGCGCACGCGCGACGGATCGGCGAGCGGCTCGAGCTCGACGAGATCCCAGGTCGACGCGGTGTCGGCGAGCGCCTTGGCGAGCGCGGCGCCGGCGCGATCTTCCCAGCCCGGTCGCGCGAGCAGATCGAGCGACGGCGGTCGCGGCCCGGCATCGCCGAGCATGCGCAGCTCGCGGGTGTCGAGCAGCGCGACCTTGACGGTGCGGCGATACAGCGGCGCGATGCACACGACCGAACCGATCGCGACGTCGCCGATCGCCTCGGTCGCGCGCCCGACGAGGACGTGGAGCTCGGCGGCGAGCGCGTTGTGATACGCCTGCCACCACGGCAACAGCCAGTCGGGTCCACGGAACAGCGCGCCGGCTCCCGCGCTCGCGAGTGAGCGCCACTCGGGCTCGAGCGCGCGAAGTGCCGTGAGGTCTCGTACAACCGTGACCTCGATGGACATCGGACGCTCGAGGGTACCACGCCCCACGACGTTGCCATTCGCAACGCCGGGTGTTGTCGACGTCGACGGTGCGGCTTGATCGAGCGTCACGCCTGTGGTCGGTGCGAACGCCGTGCCTACGTGCGCGTGAGCACGGCCGCGAAGAACCCGTCGGTGCCGTGGCGGTCGGGACGCACGGTGAGAGTTTCCCCGTCGCCGAGCGCGGCGGCCCGCTCGGCGCCGAGCACGTCGCGCAGCGGCACGCGGGAGAGATCGGCGTGCTGCGCACACACCGCGTCGACGACCTCGGCGTTCTCGACCGCGAGCAGCGTGCACGTCGCGTAGACCAGGCGACCACCGGGCGCGAGCAGCTGGCGCGCATTGCCGAGGATCTCCTTCTGGCGCTTCGCGAAGCCGTCGAGATCCTCCTCGCGCAACCGCCAGCGCGCCTCGGGGTTGCGGCGCAGCGCGCCGATGCCGGAGCACGGCGCGTCGACCAGCACGAGATCGGCCTTGGCGCGGAGCGCGTCGAGCGGCAACGGCCAGCTGCCGCCGGGGAGCTCGAGGGCCTGCGCGTTCGAGACCGTCGCGCGGCGGGCGCGCTTGCGGAGCTCGTCGAGCTTGCGGGTGTCGATGTCGCTCGCGACCAGGCGGCCGCGATTGCCGAGCCGCGCGGCGATCGCGAGCGTCTTGCCACCCGCGCCGGCACACAGATCGATCGCGAGGGCCGGCGGCTTCCCGGCGACCGCGAGATCGGCGAGCAGCTGGCTGCCCTCGTCCTGCGCCTCCATCGCCCCGCGCTTGAACGCATCGAGCGCGAACATGTTGGTCCGGCTCTCGAGGTGGAGCGCGGTGTCGGACCAGCGCCCGGGCGTGGTCTTCAGGCCGTTGCGCGCGAGCTCCGCCGCGAGCTCGTCGCGCGAGGTCACGAGCAGGTTGGCGCGCACGGTCATCGGCGCGCGCTCGTTGCGCGCGCGCGCGAGCGCCTCGGCCTGATCCCCCCAGTCGGCGACGAACCGCTCGGCCAGCCAGTCGGGCATCGAGGCGGCGAGCGCGATCCGGGCGGCCGGCTTGCGCTCCGCCGCGATCACGTCATCGATCGTCGCGACCGCGTTCCAGTCGAGGTCGCGCTCGAGCCGGGCCGCCCGCGCCGGCTCGATCAGCCGGTCGAGGACGAGCAGCGCGAGCAGGCGCTCGAGATCCCGCGGCGGCCGGGTCGTCGCCCGCCGCCCGCGGGCGAGCGCGGCATCGACCCGCCGCAGGTGGCGGACGAGGCCGTACAGCGTCTCGCCCACGAACCGGCGCTCGTGCGCGCCGATCCACTTCTCCTTGCGGAACGTGGTCGCGAGGCGATCGGTGACGAAGCCCCAGTCCATGCGGGTGCGTTGCCACAGCTCGAGGA
>JBBQEX010000088.1:0-27821 GCA_038321315.1 Haliangiales bacterium | reverse complement strand
GCAGCCGCGCTGCCGCCGAGCACTTCCTGAAGGAAGGCTTCGCGACGGTCTACAACCTCGCGGGCGGCATCGACGCGTGGGCCAAAGATGTCGACCCGAGCCTGACGCGCTACTGATGCGTCGCGCGATGCTCGTGCTCGTCGTCGCCTGCAAGGGCAGCGAGCCGACCCCCGACGCGATGCCGGTGCCGATGGCGAACCCGGCGCGCGAGATCGTCGACACCGCGCTCGCGCTCGATGTCACCGCGCAGACCGGCGTGGCGACGATCGCGCTCGGCCCCGGCGACGACGGCGCGACGCTCGAGGTCGGCGATCTCCAGATCGACTCGATCGCGACCACCGACGGCACGCCGATCGCGTTCGCCGATCACGACAAGCTGCTCGACCTCGCGGTCGACGACGCGACTGGACCTTTCGCGATCAACTATCACTACAAGTTGCACGAGGGCTTCCAGGGCATCTCGAAGAACGGCTACTCGCTGATCTGGCCGTACTTCTGCGGCAACATGTTCCCGTGTCACAGCGCGCCGGCCGACGGGACGTCGTTCTCGTCGATCGCGATCACCGGCGTGCCGAGCGGCTCGGTCGCCGTCGTGCCGCCGTCGATCACCGTCGCGCCGAGCTACCAGGTCGCGTTCGCGATCGGCACGTACACCGAGCTACCGGTCGGCACGACCACCGCCGGGACGCAGGTCAGCATGTGGTACCGGACCGCGGGCGAGATGACCGCGGCGCAGAAGGGCTCGGCGAACCTGGTCGCGGCGGTCGACTGGTTCGAGAAGACGCTCGGGCCGTACCGGTTCGGTGGCAAGCTCGGCGCGGTGCCGGTCACCTGGGGGGCGAACGGCCTCGGCGGGATGGAGCACCATCCGTTCTGGCATGTCGCGGCGCCGTCGCTCGGCGACGAGACGACCAACGTCCACGAGTCGGCGCACGGCTGGTTCGGCGACGGGATCCGCATCGCCTGCTGGGAGGACTTCGTGATGTCCGAAGGCACCGTCAGTTACCTCGCCGGGCGCGCGCTCGAGGTCGTCGCCCCGACGGTCGGCGCCCAGGTCTGGCAGAGCTACGCGACGGAACTGAACCAGGTCCCGGCGACCGACCTGGTGTGGCCCGACAGCTGCGGCGTCGTCGATATCGAGAAGGACAAGCTGTTCACCAACGCGCCCTACATGCGCGGCGCGTTCTTCTATCGCGCGGTCGCGATGAAGACGAGTCCCGCGCTCGTCGACCAGGCGCTCCACACGTTCTTCATGGCGCACCAGGGCGGCGCGGCGAAGATGGCAGACATGCTCCAGACGTTGAAGGACGTCACCGGCTACGACCCGACGACATGTGCGCAGATGTGGCTGCGCTCGACGACGATTCCCGCGATCGGCGCCTGTCCGTAGTACGCTCCTCGACGATGAGGCAGCGCTGGATTGTGATCGCGATCCTGCTGGTGGCGTGCGGATCCAAGCACGACACCAACAACGGCAACGGCGACGGCGGCAACCACAACGAGGCGACACCGCTGCCGCCCGACGCGTTCGCCGGACCGTGGGACGATTTTCCAGCGATGCCGATCATCGATCCGAGCGCGCCCGGCACCGCCGGCACGCTGTTCGGATCGCCGACGACCGGCGCGCCGAGCGGTGGGCCTTGTCTCGTCGAGCCCGAGGTCGGCACGCTGTATCCGAACAACTGGCTGCGGCCGCGGTTCTCGTGGGTGCCGACCGGCTCCGAGAACCTGTTCGAGATCCGCATCACGACGCCGCACGAGCTCCAACCGCTCGTGGTCTACACCGGCGCCGCGACGTGGACGATGCCGCTCGACGTCTGGACCAAGCTCGCCAACCACGTCGTCGATCAGCCGATCACCGTCGCGGTGCGCGGCGCGACCTACGACGCGGGCACGATGGCGCTGACGACCGGCCCCGAGCTCGGCAGCACCGGCGACATCGCGATCGCGCCCGCCGCGGCGCCCGGTGCGATCGTCTACTGGACGACGACCGGCGGCACCAAGCTGCGCGGCTTCAAGGTCGGCGACGAGACCGTCCGCGACATCATCAAGCCCGCCGACAACCCGACGCAGGCCACGCTGTGCGTCGGCTGTCACTCGTCGACGCCCGACGGCGCGTACGTCGGGTTCTCGGCGAGCCCGCAGGCTGGCACCGGCGACCCGACCGAGCTCGGCCTGCTCAGCGCCGACGGCACCGCGACGCAGCCACCGTTCCTCACCGACTCCGCGAAGCTGCTGATGGCGCGCCAGAACCAGGAGCAGCCGGTGTTCTCCAAGGCGCACTGGCGCGCCGGCGATCACACCGCGGTCACGATGTATCCGATCAACAGCCGCTTCGAGATGATCTGGACCGACCTCGAGGCGACGTCGCAGACCGAGGGTACCGGCTGGGGCGTGATCGTGCGCGTCGGCGACGTCGTCGCCGGCACGACGACGCCGAACGCCGCCGCGTACGCGTCGTTCGCACACACCGATGACACGCTGCTCTACGTCAGCGCGCCGAACGTCAGCAGCGGCGTGTCGACCAGCCACGGCAACCTCGCGACCGTGCCGTACACCGCGCGCGCGGGCGGCACCTACGCCACCGTGCCGGGCGCCGATACGACGACGTACAACGAGTACTACCCGACGTTCTCGCCCGACGACAAGTTCATCGCGTTCAACCGCGTGCTCGACGGCCAGTCCAGCTACAACAACGCGCAGGCCGAGGTGTTCGTCATCCCGCGCGCCGGTGGCACGCCGGTCTCGCTGCGCGCGAACGCGCCGCCGACCTGCTCGGGCCGCACCAGCCCCGGCGTGACCAACAGCTGGCCCAAGTGGGCGCCCGGCGTCACCAAGGTCGGCGCGAAGTCGTACTACTGGGTGACCTTCAGCTCGACGCGCGGCACCGGCAACAACCCGCAGCTCTACGTCACGCCCGTCGTCGACGACGGCACGACGCTGACGACCTACCCGGCGCTCTACCTGTGGAACCAGCCCGCCGGCGAGAACAACCACACGCCGGCGTGGGACAACTTCGACATCATCCAGTAGTGCCCGTGCGATGGCTGTTGGGTTTTCTGCTCGCGTGCCGGACGGCGCCGCCGTCGGCGTGTCCCGCCGTGGGTGAGACCGCGGTCGACTGCCCGTGGGCCGACGTCGCGCGCGCGGCGACCACGGATGCGCGCGGGGCGCTGCTGCACGGCGCGCCGACGATCGTCGCGCAGCTCGCGCGCGATGCCCGGGCGCCGGCGATGCTCGGCGTGTGGGGTGGCGCGCTGAACTTCAACCAGGCGCCCGACGGTAGCTTCGGCGCCGAGCCGATCGTCGCGCCGGCGCTGGTCGACGAGCTCGTGGCGCTGGCCGGCGTGCAACCGCGGCACGATCGCGTGGTCCACGCCGGCGTCCAGCACACCTACGGGTACCTGTTCTCGCTGCTCGCGACGCCGTACGGCTGGAAGCGCGCGCGCTGGGTGCAGCCCACGATCGACGACGGCTTCGGCTTCCCGGCCGGCACGATCGCGGCGGCGCCGGTCGCCGGGACGCTACTCGGCAACGTGACGTGGCTCGCGGGATCGATCGCGTTCGCCGGCGAGGCGGAGCTCGCCGCGGTCCGCAGCGCGCCCGACCTGGTGGCCCCGGCGGTGCGCGCGCTCGACGTCGCGACGCTGCACGCGCGGCGGCTGAGCGAGACCGTGGTCGTCGGTGGGAAGTCGGTCGTCCTGCGCACCGACTTCGTCGACCTCCCGCACCCGACCGCGGCGGCCGCGGCGCTGCTGGTGTACTCGACGGCGGTCGGCAACACGCACCGCCTGATCACGATGTTCCCGATCAGCGCGGCCTCGCGCGACAAGTACGCCGGCGTGACGCTCGGTGACGGTCAGCCGATCGCGACCCAGTACAACGCGTGGATCGACGGGCTCACCGGCACGTCCGCGATCGGTGTGCGCGCTATTCGGTGACGCGGGTGGCGGCGAGCTGCTTGTCGCCGATCACGAACACGACACGGGCGATCTTGTCGTCGGCGCGCTCGAACGCGGCGACCGCCTGAAGGGCCTCGATCCAGAACTCGTGATCCGAGATCGGGATCAGGCGGTGGCGCGGCTCGCCGCGACCCTCGACGTAGAGGCGCTGGCCGCTCGCGACGATCGCGACCTTCTCGCCGCCGAGATCGTAGGTCCCGGCGTACTCGGCGTCCTGCGCCGCGGTCGCGAGCTTGGCGGGCGGCGGAGCGCTGCCGTCGAGCACGTCGTACAGGGTGTCGGCGAGGTGATCGAGCAACGTGACCTGGGTCGACGCGAGGATCACGACACCGCGTCGCGTCTTGACGTCGAACCCGACGAACGCGTGGTAGCCACCGGTCGCGCCGTTGTGCCAGTAGCGGCCGCGGCGATCGATCTGCCAGCCGAGCCCCTCGTTCGCGACGCCGGCGCTGACGTCGAGCTGCGGCTCCTGCGTCAGCTTCATCGCGTGGCGCAGCGGCAGCGTGCCGCCCGACGCGGCGTCGAGCTCGGCCTCGACGAGCGCGAGCTGATCGCGGACGTCGGAGTTGATCGCGCCGGCGCCGGCGAGCGCGTCGAACCGCCACGGCCCGACCGTCGCGAGGTCCTCATCGGTGCCGACCGCGCGGCGCTTGACCTCGCCGGGCGGAACGCCGACGAACGTGCTCGCGAGGCCGAGCGGCTGGATCACGCGCGCCGCGACCGCGGCCGCGTAGCCACCACCGAGCTTCTTGCCGAGCACGAAGCCGAGCACGCCTGCGCCGAAGTTGGAGTACTCGACGCGCTCGCCCGGCGAGACCGTCAGGGCGGTGTGTACGAGGTCGCGATACAGCGCCTCCTCGTTGTACTTGGCGTACGGATCGAGCGGATCGGCCTGCATCAGGCCCTGCGGGATCCGCGGCAGGCCGGAGGTGTGCAGCGCGAGGTGACGCAGCGTGATCGCGACCTTGTCCTTGATCGGCGCGGTCACGCCGGGCGGCAGGAGCTCGGACAGCGGCGTGTCGAGATCGACGAGCTTTCGCTGGATCGCGTCGGCGAGGAGCAGCAACGTGAAGACTTTGGTGACCGAGCCGATCTCGTAGAGCGTCTTGCCGTCGGGTGGCTTCTGCGGATCGGGGCCGCGGCCAAAGCCGTAGATCTCGCGCTTGCCGGCGTCGTAGATGCCGACGACGATCCCGTTCACGATCTCGGAGTCGACGTACGGCTTGACCTGCGCGGTGATCGCCGCGCGGTGCGGGCCATCGGGATCGGCGTCGGAGGTTGGTTGGAGCTTGTCGACGACGTTCGCCGGCTTGGCGTGGTGACAGCCGGCGGCGAGCGTGACAGCGAGCACGAGGGCACGCGACATCGCGCGCACTATGCCACGCGAACGCATGCGACACTCGCGCCATGCGCGCTCGCATCGGCCTCGCCTTGCTCCTCGCTCCGATCGTGGCCCACGCCGGCGTGCCCCCGGTCCCGGTGATCGGGGGCTCCGCCGCGCCGGTCGGCAAGTACCCGGAGATCGCGGCCGTGCCGTTCGACAACAACGATCCGCAGTCGACCTACTGCACCGGCACGCTGATCGCGAAGAACGTCGTCATCACGGCGGGCCACTGCGTCAACCAGCCGCCGACCCCCGCGACCGCCCTCGTCGGGACGAACTCGCTGGCACACCCCGAGCTCGGCGAGGTCATCACCGTCGCGTCGGTGCACGAATATCCGAGCTCGCAGACCAGCGTCGACGTCGGGATCCTGGTCTTGTCGAAGGACAGCAAGTTCGAGCCGCGCCCGCTCGCGACCGGCTGGGCCGGGGTCGACGTCAAGAACGGCGCGATGGTGGCGTTCGCCGGCTACGGCTCGATCGACAAGAACGGGATGACGTACATCCCCGAGTTGCAGGAGGCGACGTCGACCGTCACCGACTTCGATTGCACGACCAACCTCCACAACGGCTGCAACGCCGCGGCCCAGCCCGACGGCGAGCTCGCCGCCGGCGGGATGGGCATCGACACCTGCCCCGGCGACTCGGGCGGGCCGCTGTTTCTGGTCGCGAGCTACGGCACGTTCCTCGCCGGCGTGACGTCGCGCGGCTTTGACAACTCGCAGTTCCAGTGCTCCGAGGGTGGGATCTACGAGCGGCCCGATCACGTCGTCGACTGGATCGAGCAGGTCGCCGGCGGCAAGGTCGCGCACGGCCCCGAGCCGATGTTCGACCCGCTCGTGCCCGACGCGACCGGCGGCTCGACGACGATCGCGGCGAACGATCCCGCGAGCGACAAGCACACCTTCGCGATCACCACGATGCCGGCGAACGGCATGGCCGCGGTGCGCGACGACGGCGAGGTCAAGGTGTGCCCGACCGCGGCCGGCGACGACAGCCTCGTCGTCACGATCACCGACTCGACGAACCCGATGCGCACGCTCGCGGTGACGGTCAAGTACACCGCGACTGCCGCGGCCTCGAAGTGCTCGCTCGACGGGTTCGCCGGTGACGACGGCGGTTGCTGTAGCGGCGGCCGCGGTCGGACCGGGAGCGCGATGCTCGCGATCGGGCTCGGCGTCATCCTCCTGAGGAGACGGGCGCGGTAGTGTTTCGGGATGTGGCTGAAGTGCAGCGCGTGTCGGGCGGAGATCGGCTTTGGCGAGGTCCACTGGATCTGCAGCGTCTCGACCTGTAACCGCAGCCGCACCCGCCTCGTGTTCTGCTCGGTGTCCTGCTGGGACAGCCACGTCGCGATGCTCCGCCACCGCGACGCGTGGGCGGTCGAAGAGCGGTCACCGACCGCCGAGCAGTGGCAGCGCGAGCTCGCCGCGCAGGCGCCCGAGTCGGGACCGACCACGGTGCCGAGACCCGCGGTACCGGTCGGCTCGGCCCCGACGCCGGTCGTGCGCCGGATCGTCGCCGAGCCCGCTCCCTCGCCGACGCCACCGATCACCGCCACCGATCCGATCCTGCGCGACGCCGAGCGCGACATGATGATCGTGATCTCGAAGCTGAAGAAGTACATCAAGGATCGCTCGGGTTTCAATTGCTCGGATGCGGTCGGCGACGTGCTGTCCGAAAACGTTCGCGCGCTGTGTGACGAGGCGATCCGCGCCGCGGCACGCGACGAGCGCAAGACGGTCCTCGACCGCGATGTACCCCGGCCCAGACGGTGACCGTGGTCGGGGCGGGGGTGGGGTCGAGGTATCGCCGGGTTCGCCGCATCGGTGCGGGCGGCATGGGTGTGGTGTACGAGGCCGAGGATCTCGAGCGCGGCCAGCGGGTCGCGCTGAAGACGATCGAGGATCCCGACATCGAGCAGATCTATCGTCTGAAGCGCGAGTTCCGCGCGCTCGCCGACCTCGGCCATCCGAACCTGGTGTCGCTCTACGATCTCGTGGTCGACGGCCACGACTGCTTCTTCACGATGGAGCTGCTCGACGGCACCGATCTCTTGTCTCACGTCTGGCAGCGCGCCGCCGACGAGACCCTGCCGTTCGGCGGCACCGAGACCTAGCCACCGAGCCTCACGAGCTACGTGCCGTTGCCCGCGTTCACGATCGGCGACGCGCCGACCGAGGTGCCGGTCGTGGTGCCGTCCCCGTGTCGCGTCGACCTGTTGCGCAAGGTGCTGCCGCAGCTCGCGCGCGGCCTGCACGCGCTGCACGCAGCGAACAAGATCCACCGCGACGTCAAGCCGTCGAACATCCAGGTCACCGCGGACGGCCGCGTCGTGTTGCTCGACTTCGGGCTCGCCGCCGAGCTCGACCGCCACCAGCGCCAGGGCGATCACGCGATCGTCGGCACGGTGCCGTACATGGCGCCCGAGCAGTGCGGCGGCGACCACGTGCTGGCACCGAGCGCAGACTGGTACGCGCTCGGCGTCGTGATCTTCCAGGCGCTGACCGGGCGGCTGCCGTTCGAGGGCCCGCCGGCCCGCGTGCTGTACGACAAGCAGACCCAAACACCGCCGCGCGCCGCGCAGCTCGCGCTCGACGTCCCGAAGGACCTCGACGAGCTGTGCGCCGAGCTGCTCGAGCGCGAGCCGACCCGGCGCCCGAGCGGGACCGTCCTGCTCAATCGCCTCGGGGTCGATGACGACGCTGCGCGCCGGCTGCAGGCGAGCTCGCTGTCGCGCGAGAACTCGTTCGCGGGTCGCGACGCCGAGCTCGCGTCGCTCGAGGCTGCGCTCGCGCCGCTCGCCCGCGGCCGCGCCTCGGTCGCGGTCGTGCGTGCGCCATCGGGTCAGGGCAAGACCGCGCTCTGCGCGCGCTTCGTCGAGCGCGTGCGGCTCGCGACCGAGAACGCGCTCGTGTTGCGCGGCCGCTGCCTCGATCGCGAGGACGTGCCGTACAAGGCGATCGATCCGTTGATCGACGAGCTGTCGGACTGGTGGATGGCGCTCGGGCCGAGCGACGCGCAGGCGCTGTTGCCACGCGACGCCTACCTCTTGCCCACGCTGTTCCCGGTGCTCGATCGCGTGCCCGCGATCGCGGACGCGCCGCGCAGCCGCGCGATCGCCGATCCGCAGGCGCGCCGCACCCAGGCGTTCGACGCGCTTCGCGAGACGCTCCAGCGCCTCGGCGATCGGCACACCGTCGTGCTGTTCCTCGACGACATGCAGTGGGTCGATCGCGACACCCAGGCGCTGCTCGCCGACCTGCTGCGCGCGCCCGATCCGCCACCGATCCTGCTCGTGCTCGCGACGCGGATCGACGGCGGCGAGCCGATCCTCGCGCTCGCGCGCAAGATGGACGCCGAGCTCGCCGTGATCGACGTCGGTCCGCTGCCCGACGACGCCGCGCTCGCGCTCGCCCACAGCCACCTCGGCGCCGAGGACACCGAGACCGCGGCGCGCCTGGTCCGCGAGGCCGAGGGCAGCCCGCTGTTCCTGATCGAGATGACGCGCTACCTGCGCGCGCACAAGGTCGACGACCTCCGCGGCCGTGGCCTCGACGCGATGCTCGGCGAGCGGATCGCGGAGCTCGATCCGATGGCGCGCGTCCTCGCCGAGCTGGTGTCGGTCGCCGGCGAGCCGCTGACGCGCGGCGTGCTCGCGCAGGCATCGGGCATCGCGTCGGCCGAGATCTCGCGCCAGCTCTCGGTGTTACGCGCCGAGCACGTCGTGCGCGTGTCGGGCTCGCGCGCCGACGACACGATCGAGCCGTATCACACGCGCGTTCACGCCGCGGTGCTCGCCGCGATGACCGCCGAGCTGCGCGCGAAGCACCACCGCTCGCTCGCGATCGCGTACTCCGGCAAGGGCACCCCCGAGCAGCTCGCCCGCCACTGGTACGGCGCCGGCGATCCCGAGCACGCCGCCGCACACGCGCGTCGCGCCGGTGACGACGCGCGCGCCAAGCTCGCGTTCGACCTGTCGGCGCGGTGGTACGCGATCGCGCTCGAGGATCCGCGGTGGCCCGACGCCGATCGCCGCGCGCTCCAGCAGCAGCTCGCCGACGCGCTCGCCGATGCCGGGCGGCCGCGCGAGGCCGCCGATCAGTTCCTCGCCGCGGCGACCGGCGCCGATCCGGCGACGTCGCTCGAGCTCCGCCGGCGCGCCGCCGGCTCGCTGCTCCAGTCCGGCTACGTCGCCGAGGGCCTCGCGATGACGCGCGCGGTGCTCGCCGACGTCGGGCTCGCGATGGCGAAGACCCCGATCCGCGCGCTCCTGTCGATGCTGCTGCGCCGCGCGTGGCTGCGCGTGCGCGGCCTCGGGTTCAAGACGCGCTCGCGCGGCCAGATCAGCCAGGCCGAGCTGACGCGCGTCGACGTCTGCGAGGGCGTGTCGTTCGGCCTCTCGCTGGTCGACCCGTTCCGCGCGATGGACTTCGGCGCGCGGTTCCTGCTGTCGGCCTTGCGGCTCGGCGAGCCGTACCGCATCGCGCGCGCGCTCGCGCTCGAGGCCGACTTCCTCGCCGCCACCGCGAAGCATGGCCGCGCCGTGCGCCTCCTCGATCAGCTCGCCGACCTGTCCGCCAAGCTGCCCGACGAACCGACGGTGCCGTCGCAGCTCGTGACGACGCGCGCGTTCGTCGAGTTCTTCCTCCACAACCGGTTCCGCGCCGCCGCCGATCAGTTCGCGACCGCGATCACCGCGTACCGCGCGAACGTCGGGCGCGCGGGGTTCGAGCTCGACACCGTGTCGATGTTCGCGTGCTGGTCGCTGCTCTACGTCGGCGATCTCGGCGAGCTCGCGCGCCAGGTGCCGGCGATGGCCGAGGCCGCGACGCGCAACGGCAACCGCTACACCGCGGTCACGCTGCGCTGCGCGTTTCCGAGCGCCTGGCTCGCGCGCATGGAGCCCGACGCGATCGAGGTCGACATCGAGGCCGCGCTCGCGTCGTGGACGACGCCCGACGGCAGCTACCAGTTCCAGCATCTCCTCGGGCTGTGCTCGCGCGTCGACCTCGCGCTGTACCGCGGCGAACCCGAGACGATGACCGAACGCATGGCGCGGGAGCTCCCACTCGTGCGGCGCGCGCTGCTCGATCGACCGCCGGTGCAGGCGCTGCTCGTCCGCTCGACGTTCGCCCGCCACGCCTGCGCGATCGCCGCGCGCAGCCAGGGCTCGGCGCGACGTGCCGCGATCGCGGAGGGCCGCAAGCACGCCCGCGCGTTCCGCGGGCTGCCGGTGCCGATCATGCCGGCATGCGGCGCGATGTTCGACGGCCTGTTCGCCGAGCTCGGCGGCGATCGCGATGCCGCGGTCGCGAGCTACCGCCGTGCACTCGTCGGCCTCGACGCGTGTGACACCCAGCTCTACGCGCACGCGGTCCGCGATCGGCTCGGCGAGCTGATCGACGGCGACGAGGGCGACGCGCTGCGGGCCGGCGCGCGCGCCTGGCTCGCGCGCGAGGGCGTTCGCGAGCCCGACCGCATGCTCGCGATGCTGCTGCCCCGCGCGTAGTATCCTCGGCCGATGCCGTCGCTCGGTCCGCTCGCGTTGCTGATGTCGCGAGACAAGAAGATCGCGGCGCAGGTCGACGACGACTGGTACACGATGATCGTGCGGCTCGAGCGCGAGAAGATCGCGACGAGTTTCTCGTACGACGACGGCACCAAACGCTGCACGCTCGACGCGGCCGCGATCGTCGCCGCGGTGCGCTCGATCGCCGGGCGGTTCGAGCTCTCGCGCTCCGCGTTCGCGTGGTACCGGCCACGCAAGCACGGCCGGCTGGCGCCGCCCGCGATGCTGCACGCGATCGCCGAGGCGCTCGCGCCCGAGGACCTCGCGCTCGTCCAGCTGATCACCAAGCTGGCGGATCAGATCGTCATCGCGCTCGTCCCGGCGAGCGACCGCGACGCCGTGATCGCCGAGGCTCGCCGGGTCCGCAAGCGCATCGTCGCGCTCTAGGTGCGACCGATCGCCACCTGACCTCAGGTCGCGGCGAGGCGCGTGCTACGACCCACGCATGCCCACGTTTCGCGCGGCCCGCGACGCCCTGCTCGCCGGCAACCTCGCCGGGTTCGCGTGGCCCGAGCTCGAGCAGTTCAACTGGGTGAACGACTGGTTCGAGCCGTACGCGCGCGGCAACCAGCGCGACGCGCTGCGGATCGTCACCGATGCCGGGACCACGCGGCTGTCGTTCGACGAGATCGCGACCCGGTCGCGCTCGGTCGCGCGCTACCTGCGCGATCGCGGCGTAGCGCGCGGCGATCGCATGCTCGTCATGCTGACCAACGTCGCGGCGCTGTGGGAGACGATGCTCGCGGCGATCCGGCTCGGCGTCGTGATCATCCCGGCGACGCCACAGCTGACCTCCGACGATCTCGACGATCGGATCGCGCGCGGCGACGTCAAGCACGTCGTGACCGACGCCGATGGCGCGGCGCGGCTGCGCGACCCGGAGCGCCTCCACGTGCGCCTCGCGACGAGCGCGGTGGCGGGCTACGCACTATTCGACGACGCGCGCGCCGCGTCGCCTGTCCTCGCCGAGGTCGCGACCCTCGCGCGCGATCCGCTGCTGCTCTACTTCACGTCGGGCACGACCGCGAAGCCCAAGCTCGTGCTGCACACCCACGCGAGCTATCCGATCGGCCATCTGTCGACGATGTACTGGATCGGGTTGCGCGAAGGCGACGTCCACCAGAACATCAGCTCGCCGGGCTGGGCCAAGCACGCGTGGTCGAGCCTGTTCGCGCCGTGGAATGCCGGTGCCACGATCGTCGCGCACGACCAGCCGCGGTTCTCGGCGCAGCGCGCGCTCGCGGTGCTGCGCGCCGAAGGCGTCACCACGTTGTGCGCGCCGCCGACCGTGTGGCGCATGGTGATCCTCGAGGAGCTCGGCCTCCGCCCGCCGGCGCTGCGCGAGCTGGTCGGTGCCGGCGAGCCGCTCAACCCCGAGGTGATCGAGCGGATCGAGCGCGCGTGGGGCATCACGATCCGCGATGGCTACGGCCAGACCGAGACCACCGCCGTGGTCGGCAACCCTCCCGGCGCGCCGGTCAAGCCGGGCTCGATGGGTCGCCCGCTGCCCGGTTACGACGTCGCGATCGTCGATGCCAGCGACGCGCCGGCCGTCGAGGGCGAGCTCGCGATCCGGCTATCGCCCCGCCCGCTCGGCCTCATGGACGGTTACCTGGACGACCCGGCGCGGACCGCCGAGGTGATGGCCGGCGGGCTGTATCGCACCGGCGACGAGGCGCGGATCGACGACGACGGCTACATCCACTTCGTCGGCCGCGGCGACGACGTGTTCAAGAGCAGCGACTACCGGATCAGCCCGTTCGAGCTCGAGAGCGTGCTCGTCGAGCATCCGCTCGTCGCCGAGGCCGCGATCGTCCCGAGCCCCGATCCCCTGCGGCTCAGCGTGCCCAAGGCGTTCGTCGTGCTCGTGCCGGGCGCGGACCCGAGCGCCGCGACCGCCACCGCGATCCTCGCGTTCTGCAAGGACCGGCTCGCGCCCTACAAGCGGATCCGCCGCCTCGAGTTCGCCACGTTGCCCAAGACGATCTCCGGCAAGATCCGCCGGGTCGAATTGCGCAAGCTCGAGGCCGACCGTCGCGCCCGGGGCGAACGCGGCCCGACCGAGCACTGGCTCGACGATCACGCTGCAACCGACCCGGCCGGCTGATGTCTATCCGGCATGGGTGAAGCATTTCGTCTCGGCGGTTGGGGCATGTACCCCACCGCCATCGCCGGTCTCGTCCTCGTCGTCGCCGCCTGCCGCTACGCTGCGGGCCCCGACGCGCGCCGCCGCCGCGTCGTCGCGGCGCTCGCGATGCTGACGTTCCTGGTCAGCTGCCTCGGCTTCGTGACCGGCGTCATCAAGTCGTTCCAGACCGCCACCACGCTCGACGGCGACGTCGGCAACGTCGTCGTCACCGGCGTCGGCGAGTCGCTCAACAACCTCGGCCTCGGTCTCGTGCTCCTGGTGATCGCCGGCATCGCGACGGCGATCGGCGTGGCGCGCACCGGCACGAAGTCCGGCACCGCCGATCTACACGGCGTCTGACGACGCGGCTTCCTCGGCCTCGATCGCCGCCTCGCCATCGCGGTACGACGGATAGCGCAGCGTGATGCCGAGCGTGGTCTTCAGGTGCGTGTTCTTGATCTTGCGGTTGCGGTGCGCCACCCGCGACGCGCCCGGCTCGAACATCGAGCGCGATGGCGGCATCGGCAGCGCGAGCCGCTCGCACAACCAGCGCGCGTAGTCGCCCTGGGTCGTAGGCTCGTCGTCGGCGACCAGGAACATCGACTTGTGGGGCGCGCGATCCTCGACCGCGTCGATGATCGCGACGACATCGTCGACGTGGATCCGCGAGGTCGCGTGCTGGCCGTCGTCGAGGATCTTGAACTGGCCGGCGCGGATCCGGTTGCGCAGGCCGCGCCCGACGCCGTAGACCGGCGCGAGTCGCAGCGTCACGACGCGCATCCGATCGAACGTGCTCTGCTCGATCGCGGCCTCGTCGGTCTGCACGTTGCTCATCGCGCTGTCGTCGTGCGCGAGCGGCGAGCTCTCGTCGATCCAGACGTCGTCGTCGGGCCCCATGCCATAGAGGCCGGCGGAGGACAGGTAGATGAAGCAGTCGGCGCCGGCGCCGTACGCGGCCTGCAGCGCGGAGCGCATCGCCTGCCCCGGCGGCAGCCCGGTCACCGGAGGCACCGCGAACAGGACGGTCCCGCCGGCGAACCCGCTGCACACCAGCGGCAGCTGCTTGGGGACCCCGACATCGAGGTACTTGACCTCGGCGCCGAGCGCGGCGAGCGGCGCGAGCTTGCCGGTCGAGCGACCGCACGCGCGCACGCGGCGTCCGGCTGCGAGCGCCGCGCGCGCGACGCGCGATCCGACATAGCCACAGCCGAGGATGATGAGCGGCTTCACGACCGGACTTTCGCATGCCGCGCGGGGTTATTCTTGGCGTCATGCGAGGCGTGTTGGTCCTCCTGTCCATCGCGGCGTGCGGCCCGTCGCACATCGCCATTCCGCCACCCCAGCCCGGCATGACGCCGGATCAGCGAATCGCGATGTTCCGGCAGTACGCCGGCGTCCGCGAACACGACGTCACGACGTGCATGAACCACAGCTGCAGCACGGTCCAATCGATCGTGTTCGCGAACGACGTCGAAGTGCATCACCCCGAGGATCTGTTGCCACTGTTGCCACCCGACAGCGCCGCGGCGCGGCACATCGCGGCACGCGACGACGCCGAGACTCGCCAGGCCGCCTGGGCCGTCCCCGGCGTGCTCGCGTTCGGCATCGGCGGCGTGCTGTACCTGCGCACCGCGTCCTCCGACCGACCCGACGCCACCACCGAGCGGATCGGTGAGGTCGTCATGGTCGCGGGGCTCGCGGCGGCGTTCGTCGGCGTGTTCTACGCCTTCCGGGTCAGGGAGGAGACCAGCAGCGCGTACGCGACTTACACGCAGGGACTCGCCGAGCGACTCGCGGTCTGCGTCGACGGCCTCGCGCTCGTGCCGTGCGAGGCGAAGGTCGCGATCGCGCCGCGCTGATCCGAGCGCGATCGCACACTCGAGGGTTGCGAGACGCGCCGATCCGGATATGCCACACTCGGCCCATGATCCATCGACTCCTCGTCGCGCTCGTCGTGTTGCTGTGCGGCTGCCACAAGTACAACGCGCTCGTCGAGTTCAATGCCACCTGCGACGAGAAGTGGGCCGACATCGACACCCAGCTCCAGCGCCGCTACGACCTGATCCCGAACCTCGTCGCCACCGTGAAGGGCAGCGCGAAGCACGAGGAAGACACGCTCGCGAAGGTCACCGAGGCGCGCGCGAACGCGGCCTCGATCCACCTGACGGGCGACGACCTGTCGGACCCCGTGAAGATGGAGGCGTTCCAGAAGGCGCAGGACCAGCTGAAGGGCTCGCTGTCGCGCTTGCTCGTCACGCAGGAGGCCTACCCGGACCTGAAGGCCAACGCCGCGTTCCACGATCTGCAGATCGAGCTCGAGGGCACCGAGAACCGCATCCAGCGCGCGCGCGAGGAGTACAACGCGGCGGTCAAGAACTACAACTCCGAGCTCGCCAAGGTCGGCGGGTCGATCGTCAACTCGATCACCGGCAAGCCGTTCAAGCCGCGGGTCTACTTCAGCGCGTCGGCCGAGGCGCACACCAACCCCACGGTGAACTTCAATTGAGTCTGCGAGCCGGCATCGTCGCGATCGCGCTCGCGCTGGCGAGCACGACGGCGCACGCCGGCAAGTTCGTGCCGCCGACGCTCGTCGGCCAGGTCGTCGATCAGAGCGGCCTGCTCGGCAACGCCGCGCGCCTCGATCGCGAGCTCGAGGCGTTCCGGCGCGACACCGGCTTCGCGATCGTCGTGTTCGTCCCGAAGACGCTCGACGACAACGCGATCGATGACGTCGCGTACACCGCGTTCAACGCCTGGCATCTCGGCGAGGCCGGCAAGGACAACGGCGTGTTGCTCGTCGTCGCGCCCGCCGAGCACAAGATCCGGATCGAGACCGGCAAGGGCGTCGAGGGGATCCTGACCGATCTCCAGACCCAGGACATCATC
Organism: Haliangiales bacterium; assembly: GCA_038321315.1. GTDB lineage: Bacteria > Myxococcota_A > Polyangia > Haliangiales > Haliangiaceae > JABFXX01. The sequence goes on along the minus strand of JBBQEX010000088.1, from coordinate 11,892 downwards.
GGCAAGACGATCGCGCCGCTCGTCGCCAAGGGTCAGCTCGACGACGGCCTCACCGCAGGCACCGAGGCGATCGAGGCCGCGCTCGTCAAGGGCGCGCCGACCGTGAAGGGCCTCGTCAAGACCAAGCCGCGGCCCCAGGGCACGCCGTGGATGCTCCTCGGGATCCTCGGGCTCGTCGGCTTCGTGCTCGTGATCCTGTCGATCGTCTCGCGCGGCGCGCGCAACGGCATCGGCTCGGTGTTCTACGTGCTGTTCTCGATCCTGCGCGTGGTCGGCGGCATCGCCGGCATGCGTGGTGGCGGCGGTGGTGGTGGCGGCGGCTACGGCGGCGGTGGTGGCTCGTCGGGCGGCGGCGGATCGAGCGGGTCCTATTGAGCAAGCCTGCGATCGCTGCGTTGTGCGTCCTGATGTCCGTCGCGCACGCCGACTCCGCGCCCCAGCCATGGGTCGTCGGCGTGACCGACGCGCAGAAGGCCGAGGCCCACGCGCGACTCGACGCCGGCAACGCCCTGTTCCTCGACAAGAAGTACGCCGAGGCGCTCGAGCAGTACAAGGCGGCGGTCGCTGCGTGGAACCACCCGGCGATCCGCTTCAACATCGTGCGCGCGCTCATCCAGCTCGATCGCGTCGTCGAGGCGGCCGATAACCTCAAGCTCGCGCTCGCGTACGGGGCGGCGCCTCTCGAGGAGGCGGTCTACGCCGAGGCGCTCGCGTACGAGAAGCTGCTCGCGAACCAGATCGGCGAGCTCGTCGTGACCTGTACGCAGCCCGGCGTGCGCGTCACGCTCGACGGCCAGCCGGTCGCGACCTGTCCGGCGAGCGAGACCCGGCGCGTCGTGCCGGGCCGCCACCAGCTGGTCGGCACGCGGACCGGCCTCTTGACCAAGAGCACCGAGGTCATCGCGGTCGGCGGTCACCCGGTCACCGCGGCGATCGAGCTCGCGCGCCCCGAGTCGGCCGCGCGGATCGAACATCGCTGGCCGGGGTATCTGCCGTGGGTCGTGTTCGGCGCCGGGTTCGGGGTCGCCGGCATCGGCGGGCTGCTCGATCTCGCGGCGAAGAGCGATCGCGACAGCTACGATCTTGTCGTCGCGCAGCGCTGCACGACGTCGACCTGCACCCCGAGCCAGCTCGCCGACGTCCAGCACCTGAAGGACAGCGCGCATGCCAAGGCGATCCTCGGCGGCAGCGCGCTCGTCGTCGGCGGCGCGGCGATCGCGACCGGCGCGGTGATGCTGTATCTCAACCGCGGGCGCACGGTGTATCCGGACGTCGCGCCGATCGCCGGTGGCGGCGCCGCGGTGTCGCTGTCCGGTCGGTTCTGACTACTCGCGGAGCTTGGTCGACAACTTCCGCTTCTCGTCCTCGAGCGCCTTGACCCGCGCCTGCTCGGCGTCGAGCTTGACCGCGAGCTCGGCGCGCGCACGCTGGGCCTCGGCGGCCGCCTCGCTGGCCTTGTTCGACGCCGCCTCGGCTCGGGCACGCGCGCGCACGGTCTCGGCGATCGTGCCCTCGAGCTCCTTGTTCTTCGCGACCAGCTCGTCGCGCGTCAGCGTGAGCGCCGCGGCCTTCTGCTTGACCTCGTCCTCGGCCTTCTGCTTGTCGTCGACCGCCTTGTCCTTGTCGCCCTCGGCGGCGAGCCGGCCGTGCTCGGCGGCCGCGCGCTGTTGCTCGGCGGCGATCCGGAGGCGCTCCTGGCTGCGGATCTCGTCGAGCGCGTGCTGCGCGACCTCGGCCTCGCTCGCCGCGTGCTGCTCGGCCGCGCGCACCTTGACGAGCGCGATGCTCGCGCCGGCGCCGATCGCCGCGAGCGCGACCATCGTCCCGATCACCGCGCCGCGCCGGATCCGCCGCGACCGGCTGCCGAGCGCGAGCACGGCGTCGAGGAACGCCCGGTCGCGCGGGACCAGCGTGCGGACGCGCTGGATCGACCAGCGGCGCGCCTCGTCCATCGCGTCCCCGCGCCACAGGAGGCCGTTCGGACGACCCTTGGCGTCCCACTGCTTGGCCGCCGCCGACAGCTGCGCGAGGTAGACCGCCGACTCGTGATCCTCGGCGAGCCAGCGCGCGAGCATCGGCCACCGCTCGATCAGCGACTCGTGGACGAGCTCGACGCCGGCGTCGCGCATCACGAGCAGGCGCGCGGCGACCAGGAGATCGATCACCCGGCCGACCTCCTTGCGATCGCCGAGCTGGTGGAGCTCGCCGACCTCGACGATCGCGCGCGTGCGCTCCGGCGTGACCAGCTGGCGAAAGATCCGCTGGGTCAGCGCCTGCGCCTCGGGCGTCATCGTGCGAACGATCTCGTCGGCGTGCGTCGCGAGCGCGCCGCTCACGCCACCGATCGCCGCGAAGCTCGCGGCGGTGAGCATCCGGCGTTCGCGATCGCGCGCGTCCCACAGCTTCGCCGCGGCGAACTGCAGGAGCGGCAGCGCGCCCGGCGTCGCCGCGAGCGCGTCGAGCATGCTGTCGATCATCGCCGGCGTCTCGAACCGATAGCCGACCTGCTCGACCGGCGCGACGAGCGCCTCGCGCAGGCCATCGCGATCCGGCGCCGACAGGAACACCATGCCGCGCGACAGCTCCTCCATGAACGCGGCGTCCTCGGTCACGCGATCGAGGAAGTCCGAGCGCATCGAGACCACGACACGCAGCGGCGCACCGGTGTCATCGGCGACGCCGGTGAGCGCGGCGGTGAACGCGCGCCGCTCGGCGGCATCGGCCACCACGGTGTAGAGCTCCTCGAACTGATCGACGAACACCAGGATGTTCGTGCGATGCGCGGTGGCGTACGCGCGCAGCACGACGCCGAGGTGCACCGGGTCGACGCGCACGCGCTGGCCGGTGCCGGGCGCGAGCTTCTCGACCACGCCGGCGAGCGCGGTCAGCGGGTGGCGGCCAGGGCGCAGCGTGATGATGTCCCACGGATCGCCGGTCGCCTTGAGCGCGGGAACCACACCGGCGCGCACGAACGACGACTTGCCGACGCCCGACGGGCCGACGATCGCGGTCAACGGATGCTCGCGCACGCGGGCGACCATGCGCGTGACATCGCGCGCGCGGCCGAAGAACCGCTCGGCGTCGGCCTCCTGGAACGCGGTGAGGCCGGGATACGGGCTCTCGCCGTCGGCGAGCTTGCGCCCGTGGCGACCCGGCGTCGCCGCCTCGAGCTGCAGCGCGAGCTCGGTCGCGCTCGCGAGCCGCTGCAGCTTCGCCTTCGCGAGGCAGCGATCGACGATCGAGACCAGCGCGGCGGGCAGCGCCGGCGCCTCGGCGCGGATCGATCGCATGGGCTCGCGCGACACCAGGTTCGCGACGAGGTTCTCGCTCGTCATCGGATCGAGCGGGTGATGCCCGACGAGCATCTCGTACATCATCATGCCGATCGCGAACAGATCGGAGCGATGATCGACCACGTCGACACCCATCTGCTCGGGCGACATGTACGGCAGCGTGCCGACGAGCGCGCCGGCCGCGGTCAGCGACAGATCGGCGGCCGCGCTCACCGCCGAGAGGCGCGGCGCGTCGGGCTTGCCGAGCGCCTTGGCGATACCGAAGTCGAGCACCTTGACCTGCCCGTTCGTCGTGACGATCACGTTCTCCGGTTTGAGATCGCGATGGACGATCCCGAGCTCGTGCGCGCGCGCGAGGGCTCGGGCGACCGGCAGCATCACCTCGATCACGCGCGACACCGGCATCGGCTGACCTTCGCCGAACAGGCCCATCAACTCGCGCAGCGAGATGCCGTCGAGCAACTCGAGCACCATGTACGGCATGCCGGCGTGCTCGCCGACCTCGTAGATGATCACGATATTGTCGTGGTTGCACTGTGCGGTCGCCTGCGCTTCGACGAGGAAGCGATCGATCACCTCGCGATCGACGGTGCGGAGGAACTTCATCGCGACGCGGCGACCGAGCCGCAGATCGCGCGCGGCATAGACCACGCCCATGCCGCCGTGACCGAGCTCGCGGATCAGCTCGTACTGCGCGATCATCATCCCGGGCTGGAGGTCGATGCCCGGCACCGCCACCCCGCTGGTGAATGGCGCCGGTGTAAGCGCCACCCCACCAACGCCGTACCGCGTGGAGTCCACGCTACGACAATAACATGGGTGCTACGATCAGCCATCGTGGGCAAACTCTGGGCGCTCGTCGTCGTGCTGAGCGGCTGTTACGCACCGGCCGCGGAGACCTGCAGCGACGGCACGGTGTGTCCCGCGAACTACCAGTGCGATGTCGTCAACCATCGCTGCCTGACGCCGGCCGAGCTCGCCGCGTGCGATGGGATCGCCGAGGGCGAGCCGTGCACCGTCGACGATCGCCCGGGCGCGTGTCACGCCGGCGCGTGCGACGTGTTCTATTGTGGAGACGGCGTGCGCACCGGAACCGAGGCGTGCGACGGCACGGATCTCGGCGGCCTGACGTGCCGCGACGTCGGGTTCTACGATCTCGACGGGCTCGCGTGCGACAACCGCTGCACGTTCGATACGCGCGCGTGCGGCGGCGGACGCTGCGGCGATCACCTCATCAACGGCCCCGAGCTATGCGATGGCTCGACGAGCCAGACCTGCGTCGGCATCGGCTTCGACGCCGGCTCGCTCGACTGCAACACCGAGTGCGGCCTGTCGATCGCGGAGTGCACGCGGTTTGGCTGGACGCCGGAGTCGCTGACCGACGTGATCGCGAACGCGGTCGGCGGCAGCTCGCCGCAGGACGAGTGGGCCGTCGGCCTCGGTGGCAAGACGATGCACTACCAGGGTGCGTTCTGGAACGCGGTGCTGACCCCGGTCAACAACCCGCTGGTCGCGGTGTGGGCGATCGCACCCGACGACGCGTGGACGGTCGGGCTCGGCCCGCCATCGGTCGTGCTGCACTGGGATGGCGTGGCGTGGACCACGGTCAGCGATGCGCCGACCGGGGCCTACGACGACGTCTGGGCCGCGAGCGCGACCGCGGTGTTCCTCGCCGCGCGCGATGTCGGAGTGCAGCGGTGGAACGGCACGACGTGGGCGAGCGTCGGCAACCTCGCCGCGTATCATCCGATCGCGATCCGCGGCACGAGCGCGACCGACCTCTGGGTCGCGACCGCCGAAGGGACGCTCCTGCACGGGGATGGTTCGGCGTGGTCGCCCGCGGGCCCCAGCGCGACCGCGGTGCACTTCATCGACGCGAATTCGCCGACCGACGTCTGGGTGATCGGCAGCGATCCGACCGATCTCTCGCTCGGCGTGATCGCGCACTGGAACGGCACGGCGTGGAAGCAAGACCGTCGCCCCGGCGAGATCTACAACAACGTCGCGTCGTCGGCGCCGAACGACGCGTGGGTGGCCGGCAGCGACGGCAAGATGCGCCACTTCGACGGCGTCGCGTGGTCGGATTCGCTCCAGGTCGGCGCCAGCCCGAGCGGGCTCGCCGCGGTCTCCGGCTTCATCAGCTTCGGTCCCGGCGAGGTCGTCGCGGTGTCGACGTTGAACCTCGCGTACCGCTACCGCGGCCAGTCGTTCGGGCGGTTCCCGACGTTCGGGCCCGATCCGTTCGCCGCGAGCCAGAACACCGCGATCTGGAGCACCGCCGCGAACGACGTCTACGTCACCGACGTGAAGGGCGCGGTGTGGCACTACGACGGCGCGCTCTGGAAGATCGTGTTCCAGATCGCGGCGGACGGGCACATCGGGGCCAACGCGGTGTGGGGCAGCGGCCCCTCCGATGTATGGATCGCCGGCGGCGACGGCCGCGTGTTTCACAACATCGGCGGCGCGACCTGGGCACCCGAGGATGTCTCGAACCTCGCGATCTCGCATCTGTGGGGCTCGGGGCCCGGCGATCTATGGGCGTTCTCGACGAGCGGTGCCTGGCATCGCGAGGCCAACGGGACGTGGACGGCGCACTCGCTCGGCAACCAGGCCATCGCGAGCGTCTCGGGATCGAGCGCGAGCGACGTGTGGGCGATCGCGGCGGACGCCCGGGCGTGGCACTGGGATGGCACGGCGTGGAGCGAGGTCACCACCGGCGCTCCGACGCCGCTGTACGCGGTCGTCACGCTCGGCGACGACGACGTGTTCGTGGCGGCCCGCGACGGCCGGATCCGCCGGTTCCACGCCAACGCGTGGACCGAGGTCACGGTGCCGGCGCTCGCGCAGATCACGTTCCTCGCGTCGACCGCCCCCGACGACGTGATCGCCGCGAGCGCGCGCGAGCTGTTCCACTTCGACGGCAAGCAGTGGTCGCCGATGCGCACGCCCGTCGACTTCGTGCCGAACACGCCCGACTACATCCCGATCGCCGGCCTCGCGGCGACGCCCGGGCGCATCGATCTGATGCTCGAGCGGTATCGCGTCGACACGATGCTGCGCACCCGGCCGATCGTGTGCCGCCCGACCGAGACCGACTGCCACGACGCCGTCGATGACGACTGCGACGGCCGGATCGATCAGCTCGACCCAGACTGCCCCTGACTCCGGTATGCTGGCCGGATGACACGAGGGCGCGTGGTGGTGATGGCGGTGCTGGCGGCATGCGGGTCACCCGACGCGACGCACAGCGTGCCGCTCGGCGAGATCATCGGCCACGTCACGATCGACGACGACACCGCGCTGCCGACCTGCCGGATCTTCGTCGAGGGCACGCCGCGCGGCGCCGCGTGCGACACCGACGGTCAGTTCACGCTCCGCGCGCTCGACCCCGGCCAGTGGGACCTCCGCATCATCGACGATCTCGCGATGTCGCCGATCCCGAGCAAGCGCGTGACCACCGCGGCGAACCCGGGCCTCATCACCGACCTCGGCGCGATCCGGATCGCGAAGCCCGGCAAGATCGGCGGCCACCTCAGCGTGCCGCCCGGCACGACCGCGCCGTTCACCGTGATCTCGGTGCCGAAGTACGGCGTGACGACGTCGCCCGATCCGACGAACCACGGCTACCTGCTCGACCGCGTGCCACCCGGGCTGCACGATGTCGTGCTGACCACGGATGGCGGCTCGGTGGTCCAGCACGGCGTCAAGGTGTTCGCCGGCGAGACCACGATCGACATCAACTTCGATCTCGCCGCGCTCGAGCAACACCAGGTCAGCGTGGTCGGCGCGGCGGCCGCGAGCGGCAGCGACGATCGCGCGCACATCGTCGTCGAGCTCGTCGAGGTGGTCAACGGAGGGATCAAGGCGACGATCGAGACCGGCGCGGATGGCGCGTTCGCGCTGCCCGCGAACCAGGGCGTCTACCTCGTGCGCGCGCACCGTGCCGATCGCCACGCGGCGGCCACGATCCCGTTCCTCGCGGTGTTCGGCGCGACCGACATCGCGCTGACCTCGCCGCTCGTCATCCCGGCCGACGGCGATCTCGATGGCGACGGCATCCCCGACGCGAGCGACACGGATCGCGACGGCGACGGCGTCCCCGACGCGAGCGACGCGTTCCCCGACGATCCGTCCGAGTCGGTCGACACCGATGGCGACGGCGTCGGCGACAACGCGGACCTCGATGCCAACGCGGACGGCATGCTCGACCACGCGCTGCCGACACCCGACGCCGACCAGGATGGCAAGCTCGACTTCGAGGACAACTGCAAGCTCGTCCCGAACCCCGACCAGGTCGACACCGATGCCGATCACGTCGGCAACGCGTGCGACAACTGTCCCGGCCTCGCGAATCGCGATCAGCTCGACAGCGACGGCGACGGCACCGGCGACGTCTGCGAGACCTGCATCGCCGGTACGTCGTGCACGCCGGCCGCGAGCTGCGATGTCGGCATCACGACGTGTACGGCATCGGGCGCGGTCTGCCAGGACACGCACCAGCCCGCGGTCGATGGCACGACGTGCGGCACCGATCTCGTGTGCTTCGCGGGCAGCTGCGGGCCGTGCGTCAACGGCAACACGTGCACCACGTCCTCGGGTGGCGCGTGCGTCGTGGGCGTGACCAGCTGCGCGACCGGTAACGACGTCTGCCTGCCGACCGCCGGGCGCGTCCCCGATGGCACGACGTGCGCGCTCGACGAGGTATGCGACTCGGGCAGCTGCATCGCGTGCGTCGATGGCGGCGCGTGCGCGTACGCGCCGGCGAGCTCGTGTCACAAGGGCCGCCTGTCGTGCGCGACCGGCGTGCCGCAGACCTGCGAGGACTCGGGGCTCACCGCCGACGACGGCACCGCGTGTGGCCCCAGCCAGTTCTGTCATGCCGGGACGTGCCAGACGTGCGCGCAGGGGACCGCGTGCTCGCCGGCCGCAGCGGTCTGTCACCTCGGCAGCTACGCGTGTGGGTCCGGCGTCGCGGTGTGCAACGACACCGGCGCGAACGCACCCGACGGCTCGCCGTGCCAGGGCGTCGGGATGTTCTGCGCATCGGGCACGTGCATCACGTCGCCGAACGCGCTCGCGCTGATCAGCGGCGGCGGTCAGACGGCGAACGTCGGCGCGGCACTCGGCCCGATCATCGTCCGGCTCGCCGACGGTAGCGGCACCGCGCTCGCGAACGAGCCGCTCGCGATCGACCTGCCACCGGGTGGGGTGCTCGTCGGCGCACCGCCGAACACCGACGGCAACGGCAAGTCGACGTTCACGGTCCGGCTCGGCGACACGGTCGGCACCGAGACGTTCGTCGTCCGCTCGAGCAAGTCGGCGCCGCTCTCGGTGCCGATGACCGCGACCGCGGTGGCGAGCGGCGGGAGCTACACCGTGATCAATGCCGCGCACCGCGAAGCCCAGGGCGACTTCGCGATCGGCATCCCGGGGCCGGCCTCGCAGGCCGAGATCTCGACGCCCGGCGACATGGCGATCGCGGCCGACGGCACGGTCTACCTGGTCGACACCGGCACGTCACGGATCTTGAAGCTCGATCCCGCGGGGCAGCTCACGTACTTCGCCGGTGGTGGCGCGGGCGGCGACGGCGGGCTCGCGACCGCGGCGCGGCTCAGCAGCCCACGCTCGCCGGTGATCGACGCGGCGGCTCACCAGCTGTACGTTGCCGACGAGTCGAACGCGCGCGTCCGCAAGATCGACCTCGACACCAACATCATCACGACGCTCGCGGGCGGAGGCTCCGCGCCCGGGCCGACGTTCGGCGACGGCGGCGCCGCGACCAACGCGGACATCGGCGCGCCGCGCGCGATCGCCCGCACCGCCGGTGGGTTGACCTACATCCTCGACGAGACCCACGACCGGATCCGCGTGGTCGACGCGACCAACAAGATCTCGACCGTCGCGATCGCGAACAGCGCGTGCGTCTTGGCGCCCGGCGACGACAGCGCGCTGTCGAGCGTCTACCGGGGCGCGATGATCGCGGATGCGGCCGGGCGGCTGTACATCGCCGCCTACGTCTGCGACGGCCCGTCCGGGGGAGCGCCGATCGGCATCGTGCGTCGCGATCTCGACGGCTCGTTTCATCACGTCGCCGGGCGCACCTCGGGCACGACCGGTGACGGGGCCGAAGCGCGGTCGACGAAGTTCACGGACATCAGCGGGCTGGCGTTCGACGCCGGCGGCAACCTGATCGTCGTCGACTACGGCGCGAACAAGATCCGCCGGATCGACGCGACGACCGGCATCGTCACCGATCGGCAACCCCAGACACCAACTGCGAGAGCTTCATGACGACGAGCTTATAGAAGCAGCCTGACAGAATGTTCAGTGGGCGTCCGGAGTGAAACAGCAACGCGTAGTTACCGCCACGGCGGTCCAATTCTGACTGGGGAACCTGCGCATCGAATGAAGGCGATCCCCTCCTTGTCGAGTACCTGACCGAACTGGGACACGGACGTCAACGTGAACGCCGAGCACGGCCCCGTGATCTTGATGCCGCTGCCATCTCGAACCGCATGTGCGCCAGTCGTCGACGAAAGCGCCGTATCGAGGCGATCCACAACCGAGTCCGCTGGCACGTCGCGCGTTCGCTCGTACGAATAGGACCCATGCGAGTATTCCTTCGCGTCCCTGACGTAGATCGCGACAGCCGCGCCGCCGAGGACAATGAGGGCGACAACGAGCGCCACAAAGGTCCGTTGCGCCGCGCTCCATTTGCGCGACATCACTTCTCGCTCTTCGGCCTTGGCTTCCCAGGCTTCGTCTTCGGTGACTTCAGCTTGAGCTCGCGCAGCTCGGCGTTCTTCTGCGCCATCAGCGCGTTCATCTCGCGCATGAAGTCGGCGTCGATCATCGCGCCGGGGCGCGAGCGCAAGAACAGATCGTTGACCAGCGACGGGTCGGCCGGCGGCGGATCCTCCTCGTAGAAGTCACCGACTCGACGGCCAAAGAAGTCGGCGAGTGTCTTCAAGGCAGCGGCCGGCACTGCGTTCTCGCCTTTGAGGTAACGCGCGAAGCTGGCCGCAGTGATCCCAGTCGTGTCAGCGATCGCTGTGTAGGCGATCCCGCTTTCGACGACGAACTTGTCGAGGTTGCGTCTGATGAGTTCTTCCATTGGTTCCAGCGGCATGGCGAGCTGGCAGCGTCGCCCGTGGCCGTGGCGCGTGTCAGTCATCCAGTTGTGTGTCACTGATTCGGTTGACCAATTAGTCAACCGCTCATAGAGTGCTTGGGCATGGGCAGACCATTGAAGAGCCGGGCCATCCAACTGCTGGCCGAGTGGCAGGGGGAGGCTTTACAGAAAGACGCCGCGAAGATGCTCGGCGTCGACCAAACAACCTACAGCCGGTTCCTGCACGGCAAGCGAAAGCCGACGGCGCACGTCGCCGTCACGATCGAGAAGATCACGAACGGCCGCGTCCCGACGGTGAGCTGGTACGAGCCGCCGATCGCGGAGTCGTGATGTCACTTGCAGCTCAGGAAGAACACGCGGCGCGTGCGAGCCGGCTCACCACCGTCTCCGGTCGTCATCGCCGACGTACCGTAGTCGAGGCAGCACCCTCGATTCCCGTCGAACTCGAAGGTCGCGTCGCAGTGGTACGGCCCCTGCGTTCCACCGATCGGCGTGAAGATGATGCGCGTGTCGCATCCCGCGCCGGTCAGATCGGCAGCGGTCGGCGGGACCTGACATCCGACGTCGCAGCTCGCGCGCTCGCTGCTGGGAATAACCCACGCCGCATCGCAGTCGACGTCGGCTCGCGGATCGATCTTCACGTCATCGGCGCACGCGGCGATCATCGTCAGCAGCAACAGGTAGCGCATCTAGTTTCCCTCCTGGTTTCCGTCGCCGATCGGGACGCCGGCATCGGCTGGACCTTGCGACCTACGGTCGGCCTCGTCGCGCCGAAGCACCTCCTCGCGTCGATCGAGATCCTCACGCCGAAGCCGTTCAAGTTCGGCGCGATCACGCCGTTGCTCCGCAGCGTGTACCCGTCGAAGTTCCTCGAGTTCGTCGTCCCGTTCATCGTCCTCTCGCTCGCGGACCTTATGTTGCCTGTCCCAGCGGTCGATCGCGCGCTCGCACTCACCCGTCGACGAGAACCCACTCATCGCACTCACGCCCCACAACGCCGCGAAGAGACCCGACACGACGGCCTCGGTCGAGGTCGGTGCGACGGCTGCTCCTGCAACGTCGAGCACCGCGAACACGAGATCTATCACCGCAGGTGCGCTGCTCGTGTCGCATCGCGGCTCGGTCTGCCCCCTGTAGTCGGCTGGCAGCTTTTCGGTCAGCAAAAACGAGCACCCGCTGATCGCCAGCACCGCCACCGCCACCCACGTCCTCATCAACTTCATCGTGATCGGATCGTAAGTCGTTCGGCCCCGTGCGTCTGCGTTTGCGCGCATGCGGATTTTTATGCACGCCGATGCAGTGGAATCACTGGGGTTTTCGCATGAGCGCCGCACCACGCCAGCTCGAGATCGACACCACCACGGCCGCTGAACGGAAGCGCGAAGTCGACCTCGAGGCCGAACGTCAGGTCGGTCTCTGGACCGACCTGATGACCGCGATCCGCAAGGCCAACATCAACGCCGGCGG
>JBBQEX010000087.1:0-28415 GCA_038321315.1 Haliangiales bacterium | reverse complement strand
AGAAGGTCTACGCGCACCTGTCCGAGGGCAAGGCCGCGCGCACCCTCGTGCTGACCGACGACGAGAAGAAGCAGCTCGCGACGTTCGGCCTGCTCACCGCCAAGCCGGTGCTCTACTGCTGCAACGTCGGCGAGAGCGACCTGCCGAACGGCAACGCGTGGAGCGACCTGGTCAAGGCGCGCGCCACCACCGAGGGTGCCGGCGTGGTGATCCTGTGCGGCAAGGTGGAGTCCGAGCTCGCCGAGCTCCCCGAGGAAGATCGCGGCGAGCTGCTCGGCTCGTACGGGCTGACCGAGCCGGCGCTCGCCACGCTCGCGCGCGAGTGCTACCGCCTGCTCGGCCTGCAGTCGTACTTCACGGCCGGCGAGAAGGAGGTCCGCGCGTGGACGGTCAAGAAGGGCGCGACCGGGCCCGAGGCGGCCGGCGTGATCCACACCGACTTCGAGAAGGGCTACATCCGCGCGATGGTCTACTCGCTCGCGGACCTCGAGCAGCACCACAGCGAGGCCGCGATCAAGGCGGCCGGCAAGATGCGCATGGAGGGCAAGGAGTACGTCGTCCAGGACGGCGACATCATGCACTTCCTGTTCAACGTCTGACGAGCCAGACCACCATCGTGCACGGCACGCGATCGCCGAACTCCGCGCACGCGGCGCGGAGCTGGTCGCGCACCGCGATCGCGTCGCGATCGAACAGCTCGTAGCCCGAGCCGAGCACGCTCCAGACCTCGTCGAACGTGCCCGACAGATCGAGCGCGACACGCTCGACGGTCGCGCCGGGCAGCCAGCGCTCGGGATCGCGGGTGCGCGGATCGCCGAGCGCGACGTCGATCGCGGGGGCGAGCGCGCAGTAGCGATGGAACGCGTCGTCGCCGTCGGCGGTCGGCCCACCGCCGACGATCGCGGCGAGCAGGCCGCCCGGGCGCATCACGCGCGCGCACTCGGCGACGATCGCGTCGAGCGGCGACATCACGTCGATCCCGAGGTGACTGACGACCGCGTCGAACGTCGCGTCGAGAAACGGCAACGCGCTCGCCCTGCCCTGCACGACCGGCTGCGCGCCGCCGGGCTCGAGGTCGAGGCCGATCGCGTCGCAGCCGCGCGCCCGCAGCATCGCGACGAGCTCGCCGTCGGCGCACCCGAGGTCGAGCACGCGCGCACCGATCGGGACGCACGCGGCGAGGCGCGCGTAGCTGCCGCCGCGCGCCAGCACGCGCGCCGTGATCCCGGCGTGCGCGCGATGGAACCGGCGCAGGAAGGCTTCGTCGGATCCGGCAGAGGACACCCGATGAGGATATCGTGACGCGTCGTGTTCGCAGGCCTCGTGATGGTGACGGTCGCCGCCGCCTCGTGGGGCACGTGGAGCCTGTTCCTCCGCCCGATCGGGCTGTCGCCACTCGTCACCGCGCCGCTCGTGTTCGCGATGATGGGGCTGTTCGCGCTGCCGTTCGCGCTGCCCGGTCGGCGCGTGTGGGATCGCACCGCGATCGGCTGGCTGGTCGCCAACGCGATCTTCGACGCCTTGAACCTCGTGCTGTTCTTCGCCGCGATCGACGCGACCACGGTCGCGATCGCGGTGCTGTCGCACTACGTGGCGCCGATCGTGATCGCGCTCGCCGCGCCGCGGCTCGAAGGCACGCGGGTCCCGGGCACCAAGGTCGCCGCGGTCGTCGCGCTCGCCGGCCTGGTGATCGTGCTCGAGCCGTGGGCCGAGCCGGTGCACGGCGCGTTCCTCGGCGCCGCGCTCGGGTTCAGCTCGGCGCTCTGCTACGCCGGCAACGTGTTCTGCCTGCGCAAGACGTCCGAGCGCGTCGGCCCGCAGAAGGCGATGGCCTACCACTCGCTGCTGTCCGCGGTCCTGATCGCGCCGCTCGCGATCGGGCGCCTGGGCACGGTCACGCCGGATGCGCTCGGGCTGCTCGCGATCGGGGCGGCCACGATCGGGGCCGGATCCGGAATCGTGTTCGCGATCGGGCTCACCCGGATCGGCAGCGCGCGCGCCGCGATCCTCACGTTCGCCGAGCCGATGGTCGCGGTCGCGATCGGCGCGCTCGTGTGGGGAGAGGCCCTCCATCCGCTCGCCGCCGTCGGAGGCGCGCTCATCCTGGGTGCCGGAATCCACGTCGCGCGCAAGGCGCGCTAAGCTTTCGTCCCATGCAACCGCGCGTCACGATCGCGATGCCCGCGTTCAACGAAGAGCACTACATCGAGGCGTGCATCGCGAGCGTGCAGGCCCAGGACTATCCGGCGCACCTGATCGAGATCCTGGTCGCCGATGGCCGCTCCACCGATCGCACGCGCGAGATCCTGGCGCGGCTGGCCGTGGCCGATCCGCGGATCCAGATGATCGACAACCCGGACAAGCTCCAGGCCGCCGGCCTCGGCCTCATGGTCAAGGCCGCGACCGGCGACGTGATCGTCCGCATGGACGTCCACTGCGAGTACGCGCCCGACTACGTGCGCGCGTGCGTCGAGACGCTCGAGAAGACCGGCGCCGATAACGTCGGTGGAGCGCAGCGCGCGCGCGCCAAGACGCCGTTCCAGCGCGCGCTGTGTGCGGCGCTCGGCAGCCCGCTCGGCGTTGGCGGCGCGAAGTACCGCTCGCCGGAGTCCGAGGGGTTCGTCGACACCGTGTTCCTCGGCGCGTTTCGCAGGAAGGTGTTCGAGCTCGTCGGGCTGTGGGATCCCAAGGCGATCACGAACGAGGACTCCGAGCTCAACCAGCGGATCCTCGAGAGCGGCGGCCAGATCTATCTCGCGCGCGACATCGTCGTGCACTACTACCCGCGCGGCGACTTCAAGTCGCTCGCGACCCAGTACTACAAGTACGGTCGCGGTCGCGCGCGCACGCTCCTGAAGCTCGGCCGGTTCACCAACCTCCGCCCGATGATCCCGTTCGGCATGGTCGTCGGTGCGGCGACGCTGCTCGCGCTGCCGCCGCTGTGGCCGGTCGCCGCCGCCGCGTTCACGACCTACGCGCTGGCGTCGGGGGTCGAGGCCGTGCGGCTCGGGCGGCACGTCGGCGTCGCCGCGATCCCGACGGTGTGGGCGATCTTTCCGACGCTCCACGCGTCGCACGGGGCCGGGTTCGCCGCCGGGCTCTGGCAGTACCTGAGGCACCCCGACTGGCCCGCCACGCCCGAGCTCGTCCCCGCCCGCAAGGCAAACCTGAGGGCCGTCTGATGCGCCTCGTCGTCGGCGGGTTCGCGATCGGCGCGCTCGTCCTCGCGGCGTGTCCACCTCGCCAGCTCGATGGTCCGGGCTCGCCGCAACCGTACGCCAGCCAGCACGTCAACCCCGAGGCATGCGGCGCGCTCGACACCTCGACCGCGGGCCGCAAGCTACACGGCTTCTTGCAGGCGTCGGCCGAGCTCGAGAAGGCCAGCGTCGAGCTCGAGGCCACCGTGCTCGACACCTGCAAGCGCATGGCGGTCGAGCTCGGCACGTCGCCCGACGGCACGACCAAGGAGGTCTGCGAGCGCGTCAAGCGCGAGCTCGACGCCAACCTCAGCGTCAGCGTGAAGACCGAGAAGCGCCTGGTCACGCGCACGACGCCGCCGGTCTGCCACACCGACGTCAACCTGACGGCCGGGTTCGTCGCGCAGTGCGAGGCCAAGGCCGACGCGAGCGCCGACGTGCGCTGCCACGGCACCTGCGGCGGCACCTGTGCCGGCCCGTGTGACGGGACGTGCAGCTCGGGTGACAACGCGACGTGCAGGGGCAGCTGTGCCGGCGAGTGCAAGGGCACCTGCAGCGGCGGCTGCGACGGCTACGTGTCGGTCGACGCGTCGGCCGAGTGCCAGGCGTCGGCCGAGGTTCGCGCGAGCGTCGCGACGACCTGCACCGAGCCCAAGGTCGAGGTCGTTCGCGAGGACGTCACGGTGATCGACGCGACCAAGTTCGACCACGCGGTCGCCGCGATCCAGCTCGGGCTGCCCAAGCTGATGGTCGTCGGCCGGCGCGTCGAGCTCGCGGGCAAGGCGCTCGCGCACTGGGCCGACACCGGCGCGCAGCTCGCGCAGTCGACCACCGACCTCCTCGGCGAGCTCGGGACCCAGGCCGTGTGCGTCGGCGGTCAGCTCGCCGCGGCGTACTCGGCCAGCACCGAGGTCCGCGCGCGCTTCGAGGTCTCGATCGAGGCGTCCGCCTCGGTCTCGGCCTCGGCCGGCGCCAACTAATCAGCTCGGGATCGAGGCGCGACCGTCGTCGAGCTTGATCAGCTCGCGTTGCGTCGCGAGCCGCACGCCGATGTCGATCCGCGCGGTGACGTCGGGCGTGATCCGCGCGAACCCGAGCAGCCGCGCGGTGTCGCGCACGAGGTCGGTCGCCGCGATGCCACCGGCGCGCTCGACGACGATGCGCGCCGCCGATGCGAGCTCGGCGAGCGGGACCTCGTCGATCCCGCGGCGGGCCTCGGCGCCCTGCCCGGCCACGCGGACCGCCGGCACCATCGTCGGATCCTGATCGAGCCGCCACACGATGCCGTCCTCGCCGCCCCACCGCGCGCGGCCAAGGAGTGCGTGCTTGACCTGATCGGTGACGCGCTGGCTCAGCCGGCCGATACCGAAGTACGCGCCGACCCGGCGCGCGAGCAGCTGCAGGTGCATCGGCGCCTCGGCGGCGAGCACCTGCTCGACGACCTTGCCGAGCTCGGCGACGTGGCGCGGCGCGAACATGTCGTCGGGCGCGCGGCGACCCGCCGGGATCAGGGCCGCGCTGTACGGACCGATCGCGATCGAGCCGCGCTTGACGCGGATCGGCGCGCTCGCGGCGTCGACCAGCTCCTGCGGGCCCGAGCCGGTCGCCAGCGTGATCAGCTCGGGCGCGAGCTCGGGCACGCTGGTCGGCAGCGTCAGGTCCGAGGCCTTCGGCGGAATCTTGACGACCGCGGGCGCCGACGCGACGTGTCGGCCCGACGCGCTGCGGGCGCGGGTCGTGACCGGAGTCGGGGCGCGGCGCGTGCGGCTCGCCGCGATCGACGACACGATCGCGCCGTGGGCGCGCTGCAGCTCGCGCTCGGTGTCGCCCCACCAGTCGAGCGTCCAGATCCGGTGGAGCCGCCAGCCGAGCGACGCGAGCACCTGCGCGCGCAGCCGATCGCGATCGCGCGCGGCCGGTGCACCGGCGTAGGCGCGGCCGTCGTGCTCGATCGCGAGCACGTAGCGCTCGGGGTCGTTCGGATCGACGACCGCGAGGTCGAGCTTGTAAGCACCGCAGCCGACCTGGTGGCGCACGCTCCAGCCACGCTCGCCGAGCGCGCGCGCGATCGCCGCGGTGATCGGGCTCGCCGGCACGTCGTCGCCGCGACTCGCGCCACCGCCGGCGCGGGCGAACGCGATCGTCTCGGCGACGTGGCGGACGCCGAGCGGCGCGTCGACCGGCAGATCCTCGGGTGCGAAGCTCGACACGATCACGAGCTGCTCGCGCGCGCGGGTGAACGCGACGACCGCGGCGCGCTCGCCGTCGGGCTCCGCGAGCGTGCCGAAGCTGGTCCCGAGGTGACCGTCGGCATCGCTGCCGTAGCCGATCGCGACGATCACGACGTCGCGCTCGTGGCCCTGCAACGTGTCGACGGTCTCGACCAGCACGGCCTCGGCGGCGATCTCGAAGCCGCCATCGATCGCGCAGTCCGCGGTGCACGCGGCGTCGAGCAGCTCGGAGATCAGATCGCGCTGCGCGGTCGCGAACGTGGCGACCGCGAGCGTGCGCGTGCGCTGCACCGGATCGCGCAGCCGCGCGCAGACCTCGGCGACGACCGCCTCGGCCTCGGCGCGGTTCTGGCCGGTCGCGCGGTCGTAGATCGCGTCGACCCGCTTCCAGGTCACGCCGAGCTCCGAGCTGCCCTGCGCGACCGGGAACGCGGCGAGCCGATCGCCGTACGCGAGCCGGTTCGCGGTCGCGAACAGATCCTCGTGGCGGCTGCGGTAGTGGGTCGCGAGCGCGAGCTCGGGGAGCTGCGCGGCCTGACATGCCGCGAGCAGGCTCTCGCTGCCGTCGGCGGGCGCGAGCTGCCGCGGATCGCCGCACACGACGAGCGCCCCGGCGCGCGCGATCGCGCCGAGCGCGTGGGCGACCGGCAGCTGCGAGGCCTCGTCGAACACCACGACGTCGAACCGCGGCAGCGCGCGATCGAGGTCGCGGGCGACCGCGAGCGGGCTCGCGATCAGGCACGGCGCGAGCTTGCCGAGCAGCGACGGCATCTGCGCGAACAGATCGCGCAACGCGACCACCGGCGCGGCCGGATCGACCAGCGCGCGGGTGTTGCACGCGAGCGCCTCGACCAGGACCGCGACCTCCGGGTCGCTGCTGCCGCGGCGGGCCGGCACGCGATCGGCGAGCCGCGCGATCGCGCGGGTGCGGGCGAGCGCGACCGCCGCGCGATCGAGGTCGGCGTACGCGGCGACCGCCGCGTGGTGCGCGGCGCCGTGGAAGCTCGCGAGGTCGGCCTGATCGGCCAGCTCGGCATCGCCCCACGCGAGCAGCGTCGCGCGCTCCCAGGCCGGCGCGAGCTCGGCGGCCCCGAGGTCGCCGCCCTCGATCGCGGCGATCGCCGGCCCGACACCGGCGGCGCGCGCGTCGCGGCGCGCGGCGTGGAAGCCGACCCAGTCGCGCAGCTGATCGATCGCCTGCTCGAGGTAGGTCGCCTGCTCGGTGAGGTTCGCGAGGTGGTCGGGGTAAGCCGCCGGCGTCGGGCCGAGCGCGGCGACCGGGATGCCCGTGGTCTCGGCGAGCGCGACGACCGCGAGCTGCCAGCGGTGCACCGCGTCGGCGGCGCGCGCGAACACGCCGAGGTCGTCGCCGGCCGTCGGGGTCGACGCGACCTGGGCGACGAGCGCGCGCCACGCGTTCGCGCGCAGCGGCTCGGGGACCTCGGCGACATCGAAGGCCTTGCGCAGCTCGCCGGCCCAGCCGACCGCGGCGTCGACCTTCGACAGATCGAGCACCAGCGGATCGCCGCCGAGCTCGCCGAACCAGCGGCGCGCGGGCTCGGCCGCGGCGGTCAGCGCGGCGCGGCAGGCGCGCTCGGCGATCGCGCCCTCGAGCGCGTCGATCATCGCCTGATCGCTGTGGAGCTCGCCGGGCAGTGCGGCCGACCGCACCTCGGCGCGCACCGTGCGGAGCGCGACGTAGCGCAGCGGCGCGACGCTCGCGGTCCACTTCTTCAGCTGTGCCCACAGCGCGCCGACGTCGAGCTGATCGACCGCATCCGTGAACCGGTCGTCGACCTCGAGCGCGAGCGTGCGATGGCGGGCGGCGACCGCGAGGAACGCCGCAGGATCGCGCGGGACCTCGACGGTGCCGGTGCCGCGCGCACGGATCAACGCGACGCGCTCGCCGAGCTCGTCGCCGCGGGTCGAGCGCAGCTGCGTCAGGAGCTCGGCGCCCGGACGCGGCGAGGTCGCGGCGATCGCGGCGAGCGTGCCGAGGGCGCCGAGCTGGTCGGCGCTCTGCGCGACGAGCCCCGGGACCAGCGCGACGACCTCGCGCGCGGCGTCGGCGAGTTCCTCGGCGGCGAGCCGGGCCTCGGCGAGCGTCGCGAGCGTGCGGCGCCGGCGATCCTCGTGATCGTCGGCCGCGAGCGGCCAGCGCTCGAGCAGCGAGGCCCGCCACGGGTGCGTGCCGACCGGCTCGACCGGCACCGCGGCGCGCGCGAGCGCCTCGACCGCCAGCTTCCTGCGATCGAACGATCCGCGATCGAGCCCGGTCGCGTCGCGCTCGGCGAGCGCGGCGTTCGGCGTCGTGCGCAGCTCGACGAGCCGACCGATCACCTCGTGCAGCGGCCGACCGAACGGTCCGGCGTGATGCAGCGCGACCGCGTGGCGATCGAGCGCCCCGCGCAGCTCGCCGAGCCGCGGGTCGACGCCGTTCGGTCCGGATCCCGGACGAAACGCGCGATCGAGCACGCGGCCGAGTTGGGTCACCACGGCGGCGCGGCCGGCGTCGAGCGGCAGGCAGAGCTCGCCGAGCCCGACCGCCGCGAGCCGCGCCTGGATCACCTCGCGTGCCGCCGGCTTGTCGGACACGACGAGCACCGACTTGCCCTGGGTCGCGCAGTGCGCGACGAGGTTCGCGATCGTCTGCGACTTGCCGGTACCGGGCGGCCCGACGAGCACGAAGCTCGCGCCCTCGCCCGCCGCGGCGATCGCGGCGAGCTGCGACGCATCGGCATCGAGCGGCGCTACCACGTCCGTCGCGCTCGCCGGCGGCAGCGTCATCTTCGGCGTGGTCGCGCGGGTCGCGAGCCGCTCGAGCAGCGGGTGCGCCGCGAGCTCGATGTCGGCGACGTCGCGCGCGATCGTCTCGCGGTCGAGCGCGAAGACGCCGAGCGACACCGCGCGGCGAACACCCCAGCCCGGCCGGGTGAGCGCGAAGCTCGCGGCGGCATCGGACCACGCGGTCAGCTCGAACGTCGCCGGCATCTCGAAGTCGAACTCGCGATGGAGCCTGGCGGCGAGCACGGCGTTGCCCCGCGGCTCGCGCGCGAGCGGCACGACCTCGAAGTCGCCGTCGCGCGCGATCAGCTCGACCGGCCACAGCGCGAGCGGCGCCGGGTGCGAGACGCCGGTGATGTCGATCCACGAGAGCTCGCCGAGCGCGAGCCACACGACGGCCTCGCCCGTCGCGGCCCGCGCGGTCTTCGCGGCGCGCGCGATCCGGCGCAATCGACCGACGAGCGCGCTCGCGATCATCGGGGTGCGCAGCCGGCCGGTCTCGAGGTCGCACGCCGCGCCGGGCTCGATCCGGAAGCTCGCGCCGGTCGCGAGCACGTTCGCCAACGCGACCGCGTCGACGGCGAAGGCGATGCCGACGTGCTCGGTCGCGGCATCGAGCAACGGATCGGCGACCGCGCGCTCGACGAGGTTGGACTTCCACAACGCGAGTCGCGACGATTCCGTGGTGGTGCTCACGTCGCCAATCTACAAGATGCGACGCGGCGTCCTCGACGAGGTGACACGTGATCACCGTCGGAGACGATCCCGGGATCACCTCGCGACGAGCGCGAGCAGGTGCCGCGGATGATGCGCGTCGCCCCACGCGTCGCTGCCGCGCTGCTTGGCGGCCAGCACGCGCAGCCGCCACGCCTCGGGGATCGCGGTCTCGCCGAATCGCGCGCCGAGCAAGGCGCCGACGATCGCGCCGTTGGTGTCGGCGTCGCCGCCGCGGCTCGCGACATCGACGAGCGCGTCGCGCCACGCCGTCGCGTGCGCGAGGTGCCACAGCGCGAGCCGCAGCGCGACGCGGACAAAGCCCGGCGTCCGCTGCAGGTCGAGCGCACCACCGTAGACGCCCGGCGTGTCGCGCTCGGCCTGATCGAGATCCTCGGCGATCGCGCGGGCGCCGTCGGCGACCGCGCTGCCATCGCCGGGCGCGAGGAAGCGCGGCGCGAGCAGCTCGGTCGCGCGCGGCAGCGCGGCGCGGGCCGCGGCGAGCATGCCGGCCGCCGAGGCGTCGCCGGCGACCGCGCAGCCGATCGCGGCGTCGAACACCGCACACGCGAGCGCGCATCGCGGATCGGCGTGCGTGATCAGCGAGTCGGCCATCGCGGCGTCGACGAGGCCGTCGCGGGTCGCGAACGCCACGCCGATCGGGGCCGTCCGCATCAGCGAACCGTTGCCCGCGGCGCCGCGCCCGCTGGTGCGCCAGGTCGCCAGGCCAGCGTCGGTCGCCGGCACGCCGTTCTCGAGGTGCGAGATCGACGAGTTGGTCTGGTTGCCGATGTCGAACGCCTCGAGGCTCCACGCGCAGTAGCGCGTGCCGAGGTCGGCGAGGTCGAGCCCGCCGCGCTCGGCGAGGCTGCGCGCGAGGCAGACGGCGAGCTGGGTGTCGTCGGTGATCGCCCCGGGCTCGAGGTGAAACGGCCCCTCGCCGACCACGTCGGTCGCCGGCCCGGTCGCGAGCGCCGGATACGCCGGCTGCTCGATCGTCTGGAACTCGTAGGTGGTCCCGAGCGCATCCCCGACCGCCAGGCCGAGGAGCGCACCGCGCGCGGCTTCGATGTTCATCGCGGGACCATTCTACCCGCGCCAGACGCTAGGGTAACCGTCATGCCGCTCGACAGCGCGATCCTGCCGCTCGATCAGTGGGCGCTCGACCCCGCCGTCGTCCACCTGAACCACGGGTCGTACGGCGGCTGCCCGCGCGTCGTCACCGACGCCGCGGCGGCGATGCGCGCCCGCCTCGAGGCCGCGCCGATGCGCTTCCTCGTCGGCGAATGGCAAGGCGAGCTCGATCGCGCTCGCGTCGCGCTCGCCGGCTTCCTCGGCGCCGATCCGGCGCGGCTGGTGTTCGCGCCCAACGCGACCACCGCGGTCGCGACCGCGCTCGCCGCGATCGACCTCGCCGCCGGCGACGAGATCGTCACGACCGATCACGAGTACCGCGCGTGTCGCAACCAGCTCGATCGGCTCGCCGCGCGCACCGGGGCGACGATCCGCGCCGTCCCGATCCGCATGCCATTCGAGCCCGCGCAGCTGATCGCGGATCTGACCGCCGCGCTGACGCCGCGCACGCGCCTCGCGCTGATCGATCACATCACGTCGCCGACCGCGCTGCGCCTGCCGATCGAGGCGCTCGTGCCGATCCTGCGGGCGCGCGACGTCGCGGTGATCGTCGACGGCGCGCACGCGCCCGGCCAGATCCCGCTGGCGATCGACGCGATCGGCGCGACGTTCTACGCCGGCAACTGCCACAAGTGGCTGTGCGCCCCGAAAGGCACCGGGTTCCTCGTCGCAGATCCGGTCGCGCCCATCCGGCCGCTCGTCACCTCGCACGGCGCGTCGGCCGACTACGGCCCGGCGAACCGCTGGCACGCCGAGCTCGACTGGAGCGGCACGCACGATCCGACGCCGCACCTGTGCGTGCCGATCGCACTCGACGCGATCGCGCGCGCCGCCGGTGGCTGGCCCGCGGCGATCGCGCGCAACCACGCCCTCGCGCTCGCGCTCCGCGATCGCTTCGTGGCCGCGCTCGGTACGACCTCACCCCGCCGCCAGCCCGACGCCACCGTCGGCACCATGGTCTCGGTGCCGATCGCGCTGCCGCCGAACACGACCGAATTCGCGCTGCAGCAGCGCCTGCTCGACGACGGCTGGGAGGTCCCGATCGTCGCGTGGCCGACCGGCCCGCTCGTGCGCATCTCCGCCCACCTCTACAACCGTGCCGGCGAGGCCGACGCGCTCGCCACCAAGCTTCGCTCGCTCGGCGTCGCGCTCGCGTAGTACCTTCGATCCCGATGTACCGTGGGCTGCTCGCGCTCGCGCTTTTCGGGTGCGGTCGCGTCGGGTTCGACGCGGCCACCGACGGCGCGCGGTCCGGCTCACCCGACAGCCTGTTCGCGTCGTGCACCTGGAGTCCGCCGGAGATCTTCGACGTGCTCGATTCGGTCAACGAGGACTGGGAGCCGACGCTCAGCCCCGACGGGCAGACGATCATCTTCAGCTCCGATCGAACCGGGACCGGGCACCTGTTCATCGCGCAGCGCAGCGGCGCCACGTGGATGGTGCCGACCCAGATCGGTGCGCCCCTCGCGAGCTCGCAACGCGACTTCGGCCCCGAGCTCAACCGGGCCGGCAACCGCCTGTACTTCGCCAGCGATCGCACGCTGACAAGCCACCTCTATGTCGCCGACTTCGACCAGGCGACCGGCGCGTTCGGCACGCCCGCGCTGCTCGTCGGCCTCGAGGGCCTCGACGCGGGAAGCCCGACCGTCTCGGCCGACGAGCGCGAGCTCATCTACACCGTCCCGTCGGTCGATGCGTCGTATCTCGGGCGCGCGACGCGACCGGATCTCCAGACCCCATGGCACGACGAGGGGCCCTACGCGGCGCTCAACTCGGCGTCGGGCCGGGACGGCTGGCCGACGCTGTCGGCCGATGATCTCACGATCGTCTTCGAGTCGGCGCGTGTGCCGGGGGTCGATCTGGTCCTCGCTCAGCGCGACAGCCCGACATCCGCGTGGTCCGAGCCACGCGCGCTGACCGCGTTACACGCCGCGAGCTCCGGCGAGGGCGACCCCTTCCTGTGTGGGCCCGATGCCGGCTCGACGCTGGTCTACGCTTCGCAACCACTCGGCGGCACGCGTCAGCACGAGCTGACGTTCGCGACCTGCCGCTGATCGCGAACCGTCACATCTTCTTGTTGCGGCGCTGCTGGAACGAGTACGGCCGGTGCGACGGGCCGCCCTTCTTGTCGTCGCCGTCTTCGCCATCGACCGGCGTGCCCTGGCTCGGATCCTCGGCGCCCGCGCGGAACTTGATCGCGGACAGAGGGCTCTCGCCGACCAGCACCTGGTTCTGGCGATCGAGCAGCGTGTCCATGCCGTCGAGCTTGTCGATATCGTCGAGGATGTCGTCGACCGTCGCGTAGCGCTCGCTGCGGCCGTCGCGCGTCATCCGATCGAAGATGTCGTCGATGCCCTTGGGCAGGTTCGGGTTGATCTGCGACGGCATCGGCGACCGGCGTCCCGGCAGCTTCCGCGTCAGGAGCTCGTAGAAGATGATGCCGAGCGCGTAGATGTCGCCCTGCGGTCCCGACAGCAGTGGATCCGAGTACAGCTCCGGCGCCATGTACGCGACGTTGCCCATCCCGACGTAGATCTGGCGGATCACGGCGTGGTCGCGCTCGACGATGCGGGTGAACCCGAAGTCGGAGACCTTCACGTTGCCGTAGCCGTCGATCAACAGCTGCTCGGGCTTGAGGCCGCGGTGATAGACCCGCTGGGCGTGCGCGGCGCGCAGCGCGTGCAGCGTCTGGAGCAGGTACTTGAACACCAGCTCGACCGGAATCTCCTCGGCGTCGTTGATCAACCGGCGCGCCGAGCCGTTCGGCGCGAGCTCGGTCACGACGTTGGGATACTCGGTGTACAGGTTGACGTCGTGGATCGGCAGGATGTTCGGGTGCGCGAGGTTTCCCCACGCGCGCACGACGTCGGTGAACCGCCGCACGATCTCGTTGCGCTGGTCCTCGCTGAAGAACCCGAACAGATCGCGGACTTCCTTGAGCGCGACCTCGCGGTTGAGCGCGACCTGGCGCGCGCGATACACCGTGCCCATGCCACCGGAGCCGATCGACGCGAGCTTCTCGTAGCGATTCTCGACGTCGGCGCCGAGCCCGCTGATCTCGCCGCCGACCGCGGCCGACGACCGCCCGCCCGAGGTCGCCATCTTCGCGGGCTCCTTGCGCGGCATCGGGTTCGCGCCCGACATGTCCTGGCCCGAGCGAAGCGCGCCCGACTGCGTGCCCATCGGCACGCCGGTGACGCTCGGCACCGCCATCGCGCGGCTCTGCCGCAGCTTCTTGAAGTGGCTGACGGCGCGCTCGGTGAACTCGGCGAGGTTGCCGCCGTTCACGACGGTCTCGCCCTCGGGCGTGACCTCGAGCGTCTCGCCGCTGCGATCGTGGCGGAGGTAGCCGCTCTTCTCGAGGAACCCGATGTACTCGGCGAACGGAATCGACACGGCGCCCTCGCACACGCGACGGATGTCGTCGTAGCGATTCTGCCGGCCGTACCGCGCCTCCGCCATCACGTTGGCGAGGATGAAGCGTGCCTCTTCGCAGAGGACTTCCTTCGTGACCTTGGCGCGGCCTTCCATCGTCAGCCAGTGTAGGCGCCCCCTCACCAAAGGGTCAAATAGCTGGGACACCCTCGGCATGCAGCCGGTCGATCAGGGGGCGGTCCGCTGGCAGGATGTCCCACGCGCCGGGTAGCTCGTCGGGCCGCGCCCAGGCCAGATCTGCGACGGTGGCGGCCCGCGGGACCGCATCTGGCGCGAGCCGGCACGCGTAGACCAGCATCACCAGATCGAAGTCGGGGTACGGGTGAAACAGGACGTCCCAGATCCGCCCGACCACGACCACGGCGTCGATCTCCTCGACGAGCTCGCGCTCGAGCGCGGCGATCGGCGACTCGCCGGGCTCGACCTTTCCGCCCGGAAACTCCCACTGCAGCGGCAGCGCCTGGTCGGCCCGGCGCTGGGTGATCACGACGCGGCCGTCGTCGCCGACGATCAGCCCCGCGACGACGAGCTTCCGCTGCCTCACGCGAACAGCTCCAGGCCGTCGACGAACGGCGAGGTGCAAGGTGGCCCGTCGGCGTGGTGGTAGCCGACCACGCGGTCGCTGCCGAACGCGGCGATCGTCGCCGATCGGGTGCCGTAGTGCTCGGTGTGGATGCAGGTCGCCGTCATCGCGTGCGCGAGCTCGAGCGGCAGGTGGGACGGCGGCGTGTCCGCGATCGGCACGCGCTCGTGATCGCCGAGCAGGCGCGCGAGCTCGGGCACGACTGCGGGCCAGCCGCGATCGGCGACCGCCGCGATCCCGGCCGCGAGCCGCGCGGCGTGCGGAAATCCGGCCGCGCCGATCACGTCGTTGCACAGCACGTGGATGCCGCGCGGCAGCTCGTGAGTCTCGCGACCGCCCTCGTGCCGGAGGTACGCGACCCGCGGCGCGAGACCCGCATCGGCCCACACGAGGTTCATGCTCGCGTAGTCGGTCGGATCGAGCGCGGCGACATAGGCGTCCATGTCGCGCGCGGCGCACAGCTCGCCGACCACGAGACCGCGCGAGCGCGCCACGATCGCGGGCGCGAGCGCGCGCTGGTTGGTCACCGCGGCGAACCGACCATCGCGCCGGATCGCGAGCCACGTGCCACCGGACAGCTCGTCGACCCCGCCGAAGATGCCCGCGCCGAAGCGTTCGAGTCGCGCTGGCGCGCGGGTCGGACGCGCGTACAGCTCGTCCCGATTTGCGGCGATCGCGAGTCGTGTTCCGGCGAGAACGTCGACGAGAATGGCGATGGTGCACATCGACGGAATTTCTTTGCGAATCAGGATGAAGGGAGCGTTCGGCGGCTTGCGCGAGGCCCTGTGGGACCCTACAGTGCGCCGAGAATGAGACTGTATCCAGGCAAGGTCGACTCCATCGCGGCCGAGATCATCACGACGCTCACCGCTGCCGGTGACATCGAGGTGAGCGACGGCAACGAGGCACAGCTGGATGCGGCGTCCGTTCTCAAAGAGTACATCCGGGTCGACAAGGAACTGACGGAGCGCGCGAAGGACATCCTCGAGATCCGCGGCCTGCCCTACTCGCACCTCGGCCGGACCAAGCGCCAGCTCGCGGATCAGAAGGAGTTCGGCCTCGGCGAGGACGGCCTGACCTGGATCTGCAACCAGATGCTCGAGGCGTTCATGGCGTCGCGCCATGTCGACGAGGTGTTCGCGGAGGACGCGATCTTGCGCCGCAAGATCAAGGACATCTGCAAGAAGCACATGATGGTCGACGAGGCCATCGACACCGAAGTCCGCGACCGGATCAAGAACCTCGAGGAGGGCACCTCCGCGTGGGAGGTCGAGTACGCCAAGGTCCTCGACCAGATCAAGCAGAAGCACGGCGTCAAGGAGTGAGCCGCAAGTCCGAGCTTGCCAGGATGTGGAATCCCGGCAGACTTGGACGATGGCCACTCGTCACTGCGACGCGTGTGTAGAACAGCCGTTCGTGCGCTGCGGGCGCTGCACCGAGACCCGGTGCCAGCAGCACGCCTTTCGCGCCGGGCTCCGGTGCGAGCGCTGCGAGCACGACTACCGCGATGACGAACCGACGCGCCGCGCGGCGAAGCTGATCTTCGCGCCGCCGGTCGCGATCCTCAGCGGCGGCATCCTGTTCGGCATGCTGTTGCCGGTCTCGCTGATCGGCATGGCGGCGCTCGGCGTGATCGCGTGCGCGACCGCGTTCGGCGCCGGTGCCGGCACCTGCACGCTCGTCGATCGATCGTCGCGCGCGCTGTTCCTCCGCGAGCGCTGCGGCGCGCTCCCCGAGGCGCGGCTCCTGCCGTCACGCGTTCGGTAGGCCGAGCGCTTCGCGCACTTCGCCGACGACCATGTCGGCGAGCCGCGCGATCGACGCGACGCCCTCCTCGATCGACGCCGCCGCCGGATCGCCGGCGTACGCCGCGTCCATGCCCATCGCGGCGAACGTCGTCACGCCCGCGGTCAGCTTCTCCGACAGGCTGATCGGCACGGCCGGCAGCGTCCTGCGCGCGGCCTCGTCGACGAACTCGGGCCCCGCGGCCATCACGATCGACGTCTCGTACTGGCCGGCGTGACACGCGCCGCTCTTGAACTCCGGCGTCAACGTGCGCGCCCACTTGCGCGTCAGCGGACACGCGACCGACACCCTGCCCTCGCGACCCGGCACGACCGCGCGGATCGCGGCGTCGTGCGCCGGCTCGAGGTGGTTGTTGACCAGGCAGACGTGGCGCACGCCGTTCGCGAGCAACCCGTCGGCGATCGCGGCGACGTACGCGGTGACGATCGCCGCCGGCACCGACACCGCGCCGGTGAAGCCCTCGGCGCAGTCGGTGACGCCGTAGCTGACCGACGGCGCGATCAGCGTCGCGAACACGCCCTTCTTGTCGAGCTGGTCGGCGGCCTTCAAGCACGCCGCGGCGGAGATCACGACATCGGTGCCGAGCCCGAGGTGCGGGCCGTGCGGCTCGGTCGAGCCGATCGGCACGAGCACGATCACGGCGCGTTTGCCGCCGAGCAAACCGCGGAGGCTGGTCATCGTGTGGCGGGCGAGGAATCGATCGGTCATGGGGCCTTGGCTTCGCGCAGCTCGCCGGCGCGGTCGCGCTCGCCGAGCAGCTTCTTGTCGACCTTGCCACGATCGTTCTTCGGCAGCTCGTCGACGAACACGATCCACCGCGGATACTTGTGCTTCGACAGCCGGGCCTGGACGTGCGCCTTCAGCTCGGTCGCGAGCATCGCGCGATCGCGCGTGGCGGCATCGGGCCGCACGACGACGATCGCCTTGGGCTTGGTCAGCTGGTCGGCGTCCTCGCTGCCGATCACCGCCACCGCGCCGACCGCGTCGTGCCCGAGCAGGCAGTCCTCGACCTCGCGCGGCGCGACGAAGATGCCGCCGACCTTGAACAGATCGTCGGCGCGTCCCGAGAAGTACAGGTAGCCGCGCTCGTCGATGTGAAACAGGTCGCCGGTGCGGCACCAGTGGCCGTGAAACGTCTTCCAGCTCTTGTCGCGATCCTGGAAGTAGCCGTGCGCGACCGAGTCACCCTTGACCCAGAGGACCCCGATCTCGTTCGGCGGCAGCGTCGGCGCGCCCGGCCCCTCGGTATCCTCGGGCAGGATCGCGAGCGTGTAGCCCTCGACCGCGCGGCCGAGCGAGCCCGGCATCACGTCGCCGGGGCGATTGCTCGCGTAGATGTGGAACATCTCGGCCGAGCCGATGCCGTCGAAGATGTCGCCGCCGAACCGCTCGATGAACCGACGATACAGGGCCTCGGGCAGCGCCTCGCCCGCCGACAGGTGGAACCGCACGCTCGATAGATCCAGCTCGGGGAGCTCGAGCAGCTTGCCGAGCATCGTCGGCACGTTGGTCACGATCGTCGGCCGGTAGCGCGCGATCGCCGCCGCGACGCTCTCCGCCGTCGGTCGCTCGCTGAACAGGCCGACGGTCGCGCCGACCGCGAACGGGAACCACAGGTTCGTGCCGGTCGCGTAGCCGAAGAACAGGCGCGGCACGCTGATCGTGATGTCGTCCTGGCGGTAGCCGACGGTGCGCTTGGCGTAGACCTCGGTGTTGAACGCGAAGTCGCGGTGGCTGTGCATCGCGGCCTTGGCGCGCCCGGTCGAGCCCGACGTGAACAGCCAGATCGCCGGGTCGTCGCGCTTGGTGCGCCGCGCCGCCGGCGTCAACGTCCGGCCGCGCGCGATCGCCTCGGCGAGGGAGCCGCTTGCCTCGGGGTCATCGCCGGTCGCGGCGTCGGGCGCGACCCAGATCGTGCGCAGGCACGGGTGCGCGGACGGATCGATCGCGGCGGCGATCGCCGGCGTCGTGATGAGGACGGCGGCCTTCACGTAGTCGAGCACGTAGCGCACGTCCTCGATCGGGGCGATCGGGTTGCCCATCGTGACCACGCCACCGGCGGCGAGCGTCGCGAAGATGCTCCACGCGAACGGCGGGATGTCCGGCAGCACGATGTA
The DNA here is from genome assembly GCA_038321315.1 of Haliangiales bacterium. GTDB lineage: Bacteria > Myxococcota_A > Polyangia > Haliangiales > Haliangiaceae > JABFXX01. Next base: position 10,414 of record JBBQEX010000087.1, on the reverse strand, counting down.
GACGCGCTCCTCGGGGCGCAGCCCGCCGTCGACGAGGACCGTGGTCAGCGCGCGGGTCCGCTCGGCGACCTCGGCGTAGGTCCACGCGCGATCGCCGAACCGGATCGCGACCTTGGCGCCGAGCCCTTCGCGCTCGCGATCGAACAGGAAGTAGTCGGCCAGGTTGAAGTCTTCGGGAAACGTTGTCATCGGGTCCCCGCCTTGGCGATCGCGCGGCCGATGATCGTCCGCTGGATCTCGCTGGTGCCCTCGTAGATCCGCAGCGGCCGGATCGCGCGATACAGGTACTCGACGACCGCGCCCGCCATCACGCCGCGCCCGCCGAACAGCTGGACCGCGCGATCGATCACGCGCTGCGCCGCCTCGGTCGCGCCGAGCTTGGCGATCGAGACCTCGGTGGTCACCCGCTCCGTCGTCGTGTCCTTCTTGTACGCGGCGCGCAGCACGAGCAGCCGCGCGCTGTCGAGATCGACGGCCATGTCGGCGAGGTGGGCCTGGACGAGCTGCTGCTCGGACAGCGGCTTGCCGAACTGCTTGCGCGCCGTCACGAAGCCGACCGCCTCGTCGAGCGCGCGCCGCGCCATGCCGACCGCCGCGGCGCCGACCGAGACACGGAACGCGTCGAGCGTCTGCATCGCGAGCTTCATGCCCTGGCCGAGCTCGCCGATCCGCGCCGACGCCGGCAACACGACGCCGCGCAGCGCGAGCGCGCCGATCGGGTGCGCCGCGATCGCCTCGAGCGGCGTGACCGTGACGCCGGGCGCGTCGAGCGGCACCCAGAACGCGGTCAGCCCCGCATGGCCCGCGGCCGGATCGGTCGACGCGATCACGACCGCGTGATCGGCGATCCCGAGGTTCGAGATGAACAGCTTGTCGCCGTCGAGCCGGTAGCCGTCGGCCTGCGGGACCGCGCGCGTCGCGATCGCGGCGACGTCGGAGCCCGCCTCGGGCTCGGTCAGCGCGAACGCCGCGACCCGCTCGCCCCGCGCGTAGTGCGGCAGCTCGGCGCGCTGCGAAGCGCTGCCGGCGAGGCCGATCGCGTGCGTCCCGAGGCCCTGCACCGCGAAGATCGAGTCGGCGCGCGGCGACACGTAGCCGAGCATCTCGCGCACCAGGCACAGCGAGCGCGCCCGGGTCTCGCCGACGCACAGCGCGAACAGCCCGTGGCGACCGAGGATCTCGACCGCGCCGCGATCCTGACCGCTCGTGCGTGCCTCGTTGGCCTCGAGCTCGGGCGCGATCGCGCGGAGCCGATCGGCGAGCGCGGCGTCCTCGGGCGCGAAGAACATCGGCAGGTCATCGCTCGATAGGATCATTTGATCGGCTCGCTACCGCTCGCGGGCTCTCCGCTGCGAGCTGCTCGCAGCGCGCCCGGCGGCTCGCTACCGCTCCCGGGCTCTCCGCTGCGAGCTGCTCGCAGCGCGCCCGGCGGCTCGCTACCGCTCGCGGGCTCTCCGCTGCGAGCTGCTCGCAGCGCGCCCTGGGGCGCGCCGAGGAACTTCGGCGTCTGCTTGATCTTGAACGCGGCGTGCGCGGTCGCGAAGTCGGGGTGCATCATGCACAGCGCCTGGGCCTGCGCCTCGGCCTCGATCGCGTCGCCGAGCGCCATCGCGTGCTCGCTCTCGAGCATCTGCTTGGTCATCGCGTGCCCGAACGCCGGGCCCGCGGCGAGCTTGGCGGCCCACGCGCGCGCGAGCTCGAGCGCCTCGGCCGGCGTCGGCACGACGCGATTGACGAGGCCGATCGCCAGCGCGCGCGCCGCGTCGATCTTCTCGCCGAAGAACAGCAGCTCGCTCGCGTGGGTCAGGCCGACGAGCCGCGGCAGCAGGTAGGTGATGCCCATGTCGGCGCCCGACAGGCCGACCTGCGGGAAGATGAAGCCGAACGTCGCGTTCGCCGACGCGATCCGCAGGTCGCACGCGCACGCGATCACGCCGCCCGCGCCGACCGCGACACCGTTGATCGCGCCGACGATCGGGCGCCGGCAGCGCCGCATCGCCGCGATCAGCCGGCCGGTCGCGCGGGTGAACGCGAGCAGCTCCGGCGCGGTCTTGCCGAGCAGGTTCTTGATGATGTCGTCCTGGTCGCCGCCCGAGCAGAACCCGCGACCGCGCCCGGTGATGACGACCGCGCGGATCTCGGCGTGGTGATCGATCGCCTCGAACGTCTCGGCGAGCTCCTGGTAGATCTCGAACGTCAGCGCGTTGAGGCGCGCCTCGCGGTCGAGCGTGATCTCGGCGACGCCGTCGGTGATGGCGAGCGCGAACGTCTTGGGATTCATAGGTATGCGGTTGCCTGGATCTCGATCAACGCGGCCGGCTCGACGAGCATCGTCGTGCCGACCAGGGCCATCGCCGGGTAGTGCTTGCCGAGTCGCTCGCGCCAGATCGGGCCGAGCGCTCGCGTGATCTGGCGGTACGCGGCGATGTCGGTGACGAACACCGTCATCGTCGCGATGTCCGTCGGTGCGCCGCCGGCGGCGCGGACGACCGCGAGCACGTTGTCGAGCGCCTGCGCGAACTGACCGGCGAGCTCTTGGGCCACGAACACGCCGTGGGCGTTCCAGCCGATCTGGCCGGCGACGTGGAGCACGCGCCCGACGCCGATGCGGCCGTTCGAGTAGCCCTTCGGAGCCGGCCACTCGGGGACGACGACATCCTCGGTGCTCACTTCAACACCGCGCCACCGTCGATCACGATGGTCTGGCCGTGGATCCCGCGGCCGCCGTCGGCGCACAGCATCAACGTCGCGTGCGCGACCTCGTCCGGCTGGATCATCCGGCGCTGCGGGCTCATGTTGGTCAGCGACTTCGTGGCGTCCTCGATCGAGCGGCCGGTCTTCGCCGCGATCCGCGCCACCGCGGCGTTCGCCATGTCGGTCTCGACCCAGCCCGGGCACACCGCGTTGATCGTGACGCCGGTCTTGCCGAGATCGATCGCGAGCGCGCGGGTCAGGCCGACCATCGCGTGCTTCGCGGCACAGTACGCGGCGGTGTAGCCGTAGCCCGACACGCCGGCGTTCGAAGCCAGGTTGACGACCCTGCCCCAGCCGCGCGCGATCATGCCGGGGACGTACGCGCGGGTCAGCCGGAACGGCGCGGTGACGTCGAGCTCCATGATGCGGTCCCACATCGCGTCGTCGGTCTTGTCGAGCGCCGCGCTCTCGGCGATGCCGGCGTTGTTGACCAGGATGTCGACCCGGTCGACCAGGGCGATCAGCCGATCGGTCGAGGCGCGGTCGCCGAGGTTCGCGACCACCGCGTGCCCGCCGAGCTCGGCCGCGATCGCGTCGAGATCCTTCGCGGTCCGACCGCTGACGATGATCTCGGCGCCCGCGCCGGCCAGCGCGCGCGCGATCGCGGCTCCGATCCCGCGGCCGCCGCCGGTGACGAGGGCGCGCTTGCCCGCGAGGAAGCCTTGCATGCGACGGGCATATCGCGAAAGTAGACCGGATGCAGCACCCGGACGCGACCGCCTGTGCCGAGCTCGTCCGATCCGGCGCCGTCTCGCCGCGCGAGCTGGTCGACGACGCGATCGGCCGCATCCAGCGCGACAACGCCGAGCTCGGGCTCGTCAACATCGAGCTGTTCGACTCGGCGCGCGCGACCGCGGCGGCGTACACGCAGACGCCGAGCACCGCCCCGTTTCACGGCGTGCCGATCCTCATCAAGGATCTCGGCGCGACGGTCGCGGGCGTGCTGCAGACCGGCGGCGTGTTGCCGCTCAAGCAGGCCCCGAACCTCGCGGCGCACGACTCGCACCTCGTCGCGCGGCTGCGCGCCGCCGGCTTCATCATCGTCGGCAAGACCACGACGTCGGAGTTCGGCATCCTGCCGTCGTCGGAGCCACCCGCGTGGCCGCCGGCGCGGAACCCGTACGATCCGACGCGCTCGACCGGCGGCTCGTCGGGCGGCTCGGCCGGCGCGGTCGCTGCCGGGTTCGTGCCGCTCGCCCACGCCAGCGACGGCGGTGGCTCGATCCGGATCCCGGCGAGCTGCTGTGGCCTCTTCGGGTTGAAGCCATCGCGCGGCCGGGTGTCGTTCGCGCCCGACATCGGCGATCTCAACGGCGGCCTGGTCAACGAGCACGTCGTCACCCGCACCGTGCGCGACTCGGCCGCGGTGCTCGACCTCCTGTGCGGTGCGGTCGCCGGCGATCCGTACGCCGCGCCGCCACCCGCGCGGCCGTATCTCGACGAGCTGCGGGCGCCGCCCGCGCCCCTGAAGATCGGGTTCGCGACGCGCCACGTGGATCTCGAGGGCCGGCTCGTCGAGGCGCACCCCGACTGCGTCGCCGCGGTCGCGCACACCGCGACGCTGCTCGCGGCGCTTGGCCACCACGTCGAGCCCGCCGAGATCGAGACGTTGTTCGAGCCCGAGTGGGTGCCGCGCTTCCTGTCGATCTGGGTCGCCGGCGTCGCCCACAACCTCGACGAGCTGGGGCGCGTGCTGGGCCGCCCCGCCGAGGAGCGCGACGTCGAGCTCCTGACCTGGTCGCTCGGGCAACTCGGCAACCTGATCTCGGCGTCGGGCTACATCGACGCGTGGCGCTGGATCCACGGCGCCGCCCGACGGATCGCGAAGTTCTGGGATCGCTACGACCTGTGGCTGACCCCGACCGTGTCGACGCCACCCAAGCCGCTCGGCACGTTCCGCTCGCCGCCCGACGATCCGCTCGCCGGCATCTTTCGCGCCGCCGAGTTCGCGCCGTTCACGCCACCGTTCAACGCGACCGGCCAGCCGGCGGTCTCGCTGCCGCTGTATCGCAACGCCGCCGGGCTGCCGATCGGCACCCAGCTGGTCGCGGCGATGAACCGCGAGGATCTCCTGTTCGCGATCAGCGCGCAGCTCGAGGCCGCGCAGCCGTTCGTCCACGCGGCGCTCCGCTAGATCAGCTGCCCATCTCCTTCTTGATGTTCGCGATCACCTCGGCGTAGCTCGTGCTCTCGACGACCTCGGCCATCTCGGCGGTGTAGCGCGACACCAGGTCCTCGCGGCCGCGGGCGAGCGCGTCGCGCCGTGCGTTGTGCAGCATCACGAACGCGCGCTCGGCGTTCACGAAGTACTGCACCATCGCGATCACGACCTTGGCGGTCGACGCCGTCACGCTGCGCGACGCATCGGTGAACGTGAAGTGCTTGCCCTCGCTGTTCGAGACGTCGAGCGTGACCTTGCCGACCGCGTCGACGCCGGCCGACGCCTTCTTCGTGCCGATGTCGGCCGCGACGTGGAACCCGGTGAGTCGCAACGTCGTCAGCGACTGGTACTCGCGCGCGTAGCGTCCGAGCAGCGCCGCGTACATCGCGTCGACCACCCCGACGCCCTTGCCCTCGGCCTCGTGCCGGACGTCGCCCTCGAGGACGACGAGCTTGGCCGTGCTCCCCGAGTCGGGGAGCTCTTCCACCACCAGCTTGTCGAGCTTGAGCTCGAGGAAGCTCGATCCGAGCACCTTGCGGATCAACGATTCGTGTTCTGACACCACGCGACAAGCTTAGCGCAGGTTTTCGATCGCGGCCGAGATCGCCCGGACACCACACTCCGGACGACAGCGTCAGATCGGTGCGGCATAGTGCCCGCCCGTGGATGCCCTCATCCAGATCCGACGTCACACCGCGCGCCTAAAGACGTGCACCGCGTGCCCCGACATGATCGGCCCGGTCGTGTCCGGGCGGCCGCTGCTGTCTCCCGTCATGCTGGTCGGCCAGGCTCCCGGGATCCGCGAGGGCCTGCTCGGCAAGCCGTTCGCGTGGACCGCCGGCAAGACGATGTTCCAGTGGTTCGAGCAGATCGGGCTCACCGAGGATCGGTTCCGCGAGCGCGTCTACATGGCCGCGGTCTGCCGCTGCTTTCCCGGCAAGGCGCCCAAGGGCGGCGGCGATCGCGTGCCCGACGAGGGCGAGGTCGATCGCTGCATGCGCCACCTGGCGACCGAGCTGCGGATCATCCGCCCGCGCCTCGCGCTGCTCGTCGGCAAGCTCGCGATCGAGCAGTTCCTGCCCGAGACCGACAAGCTGCTCGAGGTCGTCGGTCAGGTCCACCGCGTGACGATGGCCGGGCACGAGCTCGACGTCATCCCGCTGCCCCACCCGTCGGGCGCGTCGACCTGGCACCGCATGGAGCCGGGCAAGACGCTGCTGATCCGCGCGCTCGCCTGCATCGGCCAGCACGAGGCCTGGCAGTCGCTGTGCGCGCCCGATCAGCCGGTGCCTCGAGACCTCGCGCAGCAACCATCGCTATGACCAAATGCGTCGAGGATCTTCTCGCCGAGCTGATCGCGTTCCCGACCCAGCAGGCCTCCGACAGCGGCGCGCCCGGCGGTGACGAGCGCGCGCTGTGCGACCACCTCGCGCCGATGCTGCGCGCGCGTGGCGCCGACGAGGTCGTGGTCGGCGACGCGGCGCGCACCGATGGCTCGCCCGGCGCGTACGTGTTCGCGCGCTGGGGCACGCCTCGCCGCGTGATCAACGCCCACGTCGATACCGTGCCCGCCAACAGCGGCTGGACGACGCCGCCGTGGACGCCGCGGATCACCGACGACCGCGTCTGGGGCCTCGGCGCGGCCGATACCAAGGGCGCGATCGCGGCGACGCTCGTCGCGCTCGAGACCGCGACGCCGCACGACACCGGCGTGCTGTTCTCCGGCGACGAGGAGGCCGGCAGCAAGGTGCTCGAGGCGTTCCTCGCGTCGCCGCACGCGCACGGCATCCGCGAGGTCATCGTCTGCGAGCCGACGCGCCGGCGTGCCGGCATCGCGCATCGCGGCGTGATCGCGCAGCGCGCGACCGCGAGCGGGCCCGGCGGTCACTCGTCCAAGGCCGATCACCAGCCCAAGCCCCTCGCCCGCCTCGCACGACTCGCGGTGCTGCTCGACGAGCTCGGCGAGCGCCGCCTCGGCGACGGTCCCGCGGGGATGACCGGCACGTGCCTGAACCTCGCCGCGCTGCACGGCGGCGTCGCGTTCAACGTGATCGCGGCGCGCGCGACGCTCGAGTGGTCGCTGCGCCCGTATCCCGGCTTCGATCGCGCCGCGTGGGATCGCGACATCGCCGCGGCGATCGCGCAGCTCGACCTGCCGATCGAGCTCGTCACGCCGCTCGATCATCCGCCGTTCGCGTGCGCCGCGCTTGCCGAGCGCCTGCGGCCGCACGTGACCGAGGTCGGCGGGCTCGACTACTGGACCGAGGCCGCGCTCTACGCCGAGCACGGTATCGACGCGATCGTCGTCGGGCCCGGCGACATCGCCCAGGCCCACGCCGCCGACGAATGGGTCGCGCGCGACGATCTCGCGTGGGCCGTCGCGCTGTACGCGTCGCTGCTGAGCGACTAGCGACCGGCGGCTTCGGCGGCTTCGGCGCCGGAGCGCGTCGCCGTGTCGCTGACCGGAGGCGGCTGGTTCGGCTTCATGACCGCCTTGCCGACCGGCAACCCGTTGGGGTCGCCCTCGTACTCCATGTTCTCCTTCGTGTACTTCTTCATGCCGCGCTCGGGCGTGATCTTCAGCTGATCGCCCCAGACGCCGTCGGGCAGCGCGTCGTTCCGCCAGCGCGTCGCGGCGACCGCGTTCATCATGCACTGCTCCATCTCGGGGTTGTTGAGGTTGGAGTCGGGCAGCTTCTTCAAGTTCGCGACGGTGACCCAGCCATCCTTGATCACGTTGTCGTAGGCCAGCTTCAGGTGCTGGTTGCGACCGACACGGTTGATCCCGCCGGTGTAGCAAGGCGCCGCGGCCATCGTGAGCTTCTTGGGGACCATCTCGTCGAACTGCAGGAAGAACTCGTCGCTCTGTGGATCGAGCTTCTTCGGCTTGCCGTCGTCCGGCTTCTGGTCGGCGACCGGGATCGCGGCCGAGCGCGCCTTGTCACCGGTGACCTTCTCGATCACCGGCTTTTGGGGATCGGGAGCCGGCGCGGGAGCCGACTCGGCGCTCGAGCCGAGCTGCAACATCAGGAACACGAGGAACCCGACGACCGCGACTCCACCGATGGCGAGCAGCTTCTTCATGGTCCCAGATCTAGGGAGCGTACTGGTTGGCGTCGAACCGCTGGAACTCGCCCTGGCCGGCGAGCGAGCTGTCGGCCGCGAGCACCGGGTGGAAGTTCCACAGGCTCTTGCCGTCGTCGCTGTAGAACTCGAAGATGCCCTCGCACAGGCCGCCGCCGCCCGAGCTGTACTTCAGGTGATTGCGCAGCGGCACCTGGGTCACCATCTGGACGTCGAAGCCGTACTCGCCGGCGTTCTCCGGCGGTGCGGTGGGCGCGCAGCTCTTGCCGGCGGGATAACAGCCGTACGTGATCGCCACCTCGTACTGCGGCTCGATCTTGCCGGCGGGCGAGCATGCCGGCACGACGCCGTCGCCACCGGACTCGGTCGCGGTGAACGTCCACGTGCCCGACGGCCAGCAGCCGAGGATGTCGGGTTGCCCGTCGCCGTCGTTGTCCGGGATCGCGGGAACGTTCTTGACGCTCCCCTTCGTGGTGTACGTCGTCGTGCACTGCAGGCCATTCATGCCCTTGTTGTCGACCGTCGGTCCGCCGTCGTCGCCGACGCCGCAGGCGGTTCCAAGCAACAACGTCGCGACCGTGAATGCCCCAGCTTTCAACATGTCTCCAGTCTAAGGCAACTCGGATGCCAAGCGTGAAGCATGCGGAAACTCATGCGACGTGGCCTACGTCTTGGGACCTTGGACTCCAGTTGGGGGGTGCGGACATCGTGTCGACGAGCCACGATCGACCCACAGGTTTCAGGGGAGCGACATGTGCGGTTGCATGTGGAATGCACCCTGCCGAACAATGGGTACGTTGAACATGCGCCAGAACCTTGGTTGGGTTGTGATGCTCGCGCTCGCGAGCGGCTGCCACGGCAACTCCGACGCGGCGACCGAGGGCCTCGTCGGATCCGGATCCGGATCGGGAGCGGGCTCGGCGATCGCGCCGGGCAAGATGGCCGTCACCAAGGACACCCAGGCGCAGATCGACAAGGACAAGGCAGCCGCCGCCGCGATCGACGACGGGATCCCGAACTATGTCCCCGCCGAGTTCAAGGCCGGCGCGTCGCGCTGGAAGGACACCGGCGTCTACGTCGACGGTCAGCCGATCGGCTTTCTGTCGTTCGGCGAGCTGCCGATCGCGCTCAAGCCGACCTGGGTGAAGGACAAGGTCTCCGCCGAGAAACGCCCGCACACCGACGATCCGGGTTGGCGCTGGTCGAAGGCTCGCTACTACAAGTTCAACGACTACTTGAAGAGCGTGCACATCGATCCGCACACGATCAAGGAGATGCACGTCTACGGTCCCAAGTTCACGCAGTCGATCATCGTGAAGACGAGCGACCTGCTCGCGAAGAACAGCGACGAGTTCATGTTCCGGTTCGGCGTCTCGGTCGCCGGCAAGCCGCTGCCGCAGATGCCGCTCAACTTCGGCAACGGCAAGACGCCCGACAAGATCTCGTCGGTGATGATCTACATCACCAAGAAACCGCCGATCCTCGACGACGATGCCGGCGTGTTCGTGCTCGATGGCAAGGAGCAGACCGGCGTGCCGTACTACGGCGAGCCGGTGCGCGGCGGCGTGCGGCTCTACATCGATGACAAGCTCGTCGGCATCATCAAGCGCCAGGAGCTCGACGCCAAGGTCGCGACCAAGACGCCGAACGGCGATCTCCACTGGGGCCTCGCCGATTTCGCCAAGGCCAAGGGCATCGATCTGTCGAAGGTCGTCGAGGGCTACGTCGTGCGCGACGAGCGCCGCCAGGACAAGCTCACCGGCGACGATCTGCGTGGCGAGACGTTCTCGGCGAACGCCCAGGCCAAGGGTGGCGTGATGCTCGACAAGAAGAACATCCGGGCCTCGGCGATCACGATGTTCACCCACCCGCTCAAGGCCGACGACCTCCCCAAGGTCGAAGAAGACGAGGAGTTCTAGCCCGCTTGCGGGCTGGGGGCTGACTCCCCACCCCTGGTACCTGGTCCCCTCAGTTTTGGACTGGTTCAACCTCCGGAGGCCGATCGGCCTCCGGTTCGCGTTTCGGCTGTAGATCTCGGGGATCGTTCGGGTGTTGGCCGTTCGCCCCCCAGATCTGGGATGCCCACTCCCATGTTACCCCCGTATTGCATTGTTTAATTTCAGCTAGTTAGACTCACTGAATCTCGGCACAGTGGTTGCTCCTGTCGACCTCATCACCATGAAGCACTCCAAGCTCCAGACCCTCATGTACGTGGTTGCCGGCCTGAGCCTGTCCGCGGCGATCGAGAAGTCCGCCGCCGCGGACGTCGGGGCTTACGAGTCGACCGAGATCCTGTCGCCGAGCGAGAGCGACCTCGCGCCGGTCACCGGCAACCCGCCGCGCCTGCGTCGTACTGACCAGGAGCAGCCGGGCGCCGAGATGGCGCACCTCGCGTTCTTCAAGGGTAACAAGACC
>JBBQEX010000086.1:0-28863 GCA_038321315.1 Haliangiales bacterium | reverse complement strand
TCGGCCCGCGCGGCCGCAACGTCGTGATCGAGAACTCGTGGGGCGCCCCGACGGTCACCAAGGACGGCGTCACCGTCGCCAAGGAGATCGAGCTCGAGAACAAGTTCGAGAACATGGGCGCGCAGATGGTGAAGGAGGTCGCATCGAAGACCTCTGACGTCGCCGGCGACGGCACCACGACGGCGACGGTTCTCGCGCAGGCGATCTACAACGAGGGCGCGAAGCTCGTCGCTGCAGGCCTGAACCCGATGGACCTCAAGCGTGGCATCGATGCATCGGTCGCGGCGATCGTCGCGCAGATCAAGGCGATGGCGACGCCCACCAAGGGCAAGGAAGACATCGCGCACGTCGGCACGATCAGCGCGAACGGCGACACCGAGATCGGCGAGATGATCGCCGAGGCGATGAAGAAGGTCGGCAAGGAAGGCGTCATCACCGTCGAAGAGGCGAAGACGCTCAACTCCGAGCTCGACGTCGTCGAGGGCATGCAGTTCGACCGCGGCTACCTCTCGCCGTACTTCGTCACCGACACCGAGCGGATGGAGGTCGTCCTCAACGACGCCTACATCCTCGCGTTCGAGAAGCGCATCTCGAACATGAAGGACCTCCTCCCGGTCCTCGAGCAGGTCGCCAAGAGTGGCAAGCCGCTCGTGATCATCGCCGAGGACGTCGACGGTGAGGCCCTCGCCACGCTGGTCGTCAACAAGCTCCGCGGCACGCTGCACGTCGCCGCCGTCAAGGCGCCCGGCTTCGGCGACCGTCGCAAGGAGATGCTCGCGGACATCGCCATCCTCACCGGTGGCGAGTCGATCACCGAGGACCTCGGCCTCAAGCTCGAGAACGTGACGCTGAAGGATCTCGGCCGCGCCAAGCGCGTCCAGATCGACAAGGACAACACCACGATCATCGACGGCGCCGGCGCCAAGGAGAAGATCGAGGCGCGGGTGAAGACGATCAGGAAGCAGGTCGAGGACACCACCTCGGACTACGACAAGGAGAAGCTCCAGGAGCGCCTTGCCAAGCTCGTCGGCGGCGTCGCCGTGATCAAGGTCGGCGCGGCCACCGAGATCGAGATGAAGGAGAAGAAGGCCCGCGTCGAGGACGCGCTCCACGCGACCCGCGCGGCCGTCGAAGAGGGCGTCGTCCCGGGCGGCGGCGTTGCCCTGCTCCGTGCGCAGAGCGCGCTCGACACCCTGAAGGTGTCGACCGAGCAGCAGTTCGGCGTCTCGATCGTGCGGCGCGCGATCGAGGAGCCGCTCCGCCAGATCTCGGCGAACGCCGGCGTCGACGGCTCGATCGTGATCAGCAAGGTCAAGGAGGGCACGGGCCCGTTCGGCTTCAACGCCGCGACGCTCGAGTACGGCGACCTCGTCAAGGCTGGCGTGATCGACCCGACCAAGGTCGTCCGCACCGCGCTGCAGAACGCGGCGTCGGTCGCCGGGCTCCTCCTGACGACCGAGGCGATGATCGCCGAGCGTCCGAAGAAGGACGCCCCGGCAGCCGGTGGCGGCGGCGGCCACGGCGGCGGCGGCGGCATGGGTGGCATGGGCGGTATGGGCGGCATGGGCGGCATGGACTTCTAGTCCGCGCATCCCATCCGACTCGGTGAGGGCGCCTTCGGGCGCCTTCACTATTTTCGGACCGCGACGGTCACAGCTCCTGGATGCACTCGAGTTGCTGCTGCGCGCTCGCCTGCGTGGCGTGGCCGGTCGCCGCGTCGCACGTGAAGTGGTCGACCACGCACGCGTAGGTCTGCTGGTTCGCCGAGCTCGACACGACCGCCTTGTCGTCGACCCGCACGATGTCGGACAGACACCGGTCGCGCGCGCTGCCGGCCAGGCTCTCGCAGCACTGCTGCTGGAGGTTCGTGCCGCGGGCGTAGGTGTCGCCGTGGCTGCGACTCCCACATGCGGCGAGGGCGAGACAACAGATGGTCACGAGTGTGGTGTTCACGGGCGTAGCCTTTCGTTCACGTGCGAGCGCCGGCGAGGGCGCATTCGGGGATAAGTCCTCGATGTCGGGTCGTCATCGCAAACGCGAGGCCAGGTCACCGCCTTGCAGAGCACGGTTGGATGCGGCACCTGTGGCTCGTCGTTCTCGCGGCCTGCGGCCCTCACCTGAAGACGGAGGTGATCGGCACACGCCCGGCGGCGATCGCCCCGCGCGGCACCCCGCCACCGACCACGAGCGCCGCGATCGCCCTGCCCGCCGGCACCTATGACCTCGCGATCTGGTTCGATGTGCCGCGATCGCAACACCTCGACTGGACGCTCGCGTGCGGCGGCGTCGAGCAGCACGGCCAGCTCGGCGAGACGTTTGATGAGTATCGCGTGCATCGGCTGGCGGAGCTCGCCGCCGCCCGCGAGCACGAACGGCGTCAGGTCGCCGGCGTCACCAGCCTCCTGGTCGCCGCGGTCGCGCCGCACGCCTCGACCGCCACCGCGACCGTCGCGGTCGACCCGGATGCCGCGGGCGATGTCGTCGCGAACGCCGCGGTCGATCCGCGGATCGCGCCGCCCCCGGACGATGTCGGCGCGACGCGCTACGGCAGCGACGTCCGGATCGACACCACGATCACCGCGCCGTGCGCGCTGAGCGCGGCGACCGACGACGCGACCGTGACGGGGAGCTTCCGCATCACGCGGATCCGCGACCTCGACGCCGAGGCGCGCGCGGTCCGCGCCGCCGCGACCGCCCGCGCGCTCGACGCGCGCGCGAGCTTCGCGGCGACGCTCGTCGCGGCCGGCGCCGATCGCGAGGCCCGCCAGCGCCGGATCGATGCCGCGATCGCGATCCGCGAGGCGCGCCTCGATGCCGAGGCCGCCGTCCGCGCGCGGTTCGAGGCCGAAGCCGCGGCCCGCGTCGCGGCACACGCCGAGATCGTCGCGCGGGTGCACGCGCGCGCGTTCGAGGTCCGCGGCTACTACGAGACCTGGCTGGTCGGCACGTGTCACGCCGATCCGCAGGCGCGCGCCCGCCGGATCGCCGCGCGCGATACCGCCGACGCCGCGCTGCACGCGCGGACCGATGCGGCGATCGCGGTGCATCGGCACCAGGCCGAGCTCGCGCTCGCGCTCCGGGAGCAGCTGCGCGGCCAGCTGATCGCGCGCGGCGCCCGGCTGCCCGAGCGCGTCGACGTCGCGGCCGAGCCGATGCCGACGGGCGTCGATCGCGAGGGCGGCCGCGAGATCGGCGTGCCCACCCTCATCGTGCCTATCGTGATCGACGTGCACCCGCGCTCGATCGTCCTGCCGGTTCACCGGCCACCACCGCCACCGAAGTCGGGCCCGACCGTGCGCGATCACCGGAAGCCGTAGTACAACGCCCCCCATGCTGACCCGTGCGGACGCGCTCGCCGCGATGACCGTCCTCGACGAATCGAGCCAGCCCGTCGTGCTCGGCACGCTGTGGCGCGACCGCACCGCCGTGCTCGTGTTCATCCGGCACTTCGGCTGACTCCACTGCCGCGAGCACGTGGTGCAGTTGCACCGCAACATCGACGTCATCACCGGCGCGGGCGCCGCGCTCTACGTGATCGGCAACGGCGGGCCGTCGTTCATCGCCGGATTCCGCGAGACCACCGGCTACGACGGCACGATCTACACCGATCCGTCGCGCGCGGTGTTCGAGGCGGCGCAGCTGAAGCGCGGGCTCGGTACCATCTTCACGATCGCGACGCTGCGGCGCAGCTGGGGTGCGTTCCGCCGGGGCTTCCGCCAGGGCCGCACGCAGGGCGATGCGCTCCAGCAGGGTGGAGCTCTCGCGATCGCGCCCGACGGCCGCGTCCTGTGGCACCAGGTGTCGAGCGGTCCCGGTGACAACGCGAGTGCCGCCGACATCGCGAGCGCGCTACGCTCCGCCGCGTGAACCCGATCGCAGAGCTCCCGTACGCCGCGCGCTTCGTCGGCGAGCTGCCCGGCGATCCGAGCGTCGAGCCGCGCCCGCGGCAGGTGTTCAAGGCGTGCTACTCGCACACCCTGCCGACGCACGTGCGCGCGCCGGAGCTCGTCGCGATCGTGCCCGAGGTCGCCGCGCTGCTCGGCCTCGATCCGACGCCGTCACCCGAGCTCGTCGAGGTGCTCGCCGGCAATCGCATCGTGCCCGGCATGCAGCCGTACGCGGCGTGCTACGGCGGCCACCAGTTCGGCACGTGGGCCGGCCAGCTCGGCGACGGGCGCGCGATCACGCTCGGCGAGATCACCGGGCCCGACGGCAGCGCGCTCGAGCTCCAGCTGAAGGGCGCGGGCCCGACGCCGTACTCGCGCCGCGCCGACGGGCGCGCCGTGTTGCGGTCTTCGCTGCGCGAGCTGGTGTGCAGCGAGGCGATGTTCCACCTCGGCGTGCCGACGACGCGCGCCCTGTCGCTCGTGCTCACCGGCGAGCCGGTCGGCCGCGACCTCCTGTACGACGGCCATCCCGCTGACGAGCCCGGCGCGATCACCAGCCGCGTCGCGCCGAGCTTTCTGCGGTTCGGCAACTTCGAGCTGCTCGCGTCGCGCGACGATCTCGCGACGCTCGAGCGGCTCGTGCGCCACACGCTCGCGCGGTTCTTCCCGAAGTACCTCGACGGCGAGCGCCTGGACCTCGTCGGATTCCTCGACGAGGTCGCGCTGTCGACCGCGTTCATGGTCGCCGAGTGGATGCGCGTCGGGTTCGTGCACGGCGTGATGAACACCGACAACATGTCGATCCTCGGGCTCACGATCGACTACGGCCCGTACGGCTGGCTCGAGTCGTTCGACCTCGACTGGACGCCGAACACGACCGACGCGTCGCACCGCCGCTACCGGTTCGGCGCGCAGCCGCAGATCGCGATGTGGAACGTCAGCCAGCTCGCGCGCGCGCTCGTGCGGCTGGCACCCGCCGCCGATATCCCGCGCATGCAGCGCGTGATCGAGCGGTTCCCGCGCGAGTTCGCGCGGATCCACCGCGACAGCTCGCTGCGCAAGCTCGGCCTGCATGCGCGGCCCGACACCGCGGCCGAGGACGACGCGCTGCTCGAGCTGCTCGGCGCCGTGCTGATCTCCGAGGAGCTCGACATGCCGCTGTTCTTTCGCGGCCTCGCGCGCGGCGAGATCGACGAGGCGTGTTACGGCGCGATGCCCGATGTCACGGACTTCATGCGCGCGTTCGCCGCGCGCACCCAGCGCGAGGCCATCACCCCGGCCGAACGCCGCGCGCGGATGGACGCGGTCAACCCGCTCTACGTGCCGCGCAACTACCTCGTGCACGAGGTGATCGAGGCCACCGCGCGCGGCGATCGCGCGCAGCTCGCCGAGTTGCTCGACGTCCTGCGCCACCCGTACACCGAGCAGCCCGGCCGCGAGCGCTGGGCGAAGAAGCGACCCGAGTGGGCGCGCACCAAGCCCGGCTGCTCGATGCTGAGCTGCAGCAGCTAATCTTTGAAGTATCGGTGCTGCAGCGTGTTGTTCGGGCCGCGCACGAACACGTCGATGCGCTCGCCGCCCCACGACACGGCCGACGGGTAGTCCTGGAAGCCGCCGTCGAGCGACTCCCAGCCGCTCCACTTGCCGTTGAACCACTTGTGCCAGAGCGCGCCGTCGGGGCCCTTGGTGAACACGTCGAGGCGCTTGCTGCCCCACGAGCTCACGCACGGTGCCGAGTGCAGCTCGCCGTCGAGACACTCCCAGTTGTGCCAGCCGCTATCGAACCACTTGTGCCAGAGCTTTCCATCCGAACCCTTGCAGAAGATGTCGATGCGCTTGCTGCCCCACGACACGACCGCCGGATGATCGGTGAGCGGGCCCGACATCGGCTGGCCGAGGCTCTCCCACTGCTTCCAGCCGTCGTCGAACCACTTGTGCCAGAGCTGGCCGTCGGCGCCGCGCGCGAAGCAATCGAGGCGCCGGTGGCCCCACGACGACACCGCGACCGGCGACGCGAGCATGCCGCCCTGATCCTCCCACGTGCTCCACGACTTGCCGTTCCAGTAGCGGTGCCACATCGAGTTCGACGCGAGGCGCGTGAACACGTCGATGCGGTCATCGCCCCACGACACCGCCGCGGGTGCCTCGATCAGCCCACCGGTCATCGGGTGGCTAAGGTTCTCCCACTGGTTCCAGTGCTTCTCGAACCAGATGTGCCACATCGAGCTGTCGTTGCCCTTGGCGAACACGTCGAGCCGCTTGCTGCCCCACGATGACACCGTCGGCGCCGACGCGATCACACCACCGAGATCTTCCCATTGCGACCAAGGCATAGCGGTTCCCCTTTGACCGCCATCGTCCCACCGTCGCGCGCGTCGCTCTAGTCCGTAGCGCAGGCTTTGACGGCCTTGGCCGTTTTCGCCTCGGTCATGCACTTCATCTGGCCGTCGTTGTTCGCGGCCTGGCACTTCGAGACGCAGAAGTCGACGCCGTTCTCGAGCTTGCTCGCGAACTCGGCGAGCTTCTGCTTGCGGAGCGCGGCGCGCTGATCCTCGGGCGCGGCCGCGATGATCGGGTCGGCGTCCTTCCAGAACATCAGGGACGCGTAGTTGCGACATGCCAGGTCGCACTTCTGCTGATCGCCTCGTCCACACGAGGCGAGGAGCGCGAACGCGACGAACATCACCTGGCGCATGCCTGGTGCGTATCACGGCGCGGCGTGGTTGTAAGCTGCGACCATGCGTCGCGGAGTGGTCCTGGCGGTGCTCGCGCTCGCGAGCCCGGCCACCGCCACGCCGTGGGTGGTGACCGCCGAGGGGGGCGCCGAGGTCGACTCCAACGTCCAGCGCGTCGAGACCGGCCCGATGCTCGACACCGCGCCGGTCTCGGCGGGCGTGATGCGGCTCGGCGGCAAGCTCGCCCACCGCGACAAGCTGCTCGGCGGCACCTACGGGCTCGCGCTGTCGTCGCTCGCGCGGTTCGTCGCCGGCGATGCCGAGACGTCGCCGGAGAACGTCGTGTTCCTGACCGGCGATCTGCGGTGGATGCATCCGGTCGGCGAGCGTCCGGTCTCGGCCGGCGTCGCGCTGATCGCCGCCGATGCCGTGCCGCTCACCGACGGGGTCGGCGCGCGCACGTTCTCGAACCTCGGGGCCGACGGGCTGCTCGCGCTGCGCGACGACGACGATCGCGCGGTCACGCTCGCGGTCGGCGGCCGCGCGTTCCGCTACAAGCCGCAGCCCGAGTTCGACTGGCGCGGCCCGACCGCGAGCCTGCGCCTCGATCTCGCGCTCTGGCAGTCGGCATCGCGCACGCGGACGCTCGAGCTCGGCGCCGCGGTCGGCTTCGAGCTGCGCGACTACGCGGGCAAGGCGTTCGCCGACGCGTGCGCGATGGCCGCGCCGCGCACGCCGGCCTGCTTCGCGCCGACGACGACCGCCCGCATCGATCGCTACCACCGTGCCGGCGTCGAGCTGACCTGGAGCGGCGACTTCGTCGCGTCGGTCGGCTACCAGCTGGTCGTGATCGACTCGAACAGCTACGGCCAGTCGCTGATCCGCCACCGCGGGCAGGTCTCGGCGACGCGCGCGCTGCCGTTCGAGCTCTACGGCACCGTGCTCGCGATCGTGCAGCTCGACACGTTCCTCGACGGCCTGGTCGTCGAGACCGACCCGAACAACCAGACGTTCACCAGCCTCGACGACGAGAACCGCAGCTCGCTGCAGCTCCGGCTCGGCCGCCCGATCTCCGACGCGTGGTCGATCGAAGGGCGCGGCGCGATCTGGCGCAACCTCGGGAGCTCGGACAACACGTTCCACCGCGAGCTGATCTACGCCGGCGTGATCTACACGCGTTGATCGGTCGCGCTACCGCTTGGCGCGCAGGGCGCGCGAGCGCGCCTCGACGGCCTCGCGCTGCGCCTTCAGCTTCGCGAGCCGCGCCTGCACCTGATCGCGGGCCTGGCGCGCCGCCGCCGCGCGGACCGCGGGATCGCCCGAGCGCTGGGCCTTCTGGAGCGAGTCGATCGTGCGCGCGTCGACGACGTCCGACAGCACGACGGTCGCGTCGGACTCGTAGGGATCGCGCGCGCCGGTCGGAGTCGACGGAGTGCCGTTCGGGTTCGTCGTCGTGTCGGCGCCGCCGGGCGCACCCGCGGTGGGTGCCGGCGCGTGATCGCTACCGGCGCCGTTGAGCGTCTCCTTGCTCGAGGTGCCGCTCGGGTGCTGGGCGCTGTGGTGCGAGGTGTCGTCGTCGCGCGTGCCGAGCTCGCCGGCGCGCTCGTGCTGCTTGCGCAACGTCGCGACGCGATCGAGCTCCTTGGCCTGGCCCTCGAGGTTGCCGACCTGGCGCTGGAGCTCGGCCTCGCTGTCGCGCAGCTGCTGCGCCTGCTCGTCGAGCTCCTCCGGATCGGCGAGCGGATCGATGTCGCCGTTCGGGATCTTGATCTTCTTGGCGCGCGACTTCGCGCTCGGCGCGAGCTGGTCGTGAAGCTGCGCGAGCTTCTGCGCGCGCGCCCCGGTCGCGTTCGGACGCTCGGCATCGACCGCGGCGAGCAGCTCGCGGCGGGTGGTCGCGAGCGCCTGCTCGGCGGTCGCGAGGTCGTGGGTCACCGCGGCCAGCTGCTTGGCGGTCTCGAGCGACTCGGACATGCTCGACTGGATCTCGCGATCGCGGCGCCACGAGGCGCGCTGCTTCTTCAGCCGGTCGATCGCGCGGAGCTCGTCCTCGTAGCGCGCGGCCAGGGTCCGGCGACGGCCGGCGAGCTCGGTGACCCGCCGCTCGGCGACCTGGGCCTGGGATTCGACCTGGTCGGTCCGGTCCTCGCGCGGCTCGGCCCAGACCGTGGCCGGAGCCAGGGCGAGAGCGACCACGAGGAGCCAGCGGACCATCTTGCCAGCCAGGAATAGCACCCGACGTGCCACGTATAAGTGGCTGATCGCAGACAGGCGGATGCGTCCAAGATCACGTGGTTTGTGTGTAGGCGGCATGGCGAACCCTCAGGAATCTGAGGGGGTCCGATGCGCAAGTCGCAGGGCGAGATGCTGGAGGGCGGCGGTCACCATCGTGGCGATCACCGCGAGCGCGTCGGTTCCGGGGCGCTCCCAGACCAGATAGTCGCGACCTTCGGCATCGACGATCGCGTGAAAATGCAGGCGCCGCAGCCGGCGGTCGCCCGACAGCTCGAGCGTCGGACCGTCGAGCACGATGTCGGCCTCGAGCGGCTTGCCGTAGCGGACCATCACGGCGTCGAGCGCCGCGACCGAGATCGGGCCGATCGCCGCGGTGTCGTCGCACAGCCGCAGCGCGCTGCCATCGAGCTCGAGCCAGGTGCGCGCGTGCGCTCCGTCGGCGCGGATGCGTTCGTCGATCAGCAGGCGCGACACGCGCGCATTCTATGGGAAACTTCGCGGATGCGCGGCCTCGCGATCGTGTTCGTCGCCGCGTCCGTCACTTCGTGTGGCGGCCCGCAGGTCGAGGTGGTCCGACCGACCAACCTCGCCACCCTGCTGCCAGCCACGCTCGAGGCGCCGCGGCCCAAGGCCGGCGACGGCAAGACGCTCCACCTCCGGGTCTACGTCGACGCCGCGATCCGCGCGCAGGCCCACTGGAAGGAAGACCTCGGCGACCAGCTCGACTACGCGAGCCAGATGCTGACCCCGCTCGTCGGCGTCAAGCTCGCGGTCGCCGCCGAGGACTGGAAGACCTGGGATCGCACGGGCACGCCCGAGGAGGCGCTCGCCGCGCTGACCGCGCTCGACAAGGGCGATGGCGTCACCTATGTCGTCGGCTTCGTCGCGCCACCGACGGCGCCGACCAAGGTGCTCGCCGAGCTCGGCGACGCGCACCCGCTCGGCAAGCAGATCATCGTGCGCGGCTGGGACGACAAGCTCGACAACGATCGCCTCGCCGCCTCGCTCCCCGAGCTCAAGGAAGCCGAGCGCGCCGAGGTGATCGGGGCGCACAAGCGCCACAAGCAGACCGTGATCCTGCTCCACCAGCTCGCGATCACGCTCGGCGCGATCGCGTCGACCGATCCGACGTGGCTCGACCACCCGGCGTACTCGCCGAAGCAGTCGACATTCTCCGAGCGCAACCGCGAGCTGATGGAGCTCGCGCTCGATCAGGGCTTCGAGGCCGAACCCAAGGTGCTCGCGCAGAAGCTGCTCGACGCGATCGAGAAGTCCGAGTACGGCGGCTGGTTGCCGAGCTCGCAGGCCGAGGTCGTCGCGGTGTTGAAGACGGTCGTCGAGCAGGGCAAGGCCGGCAAGACCGCCGCCGACATCCCGGCCGCGGCGTTCGATCAGTGGGAGCGGATCAAGACGCTGCGCCAGCAGAGCCCGAAGGACGCGCTGATCGAGCTCGACAACCTGCTCGCCGCATATCCGGCCAACGCGACGATGCACCAGCTCAAGTGCGACATGCTGCTCGACAAGCCGGGCGTCAACGATCCGATCACGCGCGCCGCGTGTACCCGCGTGTCCGAGCTCGCGCCCGGCGACCCGGGCCCGCACCTCGCGGTCGGTCAGGCGCTCGCGCGCACCAAGAACTGGAAGGCCGCGCACGACGAGCTCGCGAAGGCCGAACCCAAGATCGCGAACCTGCCGAGCGCCGACGACATCGCCGGTACGTGGAAGAAGCTCGTCGGGATCTACGCCGCGATGGGCGCGTTGACCTGGACCGAGGCCGCGCTCGGTCAAGCGACCGCCGCGAACGTCAAGATCGACGGCTGGCCCGAGGTCGCGCAGACCGCGCAGACCCGCGCGCGCTACGGCGTGCCGCGCGGCGCGAAGTTCGTCGCGCCCGACGCCGAGGGCACCCTGGTCGGCGCGGTGCGCGACGCGCTCGACCTGGTCTATGCCAACAAGTTCGGCGACGCCGAGCGCGCGATCGCCAAGGCCGAACGCACGTGGCCCAACGCACCCGGCCTCGCCGCCGATCGCTGCGACCTCGCGATGCGCCAGAACCAGATCGGCGCGGCGCGCGCGCACTGCAACCGCGCGATCGCCGCGCAGCCCGACGAGTCGTGGGCGCTGTACCTCAGCGGCGTGATCGAGATGAAGGATCCGAGCGGCACCCGGGCCGGCATCGTGAAGCTGAAGCTCGCGATCGCCGCCGACCCCGAGCTCGGCCAGGCGTGGCGGACGCTCGCCAAGGCGTACGCGCGCGAGAAGGACAAGGCCGCGCTCGACGAGCTCGGCCGCGCCTACCAGGCAAAGTTCAACGCGCCCCTGCCCGGTGCCTGAGCGCGCGATGGCCGCGAAGTACTTCAAGACGCCGGCCGCGTTTCGCGCCTGGCTCGTCGCGAACCACGCGCGCGCCACCGAGCTGCTCGTCGGGTTCTACAAGCGCGACTCCGGAAAGCCAAGCCTGACCTGGCCCGAGTCGGTCGACGAGGCGCTGTGCTTCGGCTGGATCGACGGCGTGCGCCGCCGCGTCGACGAGCTCGCGTACACGATCCGCTTCACGCCGCGCAAGCCGACCAGCATCTGGAGCGCGATCAACGTCAGGAAGATCGGCGAGCTGCGCGCCGCCGGCAAGCTGCTCCCTGCCGGCGAGGCCGCGTTCGCGCTGCGCACCGACGCGAAGACCGGCGTGTACTCGTTCGAGCGCGACGAGGTCGCGGTGTTCTCGCCGGCGCAGGCCGCGCAGCTCGCGGCGAACCGCAAGGCCGCCGCGTTCTTCGCGGCCCAGGCACCGTGGTACCAGCGCACCGCGACGCACTGGGTGATCAGCGCGAAGCGCGAGGCCACCCGCGACGCGCGGCTCGCGACCTTGATCGCCGACAGCGCCGCCGGGCTCCGGATCGGCCCGCTGCGCCGCCCGTGATCACTCGACCGCGATCGCGCCCTCGGCGTCGATCGTGATCGCGATGGTGCCCTCGCGATCGGTGCGCAGCACGTGCGCGCCTGCCGCGGTCCAGCGCGCGACCACGGCCGGCGACGGGAATCCAAAGCGGTTCGCGCGCCCGCACGAGATCACGACGTAGCGCGGGTGGGTCGCGGCGACGAACGCGGCGGTCGACGACGTCGGGCTGCCGTGGTGCGCGACCTTGACGAGGTCGGCGCCGGCGAGGTGTGCGGCGGCATCGGCCTCGCCTTCGGTCTCGGCGTCACCGGCGAACACGATCGTGCGACCGGCGTAGCGCAGCGCGAGCACCAGCGAGTTGTCGTTGACCGTGCGGACCGGATCGGCGGCCTCGAGCTCGCCGTAGCGCGGCCCGAGCACCTCGAGCGAGACCACGCCGGTGCGCACGATGCCGAGCGGCGGATGCGCGATCGGCGCGCCGAGCGCGGCGGCGACGGTCTCGAAGCTCGGAAATCTCGGCGTGGCGCGCGGCGGGCGCCCGTCGTCGAGCTCGCGCACCGCCCACACCGCGTCGATCGGGACGCGATCTGCGGCGAGCGCGACGAGCCCGAGATAGTGATCGGGGTGCGGGTGCGAGATGATCGCGAGGTCGATGCGATCGTGACCGTACGCGCGCAGCACGCGCTCGACCGTGCGCCCGGTCGCCGACTGCGCTGCGAGGTCGCGCGCGCCGGCCTCGCCGCCGGCGTCGATCAGCCAGACCTCGCCGCCCGGCAACTCGACGAGCGCGGCGTCGCCCTGGCCGACGTCGACGAACGTGACGCGCAGCGCGCCGACCGGCGGCGGCGACCGCGCGCCGAGCCACGCGGCCACGAGCACGACCGCGACGATCAGACGGCCGCGCGGTCGCGGCCAGGCGGCGAGCGCGATCGCGAGCGCGACGAGCACGGCCATCATCAGCGGCGACGCGACGGCGATCGCGCCGACCGGCGTGACGTGGGCGAGCAGCCCGGCGCCGCGATCGACGAGCGCGACGAGGTCCGACGCGATCCGGACCGGCGTCGCGAGGCCGAGCGCCAGGCCGCCGAGCGCGAGCGGCAGCGCGACGAGCTCGACGACCGGCGTGAGCACGAGGTTGCCGACGACGCCACCGAGCTGCACCTGCTGGAAGTGGTACGCAGTGATCGGCGCGGTCGCGAGCCCGACCCACGCCGAGGTCGCCATGCCGCTCGCGATCCAGTGGCGGATCCGCGCGAGCCGCGTCGTCGGGCGAGGGCCACCCTCGCGCGCGCCGCGCAGCACGAGCACGAGCGCGGCGACGAACGACAGCTGGAACGAGGGATCCCACAGGTCGGCGGGTCGCCACGCGAGCAGCGCGATCGCGGCGGCGCCGAGCGCATCCTCGAGCCGCAGCGGGCGCTCGATCGCGGCCGCGACGATCACGAGCACGACGACGACGAGCGCGCGGATCGTCGCGAGCTGCGCGCCGGTGATCATGGTGTACGCGATCGCGATCGCGATCGCCGGTGGCGCCGCCCAGCGCGCCGGACGCGCGCGCGCGGCGAGCGCGGCGATCGTGCGGCGCAGGACGCCATACGCGAGCCCGGCGATCACGGCGAGGTGGAGGCCGCTGACCGACAGCACGTGAAAGATCCCGACGGTCCGCCAGTTCGCGTCGAGCTCCGGCGGGACATCCGCGCGATCGCCGAGCGCGATGCCGCGCATCGCGGCGCGCCCACCGGCATCACCGCCGGCGTCCTCGATCGCGAGCCCACCGGCGACGCGCACGTCGGTCGCCCACCGCCACGCGCGGTCGACGAGGTCGGGCTCGTCGGTGACGACCTCGAGCGTTTCGGCGACCAGCTCGACCTCGGCCCCGCGTGCCGCGAGGGCCGCCGCGCGATCGGGCTGACCGATGCCGCGCGCGCCACGCGGGCTGCGCAGGAGGCCGGTCGCGACGACGTGCTGGCCCGGCAGCAGCGCGCGATCGGCATACAGCCAGACGCCGCCGCCCTCGGTCGCGAGCGGGGCGCCGTAGCCGAACTGGGTCTGCACGACCGGCACGCCGATCACGCCGGCGACTCGATCGACCTCGCGATCGTCGAGACCGGCGAACCGAACCGGCGCCCGCGCCCCGCGCGCGAGCCCGAACGCGACGACCGTCGCGGCGAGCGCGACCACGCCGCGCCGCGACCACGGCACGAGCCCGGCGAATGCCAGCCAGCGGATCTGGACCGGCACGCCGAGCCGGTCGAGCGCGGGAGCGGCGGCGATGCCGATCGCGAGCGCGAGCGCGACGCCGAGCGGACGGCCGAGCCAGGTGGGTGGACGGAGGCGCACCGAGTCGCCATCGGCCGGTCGCGCGCGAAGTTGCGTGCAAACGTCAGCGACTGAAGAACCCGAGAACCACGTCGAGCACGGTGCCGAGGACGCCGAGCGGGCCGTCGTGCGAGCTGTCGCCGGAGCTCCGGCGCGTCACCGGCCGCGCCTCGGTCCGCGGATCGCGCATCACGACGACGGTGCGCTCGATGCAGCGCTCGAGGGTCGGCGCGGACTCGAGTGGACGCGGGAGCCGCTGGATCCCGGTCGCGCTCTGGTAGCGCAGCTCGGCCATCGCCATGCCGTCGGGGTTCGCCCCGCGCTCGAACACGAAGCACCGCACGTGCAGCTCGCCGGCGCGCCGGGCGAGCACCGCGAAGTGCGGTTCACCCGCGGCGGTCGGGGTCGGCAAGCAGACGACGACGAGCTCGAAGCGATCGCGCACGATCACGCGGGTCCCACCTTCGGTGGCGATCACCCACCCCCACGCGCTCGGATCGGCGAGCCCGTGCCACGCGCTGATCGGGCTCTCGCCGGCCTGGCGCGGCAGCGTGTCGTTGGCGAACCGGAAGCTGGGAGACGGCCCGATCGAGACCGGTGGGTTCGTCCGGTAGGGCATCGCTCAGCGCCAGTCCCACCCGCATGAGGCCGACATTCGTCGAAGCTACCCGATTTCGCCCGTGGCGAATTGCCGTCGGGAGTCGCGCGGCTCTACGATCTGGCGGCCCATGCTCGCCACGCGTAGTTTGTTGGTCGTCGTCGGACTGTGCGGCGCCGCTCGTGCGGGTTCCGTGACCGGGAAGCTCGAGCTGCCACCGCCGCCGGATCGACCGCCGGTCGCGACCAAGGGGTTCCTCGATCGCGTCGACAATCCGCTCGCGCCGGTCAAGCCGGTCAACATGGCGCCCGGCCTCGTCGTCGCGCTCGAGGGCGACGAGAAGCCGGCGAGCGGCGGGCTGCAGATCACGTGGGAGCTCGCCGGCGATTCGTTCGGCAAGCCGGTGCTCGGCGTGCCGGTCGGTGCCGAGGTCGTCATCAAGAACACGTCGCGCACCGCGCGCATGCTGGTCGCCGCCGAGGATCCGAAGTTGATCCCGGGCGGCCCGATCAACGCGGGTGGCCCCAAGTCGTTCCGCCCGGCCGAGGCCAAGACCTACACGATCGGCGACTCGGCCGCCCCGCACTTGAAGGGCAAGCTGGTCGTCGTCGACACCAAGTACGTCTCGGGCATCGACGACACCGGCAAGTTCGAGATCGGCGATGTCGCGCCGGGGACCTACAAGCTGCGCGTCTACGTGTTCAGCCCGACGACCGGCAAGGATGGCTGGATCGAGCTCCCCGAGACCAGCGTGACGGTGCCGGCCAAGGGCAAGGCCGAGCTGTCCGCGAAGTTGCCGGCCGGTTACCCGGTGAAGGGAAAGTAGCCGTGTACCTGTCGAAGATCTGGTTCTTCCTCGTCGCCGTGGTCGGCGCGATCGCGCTGGTCGTCGCGCTCGTGATGCCGCGGCCGGCGCAGCGCGGGGTCGCAGCCGAGGAGAACCAGCGGCTCGCGGTCGCCTGCGGCATCGTCGACATCCTCCTGACCGACGACGCACGCAACCGCGTCGATCTCACCGGCTCGTTCGCGCGCACCCCCGAGGTGGTCGCCGCGCTCGAGGCCGCGTCGGGCACCGACAAGCTCGACGAGGCCCGCATGAAGCAGGTCCGCGAGATCGGCGAGAACGTGATGAAGACGATCCAGGGCAGGAAGCCCGACTTCGCGATGCTGATCGATCGGCGCGGTCGCGTCGTCGCGCGCGTCAAGCTCGAACAGGACGACTTCGGCGATGTCGTCGCCGGACGCCCGCTCGTCGACGACGCGCTCGCCGGCTACCTGCGCGACGACCTGTGGGCGCAGAACTCGACGATGTACTTCGTGTCGGCCGCGCCGGTCATCAAGCGCGATGCGCCGGTCACCTACGTCGGCGCCGTCGTGCTCGGCCACGCCGTGACCAACGAGCTCGCCGGCAAGCTCGTCCAGAGCCTCAACGTCGACATCGGCTTCTTCCTCGGCGACAACGACGTCGCCGGCAGCAAGTCGATCGGCTTCGATCACACCGCGATGCTCGGGGCGGCGAGCAAGCTGACCGGCGGCGATCGGTCGCGCGACTGCCAGGCCAACCAGCCGATGGATCTGTCGGCCGGCAACGATCGGTTCACCTCGATCGTCGCGCGCCTCCCCGGCGAGGCCGCGAGCAAGCAGGCGTTCTACTCGGTGTTCATCAAGCAACCCGAGAGCATCGGGTTCATGGCGACGCTCCACACCGTCAAGCAGGGCGACCTGTCGTTCTCGAACTTCCCGTGGCTCCTGGTCGGCGGCGGCTTCCTGGTCGCGCTCGTGATCGGCATCGGCCTCATGTTCATCGAGACCGATCGACCGCTCGGCCGCCTCACCGCCGATGCGATGAAGCTCAACTCGGCGCACGCCGAGCGCCTCGCCGAGGAGAGCCACCCCGGTCGCTACGGATCGATCGCGCGCAGCGTGAACAGCCACATCGACAAGGTCACCCGCGACGCGAAGTCGGCGCGCAAGGACATGGACCAGCTGCTCGGCCCGGCACCCGATGGCAGCCTGGGGACGATCGATCTGCTCGCGACCGCGCTGCCGAGCGTGCGCCCCGGCGGGCCCGGCCCGTCGGCGCCCCCGCCGCCGAGCGAGTTCAAGTTCGACATGGCACCCCCGTCGTCACGTCCGATGCCGGCGCCGCTGCCTCCCGCGCCGGCGCCGATGCCGGCGATGCCGCCGCAGGCCCCACCACGCGTCGCGCCGCCGATCCCCGCCAAGCCGGCCGCGCCGCCCGCTGCGCCGGCGACGTTTGTCGCGGCGGCCCCGTCGCGCCCGACTCCGCCACCGGCCGCGCCCGCCGCACCGATGGCATCGGCCCGGTCGGCCGGGCTCTCGCTCGACGACGACATCCTCGGGCCCGAGGTCGCCACCACGGTCGGTGGTCCCGCGCTCGGTGCTGGCGTCGACCCGTACTTCAACCAGGTCTACGAGCAGTTCGTCGCGGTGAAGAAGAGCTGCGGCGAGCCGACCACCGGGCTGACGTACGCGAAGTTCGCCGAGAAGCTCGTGAAGAATCGCGAGGACTTGATGTCGAAGACCCACTGCAAGGAAGTCCGCTTCACGGTCTACGTCAAGGACGGCAAGGCCGCGCTCAAGGCGACGCCCGTCAAAGACGAGGGGTAAAGCGCGGGTACAATGTAGCCGTGGGGTTCTTCCGCAAGGTGTTCTCGTCCGACTACCGCGCGGCGGTCGAGGCCGAGGCTGCGGGGAACGTCGACCTGGCCGCCGAGCGATACGCGCTCGCCGGCGAGCACGGCGGGGCGGTCCGCATGCACATCGCGCGGGCCGCGCGCGCACCGACGCGGCTCGCCGAGATCGGCGCGTTGCGCGACGCGATGCGCTGGGCCGGCGAGGACGGCGAGCTCGTCAAGCAGGCCGGCGGCGCGCTCGGTCGGGCGCTGTACGAGGCGGTCAAGGCCGAGGGCATCGCGACCGAGCGCGATCGCGCCAAGGTGCGCGAGGCCGCCGAGCTGCTCGTCGCCGGCGGCGATCACCAGCTCGCCGGCGAGGCGCTCGAGGCGATCGGCGATCACCTCGCGGCGGCCAACGCGTACTCGGCTGGCGGGCTCGTCGAGCGCATGGAGGGCGCGCTCGCCAAGGACGACGCCGCGCTGTCGCAGGCGCGCGAGGAGAAGGACGCGTTCGCGGACTACGAGACGCACATGCGCACCGGTCGCCGCGACGACGCGCGCGCCGAGCTCGCGCGGGCGGTCGCGGTCGCCGCGGTCGCCGGCGAGTATCGCCGCCTGCTCGATCAGCTCGACACCACGCTCCTGACTGCCGGCAAGCTCGAGCTCCGTCGCCGCGGCAAGCCGCTGATCGTCGCGTGCGCGGCGTCCAAGATCGTGCTCGGCCGCGATCCGCTGTGCGACCTCACGCTCCGCGCGGGCGGCGTGTCGCGCCAGCACGCCGAGATCGAGCGCACCGGCGCGGCGTTCGTGCTCCGCGACCTCGACTCGCGCAACGGCACCTCGATCGGCGGGCTGCCGCTCGTCGGGCGCGTGCCGCTCGCTGGCGTCGGTCGGTTCGGGCTCGGCGACGAGTGCGCGATCGACTTCGAGACGATCGGCCACGTGCTGATCCTGCGCGTCGCCGGTGGGCTCGACCGCGGCTTCGCCCTGATCGCGGCACCCGACGACACCCGCGTCGAGCTCGCGCCGCTGGGCTGCGCGCTCGACCTGGTGTTCCGCAAGGGTCGCCCGTTGCTCGGACGCGGCGCGTGCCGCGACGTCAAGTTCAACGACGAGGCGCTCGGCGACGTCCGCATCCAGCTGATCCGCGGCGACCGGATCGTCGCCGACGACGACGAGATCGACGTGAGCTGATGGCCGGCTTCTTCCGTCGCCTGTTCTTCGGCGGCAAGGCACCGCCGCCGTTGCCTCCCGCGCCACCGCCCGCCACGCCGGCGCCGGTCCAGCTCGGCAGCGAGGACGAGCTGTTCCTCGCGCAGCTCGTCGCCGATCTCGCCGAGGGCCGGCGCCGCGATCAGGTCTCGGGCAAGGACGTGCTCCTGCGCGTCGACAACGTCTGGAAGTCCGGTCACGAGCGCCTCGCGATCGAGTGGATGGAGAAGCTGCTCAGCGTCCCCGAGGTCCCGCTCGATCAGGCCGCGCCGGTGCGCGCGCTGCTCGTCGAGCGCTACGAGCAGCGCGGCGAGCTCGACACCGCGATCCCCCACCTCGAGGCCCTGATCAACGAGGAGGTCTACGCGCTGCGCGCGCACTACCTGCTCGCCGAGCACGCCCGCAAGCGCGGCGATCACGAGCGCGCGCTGCGCCACTACGAGGCCGTCCTCGGCCGCGACGTCGACTATCCCAACGTGCGCACGCGCGTCGACCGCCTGCGCGTCCTCACCGGGCGCGGCGCGCCGCATGCCGGCGAGACGATGGCAGCTGGCGATGTCGCTGGCGTGCACGCCGGGGCGCGCTATCGCCTGATGCGCGAGCTCGGACGCGGCGCGACCGGCGTCGTCTACCTCGCGCGTGACGCCGAGCTCGATCGCGATGTCGCCGTGAAGCTCCTGCACCCGCACCTGTCGGGTGCGACCCAGGCCGACGCGCTCGCTCGGTTCTTTCACGAGGCGCGCGTGATGGCGTCGCTGCGCCACCCGAACGTCGTCGCCGTGCTCGACATGGACGAGGGCGCGCGCCGCATCGTCATGGAGCTCGCCGCCGGCGGCACGCTGCGCGACATCCTCCGCGAGCGCGGCCCGCGTCCGGTGCGCCGCGCGATCGAGCGCCACGTGCAGATCCTGTCGGCGCTGTCCGCCGCGCACCGCCGCGGCATCGTCCACTGCGATCTCAAGCCCGGCAACCTGATGTTCCGGCGCGACGTCGATCTGCCCGGCGTCGAGGTCATGCTCGGCGACTTCGGCGTCGCCCACCTGCCCGACGAGACCGGCACGGCCTCGGCGACCACGCGCCGCGCCGAGGCGGTCGGCACGCTCGCGTACATGAGCCCCGAGCAACGCCGTGGCGAGGTCTCGCCGGCCGCCGACCTGTTCGCGTCGGCGGTCGTGCTCTACGAGCAGCTGGTCGGCCGCACGCCGTGGGGCCGCGAGGGTGCGCTCGCGACCAACCGGCGCGTCGAGGACTTCATCCTCCCCGAGGCCGTGCGTCCGAGCGGCCGCGTCGGCGCTGCGATCCAGGCGCATCTGACCGCGCTCGGCAACCCCGATCCCGCGAAGCGCCCGTCGACGATCGCCGCGCTCGGCGAGGCCCAGCGCCTGCGCGAGCAGATCATCGCCTCGGAAGCGTAGGTGGCCGAGTAACGTGACTTCACGATCGGATTGCGGGAGTATTCTCAGTGATGGATCAGGGCCTCGAGCAGGCCGTCGCACGCGGGAGCGAGCAGCTCAAGCAGGGCAAGCTCGCCGACGCGATGGAGTCATTCAAAGCCGCGCTCGTGATCGAGCCCGGCAACGCCAAGGTGCTCGCCCTCCTGGGGCTCTGCTACTTCCGCTCGAACGAGTTCGAGCACGCGCGTCCGATCTACGAGTCGCTCGTCGAGAAGATGGCGACCGACGCGTCGCATCGCCTGAACCTCGGGCTCGTGTACTTGAAGCTCGGCGAGGCCGACCTCGCGATCAACGCGCTCGAGGCGAGCCGCGCGCTCGACCCCAGCCAGGGTCGCGCGACGAGCTACCTCGGCCTCGCCTACGCGCGCGCCGGTCGCTACATCGAGGCGTACCGCTCGTTCCTGCGCGCCGGCCAGAACGACCTCGCGATCGAGATCGAGCAGAACCTGACCCAGGTCGAGCGCGACGGCATTCATGGCCAGCTCGGCCGCACGCCGACCGGACCGATGCCCGGGACCCCGGCGGCCGCCGTCGTCGCGATGCCGAGCGCGGTCGGTACGCCGGTCGCGCCCCCGGCGCCCGCCGAGCCGCCACCCGCGGTCGCGCGCACGACGTCGAACACCGTCCCGCGCACCAAGCCGCCGAGCGCGCCGCCCGGCGCGCGCACGAAGTCCGAGGACCAGCTCGATGCCAAGGCGGCCGAGGCCAAGGCGCAGCGCGCCGCGCACGAGAGCTCGCCCGAGATCACGATCATCACGCCGACCGCGCCGGCCGCCGATCCGGACGCGCGGCTCTCGGAGTCGATGCAGTTCGTCATGCCGACGACGGTCGGCACTGGCCCCGGCGCGATCCGCCAGGACATGGACGGCCGCTCGGCGATCTCGCAGGCCGTCCACGAGGCCACCCCGGCAAGCGGAGGGTTCGGCGGCGCGCGGACCAAGACCGGCGGCTACGCGCCGCGCCCGCTGTCGGAGCTCGCGACCGAGGATCTCGTGCGCGCCGACGACGGTGACGATCCGTTCGAGATCGCGACCTCGGGTGCGCTCGTGATCCGGGTGACCGACAAGGTGCTGACGCGGCTCGACGGCATCCACCTCACCGGCGGCGACCTCACGTTCGAGTTCGCGACGCGCCGCTCGCGCGGCCACCAGACGCCGGAGCGCTTCGAGTTCGGCGGCTATCCGATGCACAGCGTCGCCGGCCACGGCTATCTGATCGCGATCCCCAACGGGCGCGCGTTCACCGCGGTCGCGCTCGACGACGACATCTTCTACATCCGCGAGGATCTGATCTTCGCGTTCGAGTCGACGCTGCGCTGGGAGAACGGCAACGTCCCCGGCCTGCGCGGCAAGTTGCCGGTCGTCCAGTTCCGCGGCGATGGCGCGATCGCGCTGCGGCTCGAGCGCCCGCTCGTGCGCGTCAAGCTGCCGAGCTCCGGTGTCCTCATGGTCGACACCGAGCGGCTCGCCGGCTGGATCGGCCGCGTGATCCCGCGCGCCGTCGTGCCACCCGGCGGTGGCCCACTCGGCGAGCTGTGCGTCGAGTGCACCGGCGAAGGCGTCGTGCTCGTCGAGCCCGCGCAGGATCCGACGAAGCCCGTGTTCCCGCGGCCCGCGCCGCCGCCACCGCCGCCCGAGCCGGTGCCGGTCCCGCCGAGCGAGCCGGTCCAGAGCATCGAGGCGATGCTCGCCGAGGGGCTCGATGCTCCCGACGACGCCTTCTAGCGCGCCGCTCGCTGCCGCCGCGGCGCTCGCCGGCTGTCGCGGCCGCGTGCTGCTCCACTCCGCGCGCGACGACGACGGCCTCGGCCGCTGGAGCTTCGTCGCCGCCGAGCCGGTCGAGGTGCTCGCGCACGTCGGCGGCGATCCGTTCGACGAGATCGAGGCGTTCCTCGCGCGCCACGGTGCCGTGCTCGGCGCGCAGTTCGATCCCGAGGCCCCCTGCCCGCGCGTGATCGGATACGTCGGCTACGATCCGCGGACGCTGTGGCTCGCGGCGTACGGTGCGGTCGCCCGCTTCGATCGCGGCCACGGCCCGACGATCGTCGGCCCCGATCCGGCGCGCCGCGCGTGGCTCGCCGATCGCCTCGCGCGCCCGGCGACACCCGGCGTGGCCCCGCGGTTCGCGCCGCTGGTCGCCGACGACGACGGCGCGGCCCATGTCGCGCGCGTCCGCGCGATCCAGGCGCGGCTGGTCGCCGGCGACGTCTACCAGGTCAACCTCGCGCGCCGGCTCGTCGGGCGCTGCCTGGTCGACGGCGACCCGCTCGCGCTGTACGCCGCGCTCGCCGAGGTCGCACCCGCGCCGTACGGCGCGTTGATCGAAGCCGATGGCGCGACGGTGATCTCGGGCTCGCCCGAGCGCTTCCTCGCCGCGGTCGGCGATCGCGTCGAGACCCGGCCGATCAAGGGCACGCTCGCGCGCGGTGACGGCGCGCTCGCCGACACACTCGCGCGCTCCGACAAGGACGCCGCCGAGCACCTGATGATCGTCGATCTCGAGCGCAACGACCTCGGCCGGATCGCCGAGCTCGGCAGCGTCGTCGTCGATCAGCTGGGCTACGTCATCGAGTTACCCGCGCTGTTCCACAAGGTGTCGCGCGTGTCGGCGCGCCCGCGACCCGGCGTCGGCTACGCCGAGCTGTTGCGCGCGACGTTCCCGGGCGGCTCGATCACCGGCGCGCCGAAGATCGCAGCGATGGCCGTGATCGCCGAGCTCGAGCCGGTGTCGCGCGGGCCGTACTGCGGCGCGCTCGGCTACTTCGGCGACGGCGGCGCGTTCGAGCTCGCGATCGCGATCCGGATCGGCGTGGTCGCTGATGACGAGCTTCACGTCCACGTCGGCGGCGGCATCGTGGCCGACTCCGACCCGATCGCCGAGCTGGCCGAGACCGAGACCAAGGCTACCGGCTGGCGCGAGGCGATCAGATCGCGATCGTGACGAACGTGATCGCCTGGTTCACCAGCGGGATCCCGGCGAACGTCGTCGGGGTCCCGGCCTTGGTGACCGTCATGCTCGCGGTCGTCGCGCCGGTCGACAGATCGACCTCGGGCACCCAGATCATGCCGTGCGCGTCGGTCATGTCCTGATCCCACAGCGTGGCGCTCGTGCCGTCGTAGTACAGCGCGGTCACCGGCACGGGCGTGACGGTCGCGGTGACCTGGTCCTCCGCGACCGCCCCGTGGACGACCTGCGCGAACACGACCGAGGTCTGATCGACGATCTGGACGACGCCGTTGTCGCCGCGCAGCTGGTCGTAGCGCGCGACCGTGATCGCCGGAACGTGATAGTTCGCGCTGTACGGGACGATCGACGGATAGATCGAGGTGCCGGTCAGCGTCCACACCGGGCTCGACCCGGTCGGGGCATCGATCGTGAACGCGCCGGTGTCAGCGGTCGTCGCCGTCGCGGTGCCGAGCTTGACCATGATGTCGCCGGCGCCGGTCGTCGCGCACGATGCCGGATCGCGCGGATCGGTGCGCAGGCACACCGTGCCCGAGAGCTGTTGCCCGGACGAGTCGAGCGCGGCGTCGATCGGCTTCATGCCGCTGCCACCGCTCGGTCCGCCATTCCCGGGCACGACCGCGTAGTCATCGCCCGCACCGCCGCCGCAGCCCACCGAGATCAGTCCGACTGCGATCGCCAGCCTCATGGCGAGAGTCTACGCCGTCCGCGGCTACTGGCGCAGATTCTTGACGAGGCCGGCCGCCTCGACCTTCTTGTTGCGGAGGAGCTTCTCGCGCTTCCCCTCCTTCTGGATGTCGATGAACATGAGGCCGACACCGACGACGAGCACGATGTCGGCGACGTTGAACACCGGCCACTCGTGCGTGTCATAGCGCCACAGCACGAAGTCGGTCACGACCCCGTAGTAGATGCGGTCGATCAGGTTGCCGACCGCCCCGCCGGCCACGAACGCGAGCGCCCAGTGCAGGACGCGCTGATCGTCACGTGACTTGCGCAACATCCAGAACATGCCGAACACCGCGGCGATGCCGACGATCGACAGGAAGATGCGTGCGCTGTTCTGGCCCGAGAACAGGCCAAACGCCGAGCCCGGATTCATCGACAGCCGCCACGACCAGAACTTGCCGGCGAACGCGACCTCGTGCCCCTGGCAGCGCCGGCTGACGATGTCGTCCGGGATCGCGCACGGCTTGTCCGCGGTCATCCCGCTCGCGGCGCCGTGAACGATGTCGGTCGGCAGCGTCTGGCGGGCCCAGATCTTGGTTCCCTGGTCGGCGAACAGCGACAGCATCCCGACGACGAGGAACACGATCCACTTCTTGCGCCGCAGCTTGGCTGCGAGGGTCGTCGTCGTCTCGGGCGTCGGCGCAGGCGCCGGTGCGTCCGCGGCGGGCTTGTCTGCGTCGTCGGCGTCGGCGTCGGCCATGCTAGGCGTTTAACGCGCCGAGCGCGCCGGCGCAACGCTCGCACACGTCGTTCGGGCTCGCGGCCAGGTGATCGTAGTGCTTCCAGCAGCGCGCGCACTTCGTGCCCGGGTGCTCGGCGACCGTGACCTCGTCGCCATCGGCGAGCGCGACCGAGCTGACGATGAACAACTCGGCGAGCCCGGCGGCATGCCGCTCGAGGATCGCGCGATCGCTCGCCGGCGCCGCGACGACGATCGCCGCGTCCTCCGACTTGTGCTTCGCCGCGCGGAATGGCTCGAGCGCCTTGTTGACGCGCTCGCGCCACGCGATCAGCGTCTTGAAGTCGTTCGCGAGCGTCGGATCGCCCGGCTCGCCGACCGGTGGGAACAGCGCGAGGTGCACGCTGTCGGGAGCGCCCTGCTTGTGCGGCATCGCCTTCCAGATGTCCTCGCACGTGAAGCACAGGACCGGCGCGGCGAGCGTGACGATCGCGCGCAAGCACTCGAACAGCACGTACTGCGCGGCGCGGCGGCCCGGCGCGTGCGCCGGATCGAGGTAGAGCCGATCCTTGACGACCGCCGAGTAGAACGCCGAGATGTCGACCGAGACGAACTCGACGAGCCGCCGGTGCACCTCGTGGAGCTCGTAGCGCTCGTACGCGCCGCGGACCTCGCCGATGAACGCGTCGAGCTTGCCGAGCATGTAGCGATCGACCGGCAGCGTGACGTCGGCGCGCGTGTGCGCGTCGGGATCGAAGCCGTGGAGGTTCGCGAGCAGGAACTTCGCCGTGTTGCGCAGCTTGCGATACCACTCGGTCAGCCCGTCGAGGATCGTCTGGCTGTACGTCATGTCGTTGCGGAACTCGATCGAGCCAACCCACAGGCGGAACAGCTCGGCGCCGCTCTGCTTGATGACGCTCTCGGGCTCGATGTAGCTGGTCTTCTTGCCCTCGGCCTTGGCCTTGGCGATCGCGCTCTTGCTGTACTCCTTGCCGTTCTCGTCGAGCACGAAGCCGTGCGTGATGACCTGCTTGTACGGTGCGCGGCCCATCACGCCGACGGCGGCGAGCATCGACGAGTGGAACCAGCCGCGGTGCTGATCGCTGCCCTCGAGGTAAAGATCGATATCCTTGTAGTCTTTGCCGTCGGGGCGGTTCTCCATCGCGAGCCACGACACGCCGGACTCGAACCAGACGTCGACGATGTCCTTCTCGCGCACGAGCGATCCGGAGCCGCACTTCTTGCACTTGGTGCCGTGCGGCACGAGCTCGTGGACCTCGCGGGTCCACCATGCGTCGGCACCCTCGCGCTCGAAGATCGTCGCGACGTGCTCCATCGTATCGGCGTCGGCGTGCTCGCCACCGCAGTCGCCGCAGTAGAACGCCGGGATCGGCGTGCCCCACAGACGCTGGCGCGACAGCACCCAGTCCGGGCGGTTCGCGATCATCGCGTAGATCCGATCGTGGCCCCACGGCGGGACCCAGGTCGTCTTGTCGATCTCGCCGAGCGCGCGCGTGCGCATCGCGGCGTGATCCATGCCGATGAACCACTGCGGCGTCGCGCGGAACACGATCGGCAGGTGGCAGCGCCAGCAGTGCGCGTAGCTGTGGCGGATGGTGTCGGTCGGCGGGTTGAGCAGGTGCCCGGTCGCGACCATGTGCGCGATGATGATCGGGTTGGCCTCGTCGGTCGACTTGCCGGTCAGCTCGCTGTTGCCATCGAAGCCGATCCCGTCGGTGTAGCGCGCGGCGTCGTCGAGCGGCGCGTACGGCGGCAGATCGTGCGCGACGCCGGTGCGATAGTCGTCGGCGCCGTGGCCCGGCGCGGTGTGCACGAGCCCGGTGCCCGCGGTGTCCTCGACGTAGTCGGCGAACCACAGCCGGAACGCCGCGTCGCCGAGGTCGGGGTGCGACGGCACGAACGGGTGCTGGTAGCGACCGCCCTCGAGCGTCGCCATCTGCGCCGGCGTGATCTCGATGGCCGCCGCGAGATCGCCGCCGCCGATCGCGGCGATCACGGCGGGCGCGAGCGACTGCGCGACGATCAGGTACTCGCCGGCGTCCCCGGGGTTCGGTAACGCCACGTACGTCAGCTTGGGGTGCGCGACGATCGCGAGGTTCGCGGGCAGCGTCCACGGCGTCGTCGTCCAGATCACGTAGGCCAGGCGCTTGCCGTCGAGCCGCGGATCGAGCGAGCCGCGATCGAGGAGCGCCATCTTGACGTAGACCGACGGCGACGACTTGTCCTTGAACTCGATCTCGGACGTCGCGAGCGCGGTGCGATCGCGCGGGCACCACTGCACCGGCTTCTTGCCGCGATACAGGTAGCCGTCGCGGGTGAACTTCGCGAGCGCGCGCACGATCGCCGCCTCGTAGGTGTGGTCGAGGGTCAGGTACGGCTTGCCCCAGTCGCCGAGCACGCCGAGCCGCTGGAACTCCTCGCGCTGGATGTCGACGTACTTGAGCGCGTACGCGCGGCACGCCTGGCGGACCTCGGCGTCCTTCATCTCCCAGCGCTTGCCCTTCAGCTCGGTCTCGATCGCCTTCTCGATCGGCAGGCCGTGCGTGTCCCAGCCCGGCACGTAGGGCGTGCGGAACCCGGTCATCGTGCGCGACTTGATGACGACGTCCTTCAGGATCTTGTTGAGGATGTGGCCGTAGTGGATGTGGCCGTTCGAGTACGGCGGGCCGTCGTGCAAGACCCACAGCGGGGCGTCGGCGCGCGCGGCCTGGATGCGGCCGTAGAGGTCGGTGGCCTTCCACTCGTCGATGATCTGGGGCTCGCGCTTGGCGAGCTCACCCTTCATCGCGAACGTGGTCTCGCCGAGGAGGACGGTCTTCGAATAGTTGGACTTGGTCGGGTCCGACATGGGGGTCGCGGACCATAGCACTCGCGTCCTGCTAGAGTGCCGCTGCATATGGCCGAAGACATCCGCCCGAGAGTGTCGTGGGACGACTACTTCATGAGCATCGCGCAGGTCGTCGCGACGCGATCGACGTGTCCCCGCAAGTACGTCGGCTCGCTGCTCGTCCGCGATCGGACGATCCTGTCGACCGGCTACAACGGCTCGATCCGCGGGATGCCGCACTGCTCGGACGTCGGCCACATGATGGAGGACGACCACTGCGTCGCCACGATCCACGCCGAGGCCAACGCGGTGATCCAGGCGGCGAAGAACGGCGTCGTGATCGACGGCGCGACCAACTACGTGACGGCGAGCCCGTGCTGGCCGTGCTTCAAGATGCTCGCGAACTCCGGCGTGAAGCGGATCTGCTACGGCGAGTTCTATCGCGACCAGCGGATCTTCGAGATCGCGACCAAGGTCGGCATCGAGCTGCTTCACGTGCCGCTCCCGGGCGTACAGCTCGCGCCGCTCGCGCCGCCCGCGTAATCTTGTGTTCAGTGATCCGAATTGGATTCGGAAATGAATGACGATCAGGGGACAAGTTGGTTGATCGATCTCCGTCGATCGACCTAGCCTGACCCCCTCATGCGATTGGCAGTCCTCGTCGTCGCTGCGGTGGTCACGTCGGCATCGGTCGCCGCCGCCAAGCCCACCGCCAAGTCCAAGCCGCGGGTCGCCGCGTTCTCGGGCCACAACGCCACCAAGACGCAGATCCGCAGCGAGCCGCTCGATCGGCCGAGTGGCGACATCTGGATGAAGGCCGAGAACCTCGGCGAAGAGGTCCGGGTCAACATCTACAAGCAGGACGGATCGTTCGACGATGCCGCCCTCGCCAAGCTCGACGACATGTTCCGCTGCGTGAAGACCGTCGAGGTCCGCGCGGTCCGCGCCGAGCTCTACGAGCAGATGTCGCGGATCTACGACCACTTCGGCGGCAAGCAGATCCAGCTGGTCTCCGGTTTCCGGTTCGCCGAGCGCGACTCGAGCCGGCACTTCCACGCCTCGGCGATGGACATCCGGGTCCAGGACACCTCGTACCAGGCGGTCTACGACTTCGCGGCGACACTCGACACCGGCCACATGGGCCTCGGCCGCTATCCGACCAGCCAGTTCGTCCACGTCGACTTCCGCGCGCCCGGCGAGCCGAGCTTTCGGTGGACCGACTACTCGGGTCACGCGAGTGGCAAGAAGTCGCCGGCCAAGAAGCCCGCGCAGCACACGCAGCCTGCGCGCAAGCCGGTCTCGTAGTGCTCGACATCCCGGAGCTCACGGTCGCCGAGGTCGCGGCCCGGATCGGCACGCCCGGCTTCCACGTCTACGACTGCAACGGTGCCGGACGCTATCGCCGCGGCCACGTGCCGTCTGCGGTGCACGTCAACGCGTACGACTTCCCGCGCGAGGTCCTGCCCACCGCGCTCGACGCGACCCTCGTGTTCTACTGCTCCGGCCCTGGTTGACACAGCTGCCACACGGGCGCCGGGCGCGCTCGCGAGCTCGGCTTCGGCGACGTCTACGTCATGCCCGACGGGATCTCCGGCTGGGACAAGGCGAAGCAGCCCGTCGAGACCCTGTGAATTGGGGACGCTTTTACGAGTTGAGGGGGTGTGGGCGGCCACACCGGCCACTCCGGGCCTCCTGCCCACAAGAAAAGGCGCGGGGGCGCGAGCCACC
>JBBQEX010000085.1:0-29300 GCA_038321315.1 Haliangiales bacterium | reverse complement strand
AGCAAGGCCTGTATCGCGACTCACATTGCGGGCTCGCCCACGCGCGGCTGTCGATCATCGACCTCTCCTCGGGCCAGCAGCCGATGGTGATCGATCCCGGGGATCGCGAGCTCGCGATCGCCTACAACGGCGAGATCTTCCACTACGTCGAGCTGCGCGCCG
Organism: Haliangiales bacterium; assembly: GCA_038321315.1. Lineage (GTDB taxonomy): Bacteria > Myxococcota_A > Polyangia > Haliangiales > Haliangiaceae > JABFXX01. The sequence goes on along the minus strand of JBBQEX010000085.1, from coordinate 29,138 downwards.
AGCTGGTCGCGGCGGGCTGCAAGTTCACGACGCAGAGTGACACCGAGGTCGCGCTCCACGCGTATCGCACCTGGGGCGAGGCCGCGTTCGTGCGGTTCAACGGTCAGTTCGCGATCGCGATCTGGGATCGCGCCCAGCGCCGGCTCGTGCTCGCGCGCGATCGGCTCGGCGTCCGGCCGCTGTATCTCTGCACGCACGGCGGGCGCACGTGGTTCGCGAGCGAGGTCAAGGCGATCTTCGCCGGCGATCCCGCGATCCCGCGCCGCTTCGATCCGGCGGGGCTCGGCGAGACGTTCACGTTCTGGACGATCGTGCCGCCGCGCGCGGTGTTCGCCGGCGTCGAGGAGCTCCGGCCCGGGCACGTGCGGGTCTATTCGCCCGACGGGATGCGCGAGCACGCCTACTGGGAGCCGCGCTATCCGATCGAGCCCGGCGACGGCTTCCGCGGCACGATCGGCGAGGCCGCCGAGGCGCTGCGCGACGCGCTCTCGAAGGCGACGCGGCTGCGGATGCTGCGCGCGGACGTCACCGTCGGGAGCTACCTGTCGGGCGGGCTCGACTCGTCGGTCGTCGCCGCGCTCGCCAAGGACGCGATCGGCGATCGGCTGCGCACGTTCTCGCTGCGGTTCACCGACGCCGAGTACGACGAGACCACCTACCAGCGCGAGATGGTCGCGCGACTCGGCAGCGATCACGCCGAGGTGATGGTGTCGCGCTCCGACATCGCCGCTGCGTTCCCGACGACGATCCGCCACGTCGAGCGGCCGCTCCTGCGCACCGCGCCGGCGCCGCTGATGCTGCTGTCGCGGCTCGTGCGCGAGCGCGGCATCAAGGTCGTGCTCACCGGTGAGGGCGCCGACGAGATGCTCGCGGGCTACGACATCTTTCGCGAGGCGCGCGTCCGCCGGTTCTGGGCGCGCGAGCCCAAGTCGCAGCGCCGCCCGCTGTTGCTCGGCAAGCTGTATCCGTACCTGTCGCGCTCGCCGGCGCGGGCCAAGGCGATGGCGCGCGAGTTCTTTGGCCGCGATCTCGATCGCGCCGACGAGCCCGAGTTCGCGCACCTGCCGCGGTGGCGCTCGGCGCAGGCGCTGCAGCGGCTGTTCGTGCCCGAGCTCAAGGCGGCGATCGCCGAGTCGGGCGATCCGATCGAGCGGTTGCTCGCGACCGTGCCGCGCGAGCTCCATCGCTGGGATCCGCTCGCGCGCGACCAGTACCTCGAGATCCGCACGCTCCTGTCGGGCTACCTGCTCGCGTCGCAGGGCGATCGCGTCGCGATGGCCTCGTCGATCGAGGGTCGCTTCCCGTTCCTCGATGCCGACGTCGTCGAGCTCGCGAACTCGCTCCCCGCCGACTACAAGCTGCGCGTGCTCGACGAGAAGCACGTCCTCAAGCGCGCCGCGGCCGATCTCGTGCCGGCGTCGATCGTGAAGCGCCCCAAGCAGCCGTATCGCGCGCCCGACGCGCTCGCGTTCACGGGGTCCGATGCCCCATCGTGGGTGGCCGAGGTGCTCGACGAGCGCTGCGTGCGCGAGGCCGGCGTGTTCGAGGCGCGCGCGGTGACGCAGCTCTGGCACAAGTGCCGCACGACCGATCGCGATGGCGGTACCGTCTCGAACACCGACAACATGGCGCTCGTCGGCGTGGTGTCGACCCAGCTCCTGCATCGCGAGCTGATCGCGAGCGCGCCGTCCTCCGTCCCGATCCAACCCCGGACCCTGATCGACCGAGTGAGCCCATGACCGCGACGTTCCTGCTCCACGATCACCTGATCGAATCCGCGCGCGAGACGCCCGATGTCATCGCGCTGGTCGCCGGCGACGTTCGCCTGAGCTATCGCGAGCTCGACGCGCGCTCGAACGCGCTCGCCGCGACGCTCGCGGCCAAGGGCGTCGGGCGCGGCGATCGCGTCGTCGTGTTCGGCGACAACACGGTCGAGACCGTCATCGCGTTCTGGGCGGTGTTGAAGGCCAACGCGATCGTCTCCATCGTCAACGCGCTGACCAAGGCCGACAAGCTCGCGTACCTGCTCAACGACTGCCGCGCGAACGTCCTCGTCAGCGACGCCCACCTCGCGCGGATCTTCGGCGAGGCCGCCAAGAAGTCGGCGCACCTGCGCGCGGTGATCGTGGCGGGCAAGCTCGACGATCGCGCGCGCGAGCTGTGCGCCGGCCTGCCCGACGTCACCGCGTGGGCCGACGCGGTCGCCGGCGACGCGCCCGCGCCCACCAAGCGCTGCCTCGACGTCGACCTCGCGTCGATCATCTACACCTCGGGCTCCACCGGCGAACCCAAGGGCGTGATGCTGACGCACCGGAACATGCTGACGGCGTGCGCGTCGATCAGCGAGTACCTCCAGATCGCGGCCGACGAGGTGATCCTCTGCGTGCTGCCACTCGCGTTCGACTACGGCCTCTATCAGATGATCATGGGGTTCGCCGCCGGCGCGCGCGTCGTGCTCGAGCGCTCGTTCGCGTTCCCGGCGCAGGTCCTCAAGAAGGTCGTCGACGAGAAGGTCACCGGGTTCCCCGGCGTGCCGACGATCTTCGCCGTGATGGCCGGCATGAAGAGCCTCGAGACCTACGACTTCTCGGCGATCCGCTACGCGACCAACACCGCGGCGGCGCTGCCGGTCAAGCACATCACGATGCTGCGCGACCTGTTCCCGACTGCGCGGATCTACTCGATGTACGGGCTCACCGAGTGCAAGCGCTGCACGTACCTGCCGCCGGCCGACCTCGCGCGCAAGCCGGAGAGCGTCGGCATCGCGATCCCGAACACCGAGCTGTGGATCGTCGACGACCAGGATCGCAAGCTCGGCGCCGACGAGGTCGGCCAGCTCGTGATCCGCGGCGCGACCGTGATGAAGGGCTACTGGGAGAAGCCCGAGGCGACCGCGAAGAAGCTGCGGCCCGGGCCGATTCCGGGCGAGCAGGTCCTCTACACCGGCGACCTCTGCCGGCTCGACGCCGAGGGCTACCTGTACTTCGTCGGGCGCATGGACGACATCATCAAGTCGCGCGGCGAGAAGGTCGCGCCCAAGGAGGTCGAGGCCGCGATCACGAACATCAAGGGCGTGCGCGAGGTCGCCGTGATCGGCGTGCCCGATGACCTGCTCGGCCAGGCGGTCAAGGCGTTCGTCGTGCTCGACCCCGGCGTCGTGCTCGACGACAAGATGATCCAGCGCGAGTGCCAGGGCCGGCTCGAGAGCTTCATGGTGCCGAAGTACGTCGAGATCATCGCCGAGCTGCCGAAGACCACGACCGGCAAGATCAAGAAGACGGATCTTCGATGACCAGCCCGAGCGGAGGGAGATGACGATGTTGGTCCCGTTCATGGGCATCGAGCTCGAGAGCGGCCCGGGCGCGCTGATCCCGCGCGCCGAGACCGAGCTGCTCGGGCGAACCGCGATCGCCAAGGCCGCCGAGGCGCGCCGCGCGATCGACGTGTGCTGCGGCACCGGCAACCTGGCGTGCGCGATCGCGACCGCGCTGCCGGCGACGAAGTTCTGGGCACTCGATCTGACCGACGGATGCATCGAGCTCACGCGCAAGAACGTCGCGCGGCTCGGGCTCGGCGATCGGATCTCGGTCCACCAGGGCGATCTGTTCGCGACGCTGCCCGCCGACGCCGCGCCGGTCGATCTCGTGGTGTGCAACCCGCCGTACATCTCGACCGGCAAGCTCGCGACGCGCGACGATCTCGCGAGCGAGCCGCGCGAGGCGTTCGACGGCGGCCCCTACGGCGTCACGATCCACCAGCGCGTGGCCCGCGACGCCCTCGCCCTGCTCCGCCCGGGTGGCTGGTTGCTGTTCGAGTTCGGGCTCGGCCAGGAACGCCAGCTCGAGCTCGTGATCGGTCGCACCAAGGGGTACGAGGCCATCGAGCTCGTGTCCAACGATGCCGGCGAGCCGCGCGTGATCGCGGCGCGCAAGAAGGAACATGTATGAGTGACGAGATCCGGAAGCGGCTGCGCGAGTTCGTGGCCAAGAATTTCTACATGGCCGACCCCGACGCGTTCACCGACGCGACGTCGTTCCTCGATCAGGGGATCATCGACTCGACCGGGGTGCTCGAGCTGGTGTCGTTCGTCGAGAGCGAATACGGCCTCACCGTCGCCGACGACGACATGGTGCCGGCGAACTTCGACTCGATCGACGCGCTCGTGACGTTCGTGAGCTCCAAGCAGTGACGTTCTCGATGGACAGCGTCCGGCTCGGCGACGGCGCGACCGCCGAGGTCGACCGGATCTGCAAGGCGCTGGTCGCCACGGTGCGCGGCGAGCTCAAGCGGCGCGGCGCGGTCGTCGGGCTGTCCGGCGGGATCGACTCCACCGTCGTCGCCGCGCTGTGCGCCCGCGCGTTCGGCAAGGACGGCGTGCTCGGCCTGTTCATGAACGAGCGCGACAGCTCGGCCGAGACCGTGCGCCTCGGGCGCGTCGTCGCCGAGCACCTCGGCATCCCGACCGTCGACGAGGATCTGTCGCCGATGCTCGCCGCCGCCGGCTGCTACACGCGGCGCGACGACGCGATCCGCATGGTCGTGCCCACGTACGGTGCCGACTGGAAGTGCAAGCTCGTGCTGCCGAGCGTGCTCGACAGCGACCGCTATCGCGTCTACTCGATCGTCGTGCAGTCGCCCGGCGGCGAGCAGACCACCGTGCGCCTCACGCCCACCGCGTACCTCCAGATCGTCGCCGCCACGAACTTCAAGCAGCGCACGCGCACGATGCTCGAGTACTTCCATGCCGACCGCCTGGTCTACGCGGTCGCCGGCACGCCAAACCTGCTCGAGTACGATCAGGGCTTCTTCGTGAAGAACGGCGACGGCGCCGCCGACATCAAGCCGATCGCGCACCTCTACAAGACGCAGGTCTACGAGCTCGCCGCCGCCCTCGGCGTGCCCGAGGAGATCCGGTCACGACCGCCGACCACCGACACCTACTCGCTGCCGCAGTCGCAGGAGGAGTTCTACTTCTCGCTGCCCTACGACCGCATGGACGCCTGCCTCTACGCGCGCCACCACGGCATCTCCGCCGCCGAGTGCAGCACCGCACTGGGGCTCCTGCCGGAGCAGATCGAGCGCGTCTATCGCGACATCGATGCCAAGCGCGCCGGCGCGCGCTACTTGCACGCCGCGCCGCTCAAGCTGTGAATCAGGGACGGTGTCAATACTTGCTCGGTTTCGGGGTGCACAGCTCCTGAATCACCGAATGGATAAGCCCGCGGTCAGCTTCGGACACCGGGAGCATCTGGTATCGGGACACCGCCTGTCGGCTGATGCCCAGCTCCGTCGCTAGATCTGCCCCGACGAGCCCACACTCACGTCCGCACTGCACCACGAGGCGGCGGGCATGCGACGCGTCACGTCCAGTCGTTCGCGAGGCGATCCGGCCCGGTGAGATTTTTGTCCGGCCAGCGACCACCGAGAGGATCGCTGCGGCCGCTGGGCGGACATACGCGTTCGGGTGCGCAACGAGGGGAACCTCGCATGGGATCCCGGTATGCGGGGTTCCCACCTCCAGACTCCCGCGGCGACGTGCGAGCCGACGGACCGCATCGATCGGCGATTGCGCGAGCTCGGGATCGATCGTGATGTTGATCCAATCGTCGAACATCGACGGCTGGTCGTGGAACCCGCACCGCAAGAGCCCGTCGGCGACGCCGAGCCACGTGGGTGCGCCACCTCGATGCAAGTACGCATTGTGGCTGGTCCAATGACTGTCGCGTGCAAGCTCGGCGACGCGGGCACGAACCGGGTTGTTGTGGATGTAGGCGAGCAGATGCGCTTCGTCCTCGGGCCGGACGACATACGCCGATGGCCGATCGGCGAAGATCGGTCCGAGCCGCCCCAGTCGCTGGTTCAGCCAGTTCGCGTACGGTGAGTGGACACGCTTGATCCACGACTCGAGCGAGGACTCACCGGCCACGAGCGCGAGGTGGATGTGGTTGCTCATGATCGCGTAGGCAAGACATCGCCAATCGGATCCGGACAGCGCGCGCCCGAGCAACCGCCTGTAGTGAAAGCGATCTTCGTTGTCTCGGATGAACCACTCGCGGTTCACGAACCGAGAGATCACGTGATGAACCATGCCTGGGACGAACACTCGAGCGATGCGCACGTCCCTCGTTCGACCGCTTGCTACTCCGGTTGCGCCATTTCGTGCAAACCGAGCAACTATTGACACCGTCCCTAATTCACAGTGATGAGCGTCTCGTCGAGCGTGCCGCGGCCGTGGACCTCGCGGTAGTAGCGCAGGAACTTCGACAGCTTCGAGTCGGGGTTCGTGACGTCGAACTGGGCACGCGTCCGCGCGTTGGTGGCCTCGGCGATCGGCATGAGGACGTGCCGCGCGGCGTACCAGTCGACGGCGACAGCATCGGTGCCGGCGATCACGGTGTTGGCGTGGTGCGCGGTGGCCTCCTCGAGGCGGATGTCCTGGTTGTCGTCGTCCCACGAAATGCCGGGGGCCGGGGCGAGCGCGACCCACTCGGCGACGGCGAGGTAGAGGTCCGGCGCGCGGACGTGCTTGGCGAAGTGCGCGAGCGGGCCGGCCATCCGCCACTGGGCGTCGGGGGTGCCGAAGTAGTGGATCGAGTTGTAGCCGAGCGTCCGCGGATCGGTGCCGAGCCGGCCCGCGCTCATGTCGACGATGCCCATCGCTGACTTGCAGCACGCGGTCATGCCGGTGGCGCTGTGCTCGTTGACGGTGACGAGCGAGATCCATGTGAGCCGCTTCGCGAGCTTGGTGCGCTTGCCGCCGTCGATCGCGAACACGCCGTCGGCGAGATCGATCTGTAGCCTCGAGTGCGGCGACGTGAACACCGGCCAGGTCAGCGGCGTCTTCGCGTGCTCGAACCAGCCGCGCTTCTTGACGAACTCGCGATCGAAGTCCCAGCGGTAGCCATCGCGGACCTCGCCGGCAGCGATCGGGCCCCGCGCGTCGCCGCCGTAGACGCCATGCGCGTGGGTCGGATCGTGCCACGCGTCGCCGGATAGCTCGCTCGGCGCGGCGTCGACCAGGCCGACGAAGCTGACCGGCGCGCCGAGGGCCTTGAAGTGATCGACGAGGTCGCCGAGCTTGGTCCAGCCGGGCACGTCGACGTTGCGCTCGCTCGGGCGGGTGAACGCGCGAGCGAGGCCCGATCCGTCGGGCAACCGGAAGTGCGTGTTCTCGAACACGACGACCTCGCCGGCGAACCCGGGACGCGCGAGCACGCGCTCGATCATCCGCTTCGCAGCGGCGACGTTGGTCATGCCCTGGTTCCACCACTGCGCCGAGATCTTGATGATCACGACGTCGTCGATCCCGACGATCGCGTCGAGCCCGACCTTGTCGAGCACCGCGTCGACGTTGGCGGCGGGCGTGCCACCCCTGGCGACCTGGATCGTGCGCCGCTCGGTCGCCGGATCGTGCGGCACGAGCGCCGGCGTCGCCGAGAACTCGGCGCTCCGCGTCCAGCCACGCAACCGGCCGACCAGGCTCCGGCGAAACGCGAGACCGACGCCGCCGAGCACGGCCGCGACGCCACCGGCGAGCAGCGCGCGGCGCGACAGCTTGTTCACGTGTCCTCGTCGAGGTCGGTCATGAACCAGGCGCTGGCATCGCCGACGATCGCGGGATCGACCGCGCAGCCCGGCGCCGGCGCGAGGATCACCGTGCGATCGGTGTTGCGGAACGAGAACCAGTGGCGCGCGAGCAGCTCGCGCACGCGATCGTGGCCGAGGTAGCGGAACTCGATCGAGCCGTAGCCGCGCGCGTACAGCATGGGCACGAGCAACCCGAACAGCGCGTCGAGCGCCTCCATCGACTCGCCGAACACGTCGGCGATCCGGGCGACCTCGAGGCTCCCGCTGTCCTTGATCACCGCGTACGCCGCGAGGCGCTCGCGCGACCCGCGCGACATCAGCGCCGCGATCGTGTGGCGATCGTCGGGCTTGTGCAGGAACCGCCAGCGCAGGAACGCGGCCGAGCGGTGGCACGCGATCACGCGGCGCTGCCCGGCCGCGACGTCCCACAGCCGATCCCAGCGCGCGTCGAACTCGGTCTCCCAGCGCAGCACGAACCGCGTTGCCTGCGGTAGCGCACGGGTGAACGACGTGGCGATCAGCGCGCCGTCGGCGAGCGCGCCGCCGAACCGCGATCGCCGGCGCCAGCCGTACTTGCGCTGGAGGAACGCACCGTGGCGGAGCACGCGGACGAACCGCGCCATCTTGCCGAGCTCGCGGTAGCCGGTGCGGCGATGGATCGCGACCGCATGATCGTTTGGAAAGCCGTACGACAGCGCGTAGTGCGCCTCGACGTGGCGCTTGACCGCGCGCTGGAGGACGAGGGCCGGCAACCCACTGCGGTGGTGCTTGTCGATCGCGAAGTCGGCGAGCAGCGCCGCGCGGATCACCTGATCGCCGTACACCAGCTCGCGGGTCGACAGCCCGGCGCAACCGACCGCGGCGCCGTCATCGGCGCGCAGGAGGAAGGCCTCGCCGTGCCCGCTCGGGGCGTCGCGGTAGAACCAGTCGAGCTTGGCGTCCGGATCGCCGACGACCGGCAGGTTCTCGGTCCACAGCTTGACCAGCGGGGCGCGGGCCTCCGCGAGGTCCGTCAGCTGCGCGCGGTAGGCCACGCCAGGATGTTAGAGCCTAATGTGTCCACTTGTCTTCGCGACGGTGCTCGCCATCGTCGTACTCGTGCGCCATCACGAAGTGGTAGGCCACCTCGCGCGCCTTCTCGCTCTCGACCACGCACTCGAACATCCACTCGCCCTCGATCTCGGTCGGCTCGACCTGCACGTACGCGATCTCCGCCGGGAACACGAGGAGCTCGGCGACCAGGTCCTTGGCGCGCGCGAGCTGCACGACGCGCGTGTGATCGTCCTCGGACAGCAGCGTCCAGTGAAAGTCCTCGTGATCGAGGAGGACGATCTCGGGAGTCCCCGCGCGGAGGATGCAGTTGGCGTGCCCCTGCAACCACGTCCAGAACTTGTCGAACTGGAGCGTGGTTGCCACCGCAGTCAATGTTCTCTTGCTGCCCGTCGAACCCATGCGCGGCGGAACATACCCTAAAACCGTCCGCCGACAACCACCGCCGCACCGTCGGGGGAAGCCACGGGCGTGACCGTCACGCCCTCGGCGGACGGCGCGTCGAACAGATAGAGCCCGGTCCCGATCACCGCGGCGAGCACGGCCGCGCCGCCGAGCACGTAGGTCGCGGTCGCCGCGCGATCGCGCCGCTTGACCAGGCGGTCGTAGGTGTCGGCGTCGCTCGCCGCGCGATTGCCCACGAGGATCTTGGCGTGCAGGTCCGACGCGTCGCCATTGGCCACGAGCGCGACGATGGCGCCGGTGGTCGCGCCGAGCGCGAGCGCGCCCGCGCCGAGGTAGATCCACGGCACCGCGCGCCGCTGCGTGGTCTTCACGAGGGGTGCGACGATCGTCGTCGTCGCGCCGCGCTCGACGACGATCTCCTTCGCGATCGGCTTGCGCCCGTCGTGCAGCAGGGTGATCACGTGCTTGCCGGCGACCAGCTCGAGCACGCCGGTCGGCATCGCGCTCGGTCGGCCGTCGACGATGACGCGCGTGTCGGGCTCGGTCTTCAGCCCGACCCGCGCCGGTCGTGCGCGCAGCGCGATGTCGATCAGCTCGGACGCACCGGCGACCGCGCGGTGCTTCTGCTCGATCGGCTCGTAGCCCGGTGCGCTGACCGCGACGACGTGCTCGCCCGGGTCGACGTCGACCAGCGCGAACGGCTCGAGCGGCTTGCCGTCGAGCGTCGCCGTGACGCCCGGCAGCGCGTCGCCGACCGCGTCTCCGATCTCGCGCAGCGCGGCCTTGTCGCTGGTCTTGTCGTCGACCGCGATCGTGACGCCGAGCCGGGTGCGCTCGACGATCCGCATCTCGGCCTTGATCCCGGCGGCGCCGAGTCGATCGAGCTCGCGCTGCATCTCGCCGAGGCTATCTGCTGCATCGCCGACGCGGCCGCCGGTCTTCACCTTGTCGAGGTAGATCCGGTAGAGCTCGACCGAGCGCTTGACGTACTCGGGTCGCGCGTCGACCCGGTACTGGCGGCGGTAGGCTTGTGCCGCCGAGAACGCGATCTCGGGCACCGGCAGCGCGCGGTACGCCTCCTCGAAGTTCGCGATCGCGGCCTCGAAGTTCTGCGCCGCGTACGCCTTGGCGCCGGCGCGGAAGTACTTCTCCGCGGTGGCTTTCTCGTCGGCGCGCGCGACGCCCAGCAGCGCGACGCACAGGATGACGATCGTCGCCCTCACTGGCCGCACCCGGTCTGGGTCGAGGTGCACTGGGCGTAGATGACCAGCGACTCGGCACCGGGCCCACCCTGCAGGCCGATCAGATCGTCGACCCCATCGCCGGTGACGTCGGCGAGCGCGATCGCGCGCATCGCGCCGAGGTTCGCGCTGACCAGCGCGACGTGATCGCCGCCGCCGTCGCGCGTCAGGTGGAACAGCTCGGCGGTCGTGCCCGCGTAGCACAGCACCGCGATGCCGGTGTCGGCGGCGGCTTGCTGCGACGGGTCGCCGGCGACCAGGTGGCCCGGCGTGGCATCGACGCAGGTCAGCCCATCACCGAGCTTCTTGCCGAGGTCCTCGCACGGGCCGCTCGAGTGCCCGGCCGCGTCCATCGGGCAGAGCTCGACGAGCCCCGCCGAGTTCGCGAGCTGTTCGCCGCCCGGGCCGAACGACGCGAGCAACTCGTGCGTGCCATCGCCATCGAGGTCGACGACGTGGAGCGAGCGAACGACCGCACCGACCGGGACCTGCGCGGTGATCAGCGGCGCCGGCATCGTCACGCCCGCGGCCAGCACGGCCGCGCTGGGTTTGCGCTGGCGATCGACCGCCACGATCACGTCGCGGTCGCCCGCGATCGGCCACACGACGTACCGCGCGGCTGGAATGCACACGTTCGTCGTCGGCGGGGTCGCCGAGTTACAGGCCTGGAGCTGCGCGACCTGCGTGCCGCGCGCGTCGGTCAGCGCCACCAACCCGTCGGGCGTGATCTGCATCGGCCAGCCGACCACGGCGTCCTCGGCCGTCACCACGCTGTCGACCGATACGCCGGTCGCGTGGCCGAACACGAACGCGGCGGGCTCGGCGGTCGAGAACCGGCCGACCACGACGCCGTCGAGCGTCGAGAACGTCTGCACCGCCTGGGTCGTACCGCCGACCATCACGGTCGACTGGCGTGGATCGAAGTACGACAGCATCGTGCGCTGCGCGCTCGCCCGCAGGAGCGTCAAGAACGTGCCGGTGCCCGGCTGATCGACGACGACGATATCGTCGATGCTGTCGGTCTGATCGAGCGAGGTCGGCAGCCCGATCGTGCCGAGCGCGACGACCGACTTGAACGACTCGACCTCCACCGGACCGAGCACGCGGTCCGGCGTGCCGTAGGCGATCAGCATGCGCTCGTGACCCTCGACCGGCTCGACGTACGCGACATCGGTGTCGCCATTGCCGTCGAAGTCGCCGGTGATGCTGAGGATCGGGCGCGTCGCGGTGTCGACCCGGAACGGCGCGAACGAGTAGCTCTGGCGATACAGGATATCGAGGTCGTCCTGGCCGTCGGTCGTCATCACGAGATCGGTCTTGCCGTCGCCGTTGAAGTCACCCGAGGCGACGTGGCTCGCCGGGCGCGCGGTCGTGTACAGCCGCGCGAGCTGATTCGAGCCGGTCATCACGCCGTACACGCCGTCGGACAGGACGATGCCGTCGCGGCTCCACGTCGTCAGCGGCAAGAACGGATCGAACGGCACCGGGGCGAACGGTGCGTGGCCGACCGGCGCGGCATCGCTGGCCGGCGTCGATGGCAGATCGGTGCTGACCAGGAACGTCAGCTGCGTCGAGCTCGCCGCGATCCCGCAGTGCAACGTCTCGTTCGCCCCGGTCATCGCGCCGGCGAACACGTTGACGTGCGGCGAGGCGGCGCCGAGCGTGCCGATCACGAGGGCTGGACAGTTGTTGTTGGCGTCGCTGTCGGTCCGCGCGAAGACCGCCTTGGCGGTCGGCGACGCGGTCGGCGGCGTGACGTCGTAGAACCTCACCGGCGTCGCGTCGAACACGTTGAGTCGCATCGACGTCGCGCACGTCCGCGGGCCACCCGGGCCCTGCCCGGTGATCACGAGCAGCGCGTCGACCACGACGAGCGCGTCGTACGCGACGTAGACGTCGACCCGATCGGGCGAGAAGTTCTCGGCGGTCAGGTTGCCGCCGCAGAACTTCACCGGCCCGCCGGTCGATCCGAGCGCGCCGCCGCGCGTCAGCACGCTGCCGATCACGAGCTCGAACTTGTGTTCACTGGCGACCGGGCCCTGGTGCGAGACCAGGATGCCGAAGAAGTTCGGATCGATCGTGAACAGCGTCTGGACGTCGACCATCGGCACGTCGATCGGCGACCGCCCGGCGAGTGGCGTCAGCTTGCCGAATGGCGAGCTGTAGACCACGACGCCGTCGGTCGTCCCGAACGCGACGTCGAGCGCGCCGTCACCGTCGGTGTCGGCGATCGCGGCCACGCCGCCCTGGATCGGCGTGAGGATCCGGTCGACCGTCGCGAGCCCCCCGGCGGTGTCGCCGTAGTGCACCTCGATCGAGGTCTGCGACACGCCGAGCACGTCGCCGATGCCGTCCTTGTCGATGTCGGTGACCGCGAGGTCGTCGATCGGGAACGGCTGCGGCGTGTTCGGGGTCGCGAGCCGACCGCTCGGCGCGTGACACAGGTGATCGACGCCGCACCCGTACGCCGTCGTCGGACAATCGCCCGCGACGGTGCACGTGACCTGACACGCGATGCACGACGCGTCCGACGAGTCGCAGTCCTCGCCTGGCTCGAGCAACCCGTTGCCACACACGCCACGCTCGATCGAGGGCAGGCTCGTGCACCCGTACAGGAGCACGACCGTCACCAGGGCCATCCGCATAGGATCCTTTCGCGTTACTTGAAGCTCGGAGTCAGCAGATCGTCCTTGCCGCCATCGTGGTGCGCCGCCGGAGCCGCCCCACCCTTCTTCTTCAGGTGCAGCTCGAGTGGCTGATCCTTGTCCGGCGTGATCGGCCGCGACAGCGGCGCGTAGCCATCGGCGCGCAGCATCAACACGACCGGCGTCGTGCCACGATCGAGCTGCACCGGGCCCGGCGCGGTGCCGACCAGCGCGCCACGCACCAGCACCTCGGTGCCGTCGGGCACACCGGTGATCGTGACCGTCACGGCGGTCACGACCGGCATGACCGCGACCGGCTTGTCCGGCGTGGGCGTCGGTGTCGGTGGTGTCGGCGGCGTCGGCGTCGGCGTTGCGATCGTCGCGGCCGGCGCCGGCTTGCCACCGCCAGTCATCGATACCGCGACGAACGCGGCCGCACCGATCACGACGACCGCGATGGCCGAGGCGACGATCATCTTCGTGCGCGACCTCGGCGGCGGGACCGCGAGTGCGCCGCTCGGCATCGTCTGCGCGCTCGCCGACACCGGGATCCGCGGCCGGGTCTCGCGCACGATCGGCAGCGCCACGCCCGACGCCTCGGCCGCGGCCTCGAGGGCCTGGACCGCCGCGACCAGGCTCGGCGGTCGCGCCGCCGGATCCTTCTTCATCAGCCACAGGATCGCGTCGTCGATCCCGCCGGCGAGCTCGGGTTTCACCGACGACGGCGGCGCCGGCTCGTCGGAGATCTGGCTCATCAGGATCGCCATGTAGTCCTCGCCGTCGAACGGCACGACGCCGGTCAACAGCTCGTACGCGACGATGCCGAACGCGTAGTAGTCGGTGCGGTGGTCGACATCGCGCCCGCGGCACTGCTCGGGGGACATGTAGTACGGCGTGCCCATCGGGACGCCGGTGCGCGTCTTCTGCTTCTGCGCCTCCTCCGGGCCCATCAGCTTCGCGATGCCGAAATCGAGCAGCTTGGGATAGCGATCGCCGTCGGGCTCGCGCGCCAGGAAGATGTTCGCTGGCTTGAGGTCGCGGTGCGCGATGCCCTTGGCGTGACAGGCGTCGAGCGCGCGCGCGATCGATCGCAGGATCGGCAGCGCGTCCGCGAGTGGCATCGCGCCGTCGCGCGTGATCAGCGCGTCGAGCGGATCGCCCTCGAGGTACTCCATCGCGTAGTAGTGGCGTCCGTCGGCGAGCTGACCGAACGAGAAGATGTCGATGATGTTGCGGTGGCGGATCTGGTTGACCGCGCGCGCCTCGGCGACGAACCGCTCGACCATCTCGGGATCGACCGAGAACTTGCGCATCAGCACCTTCAACGCGACCAGCTTGCCGATCACCGGATGCGTCGCCTTGAACACGGCGCCGAAGCCACCCTGCCCGAGCTTGTCCTCGACCACGTACTCGCCGACCTGCTGGCCGGCCTCGAGGTCCGGGTCCGGCGAGCTGGACATCGGGCTGGTGGGAGAGCTGGTCGTCACGGCGTCGGATGGGATGACTGCAAGGTCATGCCCATCTCGACTGTAGACGAAGCCAGCGGCAAATCGCGGAACTCGGCGATCGGACCTGACCACCCGTCGGATTTTGCGACCGCAGCCCGACGGTCACGGCACCGGCACACCGACGTGTACGACCTCCACCGCGGTACCTCCTACGCGCGCCGACGCACCCGCGCCGGCACCTCGAGGTACCGAGCGACGACCGGCTCGATCGCCCGGAGCTCGTCGATCGTCGAGCCATCGCCGGTCAAGCGCCGCCGGATCGGCTTGCCGATCGCGGTCGCGATCGTGTCGGCCGCGAAGTCGTCGATCACGCGCGGGTGGATGTACGACGCGCGGCAGATCGCAGGCGTGTGCCCGAGTCGCGCCGCGATCGTCTCGCACACCTCGCGCACGACCCGCTTCGCGCCACGCTCGCTGCCCGGGTGCTCGCGGACCGCGAGCAGCGCCGCCGCGCCGAGCGTCGCGGCCCACGTGCGGTAGTCCTTCGCGGAGAACGGGCCACCGCTGACGTCGCGCAGGTAGTCGTTGACGTCGGTCGACAGGATCGGGTGAGGTCGGCCGGCGTCGACGTACTGGAACAGCCGCTGGCCGGGCAGATCGCGACAGCGCCGGACGATGGTCGCGAGGCGGCGATCGGCGACCCGCACGTGGCGCTCGACGCCGCTCTTGCCGCGGTAGTGGAGGACGAGCGTGTCGCCGGTGATCTTCGCGTGGCGGTCGCGCAGCGTCGTCGCGCCGAACGAGCCATTCGTGCGCGCGTACTCCTCGTTGCCGATGCGGAGCTGCGCGCGCTCGAGCAGCGCGACGATCGTGGCGACCACCTTGGGCTTGCAGAGACAGCTGCACGCGAGATCGCGCGCGACCGCCTCGCGGATCTTCGGCAACACGCGACAGAACTCGACGAGGCGCGTGTACTTCGCGCCGTCCTGCCGGGCGCGATACGCGACGTGATAGCGGTACTGCTTGCGGCCCTTGGCGTCGCGGCCGGTCGCCTGGATGTGGCCGTTCGCGTCGGGCGCGATCCACACGCGCGTCCACGCCGGCGGGATGGCCAGCGCACGGATGCGCGCGAGCGTGGCGCTGTCGCGCACCGTGCGACCATTGGCGTCGCGGTAGTTGAAGCCGCGACCGCTCCGTTGCCGCGTGAGCCCCGGTTCGGTATCCGTCACATGGTGTAGCGACATGGTCGTTCCGTCACCACAGCACGCCATGTGCCAGCCGAAAACGACATCGGCGGCCTCGTGGGCCGCCGGTATCGCTGGTCGTGAGCTACTTACGCGTCGGCGACCAGGTCGTCGTCGTCGGTCGGGCTGATGTAGCTGCCGTCGGCGCCGGCGTCGTCCTCGTCATCGAGGTGGACGTCGACCGTGAGCCGCTTGTACGCACCCAGGCCGGTGCCGGCCGGGATCAGGCGACCCATGATGACGTTCTCCTTGAGGCCGCGGAGGTAGTCGACGCGCCCGTTGATGGACGCCTCGGTGAGCACCTTCGTGGTCTCCTGGAAGCTCGACGCCGAGATGAACGACTCGGTCGACAGCGACGCCTTGGTGATGCCGAGGAGCAACGCGTCGCCCTTGGCCGGCTGGCCGCCGGCGACGATCACGCGCTCGTTCTCTTCCTCGAAGATGTGCTTCTCGACGTGCTCGTCGACGAGGAAGTTCGTGTCACCCGGGTCGCTCACGTTCACGCGGCGCAGCATCTGGCGAACGATCGCTTCGATGTGCTTGTCGTTGATGCGAACGCCCTGGAGGCGGTAGACCTCCTGGATCTCGTCGACCAGGTACTTCGCGAGCGCGCGCTCGCCGAGCACCTTGAGGATGTCGTGCGGGTTCGCCGGGCCGTCCATGAGGGCCTCGCCGGCACGCACGCGGTCGCCTTCACGCACCGAGAGGTGCTTGCCCTTGGGGATCAAGTACTCCGCGGGATCGCCGTGCTCGGGGACGATGAGCACCTTGCGCTTGCCCTTGGTGTCCTTGCCGAAGTGCACGGTGCCGTCGATGTCGCAGATGACCGCGTGGTCCTTCGGCTTGCGTGCCTCGAACAACTCGGCCACGCGCGGCAGGCCGCCCGTGATGTCCTTCGTCTTCGTGGTCTCGCGCGAGATCTTCGAGATCACGTCGCCGGCCTCGACGTAGTCGCCGTCGTTGACCAGGATGTTCGCGCCGACGGGCAGGAAGTACCGCGCCTCGCCGTCCTGCGCCGAGAGCTTGACGGTGTTGCCGTCCGCGTCCTTCAGCGTGATGCGGGGGCGGCTCTCCTGGTCTTTGCTCTCGACGATCGTCTTGCGGCTGAGGCCCGTGACCTCGTCGAGCGCGTCCATCATCGTCACCTGATCGACGATGTCGCCGTACTTCACGTAGCCGGAGACCTCGACGCAGATCGGCATCGCGAAGGGATCCCACTCGGCCATGACCTGCGAGGCCTTGACCCGATCGCCGTCTCGGACCATCAGCCGCGCGCCGTACTGCAGGCCGTAGCGCTCGCGCTCGCGGCCGATCTCGTCGACCAGCGTCAGCTCGCCCTGCCGGTTCATGACGACCCAGTGATCCTTCTTCGAGACCACCTGGACGTTGTTGAGCCGGACGGTGCCTTCGTTGCGCGCCTCGAGCGAGCTCTGCTCGGTGCGGATCTGCCCGACGCCGCCGATGTGGAACGTACGCATCGTGAGCTGGGTACCCGGCTCGCCGATCGACTGCGCCGCGATCACGCCGACCGCTTCGCCGATGTTCACCATGTGACCGCGCGCGAGGTCGCGGCCGTAACACAGGGAGCAGATGCCGCGGCGGGTCTCGCACGCGAGCACGCTGCGGATCTTCACGCGGTCGATGCCCGCGTTGTCGATGATCTTGACGTGATCCTCGTTGATCTCGGCGTTGGCCGGACACAGCACTTCGCCGGTGTACGGATCGACGATGTCCTCGAGGACGACGCGACCGAGGATCCGGTCACCGAGGCGCTCGATGATCTCGCCGCCCTCGATGAGCGGCATCATCTCCATGCCCTGGCGCGTGCCGCAGTCGAACTCGCTGATAATTGTGTCCTGCGACACGTCGACCAAGCGGCGCGTGAGATAGCCCGAGTTCGCCGTCTTCAGCGCGGTGTCCGCCAGACCCTTGCGGGCGCCGTGGGTCGAGATGAAGTACTGGAGAACCGAGAGACCCTCACGGAAGTTCGTGGTGATCGGCGTCTCGATGATCTCACCGGACGGCTTGGCCATGAGGCCACGCATGCCGGCGAGCTGACGCATCTGCTGCTGCGAGCCGCGGGCGCCCGAGTCGGCCATGATGAAGATCGAGTTGAAGGACGGACCCTTCTTGATCGTGGATCCGTTCGGATCCTTGAACTCGTCCGTCGAGATCTCCTTCATCATGTCCTTGGAGATCGCCTCGGCCACCTGCGCCCAGATGTCGACCACCTTGTTGTAGCGCTCACCGTCGGTGATGAGCCCCTCGGTGTACTGGTCCTCGATCTCGGCGACCTCCTTGGTCGCGCCCTCGAGGAGGACGGTCTTCGACGGCGGGATCACCATGTCGTCGATGCACACCGAGATGCCGGCGCGCGTCGCGAACGTGTAGCCCGTCGTGCGCAGGGCGTCGGCCAGGAGCACCGTGGCCTTCTGGCCGGCCTCGCGATAGACGAGATCGATCAGCTCGGCGAGCTGCTTCTTGCCCATCACCTTGTTGATCGCCTCGAACGGCACCTGCGGCGGGCAGATGTCGTGGAGGATCGCGCGACCGACGGTGGTGGAGACGATCTCCATCTCGCCGTTCGGCTTCTTGCGGCGCATCTTGATCGCCGCCTGGAGGTGAACCTCGCCGTGGTCCCACGCCATGCGGACCTCGTCGACCGACGAGAACATGCCGGACAGCGGGCGTCCGGTCTTCTTGTCCTCGCGGTACTCACCCTTGGCGTACGGACGCTCGCGCGTCATCGTGTAGAGGCCAAGGACGATGTCCTGCGACGGCACGATGATCGGCTTGCCGTTCGCGGGCGACAGGATGTTGTTGGTCGACATCATGAGCACGCGCGCTTCCATCTGAGCTTCGATGGAGAGCGGGACGTGGACGGCCATCTGGTCACCGTCGAAGTCGGCGTTGAACGCCGCGCAGACGAGCGGGTGCAGCTGGATCGCCTTGCCCTCGGTGAGGACCGGCTCGAACGCCTGGATGCCGAGGCGGTGGAGCGTCGGCGCGCGGTTGAGCATCACGGGATGCTCCTTGATGACCTCTTCGAGGATGTCCCAGACCTCCGGGCGCTCCTTCTCGACGAGCTTCTTCGCGCTCTTGATCGTGGTGACGAGGTGCCGCTCCTCGAGCTTGTTGTAGATGAACGGCGTGAACAGCTCGAGCGCCATCTTCTTCGGCAGGCCGCACTGGTGCAGCTTGAGCTCGGGGCCGATGACAATGACCGAGCGGCCCGAGTAGTCGACGCGCTTGCCGAGGAGGTTCTGACGGAACCGGCCCTGCTTGCCCTTCAACATGTCGGACAGCGACTTGAGCGGGCGCTTGTTCGGCCCCGTGATCGTCTTGCCGCGGCGGCCGTTGTCGAACAGTGCGTCGACGGCCTCCTGAAGCATGCGCTTCTCGTTGCGGATGATGATCTCGGGAGCGTTGAGCTCCTGGAGGCGCCGCAGACGGTTGTTGCGGTTGATCACGCGGCGATACAGATCGTTGAGATCCGACGTCGCGAACCGGCCGCCGTCGAGCGGGACGAGCGGGCGCAGATCCGGCGGGATCACCGGGATGATCGTGAGCATCATCCAGTCGGGCTTGTTGCCGCTCTCGCGGAACGCCTCGACGACCTTCAGCCGCTTCGCGATCTTCTTGCGCTTGGCCTCCGAGGTGACCTCGCGCATCTCGGCGCGCAGGATCTCGGCGAGCCCGATGATGTCGAGCTGGCGCAGGATCTCGAGGATCGCCTCGGCCCCCATGCCCGCCTCGAACGCGTCGTAACCCAACTCGTCGAGCAGCTTGCCGTAGCGCTCCTCGGTGAGCAGCTCGTTGACCGAGAGGCCCGACTGCTTCGCGTTGGTGACGATGTACGCCTCGCAGTAGAGGACCTTCTCGAGATCCTTCAACGGGATATCGAGCAGGTTACCGATGCGCGACGGCAGCGACTTCAGAAACCAGATGTGCGCGACCGGGGTGGCGAGCGAGATGTGCCCCATGCGCTCGCGGCGCACCTTGGCCTGGATCACCTCGACGCCGCACTTCTCGCACACGACGCCGCGGTGCTTCATGCGCTTGTACTTGCCGCAGTTGCACTCGTAGTCCTTCACCGGCCCGAAGATCTTGGCGCAGAACAACCCGTCCCGCTCCGGCTTGAACGTGCGGTAGTTGATCGTCTCGGGCTTCTTCACCTCGCCATGGCTCCACTCGCGGATCTTCTCCGGCGAGGCGAGCATGATGCGGATGGCGCTGAACGAACGGGGATCCTTCGGCTTCTCGAAGAAGTTGAAGATGTCTTTCATGTTGATGCTCCCTTGTCCTTAGTTCGTTCGGTTACGAGTTACCCGCCGAGCCCATCTTGTCCGCGACCTCACGAGCGAGGGCGGCAAGACCGGCCGGGATACCCGGGGCCTGCTGCTGCGAGCGCATCGGCATCGTCGGGTCTTCGACCAGCTCGACGTCGAGGCACAGCGCCTGGAGCTCCTTGAGGAGCACGTTGAACGACTCCGGCAAGCCGGCCTCGAGCACGTGCTCGCCCTTCACGATCGACTCGTACATGCGGGTGCGTCCCAGCACGTCGTCCGACTTGACCGTCAAGAACTCCTGCAGCGCGTACGCCGCGCCGTAGGCCTCCATCGCCCACACTTCCATCTCGCCGAGGCGCTGACCGCCGAACTGCGCCTTGCCACCGAGCGGCTGCTGGGTGACGAGCGAGTACGGTCCGATGGACCGCGCGTGGATCTTGTCGTCGACCAGGTGGTGCAGCTTCAGCATGTACATCACGCCGACGGTGACCTTGTTATCGAACGGCTCGCCGCTCTTGCCGTCGATCAGGCGGGTCTGGCCGTTGAGCGGCAGGCCGGCCATCTTGAGCGCCGTCTTGATCTCGTTCTCGTCCGCGCCGTCGAACACGGGCGACGCGAGGTGCACCCCGGTGGTGAGCGTCTGCGCGAACCGACCGGTGTCCTCGTGCGACAGCTTCTCGATGAACGGGGCGTGATCCGGGAACAGCTTCTTCAGCTTGTCCTTCATCACGTCGTGCGACCAGTTGGTGTCGAGGTACGCCTGGATCTGGTTGCCGAGCGACTTCGCGGCCCACCCGAGGTGGACCTCGAGGATCTGCCCGATGTTCATACGTGACGGAACGCCGAGCGGGTTCAGCACGATGTCGACCGGCGTGCCGTCCTCGAGGTACGGCATGTCCTCCTCGGGGAGGAGGCGCGACACGACGCCCTTGTTGCCGTGACGACCGGCCATCTTGTCACCGACCGACAGCTTCCTCTTGATGGCCAGGTAGACCTTGACCAGCTTGATGACGCCCGGCGGCAGCTCGTCGCCCTTGGTGAGCTTGGCGATCTTGTCCGAGTACTGCTGCTCGATGTTGAAGACGTCTTCCTCGCGCTTGGCCGCGAGCTGCTCGAGCTGCTCTTCGATCTTGCCGTCGCCCGAGTCGAGCTGGACTTCGTGCCAGTAGCGGTTCGGGACCTCGGCGAGGAGCTCGTGCGTGATCTTCTCGCCCTTGGGGAGCAGGACCTTGCCCTTGTCGTCGACGAGGCGGCTGGCCGTCGTCTTGCCGATCAGGAGCTCGCGCATCTTGTTGTAGTACGCCTCCGAGATGATCTTCACCTCGTCGCGCTTGTTGACCATGAGGAGCTCCTTCTCGGTGTCCTCGATGGCCTGGGCGCGCTCGTCCTTCTCGGTGCCCTTGCGTGCGAACACGCGGGCGCCGATCACGACGCCGGTGACGCCCGGGGGAACCCGGAGGCCGGTGTCGCGCACGTCGCCGGCACGCTCGCCGAAGATCGCGCGGAGCAGCTTCTCTTCCGGGGACAGCTGGGTCTCGCCCTTGGGCGTGATCTTGCCGACCAGGATATCGCCGGCCTTGACCTCGGCGCCGATGCGCACGATGCCCGAGTCGTCGAGATCCTTGAGCGCTTCTTCACCGACGTTCGGGATGTCGCGCGTGATCTCTTCCTTGCCGAGCTTGGTGTCGCGCGCGACGCACTCGAACTCCTCGATGTGGATCGAGGTGAACACGTCGTTCTTGACCAGCTTCTCGTTGATGAGGATCGAGTCCTCGAAGTTGTAGCCACCCCACGGCATGAACGCGACGACCACGTTCTGGCCGAGCGCGAGCTCGCCGGTCTCGGTCGCCGGACCGTCACCGATCACGTCGCCGGCCTTCACCTTGTCGCCCGGCTGGACGATCGGCTTCTGGTTCATGCACGTGTTCTGGTTCGAGCGCTGGAACTTCACCAGCGTGTAGATGTCGGGGCGGACCGAGTTCGGATCCTTCGGATCGACCTTGCTCGGGCGAACCACGATGCGGTTCGCGTCGACCCAGTCGACCGTGCCGTCGCGCTTGGCGACGATCGTGACGCCGGAGTCGCGGGCGACGATGCCCTCCATGCCGGTGCCGATCAGCGGCGAGGTCGTACGGATCAACGGCACGGCCTGGCGCTGCATGTTCGAACCCATGAGCGCGCGGTTCGCGTCGTCATGCTCGAGGAACGGAATCAGCGACGCGGCCACCGAGACCAGCTGGTTCGGCGAGACGTCCATCAACGTCACGTCCTCCGGCTTGGTCATGATGATGTCCGAGCCCTTGCGGCTCGAGACGTAGTCGACCGACAGCTTGCCGTTCTTCTGCTCGGCGTTCGCGTGGGTGATGATCTGGCCCTCCTCCTGGAGTGCCGAGTAGAAGCTCACCTCTTCCGCGATCTTGCCGTTCTCGACCGCGCGGTACGGCGTCTCGATGAAGCCGTACTCGTTGACGCGGGCGAACGTCGACAGCGACGCGATGAGACCGATGTTCGGACCTTCCGGCGTCTCGATCGGGCAGATGCGGCCGTAGTGCGTCGGGTGCACGTCGCGGACTTCGAAGCCCGCGCGCTCGCGGGTCAAGCCGCCCGGTCCGAGGGCGGAGAGGCGGCGCTTGTGCGTCACTTCCGACAGCGGGTTGGTCTGATCCATGAACTGCGAGAGCTGCGAGCTGCCGAAGTACTCCTTGACCACCGCCGAGACCGGCTTGGCGTTGATCAGGTCGTGCGGCATGAGCGTCTCGATCTCCTGCGACATGGACATGCGCTCCTTGATGGCGCGCTCCATGCGGACGAGACCGATGCGGTACTGGTTCTCCATCAGCTCGCCGACGGCGCGCACGCGACGGTTGCCGAGGTGATCGATGTCGTCGATCACGCCGCGGCCGTTGCGGAGCTCGATCAGGTAGCGAACCGTCTCGAGGATGTCGCGCTTGGTGAGGATCTGGGTCTCGATCGCTTCGTCGATCTTGAACTTGTAGTTCAGCTTCAGGCGACCGACCCGCGAGAGGTCGTAGCGCTCGGCGTTGAAGAACAGGTTGTGGAACAGCGTCTGCGCCGAGTCGAGCGCCGGCTGATCGCCCGGGCGCAGGCGGCGGTAGATCTCCATCACGGCCTCGTCCGGGCCCTGGAGCTTGTCGGTGAGCAGCGTGTTGCGGAGGTACGGGCCGACGTTCAGGTTATCGATGAACAGGACCTCGACCTTGTCGACGCCGCGGTCGCGCAGCTCGTCGAGCTTGGCCTCGGTGAGCTCCTCGTTGCACTGGAGCAGCACCTCGCCGGTCGAGTCGTCGATCACGTCGCGGGCGGAGACCTTACCGACGAGCTCGTCGATGTCGATCGGGAGCACGTCGACGCCCGACTCCTCGAGCTTCTTGATCGCGCCCTTGGTGAACTTGCGGTTCTTCTTGACCAGGACTTCCTTGGTCTTCGGGTGCTTGATGTCGCGGGTCGCGCGCTGGCCGACGAGCAGCTCGTAGTTGACCTTGCGCGAGTACTTCTTCTGCGCCTCGAAGTGGATCGTCTCGGTGTCGTAGAAGTAGTTGAGCAGCTCTTCCGTCGTGTAGCCGAGCGCGCGAAGCAGCACGGTCGCGTGCAGCTTGCGGCGGCGGTCGATGCGGACGAACAGGATATCCTTGTGGTCGAACTCGAAGTCGAGCCACGAGCCGCGGTACGGGATCACGCGGGCCGAGTAGAGCAACTTGCCGCTCGAGTGCGTCTTGCCCTTGTCGTGGTCGAAGAACACGCCCGGCGAGCGGTGGAGCTGCGAGACGATGACGCGCTCGGTACCGTTGATGATGAAGGTACCGGAGTCGGTCATCAGCGGGATCTCACCGAAGTAGACCTCCTGCTCCTTCACGTCACGGATCGACTGGACGCCAGTCTCCTCGTTGACGTCCCACACCACGAGGCGGATGACGACCTTGATCGGCGCCGCGAACGTCATGCCGCGGGCGCGGCACTCATCGACGTCGTACTTGGGCTTCTCGAGGTTGTACGAGACGAACTCCAGGGAGCTGGTCTCCGAGAAATCCTTGATCGGGAAGACGCTCTTGAAGACGCCCTGGATACCCATGTCCTCGCGCTTGTCGAGCGGAGTGTCGAGCTGGAGGAACTTGTCGTAGCTCCGCTTCTGGATATCGATCAGGTTCGGGATCTCGATGACCTGCTTGAGCTTCGCGAAGGTCTTGCGGGCCCGAAAGTTCTTCTGGATCGACGACGCCATGTGGTGCCTCTTCGTTTGCGTTTTGAGGAACAGCCCGAAAACTAGCGATGGCCGAGGGCGTTCTCGACGGGAGATCCCGATGAGAAGAAACCGACGGCCGGGACGCTAGGTGTCGAGTCGCGGGTACCCGGCGAGTGCGCTGCTCGTCGGAACCGCTGGGGGAGAACTGCGCAAACCGGGGCTGCGTATAGCACGACTATGCAAAAGGGAAGCGAAAAGAACGTCGCAAGTCGTTATGCCAAGAACACCTGCGATGCGTGGAGGTTACGAACGGCCCCAATCGTGCAATTTAGGCCGATCCGAGCCGAAACCAAGCCTCGGGGATCGGGTTTCGTCATGTATCACTCCGCCCCGATCCGCCCCGAACCGGCCCGAAACGACACGAGCCCGATCTCGAAAGATCGGGCTCGGTCGACCGGGCTGACCTCGTCCTGCTGGCCAAAGCCCGCAGTCCGAGGTCGCGAGCCCGACGGTTACTTCACTTCGACTTCGGCGCCGGCTTCCTTGAGCTTCTTGACGATGTCGTCCGCCTCGGTCTTGTTGACGTTCTGCTTCACGTCCTTGGGGGCGCCATCGACGAGATCCTTGGCGTCCTTGAGGCCGAGGCCGGTGACCTCACGGACGACCTTGATGACGCCGATCTTGTTCGCGCCGCCGCCCTTGAGGACGACGGTGAACTCGGTCTTCTCCTCGGCGGCCGGGGCAGCCGCGCCCGCGGCGGCCGGGGCAGCCGCGGCGGCCACCGGAGCGGCCTTGACGCCCCACTTGTCCTCGAGCGACTTCGTCAGGTTGACGAGGTCGATGACGGTGAGGTTGGAGAGGTAGTTGATGACTTCGTCGTTGCTGATCGACATGGCTGTGGTTCTTTCTTTTCTCTAAACGGAAAACGGAAAATTGGTTACTTGGCCTCGAGCTCGCGGCGGCGAGCGTCGAGGAGGTAGGCGAAGTTCTGGGGACCGGCGATGAGCTGCGCCACGAACGTCTGGGGCGCCGCGAGGAACGTCATGAGCATCGACGCGCGGATCTCGTTCTTGCCCGGCATCTTGGCGAGCGCATCGACGCCCGCGAGATCGAGGAGCTGGCCCTCGTAGTAGCCGCCCATGATCTTGAACTTGGGCTCGTCCTTGGCCCACTTGAGCGCGATCTTCGCCGGGGTTTGCGGGATCTCGTTGCTCCAGATCACCGCGGTGGTGCCGACCATGAGGCTCGACATCGGCTCCATCTTGGAGCCCTTGACCGCGATCTTGACGAGCGAGTTCTTGAGCACCCGGTAGTGGCAACCGTTCTTGCGAAAGTCGTCACGCATCGTCGTCACCGTCGGCACGCGGATGCCGCGGTAGTCGGCGATCACGACCGAGGCGACGTTCGCGAACGACTCCTTGATCTCGCCGAGCATCGTCTCTTTGGCTGCTTTATCCATATGGCTTCCTTGGCGTTGTCTTATCGAAAATCAAAAACCCTCGAGGGTGAGTCGAGGGTTTCGCGCGTCCGGCATGGCCGGTCGTGGGATCCTCGTCTCCGCGGGACTTATGGCACCTGCGTGCCGCCTGCTTCTTCGACGGGTATTGGTGAGAGGGGCTAGTTGTTAGCAGCTCCGGTGTGAGCCTGCACGAGGGAATCGTAGTCCGCCGGCTTCGCAATCTCCCAGACCACGTCGGCACCGCGAGCCTGCACGAAGGCGAGGCGCTCGGTGACCATCCGCTCGGGCGCAAGCCCGGCTTCGCGCGCCTTGTAGACGCCCGGCTTGATCTCTTCGGTGATGCGAATGCGGCGCACAGATTACTTCTTCGACAACGCGAGTTGCTCGCGTCGTGAGGGCAATGCCCTCACTTGTCCAGCGCTCCGCCAGCGGCGTACGGGGTGGTGTCGACCTTGATGCCCGGGCCGTGGGTGGTCGAGATCGTGACCGACCGCATGTACGTGCCCTTCGCCGTCGCCGGCTTGAGCTTCATGAGGGTCTCGAGCAGCGCCTTCAGGTTGATCGCCAGCGCCTCGGGCTTGAACGAAGCCTTGCCGATCGGGGTCTGGATGATGCCGGCCTTCTCGACGCGGAACTCGACGCGACCGGCCTTGAGCTCGGTGACGGCCTTCTTGACGTCGGCGGTGACCGTGCCGACCTTGGGGTTCGGCATGAGGCCGCGCGGACCGAGGACGCGGCCGATCTTGCCGACCTGCACCATCATGTCCGGCGTCGCGACGAGGGTGTCGAACTCGAACCAGTTCTCCTCGGCGATCTTCTTGATGTACTCGTCGGAGCCGGCGTAGTCGGCACCGGCCTCGAGGGCATCGCGCGCCTTGTCGGGCTTGCAGATCACGAGGACCCGCTTGGTCTTGCCAGTGCCCGAGGGCATCACGACCGAGCCGCGGACCATCTGGTCGGCGTACTTCGGGTTGACGCCGAGGCGGACCGAGACGTCGACCGTCTCGTCGTGCTTGGTCGAGATCTTGGCGCGCGGGACGATCGCGCACGCGTCATCGACCGTGTACTTCTTGAGCTGGTCCCAGCCCTCGATCGCCTTCTTGTATTTCTTGCCGGCCATGTTCGGTCTCTTTCTGCCCTGGTCAAGCGCCGGCCACTGAAGGCCGGCTCCCAGGTGTTTGCGTGAAACGGAGATCAGTCGACGACGTTGAGACCCATCGAGCGGGCCGTGCCCATCACCGAGCGGGTGGCGCTGTCGATCGAGGTCGTGTTGAGATCGACGAGCTTGGTCTGCGCGATCTCGGCGCACTGCTTCTTGGTGACCGTGCCGACCTTGGTCTTGTTCGGCTCGCCCGAACCCTTCTCGATCTTCGCCGCCTTCTTGAGGAGGATCGAAGCCGGTGGGCTCTTCGTGACGAACGTGAAGCTGCGATCCGCATACGCCGTGATGAGACACGGGATGATCAGGTCGCCCATCTGGTTCGTGCGCGCGTTGAACTCCTTGCAGAACTGCATGATGTTCAAACCGTGCTGGCCGAGCGCCGGACCGACGGGCGGCGCCGGGTTCGCCTTGCCAGCCGGGCACTGGAGCTTGATGATCGCGGTGACCTTCTTCATAGCGGGCCCGTCTTATGCTTTCTCTACCTTGTCGAAGTCAAGCTCGGTCGACGTCGACCGGCCAAACATCGACAGGAGGACTTTGACCTTCTGCTTGTCGGCCTTGACCTCTTCCACCGTCGCGGTGAAGTTGGCGAAGGGACCATCGGTGACCCGCACGGTGTCACCCGGCTCGAACACGACCCGCGCCTTGGGCTTGGCCTTGCCGCCGTCGGTCACGTTCTGCTGAACGCCGGTGATCTCGCGCTCCGGCACCGGCGTCGGCTTGGTGCCGCCGAGGAAGCCGGTGATCTTCGGGGTGTTCTTGACGAGGTGGAACGTCCGGTCATCGAGGACCATCTGGACGAACATGTAGCCCGGGAAGAACTTCCGGGTCATCGTGCGGCGCTGGCCCTTGATCACCTCGGAGACGCTCTCCGTCGGGACCAGGACCTCGCCGAAGTACTCGTGAAGGCCCGCGTTGACGACGCGCTCCTTGAGAGTCAGGCGCGCCTTGTTCTCGTGCCCCGAGTAGGTGTGGACGATGTACCACTTCTTCTCCGCCGTCGGTGGCGGGATCGAAGGGGTGGAGTCGGAGCCGGACGTCGACGACGACGTTCCCGACTCGACGGTCGCACCTTCCGAATCGTTCGGCTCGGGTGCGGCGACGTTATCCATAGACCAACTCCGTGAGGTTCGACCAGGCGAAGTCGAACAGACCGAGGATGACAGCCGAGACGATGGCCATGACGATCACCGTCGTCGTTGCCCCACGCACTTCTTTGGCGGTGGGCCAGGTGACCTTCTTGAGCTCGCTCGCGACTTCATTCGTGAGGTGATAGAAGCGATCGTTGCGGTAGGCGACGACGCTCGTGACGATGGCGACGGCCGCGGCGGTGAGGGAGATGGTGACCTCACTCGGCGGGCTCCCGAAGTAGCCCCAGATCCAGTCGATGCCCCACTGGATGATGTAGAACAGCAGCACCGCACCACACAGAAAGATCAGGTGGACGGGCTTGTTCGGAGCGTTTTCGGCGGTGGTTGGTGACTGAGCCACGATTGGGTTTCCTGCTGATGTCTAGCGCCGCGTTGGCACTGTGGCAGGGGAGACAGGACTTGAACCTGCAGCCCTCCGCTTTGGAGACGGATGCTCTACCATTGAGCTACTCCCCTAACAATTCGCTTACTTAGCTGACGTCTTCGCTGGATACTCCTCGACTGGGCACAGGGAAGCGGACGTTTACCTGAAGCGAGCCAACGTCGCAAGTCCCTTCAACAACCATCGGCAGCCTGCGGCCAACTCGCGTAGTGTCGGCGCGATGAGGTCACGATGAGCATGGTGCCCCAGGACGGCTGGTATTACGGAACCGGACCGAGCAACCGACAGGGACCGGTGACGCTGATCGAGCTCCAGGATCTCGTGCGTCAGGGCGTGGTCCGTGGCGACACCCAGGTCTGGGCGACCGGCCTACCCAGGTGGGCGCGCGCCACCGAGGTCCCGACGCTGGGACTCCAGAACACCGACGCCGGGCTCAATGTCCTCATCCCGATGGGACCGCAGAGCGTGCTCGCGATCCTCGCGGGGTACTGCGGCCTCCTGACGTTCCTCCCGGGGGTCGGGCTCGCTGGCTTCGTGCTCGGCATGCTCGCGTTGCGGGACCTGCGCGCGAACCGCCAGAAGCGCGGGATGGGGCGGGGCGTGCGGTGACCGGGATCGCCCTCGGGGCGATCGGCACGCTGATCTACGGCTACATCCTCATCCACCGAAAATGAAACGGGGCCCGAAGGCCCCGATTCGATCACGCTGCGGGAGTTGTTACTTCTTGGCCGGTGGGTCTTCGGCGAGGATCTTGGTCACGACGCCGGCGCCGACCGTCTTGCCACCCTCGCGAATCGCGAAGCGGAGGCCTTCCTCGCACGCGATCATCGACACCAGCTGGACGTCGACCTTGATGTTGTCGCCCGGCATCACC
>JBBQEX010000084.1:0-30082 GCA_038321315.1 Haliangiales bacterium | reverse complement strand
CGCGCGAGGGCATGACTCAGCTGATGAGTGCACTCGCCCGTCACGAGAACTCGACAACCGCTGTTGCACCGCGAGCGAAGGCCGCGTAGTGATCACAACCCCGACCGCCACCGAGATTCAACAGTCGACGGGACATCGCCCAAGTGCGCGAGGCCTGGCGAGTCATCCCCGGCGACCGGGTTACCGATCGAGGAACGAGAGCTTGCGGGCGATGCCTACCGAGTGATTCCGCATTGGCTCCGGCGCCCGGGCTGGTGGCTCGCCGCTCGGTCGCGACGAGCCCGCCATACGGGGGCTCCGCTCGAGTGAGCGCATGCAGCATCCTGAACAAGAGCTGCCAGCTCGCGATCCGCTTCCGGGGATCGCGATCGAGCAGCTCGACGGCGTCGATCGCCATCACTTGCAGGCGTCCGGCCCACAGTTCTTTTTGAGGCGCGCATGGTCGATCCGCAGCGCACGCTTCGAGCCGAAGGTCTTGGCGAGGACGTCGAGGACGTTCTTCACCGACTCGCTCCTGGTCCGTGATCCGGTAGTAGACCCACGTGCCGTCGCGCCGTCTATCGACGATGCCGGCCGACTTGGGGATGCCGAGCTGGCGCGAGCAGTTCGGCTGGCTGATCCCCAGCGCAGACTCGAGGTGGCAGACGCACAACTCGCCGTGGACGAGCAGCGCGACGATCCGGACACGCGTCTCGTCCCCGAGCGCGCGGAACACGCGGGTCAGGGGACGAACATCTTCGAGGTCAGAAGCGCCCGAAGAACATCCTGTGGCCGACGTGAATCTGCATCCGCTATGACTTGCTGCGTTATTCCTGATTCGCGTGTCTTCACGAGGATTTGAGCAGCGGGTGCCGAGCAGGATTCGATTGACTCTTCGGGCCAAATCGCGCAGACGTTGAAGGATGGGAAGACCGATCCGAAGTGTCGTCGTCCTGGGAGCGAATGGAGCGATGGGGTCCGGGAGCGGCGCCGTGTTTGCGGCCGCCGGCATCCCGACCGTATTCCTCGCACGCACCACGGAGAAAGCAGAAGCCGGCCGCGCGCGCGCAGAGTCGATGGTGAAGTCGACCGCGATCTCGCGGTTCATCACCACCGGAAGCTACGACGCGGATCTCGAGCGTGCCGTCGCGGGCGCCGATCTGGTGTTCGAGGCAGTGTCGGAGGACCTCGAGACGAAGCGGACATTCTTCGCCCGCGTCGATCGAGTCCGAAAACCGGATGCGATCGTGGCGACCGTGTCCTCCGGACTTTCGATCGCGGCGATGTCCGCAGGTCAGAGCGACGAATTTCGGCGTCACTTCCTCGGCATCCACTTCTTCAATCCGCCGACGGTGATCGTCGGCTGCGAGCTGATCCCGCACGCCGGCACGGCTCAGGCGGTGACCGCGTACGTGCGCGAGCTCCTGGCCGGGCCGCTCGGTCGCGAGGTGATCGAGACCTCCGACACGCCCGCCTTCGCCGGCAATCGCGTCGGCTTCAAGGTGCTGAATGAGGTCGCGCAGCTGGCGGAGGAGCATGGCGTCGCGTTCATGGACCAACTCGTCGGGCCCCACTCCGGCCGCGCGATGCCACCCCTCGTCACCGTCGACTTCGTCGGCTGGGATGTCCACAGGGCGATCGTCGACAACCTGTACGCGAACACGAACGACGAAGCTCACGCGACGTTCAAGCTGCCCGCGTACATGCAACGCGGCATCGATGCCGGTCGCCTCGGCAACAAGACGAAGGCAGGCTTCTTCAAGCAGGACGGCAAGAGCCGGCTCGTCCTCGATCCGAAGAGCGGAGACTATCGGCCGCTCGCCGAGGTCGCGACGCCGGTTCCGGCGGTCGTCGAGCAGATGAAGTCGGCGATCCGCGTCGGCCGTTACGAGCGTGCGATGGCAGCGTTCTGCGACGCCGAGGGCGCCGAGGCCCAGATGCTTCGCCGCGTGGTGCTTGGCTACATCAGCTACGGTCTCATGCGCGTCGGCGAGGTCGTGCAGCACGCGCGCGACGTCGATCGCATCATGGGGTTTGGCTTCAACTGGGCGCCGCCAAGCGTGCTTGTCGATGCGATCGGTGCGCGCCGCACAATCGCGCTCCTCGAGCAGGCCAAGCTCCCGGTGCCTCGAGTTGTCATCGTAGCCGCAGAAACGTCACTCCACCTCTTTGACGAGCCCGCGGTCGACCGCGGCCGCTTCTTCTTCGCGGCATAGAAAGGAACAGCCATGGTCTACATCCTTGGAGGTTTTCAGACTGACTTCGCCCGCAACTGGACGAAGGAGGGCAAGCACATCTCGGCGATGATCCGCGAAGCGGTCGAGGGCTGTCTCGCCGCTACCGGTGTCGCGCCGCAAGCAATCGACGTCGGGCACGTCGGCAACTTCGCCGCAGAGCTCTACGCCATGCAGGGGCATCTCGGCGCGTTCCTCGTCGACGTTGACCCAGCGTTTGCGGGCCTGCCGACCGGCCGCCACGAAGCGGCCTGCGCGTCGGGCTCGATCGCGTTGCTCGCGGCGACCGCGGAGATCGAGGCCGGTCGGTACGACTGCGCGCTCGTCGTCGGCGTCGAGCAAATGAAGACGGTGTCGCCGGCGATCGGCGGCGACTATCTCGGCACCGCCGCCTGGTACGAGCTCGAGGCCAAGGGCGTGGAGTTCCCATTTCCGAAGCTGTTCGGCAAGCTCGGTGACGAGTACGACCGCCGCTTCGGTCTCAAGGACGAACACCTCGCGCACATCGCCGCCGTCAACTACGCCAACGCGAAGAAGAACCCGAAGGCGCAGACTCGCACCTGGTACATGAGCGAGGCACACGCCTGCGAGACATCGAATTACAACTCCGTGATCGGTGGCCGCATCAAGATCAGTGACTGCTCGCAGGTGACCGACGGTGCTGTCGCGGTCATCCTCGCGTCGGAGAAGTTCGCGACCCAATACGCGAAGCAGCGCAACAAGCCCGTCGAGGACCTCGCCCGCATCCAGGGCTGGGGGCATCGGACCGCGCCGTTGCGGTTCGACGACAAGGTCGCCGAGAGCGCGAAAGGCCCGTATGTCCTGCCGCATACCCGGCGCGCGATCGTGGACGCATATCGACGCGCGAAGATCGAGGATTGCTGGAAGCTCGACGGCATCGAAACCCACGACTGCTTCACGACGTCGGAGTACATGGCGATCGATCACTTCGGCCTGACCCCACCCGGCGAATCGTGGCGCGCGATCGAGGAGCGCGTCATCGACTTCGACGGCAAGCTCCCGATCAATCCCAGCGGCGGGCTCATCGGCGCTGGCCACCCTGTCGGGGCGACTGGCGTCCGCCAGCTCCTCGATGCATCGTTGCAGGTGACCGGTCGCGCCGGTGCGTATCAGGTACCGAACGCGCGTCGGTTCGCGACGCTCAACATCGGCGGAAGCGGCACGACAAGCTGCGTGTTCATCGTCGGAGCCTGAGGTCAAATCGCGAGAAGGAACCCGAGGCTCGGCCCAGTTGATCGGCCGGCAAGCGTCTGGTGGACGAACGCGTTGGCGTGGACGCCGTAGCCGAGGTCCACGCCGGCACCCGCGTGAAGCATGAACGTCGCGTCGCCCGGGTTGGGGCCGCTCGGATCCGGGGAGCCGTTCGTGACGGTGACCTCCGTGATCGTCGGCTGGTTGCGGACCGTGATCCCACCGAAGTCTTGCCGGCGATCCCGATGCGAAGCCCCGGAACTTCCGTCGGGATCGCGACCTTCAGCGCGCCGAACCCGGTCAACGACGTGTCCGTGATGCGCGGCAACATCGAGCTGAGCACGAAGCTCGACCGCCGTCATGTCGGCGCGCACGACGACGTGAAAGTCGACGTGGGAAGCTTGCCGGCGCGCGTCTTGAAGTCATGGAACGACTCGATCCGAGTGCACGCCCCGAGCAGGGCGCGGACCTTGTCGACCACCTCCTTATCGAGGCTCTTGTCCATGACCACGCCAAACCCCTCGCGAACGATATGCAAACTCGAGATCATCATGTAGAGGGCGATCCCGATGGAGATCACGGTGTCGATCATCGGCTCGTGCGTCAGCCACACCAAGACCAGCGCGACCAGCACGCCGATGTTGACCACGACGTCGGTCATGTAGTGGGTGGCGTCGGCTTTGATCACCAGGCTGCCAGTCTCCCGCGCCACGCGACGCCCGGCGTCGCGATGTTCGAGTCGCGGGCCATCGTCGCGTATCTCGCGAAGACGTACGCGACGACCTGATCTCGAGTCGGTGGATTGGTGCGCTGCCAGCCACGCCGGTTGACTGGTTCCACCGCTCACCGCGGCAGCGGACGTCGACGGAGCAGGTGCCAGGTCATTCCCGCGGCCGCCACGCACCACGCCGCGAGCGCCACGTAGATGAACACACCCGGGATCGAGGCCAGGAAGCTCGCGTCGACCACGTGGGACAGCCGGAACGTGCACACGGTGTACATCCCGAGCGGGAAGACCGCGCCCCAGTACAGCGGATCGTACCGGAGCGGAAACCTGCGGACGACATGCCGCCAGATCCCCAAAATCAACAGCATCGGAATCCACCACGTCGCGGTCGCCCACCACATCCAGGTGAAGCCGCGGACGAACGGAAGGATCTCCTGCAGCGCCGCCGAGTGCGGTGCCGCCGCGACGAGCATCGTGCCCGCGAGCGTCGAGATCGCCGCGGCACCCATGTTGATCCAGTACGGGGGCGCGAGGTCCGACGGGCTCATCGTGAAGAACGTGTATCGGTAGAAGATCAGCGAGATGATCCACAGGTACAGCATCCCGCCACCGAGCCACATCGCGAGCGAGAATACGAGCGCGTGCTCGGCGTGCGCGCCGAGGCCGGGCGCGAGCTGCGCCCCCAGGACACTGACCGACTGCGCGGCGACGACGCTGATCAACCAGCCACCGTTGATCCCGTCGGCGAGCGACGGTTTCTCGGCCTTGACCGTCAGCATCGCAAAGACCCCATAGATCAGCACCGCCCACAACACGATCCCCACGAACCACAACACGAGCGCGGCCGTGAAGCTGTCGCCGACGACGAGGCACTGAGACCCCAGCACGCACGTCGCCGCCACGATGGTGAAGAACCCGACGGCGCGCGCGTGGTTCAACAGATCGGCGCGAACGCGCTCGCGATGGCGGACGATCCGCGCGAGCAATAGCGTCCACAGGACCGGGTAGAAGCCAAGGTTGAGGACGAACAGCGCCACGGCGACCGGGTGAAGGCCGAGCAACTCGCACGCGAGCGACACGATGCCGGTGGCCATCACGAGCGCGAAGTACGCGGGATGCATCCCCGCGAGGCCGCCTGCGGGTTGCGCGGGCTCCGTCATCGGCGCAAGAAGTACCGGAGCAGGCCGATATTGAGTGCGAGGCAGGCCGCACTCGCTGCGAGGGCCGGCCAGACCACGCCGTCGTCATCCCCGAGCCACGCGTTCACCGTCGCCGTCAGCAACCACAGCTGGAGGATGACGAGAAGGAGCACGAAACACACCACGCCGTAGATCACGGTGAGCCGCTGCGCGCGAGTCAGCTGGCGTCGGGTCCGGTTACTCACGTCGTGCTCGCCTTCACGCCGACCGCGTAGACGTCGTCGCCGGTGACCTCGAGCTCGATGATCGGCAGCGGTCGCGGCGGCGGACCCGCGAGGTTGCGTCCGGTGGCGAGCTCGAAGATGCCTTCGTGACACGGACATCGCAGGATGCCCCGGTCGATCTCCGGGATGACGGCGCACGACAGGTGCGTGCACTTCTGGCTGTATGCGAGGAGCTTGCCGTCGGGCATGCGGATCAGCAGGCACGGATCGTGGTCCCCCGGATACGCGAACATCGTCGCGCTGCTCATCGGGATCGCGGCCAACGACGCGATCCTCATCCGACCCGGTTTGGGTCGCCGATCGCGCACGAGGCTCTTGGCCGCGATCCATGCCTGACCGGCGACGAACGCGCCGCTGGTCAGGACGAGGAACTTCGCGAAGTCGCGTCGCGCGACGAAGTTGGCCTCGGGCGTGTCGATCGCGAAGTCTTGACGCCACCGCGGCTGGTCCTCCATCGGCCGCCCGTCGGGCGCGACGGTCACGTCCTCCGGATCTCGCGCGGGCGCAAAGCCCGGATCGCTGGGGAGAGTCTCGTCGGGCATGGCTAAACCTCCACCTCGGCGAACGGATCGGAGCTATCGATCACGGGCAGTCGCAAGCCGCGATTGTGTGGGTGCTCCGCCATCGCGGCCGTGACGTCGACGTGCGCAGGCGCGGTGGGGCCCCGCGGGACCATCGCGTTGACACGCGTGGTGATGGTCTGATCGCCGAACTTGAACTTGTTGATCGGCGCGGACCGCGGGCGCAACGCGCGGACCTCGTCGCGGGTTCCGAAGAACAAGGCCTGGCTCGGACACACGGTCGCGCACATCGGCTTCTTGCCGATCGACGTGCGGTCGTAGCACATGTCGCACTTCATCATCACCGCGCGCTCGATGTAGAGCTCCGGCACGCCGAACGGGCACGCGACGACGCAGTTGCCGCACCCAATGCAGCGCGGTTTGCTGGCGCTCTGGACGACGCCGTCGCTGGTGCGCTTGATCGCATCCGCCGGGCAGACCTCCGCGCACGTCGGTTGCTCGCAGTGCATGCACACCACCGGCACGGTCTGCACGGACGTCGCACGGTCGACATACTAGAGATGGATCATCGAGTCGCCCCGATGCGTGTCGCACTCGGTGCACGCGTGGACGCACGCCTGACAGCCGATGCAGCGGCTGGGGTCGACGAAGAATTCGTGGTCACGAGGTACGGGCATGGGGGCTCACTGCTGCGGTTCGTGGTCGGCTGCGTAGGCGGGTGGCGCATCGGCGCGCCGCACGCGACAGCCGCACACCTTGTACTGGGGGATCTTGCTGATCGGATCTTGCGCCGCCACGGTCAGTCGATTGGGGCTCTTGTCACCCGGCCAGTGGTACGGAATGAACACGGTATCGGGGCGGATCGTCGTGACCACGGAGGCCCGCACGGTGATCGCGCCGCGGCGCGTCTCGCACGTGGTCCAGTCGTTGTCGGCGATCCCGAGCTTCTCGGCGAGCCGCGGGTGGAGCTCGATGCGCGGCTCGGGATACTGCTTGACCAACGGACCGATCCGCCGCGTCTGGGTGCCCGACAGGAACTGACTGACCACGCGACCGGTCGTCAGGAAGATCGGATAGTCCTCGGACGCGTCGTCGACGGCGGCCCGATACTCGCCGACGTTGAAGCGCGCCTTGCCATCCGCGAAGTAGAACGGCCCCGTGCCCTTGGCCACCGGGTTGTAGCTCCCCGGCTCGAACAAGCGCGGCGTGCCCGGATCGTCGGGGGTCGCCATGCCCGTCCGTGGATCGTGGCTGTAGCAGGGCCAGAACACGCCCATCTGGCGCTCGATCTTCTCGTACGTCACACCCGAGTAGTCCGCGATGCCGCCCTTGCTGGCGACGCCGAGCTCGTCGAAGATCTCGCGCGGATTCGCGAACGTGAAGCCGTGGGGACGACCGAGCGCACGCGCGAGGTCCTGGATGATCTTCCAATCTGCGCGCGCGTCACCGGGCGACTCCACGGCCTTGTTGATCTTGATGATCCGGCCCTCGACCTGCGTCACCGTGCCTTCGTCCTCTTCCTGCAAGCTGCCGGCAAGCACGAGGTCGGCGTGGCGCGCCGTGTCGTTCAAGAAGAAGTCGATCGCGACGAAGAACTCGAGCTTCTCGAGCGCGCGCGTGACGAACTGATTGTCGGGCAGCGAGACCTTCGGGTTGAAGCAGATCGCGACCAGGCCCTTGATCTCGCCGGCGTCGATCTTGCGAAACATCTCGTACGCATCGACCCCCGGCCCCGGGAGGTCAGCTTCCTCGACGTTCCACACCGAGGCGATGTACGCGCGATGCTCCGGGTTCGAGATGTCTCGCATCCCCGGTAGCTGGGTGCACTTCTGACCGTGCTCCCGTCCACCCTGACCGTTCGCCTGCCCGGTGATCGTCGCGTAGCCGCAGTGCGGCTTGCCGATCCGGCCGGTCGCGAGGACGAGGTTGATCGCGCTCAGCACGTTCTGCACGCCGTTGGAGTGGTGCTCGATCCCGCGCGCGTGGAGAAAGAAGCTCGACTTCGCGGCGCCCCACAACTCGGCGGCCTTGCGCAACGATCGCTCGGGCACCCCGCTCACCTCGACCGCGCGTGCGAGCGGCCAGGTCTTGCAGTACTCGGCGACGGCCTCGAATCCGACCGTGTGTGCGTCGATGAACTCGCGATCGATCCGACCCTCCTCGATCATCACGCCGAGCACGCCGGCGAACAGGGCCGCGTCACGCCCCGGCCGGACGGGAAGGTAGAGATCGCAGGTCCGGCCGATCGGCGTGATCCGCGGATCCTGAACGATCACCTTCGCGCCGCGCTCGCGCGCTTGCCAGATGTAGTTCGTCGTGATCGGGGCGCACTCGGCGACGTTCGATCCGGCGACCCAGATCACCTCGCTCCCGATCATGTCCTCCCACGGATTCGCCGCGCGATCGATGCCGAACGCCTTCGTGTTTCCCGCGCCCGCGCTCACCATGCAGAGCCGGCCGTTGTAGTCGATGAACGGCGTCTTCAAGCAGACCCGCGCGAACTTGCCGAGCAGGTACGTCTTCTCGGTCGTGAGGCTCGCGCCGCTGAGGACCCCGACCGCGCCGTTGCCGTGCTCCGCCTGGAGCCGTGAGATCTCGCGCGCCGCATGCGCGATCGCCTCGTCGTAGGGCATCGCCCGGAATCCACCCGGAGCCGCCGGATCGCGGCGCATCGCGGTGACGAGGCGATCCGGGTGCGAGCCCTGGAGGTAGCGCTTGACGCCCTTGGGACACAGCATGCCGCGGTTGAACGGGAACTCCTCCCACGGCTCGAAGCCGATCACCTCGTTGTCGCGGACCTTGAGCTGGATCCCGCACTGCTGGCCACAGAAGCAGCAGTGGGTCTTCACCAGCTTGTCCGGAACGCCCGCGGTGCCGCCGCGCGTGCCCGCGGACAGGTGAGGTCCGAACGCATGCGTGATCGCGAGCTCGTCGACAGGAAGCTTGGCCATGGTTCAGTCCTTCTCGCTCGCGACCCAGAGGCTGCCCTGGGCCAGTCCGAACAGCGCACGCCGGCACGGCGGGCAGATCTCCTGGTAGTGCGTGGCTCCACCCGCGGTGGTCTCGTACCGGAAGCCGAGCTCGCGTTCGACGGTGATCAGATCGCGAATCATCATCGCCGACGCGAACGGCCGATCGCAGCGCTTGCAGCGCGCCTGCTCGGTCAACGCGCCTTGGTCCTTGTAGAACGTGACGCCGAGCTGGGCGGGCCGCTGAAAGATGTGGAAGAATTTACCGAACGGGAGCCAGAGCATGGTCACGATGACCGTCACCGCGTGCAGGATCGCGATGAAGTCGTAGCCGTAGCCGCGCAGCCACGTGTAGCTGATCGTCAGCATCAAGCCGGTGATGCTGATCGCTCCGAGCAGGACGAGCGGCAGGATGTCCTCGCCGAACTGCTGCATGGCCTGTGCTCCGCGATCGCGCATGCGCCGCCGGAACGCGAGCATCACGCCCGCGAGCACGAGGAACGACGCCCACACGAGCCCGTGGAACACCGCGAACGCGAGGACCGACTCGACGGGAAAATCGCCGGCCGCGAACCCGAAGATGTAGGTCCGGTACGTGTCGAGATGTCCAGGGACCGTCTCGAAGTGGATCCAGCCCCACACGAGCGGGAACGTGATCGCCGCGGCAAGGATGCAGCCCCACATCAGCAGGAAGTGCGTGAGCCCGCGCATCGCGCCGCGGCGAAAGATGAAGCGATTGGCGGCGACCTCGACCGCAGCGCGTCGCACGAGCCGGACGGCGTTGCCCGGCAGCCTGCGAGGCGAGAGAAATGCGCGCCAGCCGCGCCGCCAGTACATCCGCGTCGGCGGTCGCTGCAGCCACATCGCATAGCGATAGGTGATCCCGAACGTCGCGAACAACGTCGCGAACGTGTAGCCGACCAGCGCCGCATCGAAGTGCGCGAGGTTTCTCGAGCCGACCACGATCGAAGCCCCCAAGACGGCCGTGAAGACCGTCGCCCAGATGCTCGCGCGGAGCGCGTAAGACCTCATGCTACCCGGCGCGACCATAACCCTGATCACGAGCTCGTCGACGAGCTTGCGCGGCGCATCGCCGAAGCGACCCGCACGCGTTCGGCCGGCACGGAGATCGCCTGCATGAAGTAGGTCTTGAAGGTCGTTTCCCAGGGCTGCTCGTCGACCGCGCGCGCCATGCACAACAGCCACGCATCGCGCGCCGTCTCGTCGATCGCGAACCGCGCGTGGAACTTGGGGATCGAGATCGGGCCGAATCGTTCACGGTACTCGTTGGGGCCGCCGAGCCAGGCCACGAGGAAGGCCGCGAGCTTCTCGCGGACCTCGGTCAGATCGACGGCATGCATCGCGCGCAATCCTTGCGCCTCCGGAAGCCGCTCCATGTATTCGTAGAACCGGTGGACGAGCCCGTCGATGCCCCGACTTCCACCGGTGGCCTGGTAGGATGCGTCACCCGCTCCATACGATGGTGTCACGAAGCGCTCCGGGCGAGCACGAGCACGAACGCGCTGGCACCGACCGCGACGACCTCGTGGGCGAGGCCGCGCGCGATCGGTCCTGATCCTTGGCGAGACGGGCGTCGGCAAGGAGCTCGTGGCACGTGCGCTCCACGACGGATCGCGCCGTCGCGAGGCACCCTTGATCCAGGTCAATTGCGCGGCGCTGCCCGAGGGTGTGATCGAGAGCGAGTTGTTCGGTCATGTCCGTGGTGCCTTCACCTGTGCGATCGCCAACCGCGCTGGAAAGTTCGAGCTCGCCGACGGCGGAACCTTGTTCCTCGACGAGATCGGCGAGCTTCCGCTCGGCGCGCAAGCCAAGCTCCTGCGCGCGTTGCAGGAGGGAGAGGTGCAACGCGTCGGCGCCGACAAGCCGATCTCCGTGAACGTGCGCATCGTGACCGCGACCAATCGAGACCTCGCGAACGAGGTCGCGAATGGCCGGTTTCGCGCCGACCTCTACCACCGCCTCGACGTGTTCCCGCTCCGCGTCCCGCCACTGCGCGAGCGTCGCGGCGACGTCGCGATCCTCGCGGGCTTCTTCCTCGATCGCTACCGGGCCCAGCTCGGACTCCCGAAGGTCGTGCTCGCGGCGGCGGCGACCGTCGCCCTCGAGGCGAGCGACTGGCCGGGCAACGTGCGCGAGCTCGACCATACGATCGCGCGCGCAGTTCTGCGGGCTCAGATGCGCACGCCAGCCGGCCAACCGATCAAGATCGACGCGATCGATCTCGACCCAGCTGCCGCCGCGACGAGCGTGGTGGAGCCCCAGCGGGATCCGCTCGCGCGCAAGGTCGCGCGCGGGCAGATGTCGCTGCGCGATGCGGTCGAAGAGCTCAAGCGCGCGGCGGTCGCGCAAACTCTCGACGAGACCGCGGGCAACTGGGCCGAAGCTGCGCGCCGGCTCGGAATGGATCGCTCGAACCTTCATCACATGGCTCATCGGCTCGGCCTACCGGGTCGCTGAGCCTCGGCACGCGCTTTGCGAACACCTGGTTCGATGTCCAAGCACTCGGTGCTGCGCGTTCGTTGTGGGAGCGGGATCCGCATGAGGTACGTCGCGTTGCTCGTGGTCGTGGTCGCTGGCTGCAAGCCCGAATCCCCACCCACTGCGACGGCCACGGTGGTGCCGGCGGCATCGCCCGATCGGCTCCCGGCCGGCGTCAACGCGGTACAGAACGAGATGCGCCTGTTACACGAGGCGATGCGCGATACGGTCAGCGCGCTCGCGCTCGGCACGCTCTCCACGATTCCCGAGCGGCTGCAAGCAGTTCACCGTGCCCGCGATCTTACCGAGCACGCGATCGAGACCGGCGGTTACACGCTACCCAAGAATGGCACCCAGCTCGGGGCTTTCGAGACGCTCGACACATCGTTCCACATCGAGCTGGAGCGCCTCGACACTGCTGCAGGCGCAAACGATCCGGCCGCGACCGCCACTGCGTTCGGGATCGTGATGGGACGCTGCGAGGGGTGTCACGCACAGTTCCGCCCGATGAAGTGAGGCGACGCAGAGAGCCGATCACATGGTGTAGTTGAGCCAGAGCTGGACCGCCCGAGCGTCGAAGCCCGCGTTGTTCGTGGCGCCGGTCGGGGCGCCACCGAGCACCTTGCCGAAGACCAGTGACCCGCCGACCGCGAGGTGCCTGTTGATCGAGAACTGGCCCAGGAAGCCCAACGAGATTTTGTAGGCGTTGCCGAAGCCGCTCGATGGACCGTTGATCCCGGTCCCGGCGCCGATGGCGAGGGCCGAGCTGACCTTGAACCACCCGCTGATCGGAACATAGAGGCGATCGCCGTTGAGCGTCGTCGACACCCCCATGACGTCGGTGGTTCGATGGCTGAGCCCGAACCAGATGCTGGGCATGGCCACGACGTAGAACGTGCCGGATGTGTATTTGGCCTTCGCACCGATCTTCAGGTCGAAATCGAACATCGATGGCGACACCGGCCTCAGGTCGAGCGCGATGATGCCGGCGTCGACCGCGACCGCGAGTGAGCCCTTCGCGAGGCTGTACAGCGCCTCGACGCCGACGTCCTGGTGGACGTTCGGGCAACCGTTGGCGGTGCCGGTCACGCAGAGGCCCGCCCCGGCCGCTCCACGGAAGCCGGTCAACGCGTAGTTCGAATGTTCGAGAGCCAGGGTCAGATCCGAGGTCACACCGTACGAGACATCGGGCGCGATCGAGACCGGCTTGAACGCAGCCCCACTGCTCATGGCGACCTCGAAGTTCACCTGCGCGAACACGCCGCCACGGTCGAGCGTCATGCTCGGCTCCGGCGCGGCCGGCGCCGGGGTCACGTCGCCATCGCCTTCTGCAAACGCTGTCGCCGGCAGCGAGACGGTCGAGATCAAGATCAGGCCGAAGATCCTTCGCTTCATGGCACTCCTGCTCCACGGGCACTCAAGTCTCGTGCCGGCGCTCGACGACGTTCGCGTGAGGAGCGACGCAGATCCTGCGAGCCAGGAGCTGCGCGCGACAATCTTGCGCGAACCCACGGACCGAGGCTGGGAGCAAAGCCGGCACGGCCGTTGCTGACTCGTCGTACGTGGACTCGAAGGCGTGGTTCCTGCTGTCGCTACTGCCGGCCGTAGCCTGTCACGCCCACGCCGCGGAACCACAAGACGACTTCATCGAGGTCGTGCCCGACACCGGACCCGATACCACCAGCGCGCCGATCGGTCACCCAGTCATGGCCGAGCTCACGTCGGCACCCGAGGTGCCGACCAAGATCTCTCGCCGGCATCCCGCTCGCGTGATCGTCAACCTCACGGTCAACGAGGTCGAGCGAGACATCGCACCGGGCATTCGCTACACGTTCTGGACGTTCGGCGGGCAGGTGCCCGGCAAGTTCATCCGCGTGCGGCAGGGTGACGTCGTCGAAGTCCACCTCAAGAACGATCCGTCGAACAAGCTCCCGCACAGCATCGAGCTCCACGCCGTCACGGGCCCGGGTGGCGGATCCGCCAGCTCGTTCACGGCGCCCGGGCAGGAGTCCAAGTTCACGTTTCGCGCGACGCTGCCGGGGCTCTACATCTATGACGACGCCACACCGCCGGCGCTGACGCAGGTCGCGAACGGCATGTACGGATTGATCCTCGTCGAGCCTCCCGGCGGCCTCGGGCCCGTCGCGCACGAGTACTACGTCATGCAGGGCGAGCTCTACACGACGGGCAAGTACCATGCGCCCGGGCTCCAGACGTTCGATCTGGAGAAGGCCGTGGACGAGCGCCCG
Source organism: Haliangiales bacterium (assembly GCA_038321315.1). Classification (GTDB taxonomy): domain Bacteria; phylum Myxococcota_A; class Polyangia; order Haliangiales; family Haliangiaceae; genus JABFXX01. The sequence continues at coordinate 16,269 of JBBQEX010000084.1, read as the reverse complement.
ACCTATGTCCTGTTCGATGGCGCCGAGGGCTCGCTCGTCGGTGACAAGGCGCTCACCGCGAAGACCGGGGACACGATCCGGATCTACTTCGGCAACGGCGGCCCGAACCTCGACGCGAGCTTTCACGTGAGCGGCGCGATCCTCGATCGGGTCTACGCGGATGGCGGCGCGACCTCGCAGGAGCACGTCCAGACCGCACGCGTTCCTCCGGGTGGAGCAGCCATCATCGAGCTCACGCTCGACGCACCCGGGACGTACGCGCTGATCGATCGCGCGCTCGCCAGAGCTTCCAAGGGTGCGGCGGGTGAGTTGCGCGTCGAGGGCCCGAGCCGCGACGATCTGCTATCGCCCAGACAAGCCGCCCTCGCCTACCAGGGCGAGCCCGTGGCCGCGCCGCCGATCCGCACCGCGGGCGACCCCGTCCTCGAGCTTGGCCAGGCGACGTTCTCGCGAACCTGCGCGGCCTGCCATCTTCCCACCGGGCTCGGCGTCCCGAACGTCTTCCCGCCGCTCGCGCGCTCCGACTATCTCGCCTCCATGACGAAGCAGCAGCTGATCGGGCAGGTGCTCCACGGGCTGACCGGCCCGATCACCGTCCTCGGCACCACCTATGACGCCCAGCCGATGCCATCGCTGACATTCCTGTCGAACGACGAGATCGCCGCAACGCTCACCTACGTGCGTGCGGCGTTCGGGAACGCCTTGCCTCCGATCACGACAGCCGAAGTTGCGAGTGTCCGTGGCCAGACCTCGAGTGTGCCGTGAGGACGGTGGCGTCGCGATCCCTGTGGCCGCGCGAGCACGGCGCCTATGCCCAGCTCGGAGCTCCGCTCCTGACGTCACTGCTGCTCGGGCTTCCCAGCCTTCCGGCGCTCTCGTTGGCCTTCGCGGCCTGCCTCGCGTTCGTTGCCAACGAGCCGCTGCTCGTCGTCCTCGGCCATCGCGGCGCTCGCATCCGTGCGACGCACGGCACGCGAGCCCGAACGCTCCTCGCCGTCACCGCGGTCGGCGCCGCCGTGTTCGGGGCGATCGGACTTCTCGCGGCTTCGCCACCGACGCTCGCGATCGCCGGGCTAACGATGGTGCCAGCGGGCGGACTCGTCGCCTGTGCATGGCTGCGCCGCGAACACTCGCTCGCCGGCGAACTGCTCGCCGCCGTCGCGTTGCCTGGGGCCGCGGCGCCGGTCGCCGTCGCTTCCGGCCTGAACGTACCGCACGCGATCGCGATCTGGTGCGCGTGGTCCGTCGGGTACGCGTGCAGTGTCGCGGCGGTGCATCGGGTACTGGCGCGCCACCGCCGCCCCGTGACGGTGGTCGACCGCGTGCTGTTCGCTGCCCTCGTCGGAGTCATCGGAGGAACCGTCGCGATCGCGACCGTGGCCCCCGTCGCGCTCGTGGCGCTACCGCTCGCCGCGATCGCGACCATCCTGGTGCTGCGCCCGCCGGCGGCCAGACGGCTGCGCGCGGTCGGGGTCGCGCTGGTGCTCGCATCCGCGCTGGCGAGCGTGGTCGAGCTCCTCGCCATCCGAGTGTAGGTTCTCGAGGATGATCAGATCGTCACGACGATCTTGCCGCGCGCTCGGCCACGCTCGAGCTCGGCGAACGCTTCGTGGATCTCGGCGAGCGGATACGTCCGGTGGATCACCGGGACCAGCCGCTTGTCGTCGATCCAGCGCGCGAGCTCGGCGAGCTGCGTGCCATCGGGGCGCATGAACAGATAGACGAAGCGGACGCCCGCACGTGCCGCGGCGCGCCGGCGCTGGCCGGTGATCAGCCACACGGCGGGGCGCGCCCAGGCGGGCAGCCACTGCTTCGCGAACACGCCATCGGGCATGCCGCCAACTCCAACGACGACGCCGCCACGCTTCGTCGCGTGGATCGATGCGACCTCGGACCCGGGACCGAGGGTGTCGAACACGGCATCGAGCTCGTGGGGCCGTGCATCGAGCGCCTCCTGCGTGTAGTCGATCACCTCGTCGGCTCCGAGCGAGCGGACGAAGTCGACGTTCTTCGTGCTCGTCGTGGTCACGACGTGGAGGCCGAGGATCTTCGCGATCTGGATCGCGAGCGAGCCAACCCCGCCGGCGCCCGCGTGGATCAACACGCGCTGCCCTGCGACCACGGCCGCAGATTCGCGCAGCGCCTGCACCGAGGTCAGCCCGGCGAGTGGGATCGATGCGGCCGCCTCGAACGAGACCGTGGCTGGCTTGCGCGCGACGACGAGCTCGTCAGCAACGGCCTGCTCGGCGAGGCCACCCATCCGCAGCTTCTCGAGACGCGCGAACACCTCGTCCCCGACCGAGAATCGCGTCACCTCGGCCCCGATCGCAGAGACCACGCCTGCGACGTCGCAGCCGAGCGCGATCGGAGGCTTGAGCGGCAGCACGAGCTTGGTCTTGCCAGCCCGGACCTTGTAGTCCAGTGGATTGAGGCTCGCCGCACGGACCGAGATCAGAACGTCCCGAGGGCCGACCTGGGGCACGGGTCGCTCGACAATCTCGACGACTGCCGGGCCTCCGTACCGCGTGGCTACCACCGCTTTCATCTGCGCACGATCCCCCAGCGGCTCCCGAGGAACAAGCAGCGATGGGCGTGTTCGAGCCGATGCTACTCGCGAAGGCGTGCAGCCGAAACCGCCCTCGCGTGACGCGTGACGATCGCGCCGGCTGTTACAAACAAGCGTGAACCTGCGCGCGCTGCTCCTGTGCGAGGACGTTCGACTCGAGGTCGATGGCACGCTCACCCTGATCGGCGTTCGCAACGATCGGTTGTGCGTTCGGCCACCGCAGGATGACGGGCCGCTCGTCATCGAGCACCTCGCGTTTCTCGTCGTGGTCGGCGGCCTCTCCGGCTACGAGCGCGTGGGCTTTCGCGCAGACGTCCGTGACGTCGAGAGCACCAGCGCGGCCGAGCGACCGCTCGCCTACGAGCGCCACGCCCCGGGCGCCGACGAGCACAACTTCATCTTCGCGTACGCGCCGATGGTGTTCGCCGCCCTCGGCACCTACGAGATCGTGGTCGACCTCGAGGTGGAGATGCGACCGGTCGCGTACCGGCACCGATTCCGCGTCGAAGCGGCAGCTCCTGTCACGGAGTGATGTGGTCAGCGCGGGACGTCGGCGCAATCGGCGACCGAGGTCCGCTTGACCATGGCTCGCGCCGTCGGCGCCAGCTGGAGCGAGATGCGATCGAGTGTGATCTCGAGCGTGTCCGTCGGGCCTTCGATCAACCCGAACTTCGTGCCGGGTTGGATCGCGCCGGCCAGATGACGAACATTCCCGAGCTCGACGACGAGCGGGACCTCGTGCGTGCAGCGCACGTGGCGCTTGGCACGCGACAATCCCGAGCTGGTCGGAGGCCCGGCACCGATCGACCAGTTCCGTTCACGACCAGATGCGCCGACGTGGACGAGCAGGGATCGCGCGACCCACCCCACGACGGAGATGCCGGCGTCCTGATCGGACGAATCGTCGACGAGGATCCGGGCGAGCTCGCCGCGCTGTTCGACGAGGCTCACGTACGGCTCGACGTCGAACCGGAGCTCCGCGACCGGGGGCGCTCCGCGACTGGCGGCAAGCGGAATCGGCGTGTTCGCCGGGAGCTTGTAGCCATCGCCGTCGAGCGGACCGCCGAGCGCACGCGACGGCTCGAGCTCGGCGTACGACAGCCCGACGTCCTTGCATGGTCGCGTATCGCGCGGCGACGAGCGCGGCTTGACGAACGTCGGCGGCGCGAGCTCGACGGTGACCTGCTGCGACCGAGCGCTGATCGGGTGCAGCGTCGAATGGCTCCCCGGCAACAGGTATCCGCTCATCACGAACGCGCGCGCCGGATGCACCACGGGGTGATCGACGTGCCCCCAGAACCGAAATCCCTCCACCTCGATCTCCACGAATGCACCGGTGCCGGCGAGCTCGAGGTGCGCTCGCTCGGTCCGGAACGCGGTCGCGTAGGCCGGGCCGCCCTCGCCAAAGCGCAGCTCGCGAGGCTGATCCGGTCCCCACGGACCGTCGAACGCGCAGTCGATCGTCGCGGGCTCGAGCGCGCTCGGATAACCAGCGAGCCCGCGCCGCGATTGTTGCGGCTGCGGTTGCGGCGGCTGCGGCCGCGGCTGTTGCGGCGGCGGTGGGCCTCCACAACAGGCCAGAAGGACGACGAGTCGGCGCACCCCGCGGAGCGTATCAGTGCAGCCGAACGTCTGTACCCTGGGGGGGAACGGTCGACCGGGAGCGTATAAGGTCGGCACGGAGGTGATGATGTCGAGGCGGTACGAGAGCGGTAGAGAGTCACCTCTGGTATCGGGCGGTCGTGGCGAGGGAGCGGGCGCGCCCGAGCCGGGCAAGTCGACCCTGACGCAGAACCTGAAGGCCACCCCCACGGCGGGCGCGGCGTTGCCTGGTGTGGCCGACGGAGCCCAGCCCGCCACCACCGGGCCGATCAAGCTGAAGGTCGAGAACGACAAGAAGTCGCCCTCGGGTAGCAATACGCGCACGACGATCGGCGTCGGTGAACGCATCTTCGTGACGAACGATCCGGTGACCGACGGCAAGTTCAGCTCGAAGGTCGGCAAGGGAAAAGACGAAGGCACGCTCTACACCTGGGACGCGCCGGACACCGCCGCCAAGGCGACGATCACGTTCACGCCGACGGATGGTGGAACGCCTTCAACCGTCGAGATCAACGTCATCGACCCCGAGAAGGTCGTGTTCCAGGACAAGCAGGAGCTGACCTACGGCAACGTGTCGGCGGCCGGTATGAAGGTCCAGATCGCGTTCCTGCCGTTCACGGTCTCGTTCGCGAACCTGGACTGGCAAGAGAAGGATGTCACCCCGACCCTGGTCGAGGGTTGGTTCAAGTCGTTGTCCGCGGACAAGGTCAAGCACAAGAAGGGCCCCGGCGGTTACCTCGACGCGAGCAACAAGGCAGGCGACACCGCGGAGTGGGCATCGTCCGTGGTCGTGAAAGAGGTGGGCAAGCTGCAGTGGGACATCCCGCAGCACTACAAGGTCAACGGCGGCGCCGAGAAGCCCCTCCCCGGCCAGCCGTTCACGCAGCTGATGACGATCGACGCCAGCGGCACCACCACCGTGTCCAAGAACGGCGAGACGGTGACGCGCAAGGCGCCGGCCTGAGCGTCACCAGCCCATCGTCGCCATCACGCCGGCGTCGAGGATCGTGCCGCCGAACGTGAACGCCTTCGCGTCGTCGCGCTGATCGGGCATCACGCTCGCGCGAAAGAACGCGTCGAACGACACGGTCGCGTGGAGCGAGTCGCCGTGCGGATGCTCGTGACCGAGCGGCGACCAGCCCGCACCGAGCGTGAACTGATGCACGAGGCCGTCGAGCAGGTTGACGTTGGAGTCGGCCGCAGGCAGCGAGATCGCGGACGTCTTGAGCGCGTAGCCGGCGCGCAGCGCGACCTTGTCATCGGCGAGCCCGAGCTCGGCGCCGGCGCGCACGGCCCACGCGTTCTTCCAGCCCGGATGCTCGACGTGCGGGAACCCGATCTGGTCCGTGATGCCGTCGCCGTTGTCGGTCGGCGTCACGCTGAGGAACGGGTACGGCGTGTGATTGAGGACCTTGTAGTCGTACCAGGTGACGTCGCCGGTCAAGACGACGTGCTCCGCCGGCTCGCCGCTGACGCCGACCGCGACCTGGCGCGGCGAGTACCAGCCGACCGCCTGCACCATCAGCGGGATCAATAGATCGAGGCCGACGAGCTTGGCGTCGACGGTCGCGGGCAACTGGAACTGCGCGTAGAGCGGATCGCGATACGTGACACCGACGCGCACGTGCGGCCGCGGCTCGATCATCACGCCGACGTACGGCGCGACCTTCGGGTGCATGTGGATGTTGAGATCGAGCGCGAGCGGCTCCAGCTGCGCCGGGTTCGCCGGATCCTCCATCGAGATCGGAACCTCGAGGCTGAACGGGATGTATGCGTCGAGGAAGATCGACACGCCGATGCCGACGGCGAACCACGGCTTGGGGCGCCAGCCGAGGCCGAGGAGCAGCGTCATCTGCTCGGTCGATTGGCCGTACAGCGGGAACCGCGGGTTCGTGTTCGGCGAGCTCTGCACGTCGGTGAGCAGCTCGTGGATGCCGAGGCCGAGCATGGTGCCGAGCGACAGGTTCAGCGGGAGGTGGATGCACAGGCCCGCGGTCAGGCGCGTGTAGTTCGGCGCGTTTTCGGGTGCGCCCGCCGTCGACGCAGCGTCGCGCGCGACGCGCAGCCGATAGTACGTGTGGCGCACGTCGATGCCGAGCATCTGCTCGCGGCAGAACGACAGCGCGGCGGGGTTGTAGTACGCGGCGGTGAAGTCGTTCGGCAACGCGGTACCGGCGCCGCCGAGCGCGCTCGTGCGCGCCGACACGCCCATGATGTCTTCCGACGTGTTGGCCCGAACCAGCGACGGGATGGCCGTCGCGACGGTGGCCGCGAGAGCAACGGCGATGCGAGACATGATCAGGGCCCTTGGGTCGGCGGCGGCGCGATGGCGCCGACGAGGCGCCAGATCGACGAGATCCCGTTGATGTCGTCGGAGAAGAACGTGACGAGCGAGCGCACCGCGGTGTCGAGCCGCGGCTCGGTGACGACGGTATCCGCGGTGCAGCTCGTGGCCTCGTCGACGCGCGCGACGTCCGCGAACGTGCGCCCGAACGTCAGCGCCGGCGCCTCGCCGCTCGCGATCGGGCCCGGCCCGACGGCGTTGCGGCCGATCTGCAACAGCGCACCCGCGTGATCGCTCGCCAGCAGATCGTCGAGCGTCGACACGATCCCGCGCGCCGACGTCGCGTTCTGTTCGGCGACGCCGCTCATCCAGTGCGCGATCTTGCCGAGGTCGTCGCCCGCGATGCTCGACGATGCGGCCGCCGCGAGCAGCTGCAGCAGCGAGCCGTAGACCTCGAGCTTGGGGTTCGCGGGATTGCCGCGCACCATGCCGAGCAGCCACGCCTCGAGCGCCTCGGCGTTCGGTGACACCGCGAGCTGATCGACGACGCGCACGAGCGTCGCGAAGTTCCGGCCGGTCATCGCCGCGACCGCGCGCGCCTGTGTCTCGCCCATGTAGCAGGCGTACTGCGCGGCTGGCAGATCCGAGGCGTCGCGCGCGACCTGCAGCCAGCTGACGGCGAGCGCGCGGAAGTTCGGGTTCGCGATCGCGCGCGTCGTCGATCCCGCGGGCGTCACGGCCGTGAACTTGTCGAGCACGAGGCCGAGCGCGTGCGAGAAGTTGGGGTGCGCGTTGGCCGCGCGCAGGCGCACGACCATGGTCTTCATCGCCTTCATCAGCTCGAGGGCGATCGACGAGCTCGCCGTGGTGCCGGTGCGCGTCGTCACCGTCTTGGTCTGGACCGCGTGCGCGATGACATCGAGCGCGAGGTACGCGGCGCGATCGCTGGTGCCGACCTGGATCCCGTACATGAGGTCGAGCGCGTCGAGCAGCTTGTCGATCGCGCCGGCCTGGATCGAGGACAGCAGCGGCGCCTCGAGCTTGCGGACGACGCTCGTCGAGCCGGCGATCGGCGCGTTGTACCGACCGTCGAGCCACAGGTCGCTCGCGAGGTGCTTGAAGATCTCGATCACCGTGCGCAGCTGGCCCTGCTGCTCGAACACCCGCGCGATCGGCAACAGCCAGTCGAGCCCACCGCTCGTCGCGAGCGTCTGCAGGGAGCCGAAGTGTGCCGCGGTCGCGTCGCCCGCCGGGCCGCTGCAGCCGAGCAGCTTCACGACCGGCGCGACGCCGCCGAGGTTGTTGAGCACGTTGATGAAGCCGATCAGCGACGACACCGTGCTCGGCGTCTCGCGCGACATCGCGTCGATCAGCACCTGCGTGACGGTGCCCTCGGCGATGTTCCCGAACAGCGCCTTCAGCGCGACGTACGCGAGGTTGTTGATGCTGAGCGCTCCGTTCGCACCGCCGATGTAACCGCAGTCGGCGTACGCCATCAGCTCGACCATCTCTTCGAGCGCGCTGCGGTTATCGACCCACGACGAGCCGCTCTTGTAGAACCGCGACTTCGTGTAGTCGACCGCGAGCGTGCCGGTCGGGACCGTCGCGCCGCTCGGCTTCGAGAGCTTCTGGTACTGGATCACGTAGCCGATCTCGCGCGGCATCGCTGCGCGATCGGCGCCGAGGTTATGGATCAGATCGACGAGCAGCCGCGGCGTCGATGCGCCCGTCGTGTTGTTGACGGTGAACACCTGATCGAGCAGCGGCATCAGGCCGATGCCGACATCGAGCAGGCCGGGATCCGTGAGCTCGAGCGTCGACGCGCGGAACGCGGAGATGACGTCGGCGAGCGCGACGAGCAGCTGCTCGCCCTTGGCGTGATCGTCGTCGAACAGGCGCTGGATGACGCCGATCAGCTGGGGTGCGCCGTCGAGCTTCGCGATCTCGAACGCCATATAGATCGCGTCGGCGAGCGGATGATCGGTGCTCGAGTATGCGCGACACGTCGTCGTGCCGTCGTTGCACACCTGCGGATCGCCGAGCACGGCGTGCGCGATCGGTGGCAGGTCGTGCTGGATGCCGGCGTCGATCAGATCAGCGCCGAGCTGCGTCGAGAACGACAGCGCCGTGCGCTTGACGTCGTAGTAGTCGTAGAGGAGGCCGCCGCTCGCGTTGAGCGCGCGCCCGTCGGCATCGCGCGCACCCGCGCCGCGCAGCCACGGGATGTCGATCACCGTGCCGCTCGCGTCGATCGGATGACCGGAGGCATCGACGTCGGCGACGCCGTCGTGGTTGCCGTCGACGAACGGCGCGGCGAGCGTGCCGGTCGCGGCGTCGACGAGGACGCGCGGGTTATTGTTGACGTCGGGGCGAACCATCCACGCCGGCGCCCCGAGCGCGTACGCGGGATCCTCGACAAAGCCGTCGGTGCGCAGCAGCGAGCGCTGGATATCGACGTGGAGGCCGGTGCAGCTCGTCGCCGACGAGTCGATGCCGGCCGCGAGGACGCCGAGAAGATCGTCGAGGACGTAGGTGACGCTGTCTTGCTCTTCCGCCACGAGCGCGAGCGTGTGCACGCGATCGGCGATCTGCGGATCGGCGAGCACGTGGCTCGCGACGTCGAGCGGGATCTGCGGCTCGAGCAGCGAGCGCGCGTTCGCGATGTTCGCGATCGCCTTGAGCGTGTCGCGGTGTTGATCGAACGAGTCGCTGACGAGCAGGCCGAACCCGGCCGCGATCTGGTGGACGAGCCGCGGCAGCCGTCCGTCCGCGATCAGGGGGACGAGCGTGCCGCCGAGCAGGTTCGGCACCGCGTTCACGATGTCCCGCGAGATCGTGTAGTCGAACTGCGTCACGAAATCGGCGTGGTGTGGATCGATCGCGTCGACGTACTCGACGGAGCAGCTGTTCGCGGCACGCACGTTCTGGCGCGCGATCCGGAACACGAGCTCGCCCAGGCTCGCTTTTCCCGACGGTGGCGGCTCCGAAATGTCCGGAATCGACTGACAGGCGACGAGCAGGAGTGCACCTGCGGCGTGTGCGCGAACCACGACCACACACTCCACACGTGTCCGAACTCCGAGTCAACGCACGATCCGGATGACGCTGTGCGTCATGGCATCCGAGTCGACGAGAATCCGACCGGTTCGTCGCCGCGAATCGGACACAGATCGCAGCGTCCTCTGCGATCGGCCCACATGTCCTCTCGCTGGCTCGTCGCGCTGCTGATCGTCGCGCTTGGCGGTGGCGTCGAGGGAGACGCTGACCTTATCGCACGGACAGGAGCTGCTGGAACCAGTCGGCCGTGACCGCCGCGTCGTTCGCCACGCGCTGGGTCACCGAGACGAAGCGACGATTGTAAGCGAACATGCGCAGGTTGGTGACCGCGCCGAGGTCGCGCTGGTAGGCGAGGCTGCGCGTGCTCTGAAACTCACCGGTGGGCGTGAGGTTGTACTCGGCAGCGCCGACGCGTCGCGCACCTTCGGTGAGATGGCACGAGACGCAATCGACCGACTCCGAGGTCTCCTTGCTCGGGTCCTGCAGCTCGACGGCGCGCGCGAAGCCGCTCTCGATCGCCGCGGTGACGCCGGGCGGTCGAGTCTCGTCGACCACCGCGATCAACGGTGAGTCCAGCGTCGGGTTCACACCAGCGATGCCTCCGGCGACCAGCGGATCTGCGGGCTGGCCGGTGACCTGTTGTTCGTCGGTACTTGCCTTCTCGATGGTTTGCCGGACGAGGTCGGCCCCCACCCTGCCGAACAGATAGAAGTCCCAGCGATCGCGCGCTGGGATCTGGTGATTCTGCTCCGTGAAGCGCTCGATCCTCGATTCGCCCAGATGTTCGAGGACGAGGTCGTGAAGCCCGCGGGCGAACTCGCCATCGAGCCCGGTGGCCGCGAGGATCGGCTGCACGCCGAGCGTGTCGCCGTACGCGATGCCGCGACCGTGCGACTTCTTGAGCACCAGGATCTGCTTGAGGAACTGGTCGAGCTCCGCGGCCGGCATGTCGTAGAACACGTGGATCGCGCCGTCGGCGACCGTCACCTCGCCACCGATCGAGATCACCGGTTGAAAGATCGCGCGCACCTCGGAGTTGCAGGACTTGCGAGCCGAGCACGGATCGAGCCGCAGCGCGACCAGGCGGAGGTCGGCGTAGGTCGTTCCGGTATCGACGGGCCCGATCGAGGTCGGAAACAACGGCTCGGGGAACAGCGCGCCGAACGCGGCTTGTTCGTCCGGCTTGATCAACTGATCGATGGTGGTGGGAAGCGGATACAAGATCGCGACGTCCGCCCGCTCGACCGTGCGATCGAAGTCGAGGACCGGTTCGAGATTGTCCCCACAGCCGGCGAGGCAGACGAACACCAGTGGCCAACTCCGCATGGGGTCAAGAGTACGGCGAACCCGCACGGCGTGTCGCGGCGGTCGGGTCCATGTACTGTGCGCGACGTGGCACCAGTCGATGACTTCGCGCGCGATGGTTTTCTCGTGTTGCCCGACTTCGTGTCAGCCGCGAGCTGCGACGCGCTGATGGCGCGCAGCGCCGAGCTCGTCGCGACGCATGCGCCCGAGACGATCTCGATCTTCTCGACCCACGAACAGTCCCGCCGCTCCGACGAGTACTTCCTCGAATCGGGCGGCGAGATCCGCTGCTTCTTCGAAGAGGACGGGCGATCGATCAACAAGATCGGCCACGCGATGCACGATCGCGATCCGGTCTTCGAGCGGTTCTCGCGCCAGCCGAAGCTCGCGGAGCTCGTGTCGACGCTCGGCATCGCCGAGCCACTCCTCTTGCAATCGATGTACATCTTCAAGCAGCCGCACGTCGGCGGCGAGGTCACGCCGCACACGGACCACACGTTCCTGTGGACCGATCCGCCATCGGTGATGGGGCTGTGGTTCGCCCTCGAGGACGCGACGGTCGAGAACGGATGCATGTACGCGATCCCGGGAAGCCACCGCGAACCCGCACGCAAGCGCTTCCATCGCGACGATCGCGGCGGCACCACGTTCGAGGTCCTCGATCCGACACCCCACTCGCTCGTCGGCGAGGTGCCGCTCGAAGCCAAGAAGGGAACGTGCATCGTGTTGCACGGCCTGCTCGTGCACCGCAGCGGTGCGAATACCTCGGCGAGGTCGCGCCACGCGTACTCGGTCCACGTGATCGACGCACGCGCGAGCTATCGCGCCGACAACTGGCTGCGCCGCTCCGCCCCGTTCCGCGGGTTCTAGCTGGGATAGCGCTCCCACCCGGTCACGGTCGGGAACTTCGGGTTCGACGGCTCGTTTCCCGCGCTGTTCGACGGTGCCACGACCGAGATTCTCGGCACCGAGTTCGGGGAGGCGCTCGCGTTGAACGATCGCGGCGACGTCATCTTCAACCAGCTCCATGTCGCACAGCCCATCCGCGTCCGCGACGCGGCAGGCGATGTGGCCGACCTCACGGACTTCCTACGCGACCCGACGGTGCCAAACCGCGAGGTCACCGGGATCGAGGTCCTCGCCCTCACACCCGATGGCCGCGTTCTCGTGAAGCACGGCACCGACGGCACGGACGCGAACATGACCGTCGACGTGCTCACGCCGCAGTGACGGCGTCACTGCGTGCTTCGCAGGATCGTGGCGCGGAAGTGCGTCGCGACGGCCGCGAGACGCGGATCGGGCAGGTGCGTCCAGCGTTCGAGCAGCTCGCGTTGACGTGGGGTGACCTCCCCATGGGCTCGCGCGACGTGGGCGATGCTCGCCGCCCGCACACCCGGCAGCAGGTCCGGAGACTCCACCAGGATCGCGGCGCCCTCGACGTCGTCGGGCGCGAGGGCCTTGAACCGGTCGACATCGCCATATCTGCGATCGTTGAGCAGCCCGGCGACGACGCTCCAGCGCGGTGCACGCAAAGGATCGAGCGTGACGAGCTCGGCGATCGCGCCCGTGGCGATCGAGATTCCGACCATGCCGATCAGCAACTCGGGCTCGCGCTGCAGCTGGAGCCCGATCACGACACCGATGGCGAGCCACCGGATCGCGGCCGCGGTGTCTCCCGTGCGCGCGAGCTCGTTGGCACGGGCGCCGATCAGCTTCGATGCGGCGAGCAGGCCAAAGGTCGGGCCGTCCTTGACCTTCGACCCGCCATCGAGAGCCGACCATGGCAGCAACAGTCCGATGATCGTGCACGTGCGCTTCGTCGCCCCCAACCGGAGTCGCTGGAGGACGGCCTCGGCCGCAGCATCGGAGGCGTCGGGGACCGGTGTCGCGACCGCCGCGAAGTAGTCGGCGCACGCGTTGCCGGGCTCGGTCGGGAGCGCGATCAGCTTGCCGAGTGCTTGCTCGAGTCGAGCGTCCACGGCGTCGACGGTCGGTGCGACCGGTGGAGGTGCGTCGGTGCGCGTCGCGAGCGCGAATGCACCGGCGCCGAGCGCGACGACGCCGACGACGCCGAGGGCCGCGAGGCCGCGCCGGCGGCGGCGATGCCGGCCGCGCTCGAGCGCGTCGCACAGCGCGATCATCGACGGCCAGCGGTCGGCGGGGCGCACCGCCATGCCATGCCGCAGGATCGGGACGATCCATGCGGGGATCGCGTCGGTCGATTCGGGGAAGGTCCCGGCGACCGCGAGGGCGCGAAGCTCGTCGACCGTGTGCGCACGCCGTGGGTGCGCGCGTTCGAGCGCCTCCCACAGCGCGATGCAGAACGCGTACTGGTCGGTGCGACCGTCGACCTCGTCACCCGTCCATTGCTCGGGTGCCATGTACGCCGGCGTGCCGAGCAACGAGCCCGTGGCCGTGAGTGGCGACAACCACGGCTTGGATGACTCGCGAGATGACTCGCGAGGTGCCCCGCTCGGCTCGGCGACGCCGGTGTCGGCGATCCCGATCGCCGCGTCGAGCTCCGGTGGGTTGCCGCCGCTGCCTTCGCTCGGACGCGCGAGGCCGAAGTCCGTGACGACGACGCGGTCGTCGCGGCCGACGAGGACGTTGCTCGGCTTGAAGTCACGATGCACGAGGCCCTTGGCGTGCGCGGCGGCGAGCCCGCGTGCGGCATCGCGAAACGCACGCACGATCTGGTCGTGGGTGCGCGTCTTCGCCCAGGTGTCGAGCGTCACCCCGTCGATCAACTCCATCACGATGAAGTCGCGATCGCTCGACGTGCCGATCTCGAACACCGTGATCACGTTCGGATGAACGAGCTGCGCCATGACCTGCGCCTCGCGCAGGAGGCGCGCCCGCCCGGCGTCGGTCGGCTGCCCCCGCAGCACCTTCAGCGCGACGCTGCGACCGAGATCCGGATCGCGTGCGCGATAGACCACCCCCATGCCACCTCGCCCGAGCAGCGCCTCGATCGTGTAACGCCCGAGGCGCGCATCGAGCGCGAGCTCGACCGCGTCGGGGGAGCGCACGCCCCCGGAGGACGTCTGGGTGGACACCCGCGGAGTATGACCTCGTCTGATGGCGCGCGTGCGATAGTCGCGACGTGGCAGACACCCTTCGCTACTTCACGTTCGTGCCGGCGTCGTCGACCGAGCGCACCGACACGGCCGCGGAGCACCTGCTCTATCTCGACTTCACGAACGAGACCGACCTCGTCGCCGTGCTCGACAAGCTCGGCATCCTGGCGCGTGGCGACGGCACGCCGCCTTCGCCGATCGCGACGCCCGGACCGCGCAACAGCCGCAACTTCCCGAGCATCGTCGAGCCGCTCGACTGCACCATCGCCGGCGTCGCCTGTCATGTCGACATCAACACGTCGACGCTGGCGATCCGCCTCGCCGGCGACCGCCAGGCCGACGCGCAGCAGCTCGAAGCGAAGCTCGACGCGCTCGGCCTCGCCACGCGCGTTCGTCCGGGCTGACTACTCGAGGCCCGGGACCGGCGTGCCGAGCAGCTTCGCGCGAATCAGCGCGACCGGGATCGAGCCCTCGGCGAGGAACGCGTCGTGGAACGCGCGGTCGGTGTACGCCGCACCGCGCAGCGTCTGGTACTCGGCGCGCAGCGCGAGGATCTGCTGCTTGCCCGTGAAGTACGACAGCAGCTGCGTCGGCCACTGGATCGCGCGCAGCACGCCCTCGTTGACCGTGGCCTTGCCCGGCGGCGTGCCTTGCTGGAAGTCCGCGCCCTCTTGCAGGTCCCACACGCCGGTCTCGATGTTGACGTCGTAGACCACGCGCATGATGCGGTACCGATACGACCGCAGGATCGCGTCCTCGGTGCGCGGCGCGGTGCCGAGCCCGCCGTGGCGCCAGAGCTCCTCCTCGGCGTAGAGGCCCCAGCCCTCGTTCTGCACCCCGTCGGCGAGGATGCTGCGGATCGGGTCCGGGTTGCGGCGCGCGATCGCGAGCTGGAGGTGGTGGCCCGGGTAGCCCTCGTGCGCCGCGTAGGGCCCGAAGCTGTTGGTCTGCCAGCCGTCGGCGGCGGTGACCTTGTCGAGGCGGGCCTTCGCGTCCCACTCGGCGTGGAAGTGTTCGACATTCCAGTAGCCGACGTCGCTCGCGATGAACGGCGGCGGCGGGTTCATGCTGCCGCCGTCGCCGGTGAGCGGCACCATCGCGTCGGGTGTCTCGCGTGCGTGGATCGGGCCGACCGTCGCGGGGATCGTGACGAACCCGGCCGCGATCGTGGCCGCGCGGAGGTCAGCCTCGATGCGGTCGTACATCGCGAGCAGGCCGTCGCGATCGAGCGCGGTCGCTCGCTCGAGCTGCGATGGCGTCGGCTCCGGTGCCGGGCCGAGCTTGTCCGCGAGCGCGGCGCGCGCGGCATCGATGCGCGCGAGCTCGGTGTTCGCGAGCGCGAGCAGCTGGGCCGGCGTGTGATCGAGCAACTCGGCATGCGCGAGCCGCCACGCGAACCCATCGGCGCCGATCACCGCCATCTCGCGCGTGGGCTTTTGGGCCTCGAGCTCGGCGTCGTAGCCCGCGAGCGCGGTCGCGGCGGCCGCGGCCTCCGGCGAGCCATCTGCGTGGGCCATCGCGAGCAGCGCGACGATCAGCTTGCGTGCGGTCTCGCGATCGCGCGCCGTCACTGCGGTCGCGACCGCGCGCACCTCGTCGAGCATCGCCGGCACCTGCGCCCAGATCTGGGCGGGCCGCACGCGATCCGACGGCACGTAGCTCGCGAACGCGATCAACTGGTTCGCCAGCGACTCGAGCCACGCCGCCGGGCGGTGCACGAAGATCTTCTCGTCGACGAGCTGGTGGCGCGCCGACTCGGCGTTCGCGAAGATCCAGCGCAGATCGATCTGCTGATCGACCGGCCAGCTCCGCCACGGCATCGCGCGCAGCGCCGCGAGATCGCGATCGAGGCGCGCCACGAGCGTCGCGATCTTCGCGGGCGAGAACGACACCACGTGGGTCGCGTCGGCGAACAACCCCGCGTTCGCCGCGACGCTCGGATCGATCGCGAACACGAGCTCGATCACGTCACGCGCCGTGGTCACGAACGCCGGATCGCCCGGGATCGTCAGCGTCGCGAGCAACGGAGGTCCTACCACCGGAGCTTGGGATGGGGCCTTCGAGGGGGCACCACACGCGACCATCACCATCGCGAAGCCGAGCGCCGCATGAAGGGTTCGCCTCATGCAAAGACAGGTAGCACGGCCCCGGTGCCGTCACGGCGCGAGGCACGCGCGGTGCACGCGGGATCCGAATGGCCCTATTTCGCCGCGATCCGACACCCTTTCGAGCGCTGGTGGGCGCTTGCGTCGCACTCGGTGGATCTGCGGCGTGCAGCCGGAGCCCAACCAAGGACACCTTCCGCCTCGAACAGGTCGTCCCGAACGGCGGTCACGGCTTCGACGTGGCGCTGTTTCAGAGCGTCGGCGTGCACTTGC
>JBBQEX010000083.1:0-30328 GCA_038321315.1 Haliangiales bacterium | reverse complement strand
ATTCATCCGTCGCGTGTTCGAGAGAAACCCGATCTCTCCCGAGTCGTTCGACCGCACGAGATCGACGACGACCGCTTCTTTCTCGCGGCCCTGAAAGCCATCGACGGTGCCGACCTCGAGCCCGGCCGCACGCTCGAGCTTCAGGAGGTCGCGTAGATGCCGCGCTTGCGCCGAGTACGCCGCGATCACCGCGATGTCGGTTGCCGCGACCCCGCGCGACAACAAGCGTCGAACCTCCGCGGCGATCCGCAGTGCGTTGCCCGAGTTGAACGTGCTCGGATCGATGTGGAACGAGGGCAGGTTGTTGAGCGAGCCGCTCGGTTCGAAGTCGGTGCGCTCCTCGAGCCAGTCCTTGCCCGCGGTGTCGATCAACCACACGGGCTTGGTGCGCACCGGATCCGGCTCGACCCCGAGATCCGCGAGCACGCGATGCGCCACCTCGGGCGCGGCCACGAGCTTGCCGTCGTACATCGAGCGCGACGGGAACGTCATGATCTCGATGTTCATCCGGTGTTGCTGTTCGAGCATCACGGTGTCGGTGACCGCCGCCAAGCGCTCGAAGATCGTGGTCCCCAAGACGCCTTCCACCTGCGGCCCACCTACGACGACCGGCCCGAGCTGGTGCGGATCGCCGGCGAGCACGGCGACCTTGGCGTGCGCGAGCGCGATCAGGATCAGCGGGTCGGCGGCCTGGGTCGCCTCGTCGATCACGACGCAGTCGAACGTCGTCGCGCGGATGAACGACTGATCGCAGCCGACGCACGTCGTCAGCACGACCTCGGCGCTCTCGACGATCGCGCGCGCCGCGTTGCCGAGCTCGCGCACCGCGTCGCGATCGAGCGCGCGGGCCTCCTGCCACAGGCCCTTGGCCTCGGCGCCGCGCTTGCTCGCCGCCGACTTGCGCAGGACGCTCGCGCGATCGCGCCACTCGCGCGCCAGCCGGGTCGCGCCGTCGGCATCGACCTGGACGTCGACGGTGAGCGACAGGATCGCTGGCGAGATCCGCGCCGGGTGCCCGAGTCGCACGGCGCGCAGGCCGGCCGCGGCGAGCCGCACCGCGAGGTTGTCGACCGCGGTGTTCGATGGCGCGGCGCACAGCACGCGCTCGCCGCGCTCGACGCGCTGGCGGACGATCTCGACGAGCGTGCGCGTCTTGCCGGTGCCGGGCGGCCCGAGCACGAGCGCGACGTCGCCCGATCGCAGCGCGACGTCGACGGCCTCCTGCTGCTTTTGATCGAGCGCGTCGTCGAGCAGGTCCCAGCTGATCGGCGCGAGCGGCCGCGCCGGCTTGACCAGCGCGACGACATCGCGGATGCGCGCGAGGTCGCTGGTCGCGAGCGCGATCCTGGTCTTCTCGATCGCCGCGTCACCACGATCGAACGTGACCTCGGGCGCCTCGGGGTCGATCGCGTACTCGCGCTCGAGCTCGTCGACCGCGCGATCGAGCATCAGCCAGAGGCTCTGACCATCGCGTCGCTCGACCACCGCGCGCACTGCACCGGGTTCATCCGGGTGCTCGGCCCACAGTCGCACCGGGTCGCCGGGACCGATCCGCAGGTTGTCGAGGTCGACCGCGTCGGGCACCGCGAGGCGGACGCGCACGCGATCGCCGGGCGCCGAAACCTCGTCGACGATCCGCAGCTTCGCGAGCGCGATGCCGAGCAGGACGCGCTCGTCGAGCGATCGGCCGCTGCGTTCGAGCGCGATTCGCGCGCGCGCGGCCATGCGTTCGGCGCGCCACGCCGCACCCACCGCTTCGAGCCAGATGCGGGCGTCCGCCACGGCGCGAACTTACCACCGGTCGTTCGGGCTTCGCCCTGACCAGTTCTGGCTATAGTCCCAGGCGACATGTCATCGACCGCTCCCGAGCGCCTGGTTCGCAAGACGACCTCGATCGCGCAGCTCTTCGCCAAGCGCGTCACCGACACCCCGGACCGCGAGGCGTATCGCTATCCGGTCGGCGAGGGGAACGAGTGGCGATCGATGACGTGGCGGCAGAGCGGCGAGCGCGTCAAGGCGATCGCGGCAGGCCTGGTGTCGCTCGGGCTGAAGCGCGAGGAGCGCGCCGGCATCCTGTGCAACACCCGCGTCGAGTGGCTGTTGATCGATCTCGGCATCCTGTCAGCGGGCGGCGCGACCACCACGGTGTACCCGTCGAGCACCGCCGAGGAGTGCGCGTTCATCCTCGCCGACTCCGACACCAAGATCGTGTTCGTCGAGGATCCCAAGCAGCTCGCCAAGCTGTCGAAGCACAAGGCCGAGATGCCGCTGCTCCAGCGCGCGATCCTCGTCGACGGCACGCCCGAGGCGCGCGATCGGACGTGGGCGATGACCCTGGCCGAGCTCGAGGCCGCAGGCGCCGAGGAGCTCGCGAAGAACGGCAAGCTGGTCGATGACATCGTCGCCGGCGTCAAGGGCGACCAGCTCGCGACGCTGATCTACACGAGCGGCACGACCGGCAAGCCCAAGGGCGTGCGCCTCCTGCACGAGTGCTGGGCGTACTGCGCCGACGGCATCGACTCGATCCACCTGTGGGGCAAGGACGACGTCCAGTACCTCTGGCTCCCGATGTCGCACTCGTTCGGCAAGGTCCTCATGTGCGGCCACATCGCGTCGGGCTCGGTCACCGCGGTCGACGGCCGGATCCCCAAGTTGATCGACAACCTCGCGGTCGTGCGGCCGACGATCATGGCGGCGGTCCCGCGGATCTTCGAGAAGGTCTACAACAAGGTGATCGAGAGCGCGAAGGCCAGCGGCCCCGTGAAGCTCAAGATCTTCGAGTGGGCGGTCTCGGTCGGCAAGGAGGTCAGCGCGCTGCGCCAGACCGGCCGCGAGCCGAGCGGCCTGCTCGCGTGGAAGTTGAAGCTCGCCGATCGCCTGGTGTTCGACAAGCTGAAGGCGCGGTTCGGCGGACGCGTGCGCTACTTCATCTCGGGCTCGGCACCGCTGTCGCGCGAGATCGCCGAGTTCTTCCACGCCGCGGGCATCCTGATCCTCGAGGGCTACGGCCTCACCGAGACCAGCGCCGCGAGCTTCGTCAATCGCCCGACCGGCTACGCGTTCGGCTCGGTCGGCTATCCGATGCCGGGCACCGAGCTGAAGATCGCCGAGGACGGCGAGATCCTGATCAAGAGCCCCGGCGTCATGCAGGGCTATCACAACCTCCCCGAGGAGACCGCCTCGACGCTGACCGGCGATGGATGGTTGAAGACCGGCGACATCGGCGAGGTCGACAAGAAGGGCATCCTGCGGATCACCGACCGCAAGAAGGACCTGATCAAGACCTCGGGCGGCAAGTACATCGCCCCGCAGCACATCGAGGGCAAGCTGAAGGCGACGTGCCCGTACATCTCGCAGGTGATCATCCACGGTGACAAGCGCAACTTCGTCACCGCGCTGATCACGCTCGACGAGGAGGCCACGATGAAGTGGGCCAAGGAGCACAACCTGAGCGGCGGCTACAACGAGGTCGTGAAGGCCAATGAGGTGAAGGCGATGCTGTCGCCGTTCTTCGACGAGGTGAACAAGTCCCTCGCGAAGTACGAGAGCGTCAAGCAGTTCGCGATCCTGCCGAAGGACCTCACGGTCGACGAGGGCGAGCTGACGCCGAGCCTCAAGGTCAAGCGCAAGGTCGTCGAGAAGAAGTACGCGGGGTTACTCGACAAGATGTACGAGGGATCCGTCGCCGACTTGTCCTGAAATGGACAGGGGGGCGCCGACGTTGCAGCCTAGGCCATGCGCGCAGCGCTTTTGACCGTCCTCGTCGCCTGTGGAAGTGGCGCGTCGCCACAGACGCAGACTCCGCCACCGCCGACCTCGCTCGGCTCGAGCACGGCCGTCGTCACCACGCCGGCGACGCCGCCACCGGCCGCCAAGCCACCCGAAGCGCCGCCGCCTCCACCGACCCCCACCGCGCCGGCGGGCGTCGACTTCATCGCCGACGCGAAGCTCCTGTATCGGGTCGCCGCCTGCGGCGATCTCGCGGCGCCGATGCCCGACGCGTTCGGCGACAAGGCCGAGAAGCTCGGCGCGATCGTGAAGAAGCACTGCAAGCCGGTCATGGATCGGATGACCGAGTTTCGCGCGACGTACTTCGACAAGGGCCGCGCGTGGTTCGACGCCGTCGTCCCCAAGGACGCGCCGAAGACGGTGGTGTATCCGTTCGGCGGCGGCGACCTGATCTCGGCGCTGGTCGCGTTCCCCGACGCCACCGAGGTAACGACGATCTCGCTCGAGATGGCGGGCGATCCGCGGCGGCTAAAGACGCTGTCGCTCGACAAGATCGACAACAGCCTCGGCGCGCTGCGTGCCGAGATCGGCGGCCTGGTCTCGGTCGGCTCGAACACCAGCGAGAATCTGTCGCACGGCCAGCGCAACGATCTGCCCGGCCAGGTCAGCTCGTTCCTGCTCGGCCTGGTCGCCGGCGGCTACGAGCCGATCGCGATGCGCTACTTCTCGCTCGACGAGACCGGGGCGATCCACTACCTCGAACAGGCCGAGATCGACGCCGCCGACGAGGCCGCCAAGAAGGCGCACCCGCGCAGCTTGAAGGGCGACTGGCAGTCACCGAACTTCTCGACCGCGTTCGCCAACGTCGAGCTCGAGTACCGGAAGATCGGCGAGACCCAGGTCCGCGTGCACCGCCACATCGGCTGGAACCTCGGCGACGACTACCTGAAGAAGCACGACGAGCTGATCCGGCACCTCGAGAAGAAGGGCTCGGTCACGATGCTGACCAAGGGCGCGAGCTACCTCCTGTGGAGCCCGAACTTCAACCGGATCCGCGGCTACATGCTCGACCACCTCGCGTGGATGTTGTCGGACTCGACCGGCATCCCGCCGGCCTACGCGCGGCCGGCCGGCATGGTCCAGGAGACCTACGGCTACTTCCACGGCGCGTTCCTCGAGAACGCGCGCGACAACCGGAACGAGGAGCAGATGATCGCGCTGTGGGCCAACCAGCCGCGGCGCAAGCTCGCGTTCCGGTTCGGCTATGTCGACAAGGACAAGCAGGCGCACCTGATGGTCACGAAGCCCAAGGCGAAGTGAATTTCTGCGTCGGGTTTTGCGTTACAACCCGACCACATGCGCATCGCCGGGCTGGTCGTCGTCGCTTCCATGTTCGCCACGACCGCGGCCCGCGCCGAGGGCATGGACCTCACGCCCGACGTCCAGATCGTGTTCCGCGTCGCCGCGTGTGGCGGCTCGGGGCCCTTGCCCGCCGAGCTTTGGAAGAAGGATCCGTCGCAGCAGGGCAAGTACGAGAAGATCGTCGCCGAGCACTGCAAGTCGCTCGCGCCGTACATGGAGACCTATCGCAAGGAGTACTTCGACAAGGCGCGCGCGTGGTTCGTCGAGCGCGAGCCCAAGGATCTGCCGAAGACCGTGGTGTATCCGTTCGGCGGCGGCGACCTGATCTCCGCGCTCGTGCCGTTCCCCGACGCCACCGAGGTCACGACCTTGTCGCTCGAGCTCGCCGGCGATCCGCGCCACATCACCGAGCTGACGCCCGCCGAGCTCGACAAGGATCTCCACGCGTTCCGCACCCAGATCGGCGCGCTCATCAACCTCGACACCAACTCGAGCGTCAACCTGTCGGCCGGGCAGCAGGACACCATCCCGGAGCAGCTCGCGTCGCACCTGCTCGGGCTCGCGACCGCGGGCTACGAGATCGTCGGCGCGCGCTACTTCACGATCGATGACGCCGGCGCGATCCACTACCTCGAGAAGGACGTGCTCGACGCCGACAAGAAGAACGGCAAGTCGCTGCGCGGCAACTGGAAGGCGCCGAAGTTCGCGCAGTCGTTCGCCAACGTCGAGGTGCAGTTCAAGAAGCCGGGCGAGACCGTCGTGCGCACCCACCGCCACATCGCGTGGAACCTCGCGAACGACTACCTGAAGGATCACGGCGGCGTGATCAAGCACCTCGAGGGCAAGGGCAAGGTCACGATGATGACCAAGGGCGCGAGCTACCTGCTGTGGCTCGGCGAGTTCTCGACGATGCGCAAGTACCTCGTCGATCACATGGTGTGGATGCTGTCGGACTCGACGGGCATCCCGCCGACCTACGCGAAGCCCGCCGGGCTCGTGCAGGAGACGTTCGGCAACTTCAACGGCCCGATCGTCGTCGGCGTCGAGGGGCGCAAGGAAGATCTCGATACCCGCGCGCTGTACAACGTGAAGGGGGCCAAGCCGATGCCGTTCCGGTTCGGCTACCTCGACAAGGTCGGCCACAAGCACGCCATGTTCACGCACCCCAAGTAGGCACATGCGATCGATCCTCCTCGCGCTCCTCACCACCGGATGCGGCGCGCCGGCCCACACGGTGATCACACCACCGAAGGTGGTCGCCACCATCCCACTCGATGCCGGCGCGCCCGACGTCGCGACCGAGGACGCCGAGCCGGTCTGGGCGGCGAGCTGTAGCTCGGTGGCCGGGCCCGACTTCGCCAACGGGACGACCGAGCTCGAGACCTGCGACGTCGAGCGTGAGAGGCACGGGCCGGACTTCACCGAGTACGTCGTCCAGGCCACGCTGATCTTCCATCCGCCAGGCGGTGGCGAGGCGCTGCGTGCCGACCTCGGCACCGGCGGGCGTGGCTCGGAGTACGGCAGCACGTCGTGGAGTCTCCGCGGCATCGTCAGCTCGAAGAAACACACCGCGCTGCTCGCCCAGCGCGACAGCAAGCTGATGGCGATCGAGTACGACGGCAGCCAGCTGACGGTGACCGAGATCGTCGACGGCAGCACGCAGCTCGAGGTCGAGGTCGCGAAGGGCGGCAGCTACGCGACGCTCGTGGCGTCGACCTGCACGCCGATGGGAGGTCCGATCTGCACGCCGGGCCCGTACGATCCGCACCAGACGCTCGACCTGCGCTGGAAGGGCGACAAGCTGACGACGACGATGACTCAGCCGAACCAGTAGCTGAACTTGATCGCGAGCGTGTGGATCGCGTTCTGGGTGAACACCGACGGGATCTCGCTGTGCAGCGGATGCGAGATCGCCTCGCCCCCACCGCGTGCCTGCTGCCAGACCACGAACAGCGTCGAGCCGGGCCGCAGCTCCCACTTGAGCACCGCGGTCGAGCGCAGCGACAGGACGGTGTAGTCCGGCTCGGCGATCGAGAACTGCGCCGCGCCGTCGACGATGTCGCGGGTGCCGTCGCCGTGCGCCGCGGTCGGGTACCAGCGCACGTCGGCGGACGCGGTCGCCGCGAGCTCGCCGATCCGATCGAAGCGGCCGACCGAGGCGAAGGGCTGCGCGTACAGCGTGAGCACCAGATCGGGCGACAGCGACCACGTCGCGCGGAGCTCGAGTGCCGCCTCGGCGCGGCGCAGGTGGCCGAACAGGTAGCGGCGGCCGAACGTCTGGTCGCCGCCGCCGGCGCCGTCGACCTCGCCGACGTACTGCCGGTGATCCTCGGCGACCGTGAGCGACGGCGCGAGATCGAAGCGCAGCGCGGGCGTCGCCCGGAGCGCGAGTCGCGCCGAGGCCGCCACGCCGCGCGCGAGCGTCGGCGATTCGTCGACGCCGAGCGACGCCGACAGCTGCACGCGGCGCTCGCTCGGGGTCGACGCGCCGAGGTCGGCGTGCGAGGCCCACCCGACCGCCATGCGCGGGCCGCCGCGCGTCAGGTCGTCCTGCGTGCCCGGCGTGAAGAACGTCGCGTCGGCACGCACGGTCGAGAACTTCGCGAGCGTGAGCCCGCCGGACGCGCCGATCAGCGCCGGCTTGCGCATGCCGCCGAAGTTCCACTCCTGGCTCGCGCTGCCTCCGAGGTTCCACTGGTAGATGTGCGTGCTCGGCATGGTGTGCAGGTACTCGAGGCTGGCCTCGAGGCCGGTGTCGTCGGCCGACTGCAGGCGACCGAGGTCGTTCACCTCGTAGCGCGGCGACTCCGCGTAGCCGCCGAGATCGCCCTGCCACGCGCCGGCGCGCTTGCCGCCGAACACGCCGGCCGACCAGCCGGCGAGGTGCGTCGCGCTGTCGGCGAGCCGCGCGTAGGTCTCGTCGGGTCGCTGGAAGTAGTGCGCCGAGCCGTTCGCGATCGTCGCGATCGCGGCGTGCGAGCCGGCGACGTCGGTGAGGCCGGCGTACGTCGTCAGCTCGTACGCGCGGTCTTCGGTGCGCAGGTTGGCGTCGGCGCCCACGCCGAGCGCCGATGACGGCAGGAGCGGTGCGAGGTCGGTGCCGCCGAGCGAGCGCCGCACCGCGGTCGCGGTCGCGCCGATCACCGAGTTGCCGAGCTGTTGCTCGACGCGCGCCGCCGACCATGCGGTGAGCGGCGCGACGACGACCGCGCGCCGGCCCGCGCCGACGATCGCGTCAGCCGACGTCTCGTCGGTCAGCGCCGCGAGCGCCGCGACCTGCGTGCGCGACGCGACGTAGCCGCCGGCGGCGACCGCGCCGAGGATGCGCACGCTCTGCGGCAGATCGATCGCGGTGATCGCCTCGCCCTGGCTCGTCGTCGGCAACACGCGTGGCAAGGCGCCGATCCGGCGGCTGTAGAAGAACTGGAGCGGGCTGTCGGCGAACAGCGCGTTGTTCTCGACGAAGAACGGTCGCTTCTCGGTCAGGCGGACCTCGTACGCGGTGAGGTTGACGAACGCCGGATCGACGTCGACCTGGCCGAAGTCCGGGTTCAGCGTCGCGGCGACGACGAGGCCGGGCAGGGGGCGCAGCTTGGCGTCGAGCCCGGCCTCGATGCCCTTTTCCACGCGATGCGCGGGCGCCGCCGGCGCGACCTCGCCGACCGCGAGCCGCGTCGCGACGTACGGCAGGAGCTCGAGCCCGAGCCGTGCGGTGACCGGCGGCACCTCGACGAGCGAGCCGAACATGCTGGCCCACGCCGTCTTGTCGTGCGGGATCGCGCGCCAGAAGATGTCCTCGGGCAGGTGCGGGATGAACCAGTTGAAGTCGATGCCCCACGAGGTCAGCGCTTGGGTCGGTAGCCGGAGCTGCGCGAGCGGCATCGCGAGCTCGGCGGACCAGCCGTCGGCGTAGCGCTTGGTCCGCGCGCGCCACACCGGGTTCCACGTGTAGTCGCGCGCGCCCTGGGTGTCGTCGGTGTGGACCCAGTCGGAGCGCACGCCGGCGACCGACACCGCGAAGCTGTAAGCGATCCGCTTGGTGTTGCTCGGATCGATCGACACGATGAAGCGCTCGGCCTGCGAGAGATCGTCGCGCTGGGTCAGCGCGTCGTCGAGCTCGTCGGCGTTCGCCGCGAACATCCGCGCGGCGACGTACAGCGTGTCGTCGTCCATCGCGACCGCGACCCGGATCGGGTGCGACGGCGGCTGGCCGTAGGCCGGCGCCTGCTGCTCGAAGTCGCTCTGGAAGCACGCGGTCTGCCACACGGCGTCGTCGAGGTCGCCATCGACGCTCGGCGTGCCGTGCGCGACCACCATGATCTTCTCGCCGGGCCTGGGCGTCGGGCACGCGCCCGCGATCGACGTCAGCGCTACGAGACCGAGGACAACACGGGCGAACATCCCGCGCACTATGCCCGCTCGCATCGCGAAGCACTTCGCTAAGTGCGGCGAAGTGCTGCAACGTGCCGCGAAGTTGCCGCGGCGATCGCCCCGGTGTTGACTGGGACCATGACGCGACTTGTTCTCCTCGCGGTAGCCATCGGTGCGACCGCCTGCGGCGCGGCCTCCCAGCGCCCGGTCGAGGCGCTCGGCGATACCGTGCGGACCTATCACGACGGGATCCGCTGGGAGCGCTTCGAGATCGCCGCGTCGAGCCTGCCGCCCCGCGAGCGCTCGCGCGCGATCGACGACTGGGATCAGCGGGCGTCCGACCTCAAGATCTCCGACTACGAGGTCGTCAAGCTCGACGCCCGCGGCAAGGAGGCCAAGGTCCAGATCAAGCTGTCGTGGTACCGAGCGTCCGAGGGCACCTTGCACGAGACCCAGACCATGGAGACCTGGGAGCGCCACGGCCAGGCCTGGTATCTGGTCGACGAGGCCCGTCTGCGCGGCGCCGAGATGCCCGGGCTCCCCGAGCCGGTCAAGAAGGATGCGGTTCCCAAGGACACGAACTGGGATGCCGACGAAAAGCCGGCCAAATCGGCGTCGGCGCGGGCACCCGGTTCGCGGTAAGCTCGGACGAGGTGTCGCAGAGCGACTTCGTCACCCGTGGCCAAGGACTGGTCGCGTCCGGGCAGTACCAGGAAGCCGTCAAGGTGTGCCGCCTGGGACTCCTCGGTCGGCCGACCACGGTCGATGGTCGGATCGTCCTCGGCCAGGCGCTGCTCGCGCTCAAGCGGTACGACGAGGTGCTCGCCGAGATGCGCGTCGCGCTCGAGCTCGATCACGGCTCGCTCGTCGCCCAGGCGTTGAAGGGCGAGGCGCTGATCGGCAAGGGCGATCACCACGGCGCGATCGAGCTCCTGACCGGGCTCGCGCGTGCCAACCCGAGCGACCGCCGGCTCGCCGAGCTGCTCGACGAGGCGCAGCGCGCGAGCGGACGGCCGTCGCAGAGCTCGTCGCATCCCTCGGTCGGGTTCCTCGGCGGCGGCGCGAACCAGGCCGGCGGCGAGACCAAGCACTACCCGCAGCCGGCCGCGACCGACGGCCCGCACGGCGACGAGGACTCGGGCGGCAACTTCGGCGAGACCAACGTGTCGACGCCGCTCGCGCGCCGCCCCGTGTTGCCGCCGCCGGCACCCGAGACGACGCCCCCGCCGAACGTGCTCGCGGTCGGCGATCGATCGGGCACGATGGAGGTCGATCCCGAGGTCGACGGCACGGACGTCGAGGACGAGGACTTCGGTGCGCTCGCCGCGCCGCCCCGCGCCGGCCAGCGCGGCGGTGACTTCGACGAGCCGCGCGGCTCGATCAAGCGCAGCTCGGCCCCACCGGGCAAGCCCCTGGTGAAGCTCGGCGGCCCTGGGCTGCGGCCCGCCAAGCCGAGCAAGAAGATCGTCACCACGGTCGAGCTCGACGACGACGAGCTGATCGAGGTCAGCGAGATGCCGAGGCCGGCGGCGCGCGCCAAGCCGCCGAGCCAGGCCCCCAAGCCGGCCGCGGCACCCGGGCCAGCCTCGCGCGTGCGCAACGCGGTCAACATCGCCGCTGGCCAGTTCCCCGACGTGCCACCGATCGCGCGACCGCAACAGCTCGCGAGCATGCTCGCGCAGCAGCCGCACATCATGGAGGTCCAGCCGGTGCCGCCGAGCGCGCCGATCTCCGCCGCGCTGCCGACCGCGATCGCGATGCCACTCCCCGCCTCGGCGCGCCCGACGCTCGCGATCCAGGCGCCCCCCGAGGGCCAGCAGGTCGTCGATGCGATGTTCGGCCAGCCCGGGGCACCGGCGTGGGCCAAGGCGACCGTCGCCGCGCAGCCGATGCCGCGCCTGACGCCACCGCCGGGCTCGATGGAGATGGGCCCGAACGGCCTGCCATCGCTGCTCGACAACTTCGACATGCAGTCGAGCGGCGCGGTCCCGATCGTCGAGCCGACCAACTCGAGCGCGTCGCGGCCGATGAAGACCGGCATCAAGAAGGGCCGGTCGCGGTTCCAGATCCTCGGCTGGATCGTCGTCGGCGCGCTCGTGATCGGCGGCGGCGTGTTCGCCGGCTTCCAGATCCGCTCGATGCGGCTCGCCAAGCAGATCGAGGCGGCGCGCACGCACGCGACCGACACCGCGAAGGCCGACACCTGGCGCGGCTGGCTCGCCGCGCGCGATAGCCTCGGCGGCATCGCCCAGGCGAGCGCGACGATCGAGAACCGCGCGGCGCTCGCGCGCGCCCGGGCGCTGCTCGCGTTCGAGTTCGGCGAGGGCGTGCCCGAGGCCAAGATCGCAGCCGACTCGCTCGGCGATCGCGGTGGGCTCGACGGCGCGATCGCGTCGGCCTACGTCGCGCTCGCGCTCGGCGACGACAAGCAGGGCAAGCTCGACGTCGACCGCGCCAGGCAGCTCGCCCCCGACGACGCCGCGACCGCCTACGTCGCTGGCGAGCTCGCGCTGCTCGACGGCGACGTCAAGGCTGCGATCAAGAACCTCACCGATGCCGCCGGCAAGGACGATCGCGCGCTCTATCACCTCGGGCTCGCGCGCGCGTACGCCTCGATCGAGGCGTGGGACACCGCGCTCGCGTCGATCAAGCGCGCGCTCGAGCTGTCGAAGGATCACCCCGGCGCGCTGATCGACCGCGCGATGATCCTCGCGGCCAGCGGCCGGCTCGGCGAGACCACGACCGAGGCCAAGAAGCAGCTCGACGCGATCCTCGCCGAGGGTGCCAAGCCGCTCTCCGACCAGCCGCGCGGCGTGTCGCCGATGCAGGTCGCGCTCGCGCATGTCGCGACCGCGCGCGTCGAGCTCGCGCAGGGCGATCACGACGGCGCGCTCAAGGAGACCATCGCCGGCGTCACCGTCGGCGTCGACGATCAGCGGCTTGCCGAGACCGTGTGCGAGACGCTGCTCGGCATCGGCCCGCCGGCGCTGACCGACGCGACCAAGCAGGCGCTCGCGCGCTATCCGTCGAGCCGCCGCGTCCAGCTCGTCGTCGCGCAGGATCTGATGGCGCGCGGCCGCGCCGG
Source organism: Haliangiales bacterium (assembly GCA_038321315.1). Classification (GTDB taxonomy): domain Bacteria; phylum Myxococcota_A; class Polyangia; order Haliangiales; family Haliangiaceae; genus JABFXX01. The sequence continues at coordinate 17,781 of JBBQEX010000083.1, read as the reverse complement.
CGAGGCGCTCGACTATCTGACCAGCAAGGGCGACGCCGCGGCGGGCCTCGCGCGCGGGCTGGCGGTGCGCGGCGACGCCAAGCTCGCGACCGGCGATCTCGACGGCGCGCGCGCCGACTACGATCTCGCCGCGAAGGCCGCGCCGCAGCTCGAGGCCGCGCAGCTCGGACGCGCGCTCGTCGATCTCGCGCGCGGCTCGGTCGACCTCGCGAAGCTCGCGATCGAGCCCAAGTTCGTCGCCGCGCCGAACCCGTCGATCGGCATGTTGATCGCGTACGCCAAGATCCTCGTCGCGACTGGCGATGCCGCGTCGCGCGACAAGGCGCGCGTGTTGCTCGACAAGGCGGTGTCGATCGGCGGCGTCGACCTCGCGCGTGCCGATCTCGAGCTCGCACGGCTCGAGGTCGAGACCGGCGATGCCAAGGCCGCGCGCGCGGTGCTCGAGCCGCTGGTCAAGGCGGGCAACGTCGACGCCCGACTCGATCACGCGCTGCTCCTGATCGAGGATCAGGATCCGACCGGTGGCCACACCGAGCTCGAGGCGCTGGTGCGCGACACCGGCCCCAAGCCCCCGGTGCTCGTCGCGCTCGAGGCCGCGCGGGCGCGGACGCTGATCGGCGATCACGCGGGCGCGAGCCAGCTGCTCGACGCGGCGGAGAAGATGCCGGGCGTGGTCAACTGGAAGCTCGATCGCGAGCGCGCGCGACTCCTGGTCCGGAAGGGCGACACCGCCAAGGCCGGCGAGGTGATCGATCGCGCGCTCGAGACCAGCGGGCGCGATCTCGAGACGATGTGGATCGCCGCCGACGTCGCGTACGTCGATCTCCAGACCGATAACGCGCAGAAGGCGCTGGTCGACAAGCTGCGCACCGTCGCCAAGCAGCGGCTCGGTGATTCGGCCGAGACCGAGATCATCGCGGGCAAGCTCGCGCTGGCGACCGGCGCGGTCGACGAGGCCGAGGGTCACTACCGCGCCGCCAAGGCGATGTACGACAAGGCCAAGAGCACGCGGCGCCGGATGGCGCAGGTCGCGTTCGGGCTCGCGGTCGCCGCGGTCGATCGGAACGATCTGCCCGCGGCCCGCGACGCGTTCGACAACGTCGAGGTGCAGGACCCGACGATCTATGACGCGTTCCTGTTCCACGCGCAGATCGCGCTCGACGGCAAGGACGCCAAGAAGGCGCTCGAGCTCGCGCGCAGTGCGGTGCACCTTGATCCCGACCTCGTGCAGGGCTGGCTGCTGCTCGGTCAGGCCGCGTCGGCGGCCGGGCAGGGCAAGCAGGTCGTCGAGGCGATCGCGCGGCTGACCGAGCTCGCGCCGGGCAGCGAGGAGCTCAAGGAGCTCAACGCGCTCAAGAAGTAAGTTGCTACTTCATCGCGACGACGACCGCGACCGCCGCGGCGGCCGCGAGCAGCAGCATGATCGCGATGATCACGCCCCAGTTCGGGCCCTTGTCGACCGCCTTCTTCACGGTGCCGGTGCGATCGGCCGGCTCGAGCATCTGCTCGAGCGACTCGACCTCGCCGCCACCGGCGGGCGCGATCGGCGGCGGACCCTTGGGCTTGTTCGGCGCCGGCTGCGACGGTCGCGTGCCGCGCTTGTGCGCCGCCTGCTGCTGCGACTGGACCTTCAGCTCGTCGGACCAGTGCGAGGTGTCGACGAACAACTTGGCGTCGAGGGCCTGCGAGTGATCTTGCGAGTCGCCGTCCTTGGCCTCGCCGTCGACCAGCGAGCTCATCTTCTGCATCTCGTCGAGGATCAGGTTGTCGATCAGCGACTGCTTCGGCTCGACCGACCGCTTGCGCATCATCTCGACCTGCGTGTCGCGGACGAGCGCCTGGATATCGCGCGCCGTCACCTTCATGCGGCGCGAGAACAAGAACTGGGCGAGCGCATCGCCGAGGTCGGCGGCGTTCTGGTAGCGATCGTCGGGCTCGCGCGCGAGCGCCTTTCGGACGACGCCCTCGAGCTCGGGCTCGATCTCCGGGTTGAGCGCGGCGATCGACGGCACGCGCGCCTGGCGCACGAGCTCGACGGTCTGATAGTCGGTCTCGCCGAAGAACAGCCGGCGGCCGGTGAACATCTCCCACAGGATGATGCCGACCGCGAACACGTCCGCGCGGTGGTCGACCGGGTTGCCGCTCGCGGCCTCGGGGGACAGGTAGCTGAACTTGCCCTTCACGACGCCCGGATCGGTCGACTCGATCTGGCTGTTCGCCTTCGCGAGCCCGAAGTCGACGAGCTTGATCTCGCCGTTCTTCGACAGCAGGATGTTCGGCGGCGAGATGTCGCGATGGACGATGCCGAGCGGCTCGTTGGTCTCGGGATGCTCGAGGCTGTGCGCGTACTGCAGCGCCTTGCAGCACTCGATCATCAGGTAGATCGTGTGCCCGACCTCGATCCGCTTGGTCTTCTGCTTCTGGCGTTCGAGGAGTGCCTTGAGATTGCACCCATCGACGAACTCCATCACCAGGAAGTAGGCGTTGTCGGGCGTCTTCGAGATGTCGAAGACCTGGACGATGTTCGCGTGCTGGAGGAACAGCGAGAGCCGCGCCTCGTCGAGGAACATCGAGACGAACTTCTGGTTCTTCGTCAGGTTCGGAAGGATTCGCTTGATGGCGACAGCCTTCTTGAACCCTTCCATCGACTCCGCGACGCCGCGGAAGACCTCGGCCATACCGCCGTGGTCGAGTCGCTCCGTAATCGTGTATCGATCACGCATTCCCGATTGCCCGGCAGTGTATCAAGCTCGGTCCAAAGGCGCAAAACCCGCGGAAATCATTCACTCGGCGCCGTATCTGCCTCGACCTGCTCGCGGGCGGTCTTGCACTCGAAACACAGGGTCGTGACCGGGCGCGCCAGGAGGCGCTTGTAGCCGATCGACTCGCTGCACTCCTCGCATTCATCGAGCGTGCCGGCCTCGAGCCGGCGGAACGCCTCGCGGATCTTCTCGAGCAAGAACGTCTCCCGATCGTGGAGGCGAAGCTGGGTGGAGTAGGTCTCCTCCTCGGTGGCCTCGTCCATCGAGTCGCGGCCGATGCGGTCGCGGTCCCGGTCCATCGTGAAGTCGAGGGCGTTGTGCGCGTGGTCGGCCAGCCGGGTCATGTCGGCCTGCAACTTCGAGCGCAACTCCGCGGTTTGCTCCTCGGTCAACATCTTCCAAGTGTACCCGCACCTACATGGATCTGTCCCGACGTGAGGCGCGGTCTTCTGGGAAGAGACCGTTACCTCCGAGCGTTCGTTTGACACAGGAACCGGAACCCATGAAGCCGACTACCCGCTGGAAGCTCGCCTGCGCCTTGTTCGCCGCCACCTCGGGCTACGCGCTGTGGACGCGGGGCACACCTGCGAACACCCCGGCGGCGCACGTGGCCTCCGGAACCCGCTCCGGTGCACTCCCCGAGCGGTTTCGCGCACCGCTCCACCTCTCGCCGGAGGCGGCCGGAGTGTCGCAGAAGGAGCTGGTCGACGGCATCCTCGCGGCGCGCACGGTCAAGGACATCGCGACGCTTGCCGACAAGCTCGGCCTGGTCGGTGACGACAGCGGGATCGACGGCGTGCGTGGCCTCGTCAACGATCCGCGCAAGGGCGTGCCCGAGGTGATCGTCGCGGCGATCGGTCAGATCGGTACCGAGCACGCCGTCGATCTGCTGGTCGAGAGCTCGAGCGACGATCGCCCGACCGTCCGGTTCGCCGCGATCGCCGCGCTCGGGAACACGCGCAGCGTCCGCGCCGAGGCACGCCTGATCGAGCTCGCGCAGAAGTCCGGCGATCCGGCGCGGCCCACCGCGATCGCGGCGCTCGGCAAGATCGGCAGCGACAAGGGCGTCACCGTCCTCACCGCGCTCGCGAAGACCGGCGACTACGGCGTCGCGAGCCCGGCGGTGTACGCGCTCGGCACGATCGAGAACCCGGCGGCCGACGCAGCGCTCGTCGCGCTGATCGACTCGCCCGACGTCCGCATCGGCGCGGTCGCGCTCGCTGCGATCCAGAACATCGACGACGAGCTGCTCGAGAAGCTGAAGACGATCGTGCGCACCGGCGAGCCGCAGCTCGCGGCCGCCGCGATCAACGCGCTCGGCAAGGCCGGCGAGCCCGGCCTCGCGGTGCTCGGCGAGGCGGCGCTCCACGGCGCGACCCGCACGCGCTACGCCGCGGTCCTCGCGATCGGCGAGGTCGGCGGTGCCAAGGCGATCGAGGTGCTAGGCCAGATCCTGAAGACCGGCGAGCGCCAGAGCGCGATCGCGGCGGCGCAGGCGCTCGCGAACCTCGGAGGCAAGGAGGCGCGCGACCTCATCATCGAGGTCGCGCTGTCGGACCGCGGCCAGATGTCGGGCGCGATCGCGCAGCTCGCGCAGATGAATGGCGAGGACGTCGATCAGGCGCTGCTCTCGATCGTCAAGACCGGCTCGACGGCCGACCGGCGCGCCGCGCTGCCGCGCCTCCTGAAGACCGGCAGCGACGAGGCCCTCGCGCTCGCCGTCGACCTCGCGAGCAAGGGCTCGCGCAACGAGCGCATGGAGGCGATGCGCATGCTGTCGGAGTCGGGCGCGCCCAAGGCGTTCGACGCGCTGATCGACATCGCGGGCAAGACCCACGGGCAGACCCGCGTCGGCGCGCTCGACACGCTCGCGAACGCGCGGCCCGGTGATCCGGCGCTCAACCAGCTGCTCGTCGACTCGCTGTTCTCGGGCCGGCGCGACGAGGCGAACTACGCCGCCAGCGTGCTCGGTCGGGTCGGCACCGAGGAGGCCCGCCAGGCGCTCGTCACCGCGCTATCCGGCAGCGACAAGGAGCTCGCGACCGTCGCCGCTGGCGCGCTCGGTCAGTTCGGGCTCACCGATCAGGTCAAGGGCGCGCTGCTCGCCGCCGCGCAGACCAACCCGGGCGTCAAGCTGCAGGTGATGAACCAGCTGCTCGCGGCCGGTGCACCCGAGGGTCTCCGGCTCGCCGAAGATCTGATCACCAACCCGACGCCGAACGGCGCCGCGGCCAACGCCGTCTACCAGCTCGCGAGCCTCGGTACGCCCGAGGCGCGCCGGCTGCTCGAGCGCGCGCTCGAGTCCAAGGATCCGAGCCTGCGCGTCGCGGCGATCTCGTCGCTCGGCCAGAACGCCGACGACCACTCGACCGAGATGCTCGTGCGGCTCGCGCGCAACGACGATCCGCAGACGCGCGCCATGGCGATCGCGACGCTCGCGCAGGTCGGCGGCGACAAGGCGCAGGGCGCGATCCTCGAGGCCGCGCGCTCGCAGAAGCCCGAGGATCGCATGGCCTCGGTGCAGGGCCTCGCGGCGATGGACGACGCCGGCGCGACGCGCACGCTGACCACGCTGATGCGCGACGGCGACGTCAATGTCGCGCAGGCCGCGATCAACGCCGGCTACAACGGCGGCCCCGAGATCGACACCACGCTGGAGCAGATCGTCGGCGATCCCAACGCGAACGATCAGCTGAAGGCGTCGGCCGCGATGGTGCTGCGCAACCGCGGCACGGATCTCGACGCCACCGTCGAGGCCCAGGTCACCAAGCTCGCCGGCCCGGCGCCCGAGTACGGCGGCTATGGCTACGGCGGCTATGCTGGCAACTACGGTGGCGAGGGCGAGATCGTCGACTGAGTCATGCCGACGCGGGCAGGAAGACGCGAAACACCGTCCCTCCGCCCTCGGCGTCCTCGATGTCGATCCAGCCGTCGTGCTCCTTGACGATGCCGGAGCACACCGCGAGGCCAAGGCCGGTGCCGCCCGAGCCTTCCTTCGTCGTGTAGAACGGGTCGAAGATCTTGTCCTTGATCTCTGCCGGGATCCCGACGCCGGAGTCGATCACCGCGAAGGTCACGAAGCGCTGCTCGGCGCCCTCGAGCCCGGGGCGGGTGCGCGCGACGGCGCGGGTCTCGACCGCGAGCGAGCCGCCTTCGGGCATCGCCTGCACCGCGTTGAGCATCAGGTTGATGAGGACCTGCTGGAGCCGGTCGGGATCGCCGGGACACTTCGGCAGGCCCTCGGCGCGATCGAGGCGCGTCTTCACGCGCGCATTGCCGAGCTGGCCGGACAGGAGCTCCATCGTCGTCAGCGTCAGCTCGTTGAGGTTGACCTGGCGGGCCTCGTGCGTGCCGACCTTGCGGCGCGTGAAGTCGAGCAGGCGCTGGATGATCCGGGTGATCCGCGCGGTCTGCTCGGCGACGATCGCGGCGTTCTTCTCGACCGCCTCGGGGTCATCCTTCTTCTTCTGGATCGAGCGCGCGCGCCCGGCGATCACGTTGAGTGGCGTGCCGACCTCGTGCGCGATCTCGGCGGCGAGCTGACCGAGCGTCGCGAGCTTCTCGCTCTGACCGACGCGCTGCTCGAGCGCGAGCTTGGCCTCGTTCTGGCGCTGGGTCTCCGCGCGCGACTCTCGCAACGACCCGGTCATCTCGTTGAAGCGCGTCGCGATCGCGCCGATCTCGTCGTCGCGCTCGGACAGGATCACGTGCGACAGGTCGCCCTTGGCGACATCGTCGATGCCTCGGAGGAGCTTCGTGATCGGCCGGCTGACCAGCCGACTCGCGAGCGCGCCGACCATCACCGTGACGACCACGACGATCAGGGCGACGAGGATCGCGGCGCGCGCGAGATCGTCGTTCGTGGTGTCGAGCACCTCGTTCGCGCGCGAGAGCTCGAGCATCGCGACGACCTGCGGATCGTCGGTGCCGATCGGGCCCCGGATCGGGATGTCGAAGAAGAACGTGTCGCCCTCGATGTCGGAGAACGTCAGCTGTGGGACCTCGAGCAGCGTGCGCAGCCGGCGCAGCTGGGCGGCGCTGACCGTGTCGCTCGCCGGGTCGCCGGCGCGGGTCCGCGGGATGACGACGACGTGCCAGCCGCTCGACGCCCGGGACAGCTCGCGCAGCTGCGATTCGCTCGGCGGCCGGAACGTGGACTGCGCCTCGAACGGCACCCGCAGCGTGGTCGCGACCGCGCGGGCCTCGCGCTCGAGGGCCGATCGCCGCTCGGCAGACCGTGCCCGCAGATCGAAGAACGCGTACGACAGCGCGGCGAGCGCGACGACGACGGCGGTCGCCACGGTGATGCGGGTCGCGACCTTCAAGCGACGTGCAGCGTACTACAAGCTGCGCAACACGCCGCCGAGGTCGGCGAGCGTCGCGATCCGGGCGCGCGACGTCGTCACGTAGCGCGCGGCGGTGCGGCCGCCCACGACGAGCGCGACGCGAGGCGGCGTGATCGCGACGAGCTCGTCGAACGCGGTCTGCACGGTCTTCTTGTGCTCGCCGACGAACGACACCAGGATCGCGCGCGCGTCGGCCTTGATCGCCGCGTCGCGGAGCTCGGCTGCCGGTGCGTGGTCGTCGAGGAGGATCACGTGCCAGCCCTCGGTGGCAGCGTGCAGCGCGGCCATCATCGCGCCGAGCTGGTGGTTCTCGCCGGCGAGCGTGCCGGCGATCGCGACGGGCGCACCGGCGATCACCGGCTGGCTGCGGATCAAGCTGCCGAGCGTCGCGCGCAGGACCGCGCTCGCGGTGTGCTCCTGGTAGACGCGCAGCTCGCCCGAGCCCCACCGCGCGCCGATCGCGTCGAGGATCGGGACGGCGACCTGGGCGACCAGCTCGCGGGGTGACAGGAGCAGCGCGGCGCGCGACACGATCGCCTCGGCGGTCGTGACGTCGTAGGCCTCGATCGCCGCGAGGAACTGGGCGACCGGGTCGCCCCCGAGCTCGACCTGCGGCCGCGCGTCGCCGGCGAGCCGATCGAGCTCGTCGTCGGACAAGGTCGCGACGTGACGGATCGCGTGCCCGGCCTCGGTGAGTCGGCGCAACCTCACCAGTCGATCGACGTCGCGCTGCGAGAACACGCGGCTGCGGCCCGGCGTGCGCGGCGGGACGACCGCGCCGTAGCGCCGCTCCCACATCCGGATCGTGTGCTCCGAGACGCCGCTCGCCTGAGCGGCCGCCGCGATCGAATAGACCCCGACGTCGCTCACAAGAACCTCAGCGTCTCCGTCACGCCTGGATACCCGAGCTCGTACCACCACCACCAGCCCAGCATCATGATGCCGTGGCCGAGCAAGATCCCGACGTGGCTCCACATCTCGACACGGTCGGCCCCGGCGCGCAGGTAGCGTCGCCAGTGAAACGCCTCGTCGATCAGGCTGTAGAGGATCGACATCGCGGTGAGCACGATCGCCGGGATCACCGCGGCGCGATGCTCGTAAGCGAGCACGAGCGCGACGACGCTGCCGACGCCGCACCCGATCGTGATCTGGTGGACGAGCGCCTCGCCGCCGGCGATCACGTCCTTGTAGATCGTCCGGTGCCCGATCGTGTCGATCGCGATCGCGATCGTGAACAGCGCGGCGCCGATCGGCACGAGCCAGGCCTCGGCCGGGAACGCGACGCCGTGGTGTGCCCCGATCGCGAGGAACCCACCGGTGGCGACCGCGAGTCCGGCGATCATCCCGATCCAGGCGACGTAGATCAGCCAGTCGCGCCGGGTGAACCCGCGGATCCGCCCGACGTAGACCGCGAGCTCAGAGGCCAACGACATCGCGTGCCTCCACGACTTCGCGCGGCGGCCGCGGCACGCGCCCGGCGAGCCGGCGGACGCCGTGCGCGGGCAGGGCGACGACCTGGCGCGCGATCGCGCGACCGGCGAGCCGGCGCTTCCTCCAGCGGGACACCACCGCGCGCCCGGCGACCGGATCGCAGTTGTTCGCGCGGATCACGTCGCCGATGGCGGCATAGATCCGTCGCGCCGCGCGCACGCCGACCCCGGCGCGCCACGGCAGCGCCGCGATCCCTCGATCGCCGCTCGCGTAGTAGCGATCGGCGAGCGCGAGGAGCTCGCGGATCGCGCCGACGATCGGCTCGCGCGGCTGCTCGGCGAGCGGCGCGCCGAGCCGGTCGACCAGGCCGGGCACGAGCGCCGCCGGCAGGTAGACGCGCCCGCGCTCCCAGTCCTCGGCGACATCGCGGCAGATGTTGGTGAGCTGCATCGCGATGCCGAGGTGCGCGGCGCGGCGCAGCGCGCGGTCGTCGCGCACGCCAAACACGTGGCACATCATGAGCCCGACCGACGACGCGACGTTGTAGCTGTAGTCGAGGACATCGGCGATCGTCGCGTAGCGCGCGCCGCGTGCGTCCATCGCCATGCCGGCGAGCAGCGCGCGTGGGTACGCGAGCGGGATGCCGGTCTCGGCGACCACCGCCGCGAAGCTCGCGAGCACCGGATCGGTCAGCGGTTGGCCGGTCGCGATCGCGGCGAGCTCGTTGGCCAGGCGCGACACCGCCGCGGGCGCCGCGTCGGCCGCGACCAGATCGACCGCGTCGTCGGCGCGCCGGCACCAGGCGTAGATCACCGCGGCGCGATCACCGGTCGCCGCCGGCAAGAGGCGGGTCGCCAGCGCGAAGCTCTTGGAATGCTCCGCGAGCGACGCGCGACACAGCGCGAGCGCCTCGGTCATCCGACACCTCGCCGTTCGCGCTCGGCGGCGATCAGGCTCGCGGTGGCCTTGGCCGAGTTGACGACCCCGGGAACCCCGGCGCCGGGATGCGTCCCCGCGCCGACCAGGTAGAGGCCGGGGATCTGCTTGTCCTGGTTGTGCGGTCGGAAGTACGCCGACTGGGTCAGCAGCGGCGCGCACGAGAACGCCGAGCCGTTGAACGCGCGCAGCTCCGTCTGGAACGTCTTCGGCGTGATCCATCGCTTGGTGACGATGTGGTTGCGGAGATCCGGCAGCTGGGTCTCGAGCGCGGCGAGGATCCGCTCGGCGTAGACCGGGCCGATCGCGTCCCAGTCGAGCGGCGCGTTGCCGAGGTGCGGTACCGGCGACAGCACGTAGAAGCTGCCGCAACCCGGTGGCGCGAGGCTCGGATCGGTGACGTGCGGTGCGTGCAGGTAGAGCGAGAAGTCCTCCGGCAGCTCGTGGCCGGCGAAGATGTCCTTCAGGAGCTCCTTGTAGCGCGGCCCGAAGATCACGGTGTGGTGCACGACGTCGTCGGCGTAGGTCTTGTCGGTCCCGAAGTAGAGGACGAACAGCGACATCGACCACTTCAGCTTCTCGAGCTTCTTGACGCGCCGCCGCGCGACCGGATGGTCCCGGTACAGGCTCGCGTACGTGTGGTGGACGTCCGCGTTCGACACCACGCGCCCGAACGGCTCGCGCTTGCCGGCCGGTGAGGTCACGCGATGCAGGCCCTCGGCGTCGATGTCGATCTGTTCGACCGGGCAGTCGAGCCGCAGCGTGCCACCGAGCTCCTCGAACAGCCGGACGAGCGCCGCGATCAGCGCGCCGGTGCCACCGCGCGGAAAGAACACGCCCCACTTGCGCTCGAGGTAGTGGATCAGCGTGTAGATCGCGCTGGTGTTGAAGGGGTTGCCGCCGACGAGCAGCGAGTGAAACGACAGCGCCTGGCGGACCTTCTCGTCGGACACGAACCTGCCGACCGTCGCGTAGACCGAGCGATCGGCGCGCAGCTTGATGAGGCTCGGCGCGACGCGCACCATGTCGGAGAAGTTGAGGAACGGGGTCGCCGCGAGCTTCTCGTAGCCGGTCTCGAACACCGCTTTCGAGTACTCGACGAACCGGCGGTAGCCCTCGCCGTCCTCGGGATCGCGCGCCGCGATCTGCGCGTGCATCGCGTCCCCATCGCCGGTGTAGTCGAACCGATCGCCATCCGGCCACTCGAGCCGGTAGAACGGCGCGACCGGCAGGAGCTCGATGTAGTCGCGCATCTCGCGCCCGGCCGCCGCGAAGATCTCCTCGAGGCAACTCGGCGCCGTGATCACGGTGGGCCCGCCATCGAACGTGAAGCCGGCATCGCGGTAGACATACGCCCGCCCGCCCGGCTGATCGCGAGCCTCGAAGATCGTCGTCGGAATTCCCATCGCCTGTAGCCGGATCGCGACCGCGAGGCCGCCGAATCCACTCCCGATCACCGCGGCACGTTCATCCATAGCTGACCTCCAGGCGATGCAACTCGCGTTCGACGAGCCCGACCGCATCCGGGCTCGCGAGCGGCCGGATCCGATCGAGCGCCGTCGCGAGCTGCGCGTGAACCTCGGTGCGTCCATGTTTCGCGAGCTGACCGAGCAGCTGCGCGACCGGTGTGGTGTCTCCACGGCGCTCGGCGACCTGGCGGGCGAGCCGGAACAGCCGCTGCCAGGTTCCGGGATCGCTGCCTTCGCTGGCCCAGACCCACGCCCAGGTCAGCCGCAGCCCGAGCAGATCCTCGCGCGACTTCGCGCGCCGCGAGACGCAGGTGACCGCGCCCAGATCGTCGAGCATCTGGAGGCCGAGGCCGAGGGCGTGGCCGAGCTCGGCGATCGCTTCGATCGTCGGCGTGCGCGCCACGTCGGTCGCCACGGTGGTCGCGGCCGCGGTCGCCGCGATCGCCCCGAGCTCCATCGCGAGCGCGACCAACGAGCCGCTCTTCAGCGCGGTCGACCGCGCGACCAGGGCGCGAAGCTCGTCGCGGGGCACGCGCGTGACGTCGACGCCGACGTCGAGCGCCTGGCCCTCGTGACAGGCGAGGACCGCGCCGAGCATCGCGCGGTTGAGCCGGCTGCGCACTGGCTCGGCCAGCGGCACGCGATCGACCAGCGCGAACGCCCAGAAGTACATCCAGTTGCCGGTGTTGAGCGCGATCGGCAATCCGTAGCGCCGATGCAGCGACGGCTCGCCACGGCGGAGCTCGGCGCCGTCTTCGATATCGTCGATCACGAGCGAGCCGGCGTGCAGCACCTCGATCGCCGCGAGCAGCGCGGCCGGTGGCCCCTCGCGCCCGCCGCCGGCGAGCGCCCAGCCGGCACCGACCAGCGCGGCGCGCAGCTGCTTGCCGGGGCGCGCGAGCAGATCGCGGGCGGGCCCGAGCAACACGCGCTCCCAGACCTCGCGACCCTCGGCGAACCGCGCGAGCTCGTCGTCGACCAGATCGGCGAGGCCGCTCACGCGCGCCCCCCGGTCAGCGCCGCGCGCCACGACATCCCGCGCGGCGGTCGTCCGAACAACACGCGCATCCGATCGAGCCGCGTCGTCGCCAGCGCGTAGAACCGCGCGATCGTCTCGGCCGGCAGCCGATAGAACCGCGCGAGCACGTGGTGCCGTCGCGTCGGGGTGAACCAGCGGAACATCATCCGGTTGAGCTGCAGGGCGAACGCGGCCTGCTTGCGGTGCTCGGCGACCACCGCGGCCCACGCGATGGCGGGATCGCCCTCGCCGAGCGCGCCGACGACGAACCCGGCGATCCGCAGCGCGATCGGGAACGAGTAGCCGGTCGTCGGGTGGAACCAGCCGCCCGCATAGCCGGCGACGAGCGGCCCGTCGCCGAACCGCGGCGGCGCCGGCGCGGCCTCGAGCGGCAGCGGCAGGACCCCGTGCTCCTCGCGGACCACCGCGGCGATCTCGAACCCCTGGTCGGCGGCGTACGCGCGAACCGCGTCGGCGATCTGCACGCGATCGAGGGTCGGCCCGTCGGCGTAGTAGGTGTCCTCGACGAGGACGCGCGTCGGCGACAGCGGCAACACGTAGACGAAGCGGAACCCATCGACCTGCTCGACGCGGGCGTCCATCAGCATCGGCCGGGTGAGGCCGTGCGGCCGCGCGAGCTCGAGCTCGAGGCCGACGAACTTCTGGTAGGCGTGCGTGCCGGCCGCGGCGGTGTAGCGCTCGGGACCGCGCGCGTCGATCACGAGCGACGCGTGAAGGACCCGCCCGTCGGCGAGCTCGACGCGATCGCGCTCGACCTCGACCGCGGTCGTGCCAGCGAGCAGCTCGAACGTTCGCCGCGTCGCGACCGCGGCGCGCACCGCGACGTCGATCGACTCCGACGTCACCGCCGCGTAGGCGCTGTCGATCGTACGGCCGTGCTCGGGGAACGCGACGACATACCCATCCCAGCGATGTGCGATCGCTGGAGCGACGATCGGCGCGTCGGCCGGACCCAGGTCGCCGGCATGGAAGCACCAGGTGTGGTTGCCCCCGAGCCGGGCGTCGCGCTCGACCAGGGCGACCCGCGCCTCCGGCCGGTGTGCGGCGAGCGCGAGTACGATCAGGCAACCTTGAAGACCACCGCCAACGATGACCACGTCGTACATAGACATAAGTTAGACAATACTGAGACAAATACAAGCTCGGCGAACGAAACAATCCATCCCACCGTCGACAACGGTGAGATCGGGCCGGAGCCCAGGACCCGAGCCGGGACGACGCCAGATCGGCGTGAACGTGTACATAGACGTGAACGACCACGTCAGGTCGTGCGCGGCTTCAACAGCATCTGACCGCGGTGGTCCTTGCTGATCGAGCTGACCGGGTTGGCCGAGGTCATCGCCGGATCGCCGAGTCGACTCGACGTCGACGTGAAGGCGGACCTCGATCGGCGCGGACTTCGTCACGGGACCGGGCCGGACGACGTCGTGTCGTCGCGTCCGCCGTCACCGGGTCGGCGGAGGCGTCGACGTTCAGTCGCGCTAGTTCGTCGTCGGGTTCGGTACGATCGTGCCGACCGCCGGGCTCGCGTCCTCGATCGGGTCGACGCGCTGGACGACCGGCTCGCTGCGTTCGCGACGCACGGTGCTGCGGATCGCGCCATCGGCGGTGGCTGCAGCGGCCGCGGCTGCCGCGGTCGCCTTGGCCTCGGCGAGCTTGGACAGCCGCTTCTTCTCCTTGTCCTTGTCGCCGGAGATCTGCTTGTCGCGCGCCGCCTTCTGCTCGCCCTCGCGCTCGCGCTCGAGCTCGCGCTCCTCGCGGCGCTTGTCGCGCATGCGGCGGAGGCCGCCGACCATGATCTCGGCGATCAGCTGGTCGTACTCCATGCCGATCGCCTTGGCGATCAGCACGAGGTCGGAGTAGTCCGGCGTGAGGCCGGGCAGGGGGTTGACCTCGAGGACGTAGATCCGACCCTCAGCGTCCATCCGCATGTCGACGCGCGCGACGTCGCGACAGTCGAGGGCCCAGTACGTCGCGCGGGCGATCTTCTCGACCGCCTTCAGCTCGGTCTCGGTGAGCTTGGCGGGGCACTCGTAGTAGACGTGCTCCTCCCACTCCTGCTTGACGGCGTAGTCGTAGACCGGACGCGCCGTCTCCTTCTTGAACTTGATCTCCATCGGCGGCAGCACGCGCGGCCGCTTGTCGCCGAGCAGGCCGACCGTGAACTCGCGACCGGCGATGTACTCCTCGACGAGCGCGGGCTGGCGGTACTTCTCGACGCACAGCTTGACCGCGGTGCGGAGCTCCTCCTCGGAGTCGACCACGTTGGTCGAGTCGATCCCCTTGCTCGAGCCCTCGGCGTTGGGCTTCACGATCAGCGGGAACTTCATGTCGGGCGACAGCCGCTCGCGCGCCGACTCCATCAGCTGGAACTTCGGCGTCAGGATGTCGTGCTGGAGCAGCACCTTCTTGCCGAGCGCCTTGTCGAGCGCGATCGCGAGCGTCGCCGAGTCGCTGCCGGTGTACGGGATGCCGAGGAGCTCGCACAGCGCCGGCACCTGGGCCTCGCGGTTGCGGCCTTCGACGCCTTCCGCGATGTTGAAGATCAGGTCGACGTCGGCTTCGGCGAGGACCCGCGGCAGATCCGGCGTCGCTTCGAGATGGACGACGATGTGGCCCTGGCGCGCGAGCGCGTTGGCGATCGCGATGATCGTCTCCGGCGGATCCCACTCGGCCTCGTCGTCGCCGTGGTGCGAACGCTTGACGTTGTAGGTGAACCCGACGCGGATCGGCTGCGCCTTCCTGCGCGAGCTCGACACGCCGAGCTGGCTCGCGGTCGCGAGGCCCGATCGCAGCGCGGCCGCGTTCAGGATCGCCGAGATCGTCCCGTTGTAGGTCAGCCCGACCGCCGCGGTCGCCGCGAACAGCGACGAGCTGGTCGCGAGCGCGGGCAAGGAGTTCGCCTCGATCAGATAGATCCGGCCCTCGCTCGTCACGCGGTAGTCGAGGCGGGCGATGTCGCGCAGCCCGAGCACCTTGATGACCTCGAGCGAGATCGTGCGCACCCGCGCCGCGACGTCGCGCGGCAGGTTCGCCGGGCAGCGGTACTGGACCTTCTGCGGGTCGAGGTTCTTCAGCCGGTAGTCGTAGATGTTGAACGGCTTGTCACCGCCCGGATCGATGCGGCCGAGATCGACCTCGACCGGCGTCAGGAGGCCGCTGTCGTGACCGACCCCCTCGAGGTAGCCGACCGCGACGTCCATGCCCTCGACGTACTCCTCGACGAGCACGCCGTCGGGGTACGCGCGGAGCGCGGCCTTCAACGCGCCGCCGAAGTCGCGCGGCTCCTTGACCACCGACGACCCGATCACGCCACGCGCGAGATCCGAGTTGTAGATGCCCTTGCTCGAGCCCTCGTGGTTCGGCTTGATGATCACCGGGAACGCGAGCCCGGCGCCGCGCTCGACGATCTGCTCGTAGGTCCGAACGGTCACGAGGACGCCGCGCGGCGTCTCGATGTTGGCGCGGCTGACCATCAGCTTGGTCAACCACTTGTCGAGCGTGATCGCGTTCGTGTAGGCGTCGGACCCGGTGAACGGGATGCCGAGCTCCTCGAACAGCGACGGGTAGAATGCCTCGCGCATCCGCCCGCTCTGACCTTCGGCGGTGTTGAAGATGATGTCCGGGTCGATGGCTTCGAGCCGCTCGAGGAGATTCGAGGCTGGCCCCGACACCTCGACCTTCTCGACTTCGTGACCGGCCGCTTCCAGTGCCGCCGCGATGGCGTTCACCGTCTCGGCACTATCGTACTCGGCTTCCTTCTCCGTCTCGCGGACGTCGGTGAGCCGAAGGTTGTGCGTGAACGCGACCTTCATATGGGTATACGACCCTTAGCAAAGCGGTGTGACAGTCGATCAGTCAAGCCATAACCTCGGCTGGTGCGTCATAACCTAGGCATGCGGATCCGAGCAGTCCTTTTCGTCGTCGTGGCAGCGTGCACCGGTCACGGCGGAACTGGCACGACGCCGGTGTCGCCGACGACCTCGACGCCGGCCCAGGATCTCGCCGGCGCCAAGCCGACCGCTACCCCAGCGGGCGACCACCTGGTGGTCAAGGACCCGCGCGTCACCGATCTCGACATCATCCGCATCACGGTGACCCCGCGCGGTGTCGGTGGCGATCCCGAGACGACCGCGGTCGCGACCGCCGATCTGTTCCGCCAGGCCGGCGAGGCAGTCAAGGACAAGCGCACCGACGAGGCGATGGGCCTCTACCGCCGGATCGTGACGGAGTTTCCCGAGTCGAGCTACGCGCCGATCTCGCTGTTCAACATCGCCGCGATCCTCGATGGCCGCGGCGAGCTCGCGCCGACGATCGACACGCTGCGCGAGCTGGTCGCCAAGTATCCGACGTCGCGCGAGTCGGTCGAGGGTCACCTCTACATCGCCGCGCTCCAGGCCGACCACCAGCAGTTCGCCGCGGCCAGCACCACGCTCGACGCCGCGCTCGCGCGCACGAACCTGTCGTACGCGGATCGGGTCGAGGCGTTCGCGCGCAAGGGCTACGTCGAGCTCGAGCAGGAGCACCTCGACCTCGCGTCGACCGCGCTCGATGCCGCGATCGCGGCGTGGACCAAGGCGCCACGGATCGACGACCCGTACTACATCGCGATGGCGAGCTACTACCGCGGCGAGATCATGCACCGGAAGTTCGCCGTGGCGCCGATCCGGCTACCCGACGATCAGCTCATCAAGGATGTCGAGGCCAAGCGCGTGCTCGCGGCGGCGGCGTACGATCGGTGGCGCGAGGCGTTGAAGCACCAGCAGGCGTACTGGGCGACCGCGTCGGGCTACCAGATGTCCCAGATCTTCGAGGAGCTCTGGCAGGCGACCGTGACCGCGCCGTACCCCAAGCACGTCGCGGTCACCGCGCGGGCGGCCTACGTCACCGAGGTCCACGAGCGATCCCGGGAGCACCTCGAGAAGGCGCTCGAAGGTCACCGGATGAACATCGAGCTCGCGAAGGCCTACGGCGTCGAGACGACGTGGAGCAAGGGCAGCGAACAGCAGGCCGTCCGGATCATGGACGAGCTCGCCAAGGACGCCGCCGGCAGCTACGTCACACCGCCCCCTTGACGGTCGAAACGTCGTCGTCTATATGTCCAGTCCTCTACGCTCCCATCGAAAGATGTGAAAGTAGAGCGATCCCGCTGGCGTAGCTCAACTGGTAGAGCACCTGACTTGTAATCAGGAGGTCGCGGGTTCGAGTCCCTCCGCCAGCACGTCCGACTTCTCCGACGACAAATGCGACCGACACGACCGCGGCGACAAAACTGAATACGGCGAATCCCGGAGGAATGCCCGAGCGGCCAAAGGGAGCAGACTGTAAATCTGCCGGCTTATGCCTTCGGTGGTTCGAATCCACCTTCCTCCACTCCCTACCGTCCCCAAGATCCGATAAAAAGCTCAACCAAAGGACGCGAAGATAGACAAGAACCGCGGGTGTAGCTCAGTTGGTAGAGCTCCAGCCTTCCAAGCTGGTTGTCGAGGGTTCGAGTCCCTTCGCCCGCTCGGAAAAAATCAGTTTCGCCCCCATAGCACAGTGGCAGTGCACTTCCTTGGTAAGGAAGGGGCCGCGTGTTCAATTCACGCTGGGGGCTCGGCCTTAAACCCAAACGCCAACTCGATCCGGAAGCCATGAGCAAAGAAAAGTTCGTCCGCAACAAGCCCCACGTCAACATCGGAACGATCGGCCACGTCGATCACGGCAAGACCACGTTGACTGCCGCGATCACGAAGTGCCAGGCGGCCAAGGGCCTCGCGAAGTTCACCGCGTTCGACCAGATCGACAAGGCGCCC
>JBBQEX010000082.1:0-31921 GCA_038321315.1 Haliangiales bacterium | reverse complement strand
GGCGTAGAGGTCGGAGTTCTTCGGGACGAAGATCAGCTCCTCGATCGGGACCGTCTTGTCGTACTCGTAGCCGCGCTCGGCCCACGCCTCGGGGATGCGAAGGCGCCAGCACTCCTGGAGGAACGGCAGGTACGTGTTCGGGCCGCCGAGCAGGAGGACCTTGCTCTTGAGCGTGTTGCCGCGCGTGAGCACGGCGAGGTTCTGGGACACGATCGCATCGGCGAGCGAGTTCATGATCTCGGAGCGCGGGATGCCGCTCTTCACGAGGTTCACGATGTCGGTCTCGGCGAACACGCCGCACTTCGCGGCGACGTGGTGGAGCTTGGTCGGGTCGAACTTGAGGCCCGGGACCTCCTCGCGCGGCATGCCGACCTTCAGCACGCACTTGTCGATCGTCGCGCCGGTACCCGACGCGCACTTGTCGTTCATCGACGTCTGCGCCGTCTTGTCGCCGGTGTCCTTGTTCTGCTTGAACATGATGATCTTGGCGTCCTGGCCGCCGAGCTCGATCACGCTTCCGACATCGGGGTGCAGCTTCTCGACGGCCATCGTGACCGCGTTGACCTCTTGCACGAACTTCGCGCCGAGGTGCGACGCCAGCGGGCTACCGCCCGAGCCGGTGATGAAGCAGCGAATCTGATCGTTGGTCAGCGTCGGAAATGCCGCGTGGATCTCGCGCAGCATCTCGCGCGTCATCTCGGGCTGACGAGTCTCGTGACGCAGGTACTTCGACCAGATGATTTCCTTCGTGGTCGGATCGACCACGGTGATCTTCACGGTCGTCGAGCCAACATCGATACCAAGGACGACGTTGTCGGGCGTGTGGGTACTGGTCATGTGACTCCTGCCAAGTTGATAGACTAGACTGACGCGTCAGTCTAGGGTGGAATGACGTGTCAGTCTAATATCCAAGTGCCGGCAAGATCTGCCCTTCTAGGCGCGCAGCCGATTTCGCACCTGCGTAACAAACGAGCCTGACGCACACGTACGTGTCCCTCTGGACACACTGCGTCGCATCTAGCTGGACTGATTGAAATTCGAGCCGGCCCGCGGGCTGCACTTTTGGTCACCATGCAGCTCTTCACGCACGTCGCGCTGTGGTGCTCGGTCGCTGGCGCCACCGTCTTGGGCGCGGTGGGTCTTGTCAGCCGCGCAGCGGTCGAACCAATCACGACCGCGCCGATGCTCGATGCGATCGATGCGATCGAAGCGATCGCGCCACCGACCGCGCTCGCGGCGCCGGACGATCCCGTGAAGCCGGAGTTGCTGCGCTACGCGTTCGTGATCGACGAGCCCGGCGCGACCTACGTGAAGCTCACCGGCGCGGTGGACGGCGTGAAGCACGGCAAGCCGACGCTCGCGCACGGCGAGTACGAGTGGGCCGCCACCGCCGACGTCGCGCCCGCCGATCTGCCCGCGCACCGCGCGCTGCTCGGGCGCACGCTCGCGATCGACGGCACGTGTACCGCGACCGTCACGGGCTTCGCGATCCTCGCGCGCCTCACGGGCGATCCGGCGTACGCCGGGCTGCACGACGAGGCGTGGCACGCGCGCAGCGTGTTCGCGCATGGCACCCAGCAGCTCGTCGCGAAGCTGTCGAACACCTGCGCCCCAAAACCGGACCAACGCGATCGGTTCGCGCGCGACGCCGTGCTCCCCGCCGCCGTGGTCGGCACCGAGGTCCCGCTCGACGTCACCGATCAGCTCGCGGTCGAGGCCGACCTGTTCGCGTCCGACGTCGCGACCGCGGCCGACGCGCGCTGGGACGACCCGAGCTGGGGCGAGCCCGATCCGAAGGAGAAGCCGTGGCGCGCGGTCGTCGACGTCACGACGAAGGCGTACACGCACGCGACGACCGGCGAGCGCTGGATCACGATCCGCGCGTTCTACGGCGGCTCGTGCGGCATGAAGACCGTCGACGTCGTCGCGATCTACCGCGAGCGCGCCGGCAAGCGCACGCGCGTGTGGAGCGGCACCGACGAGGATGTCGCGCGGCTCGTCGACGTCGACAACGACGGCACGTTCGAGCTGCTCGCGCACAGCGGCTTCGGCGACGACCGCGACGCGCTCCAGACGCTCGCGAACGTCACGCTCGACGATGTCGCCCTGCCCTACTTTGGCTGCCCCTGCTGAGCTACGGACAGTCCACCGGGCACAGCCGGTGATCTTCGAGGCTCGCGTTGCACGTGCCGTCACCGCACCTCGGCGCCGCCGGATCGCACGGCAGGTCGGCGGACACCGCGGCGTGCAGCGGCCCCAGCAGTCGGGAGGCGCGTACGACGACGTACGCAGTCATCTCCGCATCACGCCGAGCGCCGAGTCTTGGTTCACGGACTGCATCGCGGATTGCATCCTCGTCGCTACTCGAGGCGGCGGTCGCGCAGCACGAGTGTGACGATCGCGGCCTTCACGCGAGCAGGCCGCGCAGCGCGACGAGCAGCAGCTCGTTGACGACCTCGTCGACGGTCGGCGCGTCGGTCTGGTGCACCATCAGCTCGATCACGCCGCGGATCATCCCGAGCATCGCGGCCGCGACCAGCTCGGGCTGGCACTTGCGGACGAGCCCGATCTCCATGCCGGTCTCGAGCGCACGCTGGAGAAGCGCGCGGACCTCGCCGAAGAACTGATCGAGGCGCTCGGAGGCCTCGGCGTCGGGCGTGTGCCCCGCCGACAGGATCAGCGTCGCGAGCGGCCGATCGCCGACGACGTACTCGAGCGTGGCGACCATCTGCTCGCGCAGCTGGACCTGCGGTGCAGGCGCGCTCGGATCCTCGACCTCGATGCGGCGCAGGCGCGCGCGCAGATCGGTCATCGCCATGTCGAGGATCGAGTTGAACACCGCCGACTTGCTCTCGAAGTAC
The DNA here is from genome assembly GCA_038321315.1 of Haliangiales bacterium. Classification (GTDB taxonomy): domain Bacteria; phylum Myxococcota_A; class Polyangia; order Haliangiales; family Haliangiaceae; genus JABFXX01. The sequence goes on along the minus strand of JBBQEX010000082.1, from coordinate 29,060 downwards.
AGGTAGAACGTGCCGCGCGCGATCTGGGCGCGCTCGATGATCATGTGGATCGAGGCGCCGTGATAGCCGGCCTCGGAGAACACCGCCTTGGCCGCGGCGAGGATCTGGCGACGGCGCTCCTGCTTGGCGCGGTCGCCCGGATCGAGTGTCGAGACCACGGTCAACCGCCTCGACGCGACTGGTACGCCATGATGGCGCGCTCGAGCCCGGAGTAGAGCTTGCGGTAGGTCGGCCGCTCGTTCGCGACGCGGCCCTCGTCGCAGTGCGACGTGATCTCGGTCTCGAGCGCGCGCGCGAACACTTCGCTATCGACGTACAGGTTGATCTCGTCGTAGACGCCGTGCGAGAGCGACGTGAAGTTCGCCGAGCCGACGTCGCAGTAGCGGTGATCGATCACCACCGCCTTGCTGTGCACCATGCGCGACAGCAACACGATCTTGAGATTGGCCGGCGCGCCGGTCAGCCGCATCAGCGCGTCGCACGTCGCGCGGTTGATGTTCGCGAGCACGTCGGCGTGATCGGCGGTCACCAGCGTGACCTGGATCCCGCGCTGCACGGCGCGCGCGAGCGCGGCGGTGAACCGGTTGTCGCCGAGGTAGGCCATCTCGACGGTGAGCGAGACCTCGGCCGCGTCGATCAGCGCGAGCCGGTGGCTGATCATCGGGCAGCTCTTCTTGCGATGCGCGGCGCGACTGTGGACGAGGAAGTCGAGCCCGCGCGACGGATCGAACTCGTCGCCGCCGGTCATGCGCTCGCGCAGCCGCGCGACGTGCGCGGCGCCGCGGACCTCGACCATCACGTCGATCCACTCGTGGCGATGGTTGTCGCCGATGCCCATCGAGCCGAGCGCGAGGTACTCCTCGTCGATGATGTAGAGCTTGCTGTGATCGAAGCGCTTGCGCGCGTGGCGCACGTCGATGTTCGGGTGCGCGACGATCTGCGCCGACAACGCGTTCGGCCGCTGCTTGAACGAGCCGGGCGCGCGATACACCGCGCCGAGGAACCACGCCTGGAAGCCGCGGATCGCGTCGACGCGCTTGTGGAAGAAGCTCTGCTTGTTGCCACCGGTGTACTCGTAGACCGCGGCGATCTTGTCCTTGTGGATCGTGACCTTGACGCCGCGCTCGGCCGCGGCGAGGACCGCCTCACCGACGATGTTGCCGGCCTCATCGTCGCGCCACAAGAACGCCCGGATCTCGACCGTGTGCTTGGCCTCGCGGATCCGCGCCACGATCTTCTGGAACGCCTGCTCGCCGGAGCCGATCACGCGCACGACGTCGCCGCCGATCGGGTTCGAGCCCAGCGTCAGCGGCGTGGGCAGTCCGACCGACAACATCTGGCGCACTCGCCGCGCCCGCCGCCGACCGCCCAGAAAGGTGCGCTGGGTGCGCGGACGGAACTGGGCTGCCATCGAGAACCTTACGGGTAACCCAGGTCGACCGATCAGGTCAATCTTCGGTTTCGCGGGGTAACCCCTGGCAATCATTCCCCGTCGTAGCTCACCAGGAACGCGGTCGCCATCACCAGCATGATTGCACCGACGACCACGCCGCCGACCGTCCCGTTGTAGCCGGTCGGGCCGACCGACACGACCATGCCGTAGCCCGAAGAGGTCGGCGTGTAGAGCGCGTCGAGGCCGAGCTTCACCGAATCGAGCCGCAGCCGCGCGCCGAGCTCGAGATCGAGCTGCTCGCTCGACGTGAAGTGCGTCGGCAGCTGCGCCAGTGCGTTGCCGCGGCTGAGGTCGAAGCGAACGCCGAGCGAGCCGGCGTCGAACACGAGCGCGTCGAGCTCGATCGCCGCGCCGACGCTGCCGCCCGGGCCGGCGGGGACCGTGGCGAGGTCCGCGGTCGCCCCGATCCGGAGCTGATGGACGCGGTCGCCCCAGCACAGCGCGATCCGCGCACCGACCTCGTCGCGCACCCCGTAGCCGAGCTGACGATCGGTGAGGTGCGAGGAGCTCGCGACCGCCGCCCACACGCTCGGCTCGAGGAACGGGTGGACCTCGCCGTCGACGCACGGCTCGGCGTGCGCGACGCGCGCCATCACCACCACGATCGCCAGCATCTTCACCACTTCTCGATATCACGCAGTGCGGCATTTTCGCGGCGGTCTCGTGCGGCAACGTCGCTGTTGCGAGACGCAACGCGCACGCGTCGATCTCGTCGCGAGATCAGGGACTTGTGATGGCGTGAGGCTTGCTCGACGCGCCGGCACATGTGCGAAGTTCAGCTCACCGGCATCTCGAAGCGCTACGACGGCGTCGCTCGACCGGTGATTCCGGATCTCGACCTGCTCGTACCGCCGCGCAAGATGGCGGTCCTGGTCGGCCCGAGCGGCTGCGGCAAGTCGACGACGCTGCGCATGGTCGCGGGGCTCGAGGAGCCGAGCGGCGGAACGATCACGATCGATGGTCGCGACGTCACCCGCGTGCCGCCCGCCGACCGCGACATCGCGATGGTGTTCCAGGGCTACGCGCTCTACCCGCACATGACGGTGTTCGAGAACATGGCGTTCGGGCTGCGGATCAAGCACGTCGCCGAATCGGAGATCAAGCGGCGGGTCAACGCGGTCGGCGAGAACCTCGGGCTGACGCCGTACCTCGAGCGGCTGCCGAAGGCGCTGTCGGGCGGCCAGCGCCAGCGCGTCGCGATCGGGCGCGCCGTCGTGCGCAAGCCCAAGGTGTTCCTGTTCGACGAGCCGCTGTCGAACCTCGACGCCAAGCTGCGCGGCGAGATGCGCCGCGAGATCGCGCGCATCCACCGCGAGTCGAACTCGACGTCGATGTACGTCACCCACGATCAGATCGAGGCGATGACGCTCGCCGATCAGATCGTCGTCTTGAAGGACGGCATCGTCCAGCAGATCGGCTCGCCCGCCGACATCTACGAGCGACCGGCGAACCGGTTCGTCGCCGGGTTCTTCGGCACGCCGTCGATGAACTTCCTGACCGCCGATCTCGCGTCGACCGACGGCCACGCGATCGCGCGCGGTCACGGCTTCGAGATCGCGATCGAGCATCCGCCCGAGCTCCGGCCGGCGTCGAAGTCGGCGAGCCAGATCGTCGTCGGGATCCGCCCCGAGCGCCTGTCACTCGCGAGCCACGGCAACGCGATCGCGGTCACCGGCTCGGTCGCGATGCGCGAGGTGCTCGGTGCCGAGGTCGTGCTCCACGTCGAGTCGGCGGCCGGCGCGCTGACCGTGCGCACCGATGCCGGCGCCGCGCCGCGCGTCGGAGACAACGTCCAGGTGTGGCTCGATCCCAAGTCGATCCACCTGTTCGACGGCGTCAGCGAGGCGCGGCTGTGAAGCTCGCCGCGCTCGCCGCGCTCGCGATGTCGATCGGCGCCTGCGAGCAGCCGTCGAACAACATCGTGCTGTGGCACGCGTACAACGGCGCCGAGCGCGATGCCCTCGCCGCCTCCGCCGCGACGTGGAACGCCGCGCACCCCGATCGCCAGGTCGAGCTCGTCGCGGTGCCGTACAACGCGTTCGCCGACAAGCTGACGTCCGCGATCCCGGGCGGCAACGGCCCCGATCTGTTCATCTACTCGCAGGATCGGATCGGCGACTGGGCGGCGTCGGGTGCGATCGAGCCGATCGAGTTCTACGTCGACGACGCGCGCGCCGATCGGTTCGCCGACGCCGGGCTCGAGACGATGACGTACAAGGGCTCGATCTACGGCCTGCCGCTCGCCAGCAAGTCGCTCGTCCTCTACTACCGCACCGATCTCGTGACCGCGCCACCGACGACGACCGACGCGATCGTCGCGCTCGCGCCGGCGATGACGGCAAAGCACGGCTTCGCGCTCGCCTACGCGAACGGCGATCTCTACGGCCACGCGCCGTGGCTCCACGGCTTCGGGGGCACCGTGATGTCCGACGACGGCACGCTCCACATCGCGAGCCCCGAGGCCGCGCGCGCGATGAGCTTCGCCCGCCAGCTCGTGATCGACAAGGTCGTCCCCGATCACGCCGAGGGCCCGCAGGTCGCGTCGCTGTTCAACGAGGGTCTCGCCGCGACGGTGATCTCGGGCCCGTGGTTCATCTCCGACATCGGCCCGAACGTGCCGTACGCGGTCACCACGCTGCCGACCGTGAGTCCGACCGGCGAGCTCGCCGAGCCGTTCGCGAGCGCCGAGGGCATCCTCATGTCGGCGCGCGCGAAGGACAAGGACGCCGCGTTCGCGGTGATGGACGCGCTGACCGGCGACGTCGCCGCGCTCGAACGCGCCCGCCGCGCGCGCCAGGTCGTGCCGAACAAGGCGATCTGGAGCGACCCCGCGGTCGTCGCCGACGCCACGCTCGGCGCGTTCCGCGCGCAGCTCGCGCACAGCGTGCCGCTGCCGAAGACGCCGGCGATGCGCACCGTGTGGACGCCGTACGAGACCGCGCTCGGCGAGGTGCTCACCGGCCACGCCACGCCCGCGGAACGCCTGCTCGCGCTCGAGAAGGAAGTCGCCGGCTACACGCACGTGGAGCGGCCGTGACCAAGCAGCTGCGCGACTTCGGGATCACCGCGATCCTCGCGATCGTGATCGCGAGCGGCGCGTTCGTCGCCGTGCGCAACGCCGATCTTGCGGAGCACCAGATCGATCTCGCGACGCGCACCGCCGGCGAGGTCGCCGCCGGGCGCGATCCGTTGCCCGGGCCGCACGCGGTGATCGTCGGACCCGCGACCGCCTCGCCGACGCATCCGTACCTGCACCACCGCACGCTCCGCGATCCGAGCACGCAGCTGGCCGAGGGCCCGCTCACGATCGCCGCCGGCCCCGACGCGAAGCTGTTCTACGACGCCGCGAGCCGCCACGATCGTGGCGAGGTCGTCGCCGAGCTGCTCGCCGACGCGAGCGGTCGCGCGATCGCGGTCCGGCCGCTCGCCCACGATCCGACGCACGTCGCGATCGTGCTCACGCGCGCCGCGCAGCTCGCGCCCTACCCCGGCCTCGTCGTGATCGGCGTGCTCGGCCTCGGGCTCGCGTTCGCCGCCGCCGGCGCGATGCTCGGCGGACGCGCGCGCCACGTCGGCCTGTTCGCGGGCATCGCCGCGATCGCGATCCCGTGCGCGCTGTGGCACGCCGCGATCGCGACCGCCGCGATCGTGATCCTCGCCGCGATGGTCGCGCTCGCGCAGGCGTCGGGCCTCACCGATCGCCTCGCCCGCGGCCTGCGCACGAACAAGACCGCGCTCGGCTTTTTGGCACCGGCCGGCATCGCGATGCTCGTGCTCGTCGCGACGCCGTTCGTGATCGGCATCATGCTCGGGTTCTACGATCACCACCACGGCACGTGGACGTTCGTCGGGCTGGCGAACTTCGGCGAGATCCTGTCCGGCGGCGGTCGGCCGCTCGACGATCCGTTGAACTTCTGGTTCATCCTCGGCGTCACCGTCCTGTGGACGGTCGCGAACATCATCCTGCACGTCACGCTCGGCGTGCTCGTCGCGATGGTGCTGTCGCGGCGCTGGCTGTGGGGCAAGGGCATCTTCCGGATGCTGTTCATCCTGCCGTGGGCGATCCCGAACTACATCACCGCGCTGATCTGGCACGGCATGTTCGACGGCCAGCACGGCGCGGTGAACTCGATCCTCCACCTGCTCGGCATCTCGCACGTGTCGTGGTTCGAGTCGTGGGCGACGTCGTTCGCGGCCAACGTGATCACGAACACCTGGCTCGGCTTCCCGTTCATGATGATCGTCGCGCTCGGCGCGCTCGAGTCGATCCCGCGCGAGCTCTACGAGGCGGCCTCGGTCGACGGCGCGAGCGCGTGGCAGAAGTTCCGCCACATCACGCTGCCGCACTTGAAGCCGGCGCTCGGGCCCGCGGTCGCGCTCGGCTCGATCTGGACGTTCAACATGTTCAACGTGATCTTCCTGGTGTCCGGCGGCGCGCCCGGCGGCTCGACGAACATCCTCGTGACCGACGCGTATCGCTGGGCGTTCGAGCGCGGCGAGCGCTACGGCATGTCGGCGGCGTACGCGACGATCATCTTCCTGGTGCTGTTGCTGTGGACCGTGTTCGGCACGCGGATCATCCGCAAGAAGCCGGCGATCGGAGACGAGCCGTGACCGACCGCAAGCCGTCGCGCGGCCTCATGATCCTGGCGCACGTCGGCCTCGTGCTACTCGTCGCGATCGTGCTGTATCCGGTGATGCTCGTGTGCAAGCGCGCGATCGAGCCCGGCACGCAGTTCGCCGTCGGCGCGTCGCCGATCCCGCAGAGCCTCACCGCCGATCACTTCGTTCAGCTGTTCAGCGAACGCGGTCAGGGCGGCGACCTGCTGTTCCTGCGCCATGCCGCGAACTCGATCATCGTCGCGGTGCTGACCACGATCGTCGGCGTGTCGCTGTCGTGCACCGCGGCCTACGCGCTGTCGCGGTTCCGGTTCCCCGGGCGCAAGGCCGGGCTATCGATGTTCCTCGTCGTCCAGATGTTCCCGGCGACGCTGCTCATGCTGCCGCTCTACGTCGTGCTCAACAAGCTGCACCTGTTGAACTCGATCGCGGGCCTCGTGATGGTCTACGCGACGACCGCGATCCCGTTCTGCGTGTGGACGCTGAAGGGCTACTTCGACGCCCTACCCCGCGAGCTCGAGGAGGCCGCGCGGATCGACGGCGCGTCGCAGTGGATGATCTTCCGGCGCATCATGCTGCCGCTCGCGCGCCCCGGCATCGCGGTGACCGCGCTGTTCTCGTTCATGACGGCGTGGAACGAGTTCATCATGGCGTCGACGTTCATGACGAACCAGGCGCGCTACACGCTGCCGGTGTTGATCCAGTCGAGCGTCACGAAGTACTCGGCGGACTACGGGCTGTTCGCGGCCGGCGCGGTCGTGACGTCGATCCCGGTGATGATCGCGTTCTACGTGCTGCAGCGCTACCTGGTCGGCGGCCTGACGGCCGGCGCGGTCAAGGGCTGAGCAGGCGCTCGAGCTCGGTCGCGCGCGCCGGGCTCGCGGTGCGCCACGGCAACGTGATCGCGACCGCCACGATGCCGGCACCCGCGATCGCGAGCGACACCGCGACCGCCTGATTCGCGACGCCGCCGACGATCAGGCCGAACCCGGCCATCTCGAGCGCGTTCGAGATCGTGACGCGGCCGGTGAACGTGAGGATCCACGCGGCGAACACGAGGCCGACGCCGATCATCGTCAAGACGGTCGGCTCGCCGTGCGCGATCGCGGTCGTGACGTACGACGTCAGCCCGAACACCGCGGCGACCGCGCCGTACGCGCGCAGGTACGCCGCGACCGCCGAGCGGCCGTTGACGTTGCCGAGCGGAACCGACTCGAAGTCGGTCCGTTGCCCGGCGCCGTCGGGCGTCGTGGTCAGGCTCGTCACCAGGTGTGACGCCCTCGGGATCAGTGGCAGCCCGCCGAGGTGCGCGAACGGGGTCGCGACGACCGCGGTTCCCGGCACGCGGTCGACGAATCCAAAGAAGCGCATCAGATATCGATGATCGTGCTCTTCTTCGGAGGTGTCTTGGGCGGCGTCGTCTTGGGCGGCGTCGTCTTGGGCGGCGTCGTCACCGGCGGGGTCGTCGCCTTGGCCGCGACCGTGGTGGCCGGTGGCGTGGTCGTCGTCGCGGGTGGCGTCGTCGTCACCGGCGGTGTCGTCGCGGTCTTGTCGGCGACCATCGTCGACTTGCCCTTCACGAGCTCGAACTCGATGCGGGTGTCGGCGTCGACGTCGAGCGTCTTCTCGGCATCCTTGTAGCCGGCCGCCTTGACGACGACCTTGACCGACTTCTTCGTCGAGCCGGCATCGAACGCGACGTCGGTGACGCCGTCCTTGATCTCCTTGCCGTCGACCGTGATCGACGCGGTCTTCGCGATCGTGTCCGGCTTGAGGTTGATCGTCAGCTTCGCGCTGGTCGCGACGGCCGGCGCGGCCGCGCTGCCGGTCGCCGAGCCGGCCTTGGGATCGACCGGCTTGGCGTCGGCCGGCTTGGCCGCCGGATCGGCCGGCTTGGCCGCGGGCTTGGGATCGGCCGGCTTCAGCGGATCGGCCTTCGGGTCGATCTGCGCGACCGACTTTACCTTGCTCGGCGAGGCGATCACATCACCGCCGGTGCCGAGCCCGAACAGGAGGCCGCAGAACACGCCGATCGCGAGCCCGGCGGACACCACGATCGGGACCGCGCGCGACGTGCCACGCCGGATCACCTGCGGGCGTTGCGGCGGCGGCTGCATCGCCGGCGCCGGCATGCCCTGCTGCTGCATCGGCTGCTGCATCTGCATCGGGCCGCCCATCGGCGGACCACCCATCGGATTGTAGGGACCTCCAGCCATCTCGATCTCCTTTAAAACCGACCGAATACGGTCAGGCCACTGCTCTGCGATTCGACCCAAGGCATGACATCGACCTTGGACATCTTCGAGCCGGAAGTTTCGGTTTCGGCGTGTGCGTGGAGCTTGTTGCGATACTGGAACACGTACCAGTAGGCGCCGAACCCGGCCGCCGCGATCGCGCCGCCGAACAGCGCGTCGGTCAGGTGGGCGTAGGACTTACCGGCGTCCTGCGCGTCGAGTCGATCGACCGGCTTGGTGTCGGGGGCGATGAACGTCGCGTGGTTGTGCCTCGCGAGCACCCCGGTGACGATCGCGGTCCCGACCAGCGCGACCGCGACCCCGCCGCCGACCAGCGCCGGGATGATCGTCGGCTTCTTGACCGTGACCTTGTCGACCTCGTCGGGGCCGATCTTGTGCGGCTTCTCGATGATGACCTTGATCGACTCGAGCTCGATCTTGCGCTCGCTCTCCGAGCCCGCCTCGACGGCAATGTCGGTGCTCTTGGGATCGAAGCCCGGTGCGGTCAGCTCGAATGTGTAGGTGCCCGGCAGGAGCACGAGCGGCTCGGGCAGCGGCGTCACGCCGAGCGCCTCGCCGAGCAACGAGACCGTCGTGCCGTCGGGCACCACGGTCAGCTGGACCGTGCCGACCTTGCCCATCACCTCGTCGAGCTTGGCGGAGATCTGCTTGGCGATCTTGGGATCGACGCCGGAGGCCGCGCGCAGCACGAGGCGGTAGTGCCTCACCGACTCGACGAAGCGGCCGAGCTTGTCCTCGACACCGGCGAGATAGAAGTAGACGTTGATGTCGTCGCCGAGCTCGGTGGCCTGCTGCAACGCGGTCACCGCGACCTCGTACTGCGCCTTGGCGTCGTCGGCCTTGCCACGCTTGGCGAGGCCGTCGGCCTTCGCGCTCGCCGCCTGCCCCGCCGCGACGAGCTTCTTCGCCGCCTTGGGATCCTTCTGGACGACCGGCTTCACGGCGGGTGTCGCCGAGCCCGAGCCGGAGCCCGAGCCCGAGCCCGAGTCGCCGATCTCGATCTCGTCACCCCCGGGCGCAGGTTGAGCGCGCGAGCTGTGCGACAGCACGAGCGCGGCGCCGAGGAACGTAGAACAGGCGATCGCCGCAACGCGTCCCAGCATCAGTCACCGATCATACTACGGCGGTGGGCCGCACCGAGCTTGGCGATGTAGGCGAGTGACTTGAGCGGCCGACCGACCACCAACCCGACCATCGCGAGCATCGCGTCGCGTGCCGTGGTCCGGTCGCCAGCGGTGAACCGCGGGTCGGCGTCGAGCGCGCGGGCATCGCTCGGGGTGGCGTGCGCGGCGACCGCGACGAGGTACGCGCGGGTCGCTGGCGCGAGCGGCCGCACGCCAGCGCCGCGGCTGGTCGCGGCGCACTTGCGGCAGATCGCGCCGCCGCGCGCCGGATCGAACATGGCGCCACCGTCGAGGTCGGTCTCGCCGCACGCCGCGCAGGCCTCGAGCGCGGGCTGTTGCCCGGTCAGCGCGAGGAGCCCGAGCTCGTAGGCGCGCACCGCGGCCGGCGACGGACCGTGCGCCGCGAGGCTGTCCCACAGCGCGAGCAGGAGCTGCAGCGCGTCGGGCTCCGGCGCCTCCGCCGGCAGGATCGCCTCGAGCAGCTCGATCGCGTAGCTCGCGTGGGCGACGCCGACGACGTCGGTCGCGAGCTGCGTCCACTCGCGGACGACCTCGCCACCGTCGAGCCCGAACAGCTCGCCGCGCGGTCGGCGGGCGAGCTGGTAGCGCGCGAGCACGAGCACCGACAGCGTGCCGGCGAACCGACGTTGCGACTTGCGGCCGCCGCGCGCGACCGCGGTGATCCGACCGTGCGCCTCGGTGTACAGCGTGACCATCAGATCGGACTCGCGCACCGGCGCCATCCGCAGGACGACCCCGAGGTCGGTCGACGCCTCGCTCAAGCGACGGGCAAGGTCGACGTGTCACGCGCCGTCACGCCGTCGCCCGACGAGCTCGGGCGGCGCATGAGGTACGACAGCGTCAGCGTCGCGGCGATCAGGAGGATGATCACGGCGAGCGTCAGGCCACCCTGGCGACCGGCGCGGTCCTCGCGATCGAGCAGGATCGGCGGCAGGAACGAGCGCGCGCGCGGGGCTCGCTCCTTGGCGGCCGCGCGATCCTCGAGCTCGCGCTCGGCGCTGTCCGGGTCGTTGTCGTCGATCACGATCGTCGGCACCGTGGGCACGAGCGACGTCGCGCGCACGCCGCGAGACATCCGCCATGGCGCGGTCGCGGTGGGCGTGACGGGCATCTTCGGCGACCACACGCCGCCGATGGCGGGCGCGTCGTCCTCGACCACCGGGGTCGCGACGATCGGCTCGGCGATCGGGGCAGCTTCGATCGCGGCGGCGCTGACATCGACGACGACGTCGATCGGCGCGGCTTCCTCGGCCACGACGGCGATCGGCGCGGTCTCGACCGCGGCCTCGACGACGATCGGGGTCGGCTCGAACGGCGTGCCGTTCGCGAGCGACTTGCGCTTGCCGCGCGCGACGCCCTTCTTGCCGCCCTTCTTCTTCTTGGGCTTGTCGGTGGTCGGCTCGGTGAGCAGCCCCTCGGCGATCGCGGCGATCGGGCTCTGCTCGTCGAGCGCGATCGCGGTGGCGACCGGGATCTCGCAGCTCGCCTCGGCGGTGATCGCTTCGACGACGAGCTCGGCCGACGAGGCCGGGACGTCGACCAGCGTACCCATCGCGGGCAGCATGACGACCTCGACGACCTCGGGCGCCTGCGCCGGCATCTCGACGATGATCGGCGTCGCACGGAATCCGGTGACGCTGCCGGGGCTCGCCGAGATCGGGCCGCACAGGTCCGACATCGATTCGACGAACGCCTTCGCGCTCGGCGGCGGCTCGGCCTTGGTGCACGCCGTGTAGCGCCGGATCGCCTCGTCCTCGTCGAGCCCGATGCAGCGCGCGAAGCTCCGCACGAACCCGCGAACGAACACCTCGGCCGGGAGGCCGTCGAACTTGCCGGCCTCGAGACGCTCGAGGATCCGGCCCTGGATCTTGGTCACGCGCGCGACATCGTCGAGCGTCATGTTGCGCTGGCCGCGGCCGGCACGGAGCCACATGGCGAGGCTCGCGCGGGCGTCGACGACGGTTCCCGAGGCGACCCGATGGTGCCCGAGAGAGGTCCGTTGGACTCGTTCCGTGCTCATCCCGCTATGGCTTCCCCAGTGCTCCGCCATCCGCCGCACACTTCACTGCATTGCAGCTCTTGGGCGAGATCTTAAGACACGAGTCGCGAGCGACCCTCGCGTCGTTGACCAACCCTTGCTGCAACCGTGTCTTCATCAGATAGAGGCTCGCTTCTTGCGACCCGCAGGTCGTGTCGTCAGAAACCGTCTGAAAAAGTTCAGCGGCTTTTTCCCATTCCTCACGAGCGAAGTAAACCCTCGCAAGCCGATAAGTTGCCACGCACATATTCGGCTGAAACTGGAGCGCTTGCCGCAGCTCGGTGGCGGCTTCGACGTACTTCTGCTGATGGAAGTACGCCCACCCGAGGTTCGCGCGCGTCAGGCCCGGTGACTGCAGCCGGGCCGGACTCTCGAGCGCCTTGTTCAGGTAGGTCGTCGCCGCCGGAAAATCCTCGAGGAGGTTGTGGACGACCCCACGGTTCGCCCAGGCCTCGCCGTAATCCGGAGTGAGTTTCACCGCGTGGTCGAAGTCGAGGTCGGCCTTGTGGAGCTGGCTGTCGAGCTCGCGATGCATCGCCTCGGCATCGACGCCGGTGAGACACGAGTCGATCTCGAGCGTCTTCTGCGAGTCGATCGCGTGCACGACATTGACGAGGCCGCGCAGCATGTACGCTTCCTCGTTGCCGACGTTGTAGTTGATCGCCTTGGTGCACTCGTTCTCGGCGGCCTCGAGCTGGTGCTTGGACAGAAAGTCCTTGCACAGATCGACGCGCTTGTTGCTGGCGCTCTCGTCGCGCGGCTGCGCGCGGCATGCGCCGGCGAGCAGCGACAAAATCGCCAGCAATCCGAAGTTGTTACGAGCCACGAGGTCGGACCGTAGACCTATCCCACACGATGGTCAATCGCTGGCGAGATCCCTCGCTGGCAGGCCTGATATAAGCGGCGGTGATGACCGACGTCGCTCCGGGCCCGATCGAACCGTCGCGCACCTCCAAGCTCGCGAGCGGGCTCTACGCCGAGTCGTTCGTGCCGAGCGGGACGCCCCGAGGGGTCGTGGTGGTCTCGCACGGCTACGCGGAGCACTGCGGGCGCTACCGCGAGGTCGCCAACGTGATCGTGCGCGCCGGATGGGCCGCGATCGCGTACGACGTGCGCGGCCACGGTCACTCGCCCGGCAAGCGCGGCGCGATCGATCGGTTCCAGACCTATCTCGACGATCTCGCGATCGTCGAGGCGTCGGCGCGCACGATGGCCGCGAGCGACGCGCCGCTCGTCCTCCTCGGGCACTCGCACGGCAGCCTGATCACGCTGCGCGCGCTGGCCGACGAGCGCGCCCCCAAGAACATCGCGCGCGCGATCGTGACGTCGCCGTTCCTCGCGCTGCGCATGAAGGTGCCCGGCTACAAGAAGCTGCTCGCGCGCGTCGGCAGCGTGCTCGCGCCGAACCTCGCGCAGCCCAACGCGCTGCGCGTCGAGGACCTCACGAGCGACCCGCAGAAGCAAGCCGAGCGCACCGCCGACACGCTGTGCTTCGACGTCGCGACCGCGCGCTGGTTCACCGAGGCCGCGGCCGCGCAGGCCTACGTCTACGCGCACGCCGATCGCATCGCGGTCCCGACGACGTGGCTGGTCGGGGGCGCCGATCCGATCGCCGATCCGGACCGCTCGAAGCAGGTCGCGGCGCGCACGCCGGGCGCCGACTATCACGCGTTTCCAACGATGAAGCACGAGGTGCTCAACGAGGTCGACCGCGCGACCGTGTTCGCCCTGGTGACCGCCGCGCTGGCCTCGGCGGCCCCGCAGCGCACGGCTGCAAGCATTTGATCTTCCTCTGACTTTCCGCGATTCTTGGCCTCTGCGACGCGCGCCCTTATACTAGATGGCCCTCCGCCATGAAGCTCTTCGCATGCATGTGCAACCAGCCGCAGCGGCTCGCGCGCGCGCTCGCTCCGGTGCGCGGTGCGCTCGTCGCGCAGCCGCTCGTGAGCCGCTGGGGTCTCGGCTACATCCAGGGCGGCGACGTGCTGCTGGTGAGGACCCCCAAGTCGAGCGAGTTGCCGATCGATCTCGGCACGCCGCTGATCGGCTCGCCCGGATCGCCCGCCGAGATCGCGACCGACTGCGCGATCGCGATCGCGGTGCGCGACGTCGCGACCATCCCGGTGCTCGGCGGCACCGACAACACGCCGCCGTTCCGGTTCCGGCGCTGGCTGTTCGCCCAGAGCGGCGTCAGCGATTTCGGCGAGGCCGGCCCGCGCCTCCTCGAGCACATCCCCGAGTACCTGCGCCGCAACCTGCGCGGTCGCACGCCGACCGAGCTCGTGTTCCATCTGTTCCTCGCGATGCTGCACGACGAGGGCAACCTCGACGATCCGAACCTGCCGACCGCGGCGACGCGCCGGGCGCTGGCGGCGACGCTGCGCCTGGTCCACGCCGAGCTCGAGCGCGCGAATCGCCCGACCACGCTCGGCAACCTCGCCCTGTCGAATGGCCGCTCGATGGTCGTCGCCCGCGTCACCGAGCCCCTGCGCGTGCGCCGGCTGTGGCTGCTCGATGATCGCGGCAACCGCGACGAGGCGTTCCGCGGCGTGATCCTCGTGTCGGGCGGCGACGGTGATGCCACCGATGGCTTCGAGGATGTCGCGCCGCGCACCGCGGTGCTGGTGAGCCGCGAGCTCCAGGTCAGCTTCGCCGATCTCGATCCCTAGTTCTCGTCGCCGCCCTCGCCTGCCGGATCCGGTGCTTTCGCGGTCGACGCCAGATCGACGCCGTGCTCGGACAGCAGCTTCTGCGCGTCGATCCGCTGCGCCGGATCGAGCACCGCGAACGCGCGCGTGAGCGCGTCCTTGGTGTTCGCGGCGCGCTCGTCCTGCGCCTTGGCCTGGCTCGCCTGATCGGGGCCGGTCGGCGGCGGCTGGCCACCCTGCGCGTGACCGCCGGCGCGATGGCCGCCGGCGCGCCGACCGCCGTGCATCGGCTGGTTGCTGGTCGTCGTCGGATCGTGCGCGACGTGCTCGACCGGTCGCATCGCCGAGTCGAGCTGGTCGTTGCGCGCGGCGAGCCCGGAGTCGATCTCGCGCAGCGCGGTCAGCTGATCGTCGCGCAAGTGCAGGCGGGTCGCGTCGTCGAGCAGGATACCGATCGGGGTGCCCGACGCCGGTGGCAGCGGTGGCTGGGACGCCGGGTCGATGATGGTCGGCTTGGAACCGCCGCAGGCGACGGTTCCGAGCAACACCGCGAACAACAGGGAGCGCATCGCTGATTCGTCTCACCAAACGTGCCCGAGGGTTGCCCCGGAGTGACGAATTGGGGACGGTTTCAGCGGGCCAGGTTGTAGGCGCGCTCGCGCGTCGCCTTGGTCGCCGCGTTGTTGCTCGCCGCGGGTGCCTTGGCGAACGAGCCGATCGTCTCGTTGTAGGTGGCGTCGAGCTTCTGCGCCTCGGCCGGCGCGATCGCGCGGTTCGCGTGCATCGTCTGCATGCGCGCGTCGAGCACGCGGCGCGCGGCGTCATAGCCATCGCGCTCGTAGATCGCGGTGGCCTCGTCGAGCGCGTGCGCCGTGCGCGCCTGCTCGACCGCGAGCGTGGCCGCCGCATCGACGCTCGCCGCGACCGCGTTCGGATCGTTGACGACGTCGACGACCGCGCTGGTCTGCGCGCGGCGCGCCTGGCGATCGCTGACGCGCTGCCAGTTCAAGAACACGTTCGCGGCGACCAGGCTCCCGGTCGCGGTGGTCGCGACGTGGACGCGCAGCACGATCTTGCGCGACTCGCCGGCGCGCAGATCGGCCACCGGAATGATCGTCGCGTTGCCGACCTTCGCGGTCTGATAGCCGTACGCCTCGACGATCTCGACGCCGGGGCCGGCGACGAGCGACAGGTTGACGCCGGCCGCGACGGTCTCGGCGAGCCCGCCGAGCTCGCGATCGAACATCGCGCCGAGCCGCGCGGTGTCCTCGACGAAGTAGTAGTTGCCGCGCCCGACCTGCGCGAGCTGCTGCATCGTGATCTCGTCGAACTCGAGGCCGACGCCGACCGTCGAGATCGACATGCCGCGCGCCGCGGTGTTCGCCGCGAGCTGCGCGAGATCGCCGCGATCGTAGACACCCTCGTTGGCCTGACCGTCGGAGATCAGCACCATGCGCGTCAGGCCGCCGACGATCGGCGTGTGTGCGAGCTCGCGCGCGCCGCGCTCGAGGCCACACGAGATGCAGGTGCCACCGTCGTCGTGGATCTGCGCGATCGCCGCGTGCGCCGCGGCCTTGTTCGCCGGCGTCGCGCGCGACATCGCCATCACGGTCTCGTCTCCCGACGAGTACGTGATGATCGTGAACGCGTCGCCGTCGTCGAGGCGATCGACGAGCTGCGCGGCCGCGGCCTTGGCGTTCGCGATCGGAGCGCCCTCCATCGAGCCCGATCGATCGATCACCACGGCGACCGAGAGCGGCGGTCGGATCGGCGCGCGACCTCCCGGTGCGGTGATCGCGATCGCGAGATCCTCGTCGTGACTTCCGACGAGAGTCTTGCCGGTCGTGAAGCGTGCCGACAGCTGCATGCCGTCGTCTGCAAACTCCGATGTGAACACATTCGTGTGCACACTCGATGGTGCGCTCGACGGAGAACGTTGCGCGAGCAGTGCAGCGACGACGATCGCGGAGCCCGCGAGCGTCAGTGCGAGCGAGGTTCGAGCGGCGGGAGGAAGCAGCATCAAGACCATTTCACGTACCACCCTCATCGAGGATCTAAGTACTGAACCGGATTAAACTCGAACTCTGAGTCACCTTTTTGCCTCGAATGATCCCCTCCAAGTACCCGGGACTGTTCATGATGCCAACCTGAAGAATCTACAGGCAAACAGCTGTGAGCGGATTTAGTCTTGACCCGTTGCGTCATAGGCACTATTCATCTTCCCCATGACGAACGCTCAAGAACGCAAGGCACAGGAGCGGCAGGCCCGGCGTCGCCGCATCCAGGAAGCAGCCCGGACGGTGTTCGCGGAACGCGGCTACGGTGGTGCATCCATCGAGCTCATCGCGCGCGCGGCCCAGCTGTCGGTCGGCGCCATCTACCTCTACTTCCGCTCGAAGGAGGACCTCTACGTCTCCCTCATCGAAGACACCCTGACGGTGTTCGATGTGGAGATGGCGCAGGTTCGCGAGGCCTCGGATGTGACGCGCCGGTTGCGCGACACCTGGAGCATCCTGGTCCGCTGGGCCGAGAAGGATGCCGAGGGCCCGCGGATCCTCCGCCTGCTCGCGCAGCCCGCGATTCGCCCGCAGCTGTCGGACGAGGTCGTCGCGGCCGTGTCGGCCGGCCTCGCCCGCGTGCAGGACCACATCGGCGCATGCGTTGCCGATGGCATCCACGCCGGCGTCTACCGCCAGGTCAACGCGCGCGAGATCGCCGACCTGACGTGGTCGGTGCTGCTCGGCAGCCTCGACTCGAGCGAGATGCACACGAACCTCGCGCTCGCCGGTGGCGAGCAGCTGCACCAGCGCACCGATCGCGCGCTGGCCCTCGTCGAAGCCGCGCTGTCGACGCCGAACGCGCCCCCGGCGCGTCCCTCGGCGCCGCAGCTCAGCATCGCGTAGCGGCTACTCGTTCCTCTCGAGCAACGCGCGGACGTTGTCGCGGTTGACGGTCAGGAAACACAGCGCGAGCTCGGCGACCGTCGTCGAGCTCGCGACGCACACGAGCTCGGGATATCGCAGGACGTCGCGTTCGCACTCCGTGGTGAGTGCTGCGACCGCCCCTGGCCGCTTCGCGACGTGCGCGGCGGCTTCGGCGAACACCTTGCACGTCACGAGCCCGGCGCGGTTCGCGAGCGCGGCATCGAGGCAATCGGTCGCCTCGGTACAGCCCGCGAGCTGCGTGCAGGTGTCGACGTAGAACACCGTCTCGGCCGGCGCCCTCGCGCAGCTCGCGTCGCACGCCTTCGACTTGACCTTGCATGCCCGCGCCTTCGCGCAACCCGCGCGACAGGCCGCGATCGGCTCGACGAGCGGGCGATCGCTCCACAGGTCATCGGCGGTACCAGCCTTGCGATCGGCCCCGGTCGATCCGATGGCGAACGGCGCGCAGCGGACGACGAACGACGCGTCCCACGGATCGGTCTTCGCGACACCCCAGGTCACGTCCATTGTTGGCGAGCATGGGTGCGCCGGGCGCGCCGCGTCGAGGTGCGCCAGGTACGTGAGCATGCCGTAGGCGGCCCGCTCCCTCGGCGTCGGCTTCCGCGGATCGGCGTGCCCGGTCGCCGTCAGGATCGCGAGCCCGACGACCGCGCTTCGGATCATGCGGCGATGATAGCGCTAGAACCGGCGCGACATCCGGATTCCGCCGACGACGTAGCTCGACTTGTAGTGGCCCGCGTTGACCATGATCTCGCTCGGCTGATCGCGGAGCGGTGTCAGCTGCGGGACCTTGGCATCGGCGAGCGCGACGTCGACGTCGGTGAGCTTGACGAACGCGAACGCGGCACCGATCTGCCACGCCCCCACCGCGTAGCTGCCGCCGAGGCCGATGATGTGCTTCGCGCTGTCGACCGTCAGCGTCGAGACGTACGCCTTGGGCGCCGCGGCGGTCTCGTACGAGTAGCCCGCCCCGAGCTGCGCCTTGCCGAGCCGATACTCGCCGCCGATCGACGGCGCGAACGAGTTCTTGTAATGGCGCGGGATCACCACCGGCGACAGATCGTAGATGCCGACGCCGGCGCCGTTCTCGATCTTCACGTTGCTCGTCGTCAGCTCCATATCCTCGTGCATCGACCAGTACTCGATGTCGAGCGCGGCCTCGATGCGGAGCTCGTCGGTCGGCCGCACCTCGATGCCGAACTTCGTGGTCGGCGGCAGCGTGAACTTCACGGCGATCGCGTCCCCGCTCACCGTGGCGCCCTCGAAGTACGCCGAGCTCGGCAGCCGCGTCTGCACGGTGCCCTTGGCGTCGATCCAGGTCGGCGACATCGCGGTCGCCGCGAGCGTCACGCGCTTGCCGGCGTCGTACTGGATACCGAGCGTCGCGCTCGGCGCCAGGAAGTCGTGGACGTCGACCTTGGTGGCCGCGTCGAACTCGGGATCCTCCGGCGCGCAGATCGTCTGCCCCGGGCAGCCCGACAGGACGACCTGCGACTTGAGCACCGCGATCATGTTGGTGACCGTGACGCCGATCCGCAGCCCAGGCGCCGGCGCGATCGCGACGCCGCCCGACAGCATCACGAACGTCGACTCGGCGAGGCTGACCGACGTGTAGCGCCCGGCATCGCCATCGTAACGATGAAGCCCGGCGTACGGCGCGGTCAGCCCACCGGCGACGACGAGCTTGTCGCCGATCGCCGCGGCCATCGCGAGCGTCGGCACGGTGATGCCGGGATACTGGTTCGAGACGCCGGCGAGCTGGTTGTTGCCGCTGTCGACCCGCACGTAGTCGACCGACTGGTTGACGTACGCCGCGTCGGCGACGAACGCCTTGGTCTCGGGCGCGGCCAACAGGTGCGCGAGGCCGGCGGGGTTCAGCCACAGCGAATCGGCGTCCTCGCTGCCCGCGACGAGGGCGCCGGCGCGCTCGGTGTCGTGGACGCCGCGGATCGGCAACACCATGCCGCCCGCGGTCGCGAGGCCCGAGGTCGCGAGGAGAACTGCGGCGACGAGCGACTTCTTCATCACAGGCTCCGTCCCTTCACGATCGCGATGAATCGCGGCAGGCCGAACTGCTGCTCGGACAGAAAGCCCGCCACCGACTGGAACGTCAGCCGGTAGTCCCCGGCCGACCACGCGGGCTCGGGACCGGGGGTCGCGCGATCGACATCGCCGACGCCATCGACGATCGCCGAGATCGCCGGAACGCCAGGATCGCCGGTCGGATCGTAGGGCTGGAACATCCGCGCGGTGACGTCGCGCAGCGTGTGGAGCGCGTCGGCCTCGTGGAGCTTCTCGAGGAACGCGAGCTGGGTCGGCAGGAACGTCTGGCCGGGCGCGAGGATCGCCCCGATCAGGTGCCCGAGCGGCACGAGGTCCGGATCGTCGGTCGCGAGCTGGAGGAGATCCGCGTTGCCGACGCGCATGATCGCGAACGCGTCGGGATGTGCGGTCTCGTCGAACACGTCGTGGAACAGGCTCTCGATCGCGAGCCGCGGCGCGCCGAGCGTGGTGAATTCGTCGACGAGATCGATCAGCGCGGCGAACACCGGGTGGCTCAGCTTGGCCTTCATGTCGTTCGGCAGATCGGTCGCCAGCCAGGTCAGCCGATCGTTGGCCGCGTCGTGGGCCGCGATCCGATCGCGAACGAACTGCGTGATCGCCAGCGTGACCGCGGCGGTGCGCGGGTTCGTGAACTGCCAGGTCGCCCCGACCTTGGCGCCGCGATACAGGATGTCGACCAGCTCGGGTGCCGAGTCGGACCACGCCTGGCCGGCCTCGCCTGCCGCCGCGAGCCGCGCGCGCTTGGCGGTCTCGGCATCGGCGAGCAGCTGCCACGGCGACAGCATCGCGACCGGCTTGCCGTCGGCGGTCACGCTGGTCTTCTTGCCCTGGCGATCGGCGAGCGCGGCCTGCGGCGTGACGACGTACGCGAGACTCGAGGCGAGCACCGCGGCGAACGTCTTGCCGTTCACCGTGATCGCGGTCAGCTCCGGCGCGGTCTCGGTCAGCGCCGGCCACAGATCGCTCTGGAGCGCGTCGACGATGAACGGCTCGTAGGTCACCGCGCTCGATCCGAACGTGTAGTTCTTGCCGGCCGGGTTGCCGTGCTGCGTCGTCGTCGACTGCGGCGTCGACCAGTGCTTGTGGAGGACCGCCATCAGATCGACGAACGTCTGCTCCTCGCCGGCGTCGGCGAACGCCTGCACGAGCGGCCGGATCTCGTTGTAGAAGTTGTTCTTCTCCCACACAGGTAGCGTGCCGGCGTGCTGCACCTTCATGAGGTCGCCGTCCTTGTCGACGATCGGATCCGAGGTGTCCTGGATCGTCTGCGGCGTGGTCGGCAGGAACAGCACGCGGTTGAGCGCCTCGGGCGTCGGGTGCGTGCGGAACCCGGCGATCGTCGACTGCGACTCGAGGAACGCGTCGCCGCCCTGGGTCGAGAGCAGCGTGTTGACGACCGCGCCCCACTGGTAGTTGAAGCTCGCCTTGCGCTGCGGCCGCCAGCCCGCGCCGATCGCCGCGCACGCGTCGGGCGTCGGCTTGACCTGGGTCGCGGCGAACTGGCCGGCGTTGCTCTCGCAGATGTAGTTGCCGGTCGCGTCCTTGTTGTAGGCGATGGCCTGCAGGTAGAACACCGCGAGGTTGTCGATCTTGAACAGGTTGCACGCGTTGTAGGTCGCGAGCGTGAGGCCGGTCGTCGGCTCCTTGACCACCGCACCGGCCTTGTTGCACTGGCTGACCTGCGAGTCGTTGATCACCATCAACAGCCGCTGGAACAACGAGCGGTTGAAGCCGGTGTCGGCCATCGCGCGATCGGGACGCGTCGTGAAGTCACCGACCAGCGCCTGGGTGCCGTCGGCGATGTCGAACCGATCGGCGTACTCCATCTCCTCGCGGAACCGGTCGGCGAGCAGCTTGGTGGATGGCAGCTTCATCGCGTCGAGGATGTCGCTGACCAGCCTGGGCTTCGCGGCGATGCGCTGGAGGATCGGCCGCAGGTCATCCCACAGCGGCGCGTTCGGCGCGATCTGCGCCTCGGCGTGTGCGTCGGCGAGGCGCGCGGTGGCGATCGCGTTCTCCGCGAGCCGCGCGGTGGTCGCGACGTGCGCCGGCGAGAACAGCTGGAGCGCGAGCGCGAGCACGTTGTCGGTGTTGCCGTCGCGCAGGAGCGTCGTGAACGCGTACGCGAGATCGAGCAGCGGTGCCTGCGTCGTGTCGTAGCCCTGGTACGCGAGCACCTGGCCGTCGTCGAACGTCTTCTGCGCCGCGACGCGCGGGCCCATCAGCACCGAGGCGCCGCGCGCGAAGTCGACGATCGTGCCGTGCGCCGGATCGAAGAGCTTCGCGGTGTCGTGCGAGATCGCCCCGAACACGGTCTTGCCGAGGTCGCGGTACGCGTAGATCGGCGCCTGCAGATCGTCGATCGCGCGACCGTCGGGATCGCGCGTCGCACTGTCACCCGCGATCGCGAACGGTGCCGGCACGCTGAGCGGCATGCCGGCGAGATCGACGAACTGGCCCTGCGCATCGACGTCGGCGAGCAGATCGCCGTCGGCATCGACGAACGGCGGCGGCACCGCGCCCTGCACGAGCGCGACGATCGCGACGCCGCGGCGGTCGCGCGCGACCAGCGGTGTCGCGACCGCATCGCCGAGGTTCGCGCGCTCGGTCAGCATCAGATCGCGCAGCAGCGTCGAGATCCGGATCGCGACCGGCTCGGTCGGGACCGAGGCGTCGGCGAACGTCGCGCCGACCGCGGCGGTCACCGCGTTCCACTGCGCCTCGGCCGGCCCGCCCGGGGTGATCGCCGGCAGCACGCTGTCGAGCACCGAGTCGATGCTCGGCGCACTCAGCAGCGCCTGGTTCGGGCCGATCGCGGTCGCCGGCGTGCGGTAGCCGCGGTGGCCGCCGAGGCGCGCGAGCGCGGCCATCGCGTCCGGATCGCTGCCGATCATCGCGAGCATGTCCGCGAGCGACTGCGTCGTGGTCGCCATCGTGCCGTCGTCGTACATCCCGAGCACGCCATCCGAGGTCAGGTAGCGCTGGAGCGCGGCGGTCTGATCCGGCGGCACCACCAGGTCGATCGCCGCAGCGGTGCGCGTGCGATCGATCGAGATCGCGGCCACCGTGGCGGGTGCGCCGGCCGGCGCGGGCGTGCCGTGGTCGCAGGTCTCGCGGTAGGTGTCGCCGCGGACATCGCTGCGATCGGCGGCGTACGCGAGCCGCTTGCACAGGAGCGTCACGACGCGCTCGCCGAACGTGCCGGGTGCGTCCTGGCGCTGGGGATCGAACTTCGGTGCGCACCCCGCCTCGACGAGCAACACCGCGGCGAACGCAGCAGCCGAGTACTTCATGCCCTCACCGTGGCATGTTCATTCCGTTAGGTAGCCCAAACGTTCGAGATCTCACGGTTATCTACCGTCAGGCTGATCCGACCGTTGGGTGTGCGCGCGGTGGCTATCGGGGTAGTAGGTTGTGGTCGGCGCGATGCGTACCTGTTCGAGCTGTCAGACCGAGACGGACGACAGCGGTCGGTTCTGCCCGAGCTGCGGATCTTCGGTGACCAGGCCCGCGCCGAGCTCGAGCGCGATGCTCGGCGCCGCCGACACCGCGAACGCGACGGTCGCCCAGGTGGTCGGCGCCACGGTCGAGCTCCAGCAGAACTCGGGATCGACCAGCCTGGTCGGCATGACGATCGATGGCTTCACGATCGACTCGATCCTCGGCGGCGGCGCGTTCGGCACGGTCTACCTCGGCCACCAGACCGGCCTCGATCGTACGGTCGCGTTCAAGGTGCCGACGGTCGAGATGGCAGGCGACCCGATCGGGGCGCGGCGGTTCGCCCGCGAAGCGCGGTCGGCCGCGCGCGTCGATCATCCCGGGGTCGTCACGATCTACGCGGTCGGCGAGCTGTTCGACGGTCGGCCGTACCTCGCGATGCAGTACGTCGACGGCCAGCCACTCGACAAGATCCTCGCGAGCGGCCCGATCGACGCGATCCGCGCGCTCAAGATCGTCCGCCAGATCGCGAGCGCGCTGTCCGAAACGCACGCGGTCGCCGTCGTGCATCGCGATCTCAAGCCGTCGAACATCGTGTGGCGCCGCGATCGCAACGGCGACGATCGGATCACGCTCGTCGACTTCGGCATCGCGGTCTGCAAGCCGGGCAACGCCGACGCGACCCGGCTGACCGGCGCGAACCTGGTCGGCACGCCGCACTACATGTCGCCCGAGCAGGCCCAAGGCGACGAGGTCGACGGTCGCGCCGATCTCTACGCGGTCGGCTGCATCCTGTTCGAGCTGGTGACCGGCGCGCCGCCCTACGAGGGCGCGGGCTTCGAGGTTCTCCTCGCGCACATCAACAAGCCGACGCCACGCCCGAGCGAGAAGCAGCCTGGCGTGCCGCCGGAGATCGACGTGATCGTCGACTTCCTGATGGGCAAGAAGCCCGACGACCGCCCCAAGAGCGCCGACGTCGTGGTCGCGCTGATCGACGCGGCGATCGTCGCGCTCGAGCGATCGTCGCCGACGCCGATCCCGCGCTCGTCACCGCCGACCGCGATCCTCGCGCCAGCGCGGCGACGCTGGTGGATCGCCGCGCTCGCCGGGGGCGCCCTGCTCGCCGGCGGCTTCGCGATCGCCACGCTGACGATGCGGCCACCGCCGCGCGTCGCCAGCGATCCGACACCGGTCGACGACGAGGATCCGACGGCGCCCAAGACCCGCGAGATCGTGTCCGACGACGGCGCGTTCGTCTGCCGCGTCGAGGTCCCGCTCGCGATCCATCCGCGGGTCGCGATGCGCTCGCGGATCCGCATCTTGACCAAGCTCGGCCAGCCGATCGACGCCGCCGATCTGGTCGTCACCGTCGAGGATCCCAAGGGCGCCGCGACCGGATTCACCGCCCGCCGCCGCGCGGCCGCCGACAACCTGCCGTCCTACTTCGCGTTCCGCCACGCGTTCGCCGAGCGCGGCCACTACATCATCCGGATCTTTCCTCCCGAGTCCGACTCGGTGTTCCGCGTCGAGCTCGACGTCGAGTAGAGCCGTCCCTGCGACCTGCGACGCTGCTGTCGCGCGACAGGCTCGATCGGGTGTTGTCAGGGCGCGGCCCGCGAGGTCGTCGCGCACGCGCATCGTGGACGCATGCGCATCGCCATCCCGCTCGTCCTCGTGCTCGCCCGCGTCGCCCAGGCCGACGAGCCGCTCACCGCGCCGCCCGAGATCATCCAGGTCCAGGCGTCCGCGCCCACGATCGACACGGCGACGACGTCGGCGAGCTACTCGATCACCCGCGGCGTCGCCGAGGAGTTCCTCGTGTTGCCCGAGGGCGGCCAGATCGGCGGCCAGCTAAGGACGATCACCGCCGGCACCGGTGGGCTCGGCACTGGCGCGCTGAAGCTGACCGACGTCGCGCTGTTCGACGTCGTTGGCGCGTGGGCGATCGCGCCTCACTACGAGCTCGACGCCACGCTCAGCGTGCTCGCGAAGCAGCCGAGCACGACCGACGAGGCGGTGTTCCAGGGCGGCGCGGTCACGCTGCGGCGAGATCTGGTCGAGCGGACCGCGATCGCGCTGAGCGGATCGACCGCGCCGCTGATGGACCTGCGCGGCCACGCGTTCGGCGCCGGGCTGACGATCGCGCACAAGAAGCGGCTGAACGACTTCGTCACGTTCGCGCTCGCCGCCGGCGCGAGCGGAACCCTCATCCACACGTCGACCCAGGATCGCGCGCGGGTCGAGCGCGCGGATCGACCGTGGCTCGTCGAGGCCGGTGGGCACGCCGCGGTGCTCGTGCGGCTCCCCGAGGGCAAGTGGGGAGGCTGGCTCGGCGGCGGCTACGCGGTGCCGCTCGTGCACCGCGGCCTCGACCCGGTCGGCGGGATGGCGCTCGCGCCGCAGCCGCGCCTCGATCTCGAGCTCGGCAGCGCGGTGCAGCTCGCGTGGCGCTGGGACCTGTCGGTCCAGCTGTCGATCCGGGACCGCGGCGACCTCGCGAGGCCGGCGACGCGGTTGCCGGTGCTCGACGGCGGCTTCGATCAGATCCAGGTCACCGTCGGGGTGACGCGCCGGATCGGCGGTCACGACGCCGACGAGAACACCGACTGACTACTCGTCCTTCTTGGTGTCGTCGTCGGAGAAGTTCACCTTGCCGGTGAACTTCTCGCCCTCGCCGAGCACCTTGAACGTACCCGACGCGAGCACCTTGTTCTTGCTCTCCATCGTGATCATCAGCTCCTTGTTGACGCCGACGGTCTGCTTGTCGAGCGTGACGTAGGAGATGATCGTCTGCTCGCCGCGATCGTTGGTGTACATGTCGATCGCCTGGAGCATCTGCTTTGACTTGTTCGACACGTCGTAGATCTTGACGGTGTACTCGAGGTCGTCGAGCTTCGACTTGAGGAAGCCGGCGAGATAGACCTTCCAGGTCCCCTTCTTCTCCTTGTCCTCGGAGAAGTTGGTCTTGCTCTGCTTGCGGATCGCCGAGACGTACGCCGAAGGGCTGGTCGCCGACTTCGGGAACTTCTTGTCGCTGAGGATGATCTTGCCGGAGAACACCACGTTCGGGTTCTCGGCACGCGCGGGCTGCGCGAACGCGATCGCCAGGCCGACGATCAGGAGGGACAGAATTCCGGTGCGGACGGTCATCGCGACCGATGCTACTAGAACTTCAGGCGAGCAACGCGCGAATCTTGTCGAGGCCGACGCGATCTGGCGCGTCGCGGCCGTCGAGCCGACCGGCGATCTCGACGGCGCGGCGCGCAAGCGCGCGATAGACTTCGACAAGCTCCGGCTGGCCGCGCAGGGCCTCGAGATGACGTTGAATGGTTTCGGCGTCGCCACGTCGAACCGGGCCGGTCAGGCCCAGGGTCGTGCCGTGTGCGGTCACGTTGCGGAGCGCGCCCTCGGCGAGCGGCACCAGCGCGCGCGCGGCCTCGGCGGGCGCGATGCCGGCGGCGCCGAGCACGGCGGCGGCCGCGTCGATCGCGGCGACCACGTAGTTCGACGCGAGCGCGGCGGCCGCGTGATACGAGGCCATCTGCGTGCTGTCGAGCCCGAGCACGATGCCACCGAGCGCGTGGACCAGCTTGCCGGCGACGTCGCGGCCGACCGCGTCGCCCTCGACGCCGAACACGGTGCCCTTGAGCGCGCGCATCGCGAGCTTGCCGTCGGCGATCGCCGACAGCGGGTGCATCGTGCCGATGCCGCGCACGCTCGGCGCAATCTCGCCGAGCAGCTCGGCCGCGCTCGATGCGCCGGCGCAGTGCAGGATCACGTGGCGCTTGTTGACGAGGCCAGTGCCGACCAGCATCTTCGCGACCTCGGCGATGACCTGATCGCGCACCGCGACGATCACGACCTCGCTCTCGAGCAGGATGTCGGGTGGCGCCGACGAGAACGCCGCGACGCCGGCGATCGAGCCCGACGTGCGAGCCGGCCCGGCGCGACGCGCCCACAGCCCGAGCACCGGGACGCCGCCGAGCCGCAGGGCTCCGGCGAGCGCGGTCGCGACCGGACCGGCGCCGACGACGAACGTGGTGGGATTGCGCGTGGTCATGGGGTGTACAGGTGGTGCTCGTCGATATACCGCAGGACCGCCGCCGGCAACAGCGACCCGAGCAGCTCGCGGTCGCCGCCGGTCGCGAGCAGCTCGCGGACGCGCGTCGCCGAGACCTCGGGCATCACGAGGTTCGAGATCGTGCTCGCCGCGGGCAGCGGATGGCCGCTGCGCCCGATGACGATCAGCGGCGCCCGGGCCACCAGGTCATCCCAGCGGTACCACTTCGCGGCCTCGCCGAGGATGTCGCCGCCGACGACCAGCCGCAGCGCGCGATCGGGCGCGGCGAGAAACTCGACGAGATCGAGCGTGCGGCTCGCGACGAACCCGGGCCGATGCGCGAGGTCCTCCTCGGCACGGCTGACGCGCGCGCGCGGCCCGAGCGCAGCGGTGACCCGCTCGCACATCGCGACGCGATCGGCGAACGGCGCGAGCGTCTTGCCGAACGGATGCGCGTAGGTCGGGACGAACCACAGCTCGTCGACCGGCTGGGTCTCGAGGACGTAGAGCGCGACCAGCTGGTGCGCGACGTGTGGTGGGTTGAAGCTGCCGCCGAACAGCGCGACCCTATTCATACAGCAGGTGCGCGGCGCGCTCTTCGAGGAAGGCACCTTCGTCGCGCGGCCATCGCGCACACAGCTCGTCGAGTGACGCGCCCTGCTCGATGCCGGTGCGCAGCGCCGCGTTGCCCGCGAGCAGATCGATCGCCGGGATCGTGTCGACGAACTCGTACGCCTTGTGCCGCCACGCGAACTTGTCGGGCGCCTGGTCGTGCCACGCCTTGAGCATCGCGACGCCCGTGCGATACGGGCGGAAGGTCTCGGGGTTCGTCACGTGGATCTGCACGCCACCGCAGGCCTGGCCGCCGAACTTGTGGAACATCGGCGTGTAGACGACCGGGCGGAACATCGCGCCGGGCAGCTCCATGTTCGAGAGCGTGTCGGCGAGCTTGTCGCCGTCGATCCACGGCGCGCCCGACAGCTCGAACGGTCGCGTCGTGCCGCGCGCCTCGGACAGGTCGGTGCCCTCGACCAGGCACATGCCGGGATAGACCAGCGCGGTGTCGGTCGTCGGCATGTTCGGCGACGGCATCACCCACGGCAGCCCGGTGTGATCGAAGCGCATGTCGCGCTCCCAGCCGCGCATCGTGATCACGAGCAGCTCGCCGTCGAGCTTCTCGACCGCGTGGCGCCACGCCGCGATCTCGCCGGCGGTCATCCCGTGGCGGTTCGGGCACGGCACGAGGCCGACGAACGACTCGAAGCCTTCGCTTATCGTCGAGCCCTCGACGTGGAGGCCGCCGATCGGGTTCGGTCGGTCGAGCACGACGAACAGCTTGCCGGCCGCGGCACACGCGCGCATCGCGAGCACCATCGTCCACACGAACGTGTAGTACCGGCTGCCGATGTCCTGGACGTCGTAGATCACGACGTCGAGATCGGCGAGCATCTCGGGCGTCGGCGACAGCGACGCCGTCGTCGAGCCGTACAGGCTGTGCACCGGCAACCCGGAGCGCGCGTCGCGCGCGGTGTCGACCGAGATCATGTCCTGCGCGTCGCCGCGCACGCCGTGCTCGGGGCCGAACAGCGAGACCAGCTTGAACGCGCTCTCGCCGGCGAGCAGGTCGATCGCGTGGCGCAGCTGCTTGTCGACCGCGGTCGGATTGCAGATCAACCCGACGCGGCGGCCCGCGAGGGCACTCGAACCCTCGGTCGCCAGCCGTGCGAGGCCGCTCTGGACCGCCATGTTCGCTACGCGAAGATCGGGACGGGCTTGAGCGAGACCTTGTTGTCCTTGCTGATGACGCGGAACCGCACGGCGCGGCACTGGTACTGCGCCTTTAGCTTGCCCTCGTTGACCTTCAGCTTCGCGATGAAGTTCTCGAACGAGACCTCGTCGGGATTGCCGGTCGCCTTGCGCGCGCCGGTGTACTCGACGAACACGCGCTTGTAGTAGTCCGGCTCGGACTCCTGCGCGAGCGCGGCGAGGTCCGGATCGGTGCGCGACGGCTGCTCGTCGCCTTCCTCGAACTCGACGCGACCCGGCACGATCGGGTTGCCCTCGTCGTCGAACTCTTCCTCGCCGGGCTCGGGCCGGCCGAGCAGGCGGGCGAGCATGACGTTGAGGCCGTTCGCGAGGCCGTCGAGCTCGGGGCCGACCGGGCGGAACGTGCGATCGACGTTGCCGTTGATGATGTCGGTCACGCCGCCCTCGATGCCGTCGACCTGCGCGATCAGACGCCGATGCGACAGGTAGAGGCCGAGCGCGGCGATCGCGAGCGAGCCGAGCCCGACGAGCAGGATCAGGATCTTCACGATCGACGCATTGGCCGGTGGCACCATCGGCGCGAGCACGATCGCGCGCGGCTCGATCAGGGCGGCGCCCTTGGCGTCC
>JBBQEX010000081.1:0-32178 GCA_038321315.1 Haliangiales bacterium | reverse complement strand
CGTCGTTCTGGCCCCCGCGCGCCCTGTTAATTTGGCACGGTGCCAATACTTGCACGGTTTGCCCCCCGCCGACCGCCCTGGGTAGGTCGGGGCCCAAACCGAGCAAGTATTGACACCGTCCCTAATTCACAGGTCGCGCTGGGCCCAGAACGACGACAGCGCGGGCCACAGTCGCGTCGCGGCCTTGCGCGACACGACCGCGCCGACGTGGCCGCCAGTGTCGACGATCAGCTGCTTGTCGCGCGAGCCGGCGCGCTCGACGAGCGGCGCCGCGGCGGCGACCGGCACGATGTGATCTTGCTCGAACGTGACCGCGAGCACCGGGCACTGGATCGCGGACAGCTTCGCCGGCTTGCCGAGCACGGTGAACCGGCCGTCGACCAGCTGGTTGTCGCGGTAGAGCTCGGTGATGTAGCGCGCGTAGCACTCACCGGGGAACGCGACGTTGTCGCTGCCCCAGGCCTCGGTCGCGAGGAAGCCGTCGAGGAACTCGTCGTCCCACGCGCGGTCGAGCAGCGAGACCGCCTTGGCCGCCGGCAAGGTCGGGCGCAGCATCGAGAACGACGCCGCGAGGATCTGCCACGGCACGTTGCCGAACGCGTCGATCAGCGCGCGGACGTCGAACGTCGGCGTGCGCGTCCACGTCGCCATGATGCCGGCGTGCGCGAAGTCGACCGGCGCGGCGAGCGCGAGCAGCGACGCGACGCCCTCGGGATGCGACGCGACGTACGCGGTCGCGAGCGTGCCGCCGAGGCAGTAGCCGAGCACGTGCGCCTTGCCGGTGACCTTCGCCGCGATGCGCAGCGCGCGCCCGAGGTAGCGGCCGCCGATGTCGTCCCAGGTCAGGAACCGATCCTCGGCGCCCGGCGTGCCCCAGTCGATGCAGTACACGATGTGGCCCTGCGCGACGAGCCACTCGATCAGCGAGCGGCCCGGCCCGAGGTCGAGCACGTACCACCGGTTGATCAGCGACGGCACCATCAGGATCGGCGTCGCGTACTTCGGCTGCGCCGGCGCGAACCGCATCAGCTTCCACTTGTTCTCGGTCCACACGACGTCGTGGGGCGTCACGCCGACCGCGGGCGCACCTTTCGGTGCGCGTCTCCACAGCGCGGCGATCGAGTCGAGTGGCGACTTGCCGGGCGACATCACGTGTAGAGCCCCTCGAAGCGCGTGCGCATCGCCTCGTAGACCGCTTTTCGGCGCAGCTTCAACGACGACGTCAGGCCACCGCTCTCGACGGTGAGCGGCGCGTCGCACACGAACCAGCGCTTGATCGTCTCGTGGCGCGCGAGCTGCTCGTTGATCGCGGTGATGCGAGCGCTGACCTCGGCCGCGTCGGCGCCGGGCCGCGTCCACACCGCGGCGACCAGGTAGGGCCGCGCGTCACCGTAGACCACGAGGCGCTCGATCACCGGATCGTCGACGAACCTGGCCTCGATGTTCGCGGGCGGGATGTTCTTGCCGCCCGAGTTGACCAGGATGTCCTTCTTGCGATCGACGATCTGCAGGAAGCCCTCGTCGGTGAACCGCCCGACGTCGCCGGTCTGGAACCAGCCATCCTCGGTGAACGCGCTCGCGGTCGCCTCGGGATCCTTCCAGTAGCCGGCGAACACGCTCGGGCCGCGCGCGAGGATCTCGCCGTCGGCCGCGAGCTTGACCTCGACGGACGGCAGCACCTTGCCGACCGTGTCGAACCGGAACTGCTCGGGGCGGTTGAGCGTCAGCGTCGGCGACGTCTCGGTGAGGCCATAGCCCTCGATCACGAGGATGCCGGCGGCGTGGAGCTGCTGCTTGATCTCGACCTTCAGGCCGGCGCCGCCCGACAGGCAGAACCGGAAACGCCCGCCGGTCGGGTTGCCACCAGCGGCGATCGCGCGCGCGAGCTTCTCCCAGTACGCCGGCACGCTGAAGAACACCTGCGGCGCGACGCTCGGCAGGAGCTCGAGCACGTCGGCCGGCGACGCGAGGTAGGTCTCGTAGCCGAGCGCGTTGCCGATGCAGAGCTCGCCGAACCCGAAGATGTGGCTCATCGGCAGCCACAGGAGGTCGCGATCGCCCTCCTCGAGCAGCGCGTGGTTGCACACCATCCAGTCGGCGCCGTTGGTGCCGACGTTCCGGTGCGACAGCGGCACGCCCTTGGGGTTGCCCGACGTGCCGCTCGTGTAGAGCAGCTGCGCGGGTGCGTCGAGATCGATGCCGCCGAGGCGGGCGTCGACCAGCGTCGGCGCGACGGCGTCGCGGGCCGCGCACGCGCGCACGCTGTAGTCCTCGAGGATCGGGGCATCGGGGGCCCACGCGCACGTCGTCAGATCGAGCACCTCGAACGTACGGCCGTCGCGGATCTTCTCGATCCGGGCGACCTGATCGGCACCGGCGACGAACACGACCTTGACCTCGGCGTGATCGAGGATGAACGCGACCTGCTCGGCGGTCGACGCCGGATAGATCGGCACGAACACGACGCCGGCGGTCTGCGCGCCGAGCGCGGCGCTCGCCCACGCGACCGAGTTGCCTGCGAAGATCGCGACGCGATCGCCGGGCTCGACGTCGTGCTCGACGAGCCAGCGCGCGACGCCGCGGATCTGCAGCGCGTACTGGCCCCAGGTCACCGGCGTCCAGCTCGCGCCGTCGCGGACCTGGAAGCGCGTGCGCGTCCGGTGGGTCGGCAGGCGCTCGAACACCGCGAGCGGCGCAGGGCGGATCGCCATGAGCGGCGCGAGGTCGATCACTTCGTCCTCTGCTCTTCGAGATCCATCAGGCGCGACTCGAGCTGGTTGAGCTTGTGCAGCGCGCGCTCCTGATCGCGGCGCGTCGGCAGGCCCCACATCGACCACCACGCGCTCATCGCCTTGTCGGTCGCGGCCTTGGTCTTCATCACGGTCGTCAACAGCGCCGCGGTCGGCCCGAGCACGCCCGGGTTGCTCATGACCTTCTCGGTGAAGGCCGCGGTCTGCTGTTCCCACGCGGCAAAGCCGCGCTTCCACTGGTCCCACAGGTTCGTCATGGCTTGGCTCCCAACGCAAATCGTCTCAGATACGCCGCGGTCGTGAAGTCGGGGTTCGTCTCGTCGGTCAGGCTCTCGGCGCGGGCGACCTCGCCGAAGCATTCGAACATGAACAGCGTGGTGCGCTTGGTCACCTTGACCGCGTTGCCGGACGCGGCGCGCACGACCTTCGTGCGCACGCGCAGGACCGGCGAGAAGTCGAGGTACGGGATCTGGAGGTGGCCGCGCCCGGTGACGTCGGTCGTGAACTCGTCGGTGCCGATGAACGGCAAACCGTTGATCGTCGCGGCGGGCATCTGCGCGGTCGTCGTCGAGACCTCGCCATCGACGAGCGGGAACCGGAGCAGGGCGACCGGGTCGGCGTAGCGGATCAGCGTCTGGCTTGCCGCCTGAGACGCGGTGCCGTCGAGCCACAGCGCGGCGTCGTCCTGGTGGTAGATCGCGTCGAGCCCGCCGCCGGCGTCGACCACGAAGCGCCCGTTCGGGAACTGCTCGGCGTACCACTGCGCGGAGAGCTCGACCGGACCGAGGCCGATCACGACATCGTCGGGGCGCTCGTCGGCGAGCCGCCAGCCGGTCGGATCGCCGGCGAGGTCGACCTGGCGCGACACGCCCGCGGGCGACGCGTAGTACGCGGCCCTGGCGCCGATCGCGATCGGTAGCTCGTCGGCGGTGATCCTGCCGTCGCGGTTCGGCACGCACGCCGGGATCGCGGTCGCGTCGAGCATCGCGGGT
Organism: Haliangiales bacterium; assembly: GCA_038321315.1. Classification (GTDB taxonomy): domain Bacteria; phylum Myxococcota_A; class Polyangia; order Haliangiales; family Haliangiaceae; genus JABFXX01. Next base: position 28,436 of record JBBQEX010000081.1, on the reverse strand, counting down.
GTGACGTTCTCGCCGCAGGCGGCGAGCGTGAGGACGAGGAGGATCTTCAAAACGCGAACCCCAGTCTGCCGCGGATCGTCTGCGCCGGCTTGGCCGACAGGTTCGCGACCGGGTTGTCGAACGCCGCGCCCGGGAACAGCACGCCGTAGTCGAGCGTGAACGCGAAGCCGTCCTTGCTCGCGTAGCGCAGCTCGGGATCGAGCTCGATGCCGAGCATGCGGGCGCCGCTCGGCGTCGAGGTCGGCTCGACCGCCCACGACGCGATCAGCGCGGTGCCGAGCTCGAGTCGACCGGCGCCGACCTCGAGCACGGTCGCGCGCACGTGCGGCCGCAGGTAGATCGCGTCGGTGATCGTGCCGATGATCTCGCGGAACAGGATCTGGTCGACGTGGTAGTCGGGGTGGAACCGGAAGTTGTCGACCGTGTGGTCGCGCGGCAGATCGGCCTGCGGGCCGTCGAACGCGCCGGCGGTGGTCGCGGTGTCGCCGATCGTGGGGCGCGCGCCGAACCCCGGCGCGCTGTCGCCGCTCGCGTAGCCACCGTCGAAGCCGAGCCTGCTCGGCCCTGCGACGAAGTCGGACTCGAACGCGAAGCCGAGCTGGCTCGACGTCACCGGGATCGTGATGTCGGCGCCCGGTACGAGCGACGGATGCGCCAGGTTCGCGTGGACGTACGCGAGCTCGGCCTCGATGCGAAACCCGGCGCTGGTCAGGCGCAGCCAGCCGCCGGTGCCGGTCGCGGTGAACCCGCGCGCGACGAGATCGGCGGGCTGGAAGTCGGTGCGCGGCGCGGCGGTCGGCAGGTAACTCGCCGGGACGTCCGCGTCCTGACCGCGATGCGTGACGTACGCGGCGTACTCGGTCGAGATCAGGCCCGCGGCGGCGCGGCGGGCGAGGGCGGCCGGGCTGTGGATCTTGAGCAGCGCGGCGGTCTCGCCGGCGACGCGATCGCTCGGCTCGAGGCCGATCGCGCGGCCACCGTCGCGCGACCGGGTGTACGGGCCGCGCGAGTCGACGTCGTACGCGAGCGCGATCAGGTGGCCGGCGATCGGCGAGACCAGCGCGATCCGATCGTTGGCATCGCCGTGATCGCAGTCCTCGCAGTCACCGCCGTTCGCGACGATGCCGAGCCCGAGGTGCGCGCCCATGCGACCGGCGGCGAGCGTGCCGAACGGCAGCAACACCTCGCCCCACGCGCGCTTGACGACGACGGCCGTCGGGCCCTGACCCGTCGTGGTCGCGGGCGAACCGTTCGCGAGATCCGGATCGCTGCCGAGCGCCACGTTGTCGAGCCAGTCGATCCGCGCCTTGATCGCGACGCCGACGCCGGGCGCGTACGCCGCGACATCGGAGCGCGCGCGCAGATCGCCGAACGACAGCGACTGGCCGCCGCCGAGCGGGATCTGGAACAGCGGCTTGCCGCGGCTGTCGAGCCCACGATCGAGGTCGAGGTTGTAGAGCGTGCCGGTCCGCACGCGCATCGAGCCGTGGATCACGAGCTCGACCTTGTCGCGCGGCGCGGCATACAGGCGCGGCGTGAGCTCGGCGCCGAGCGACGCGAGGTCCGCGCCCATCGGCAGCGTCGCGTCGCGCTCGGCCTCGGGCGCGTTCGGGATCACGATCGGCAGCTCGTGGTCGCCGTCGTCGGCCGCGCCGCCGCCCTCGGTTGGAGTGACGGGAGGCGGCACCGGCTCCGGTGGCGGTGCCACGTTGCGATCCTCGTCGAGGAACGCGGTCAGATCGCGCGTCGACTGCCCGGCCGCCTCGACCATCGGGATGTGCCCGCAACGCGGATACACGATCAGCTTGGCGTCGCGCAGCTCGTTCGCGAGCCGCTGGCCGAACCGCAGCGGGGTGACCTCGTCGTTCTCGCCCCACAGCAACAGCACGGGCGCGTGGAGGTCGGCGTTCGCGAGCGCGCGATGCAGCGCCGCGAAGTGATGGCCGCGCACCGCCGCGAGCGCCGCCGCGGTCGTGCCCGGCTTCGCGAGATCGGCCTCGACGCGATCGATGCGCGCCTGGGTGACCCAGCGCTCGTCGTAAAACGCGAGCGGCGCGCGGTCCTCGATGCGCTCGGTGTAGTACAGCCCGAACAGCGCCTCGCCGATGCCGGCCTTCTGCGCCCAGCGAAAGAAGCTCGGCACCTGGTCGTCGTAGACGTAGGCGTCGTACAGGGCGATCCGCTTGACCCGCTTGGGTTGCAACGCCGCCATCGCGAGCACGACCGAGCTGCCCCACGAGTGCCCGACCAGCGCGGTCTCGGGGACGCCGAGCTTGTCGAGCACGTGCCACGCGAGCTCGGCCTCGGCGGTCGGGCTGTAGTCGCCCTCGGGTCGGCTGGTCCAGCCGAAGCCCTTCAGGTCGATCGCGATCACGCGGTGGTGCTGCTTCACCGACGGCAGCACGGTCAGCCAGCTGTCCGACGACGCGCCGAACCCGTGGATCAGCACGACCGCCGGACCCGAGCCCGCCTCGCGGTAGCGGACGTGGATGCCGTCGACCTCGACGAACGTCGCGTCGGCCGGGGCGCCGGGCAACGCGTCGGCGTGAAACCGCGGGCAGCCGGCGAGCGCGAGCACGGCCGCGATCGCGACGAGCTTCACGGTGCGATCCTGCGGATCTCGGCCTCGGTCGTGAACTCGGTCGCCGCCTCGTTGTCCTTCGAGACCACGGTCGCGACGCCGCCGAAGCACTCGGCGAACCAGCCGTACTGGCGCTTGGACAGCGCGGCCACGGTGTTGACCGTGCGAGCGAGCTGGGTGGCGACGCGCATCACCGGGAACGTTCCGTACGGCGTCTTCATCGTGCCGAGCTGATCGACACGTGACGTGTACTTCTCGTCGTACCAGTACAGCGAATAGCCGCCCGAGGCGTAGCCGGCGACCGCGCTCGTCGAGGTCCACGAGCTCGTCGCGGACAGCGGCAGCGCGAGCACCTTGGCCGGCGGCGTGTACGTCAGCTCGGTCTTGCTCGTGCCCGCGGCCGGCGACACGACGCCGAGGAGCGTGACGCTGGTGGCATCGACGTGGAACACGCCGAGCAGATCCGAGCCGGCGGCGAGCGTGACGGCGTAGGTCGCATCGGCGAAGTCCGCGGCCCACCACGCGCCGGTCGGGCTCTGGAGCGTCAGCGGCGCGTCGGCGTCGCCGGACATCATCGCCGACAGATCCCAGCTGCGCGTGCCGTCGCCGTTCGCGGTGCCGGCGGTCGCGAACGCGCCGGTCGTCGTCGTGCGGAACGTCGCCATCTTGCCGGCGACCAGCGGCAGCTCGCTCTGCGCGATCATGCCGTCCTGGTTCGGGTTGCACAGGTTGGACGTGCCGTCGGGCTGCGTGGCGTCGGTGCCCGAGCCGGCGGCGTCGGTCGTGACCGGTGCGCAGGTACCATCGGCTCGGCAGAAGTTCGACGGGCAGTCGGTGTTCCGCGTGCACGAGGTCGCGCCGGAGCCGTTGCTGCATGCCGCGATGCTGCACTGCAATGCGACGAGCCAGATCGAGGAGCGCGACATGCCGGGCACGCTACGACCGTGACTGATGGGTGTCAAGCCTGTTTTTGCGCTGCAACATAAACCTCTGCTTGCAGCGCAACACGGTTCGACGCTAGGGTGCCGCCGTGCCGGCGATCCTGATCAAGAAATACGGCAACCGCCGGCTCTACGACACCGGCGAGAGCCGCTACATCACGCTCGACGAGCTGGCCGCGAAGGTCCGCTCCGGGATCGACGTGCGCATCGTCGACGCGCAGACCAACGAGGACTTGACGCAGGCCACGCTGGTCCAGCTCGTCATGGAGTCCGGCAACGCCGCGAAGTTCCTGCCGGTCCAGCTGCTGACGCAGATGATCCGGCTGTCCGACGACGCGCTCGCCGAGTTCTTCTCGCGCTACGTGACCGGCGCGCTCGACGTCTACCTGCAGGCGCGGCGCGGTGCCGCGACGCTCGCGAGCTACAACCCGCTGGCGCAGTGGATGGGCAGCCCGTTCGGGTTCTCGGCGCCGCAGCCGTATCCGACCGCCGCGCCGGGCCCGATCCACGTCGCGCCGCCACCGCCCGACGAGCCCGGGCCGGCGCCCGACGCGCCGCAGGCCCGCGACGTCGCCGCGATGCGCAGCGAGCTCGACGAGCTCAAGCAGATGCTGCGGGAGAGCCTGGCGACGAAGCCCGCGAAGAAGCCGGCGTCGAAGAAGCGATCGTAGCGGCGATCGCGACGTCGTCGGCGCCCGGCTCGAGAGTGACGACCTCGATCGCGCCCGAGGTCGGCACGATGTGGCGGCGCAACACGATGACCGCCGCCGCCATCAGCACGAGGCCGCTGCCGACGACGAGGCCGATCGTGAGCTGCAGCGTCATTCCGGTCGACTTCGCGAGCCACGGGATGCCGGCGGGGACGAACGCGGCGATCAGCGCGCCGGCGTGATAGACGATGCCGATCGCGCGGGCGCGGACATGCTCGGGGAACAGGCTGGTCGTCAGCACCGGCGTGACGCCCGAGTAGCCGACGCCGAGCGCGCCACCGAGGAACGCGCCGACCAGGATGAAGCCGGGCGACACGCCGACGAACAGCGGCATCGCCGGCACCATGAGCAGCGCGGGCGCGACGAGCGCGACGATCACGCCCCACCGGCTCGCGACCCAGCCGGCGAGCATGACGCCGACGAGCATGCCGACGTTGAACCAGATGAGGCCGATCCAGATGGCCGACGCCGTCGCGGTGATGCACGCGACGTCCTTGGGCCCGCAGCCGGCGAGCTCCATGCGCAGCCCGGAGTACGACGTCGTGAGGCCGTAGTAGACGATGAACCCGAGCGCCATCACGATCGAGCCGAGGATGATCATCTTGCGCACCGCGGGGGCGGCGAGGTCGCCGATCGCCGACTTGACGCGCGGTGCCTCCGGCGTCGGCGCGTCGTTCGGGACCATGAAGCGGATCGGGATCACGAGGATCGCGGGCACCGACGCGATCAGGAACATCGCGCGCCAGCCGAACGCCGGGACGACGAAGTACGAGGTCACGGCGGCGAGCAGGAAGCCGACCGGCCAGCCGGCCTGGAGCAGCCCCGACGCGAGCTTGCGCTTGGCCGGCGGGAACGACTCCATCGCGAGCGCGGTGCCGGCGGTCCACTCGGCGCCCATGCCGAACCCGAAGAGCGTGCGCAGGACGAGCAGCCAGCCAAAGCTCGGGGCGAAGTAGATCGCGGCGTCGAACACCGCGAACCACACGAGCGACATCATGAGCGGCAACCGCCGGCCCCACCGATCGGCCATCCATCCGGCGACGAAGCCACCGGCGAGCCGCACGAGCAGCGTCAGGGTCAGCGAGCCGGCCACGGCCGTCGGGCTGACGCCGAACTCCTTGATGATGCTCTGGGCGACGCAGATGTAGATCGTGAAGTCGAACGCGTCGAGCACCCAGCCGACCCACGCGGCAGTGAAGGCGGCCCACTTAGGCTTGTCGTGCTGCATGTCCGTCCAATAGCGCACGCTCGCATTGCGATGCAATAGAAAAATCTCGCGCACCGAGGAAGAACATCATTTGTGCAACGCAACAAAATCGGTTGACAGGTCGCCGAGGCGTCCTTAAGGTGGCCGCATGACCAACCCGAACCCGATCAAGCCCGAGACCAAGCCCGAGAGCCCCAAGGCCACCAACCCGTTCGCCGCGTTCATGCCGGCGTTCGACATCGGCGCGCTCACCGCGCAGCAGCAGCAGTTCGCGACGTTGTGGAGCGACGCGATGACGCGCGCGCACAGCGCGGCGGAGCAGTTCGCCACGTTCGAGAAGGACATGATCGTGCGCGCCCAGGGCGCGGTCGCGACGTGGGCCCAGCTCGCGCAGGACGCCATCGGCTACGCCGGCCAGCTGTCGACCGAGGCCCGCAAGCTCTCGGTCGACGCCGCCAAGAAGATGACCTCGCACTGATCGTGTTATGACCGGCCGCGCATGGACTGGCGGCTCAAGGGCGCGATCCAGAAGGTCCTCGGGCACGTGCCCGGAGGCGAGCGGATCCACTACCTGCTGCAGCAGCGCGGCGGCGGGCTGACGAACTTCGCGGCCGAGTGCGACATGAAGGTCGACGACTGGTCGATCATGATGGGGCACCTCACCACGTCGAAGGTTCCGATCGCCGGCGCGACGCTGATGGAGATGGGTACGGGCTGGTACCCGACGTTTCCGTTGTGCCTGCACCTCGCGGGCGCGGCACGCGTCCACACCGTCGATCTCAATCCCTACCTGAAGCCCGAGAAGACGATCGCGCTCGCCGAGCGTCTGCTCGAGCGGCACGTCCCGCTGATCGCGCGGTTCGCGGATCGCGAGCCCGCCGCGATCGAGGCGCGGCTGCGCGAGGTGTGGCGTGCGCTGCGGGGCGGCGCGACGATCAGCGACGCGACCGGCGGTGGCATCGCGTACCACGCGCCGTCCGACGCGGCGAACACCGGGCTCGCGGCGGCCTCGATCGATGTCGTGTTCTCGAACAGCGTGCTCGAGCACGTGCCGGGCGCGGTGATCGAGGCGTGCCTCGTCGAGGCGCGCCGGATCCTGCGCGGCGGCGGCATCGTGTTTCACTCGGTCAACTGCGGCGATCACTACGCGTACACCGACCGGCGGATCGACCAGCTCCACTACCTGCAGTTCTCCGACGCGGCGTGGGCGAAGTGGAACAACGAGTTCCTCTACCAGAACCGGCTGCGCGCGATCGACTTCACCGACATGGCACGCGCCGCCGGCTTCGCGATCGAGATCGACACGTCGCGCGCGCTTCCCGAGCGCCTCGCGTCGCTCGATCGGCTCGCGATCGACCCGTGCTTCGCGCGTTATTCCCGCGACCAGCTGGCGATCACGAGCATCGACTTCGTCGGTCGCAAGCCGTAACAGTTCGCAACGCGGCGGCGAGAATATCGCGCCCGACCCGGCGGTCTACCTGGTGCCGTTTCCAGAAGGTGGGTCGCATGCGGGTCCTTGTCGCGCTGGTCCTGATGGGGTTGTCGACGGTGGCTTCGGCCGACGTCACCGTTTTCATGAATCGCGACGGTGGGATCGACGACGGCGTCGCGATCCCGAAGTTCACCGGCAGCGATCGCACGTGGCAGGCGATGACGAGCTGCGTGAAGGCCGACTACGCGGCGTTCCGCGTCGACCTCACCGATCGCCGGCCGGCGCGTGGCACCTACATCACCGTGCTGGTGGGCGGTCGCGCCGGACAGCTCGGGCTCGATGACGACTCGACCGCGGGCGTCGGGCCGTACACCGGCGACGTGATCCGCGACGCGACGGTCCACGTGTTCTCCGAGACCATCGGCGCGGGCGAGGTCGCCGGGTTGTGCGCCGCCGCCGCGCACGAGATCGGCCACGCGCTCGGGCTCGATCACTCGCGGCACTGCGGCGACATCATGAGCTACTACAACGAGCGCTGCGGCGCCGAGACGTTCGTCGACACCGACGCGGCATGTGGGGAGTTTGCCGATCGCGCGTGCGGCAACGGCGACGACACCCAGAACTCGTATCAGCGCCTCGCCACCCTGGTCGGCCTCCGCGAAGACGCCGAGCCCGAGGCCGAGCCCACGCCCGAGTCCGAGCCGGAGCCCGAGCCCGAGCAGGCCAGCCCGTCACCCCAGCATCACCATCACCGTCACCATCATCATTCGCGCGAGAACTGGTCGCGGTAGATCTCGCGCAGCTCGGTCTTCTTGAACTTGCCCGCCGACGTGCGCGGGATCGTGTCGAGGAAGACGACCGCGTCGGGGATCCAGAACTTCGGGAACTTCGCGCCGAGGTGGGCGCGGAGCTCGTCGGCGGTCGCGGTCGCGCCGGGCTTCAACACGACGACCGCGATCGGGCGCTCGCTCCACTTGGGGTGCGGCGCGCCGATCACCGCGGCCTCGCGCACCGCGGGGTGTCCCATCAGGTAGTTCTCGAGCTCGACCGACGCGATCCACTCGCCGCCGCTCTTGATGAGGTCCGCGACGCGATCGGTCAGCTGGATGAAGCCGTGGCGATCGATGCGCGCGACGTCGCCGGTGCGGAACCAGCCGTCGGCCGTCCAGCGATCCGGCGTGTGGCCGCCGTGGTAGCTCGCCGTGATCCACGGGCCGCGCACGAGCAACTCGCCGCTCGTGGCGTCGTCGGCGGAGACGGTCGCACCGGTGCCGTCGCGCAGCGTGATGTCGACGAGCGGCGGCGGCATGCCCTGCTTGGCGCGCAGGCGGTACGCGTCCTCGGGATCGTCGACGCCCGGCGGCAGGCGCGCCACCGTGCCGATCGGCGACGTCTCGGTCATGCCCCAGGCGTGCAGCAGCGTCATGCCCAGCCGATCGAAGTCGCGGATCAGCTGCTCGGGTGCCGCCGAGCCGCCGACGATCATCTTGAGGCCGGGCTGCAGCTTGTACTTGCCGGGGTTGGCGTCGAGCGCCTCGCGGATACCGAGCCAGATCGTCGGGACGCCGGCGCCGATCGTCACGCGCTCGCTATCGAACAGCTCGAGCAGGCTCGTCGGGTCGAGGCTCGGGCCCGGGAACACGAGCTTGGCGCCGACCATCGCGGACGCGTAGGGCAGGCCCCACGCGTTGACGTGGAACATCGGCACGACCGGCATGATCGTGTCGGCGCGCGACAGCCCGAGCGCGTCGGGCTGGACGAGGACGAGCGTGTGCAACAGCGTCGAGCGGTGCGAGTACACGACCCCCTTGGGCTTGCCGGTCGTGCCACTCGTGTAGCAGGTGCCGAGCGCGTCGGTCTCGGCGAGCTTCGGCAGGGCGACGCCGTCGTGGCCCTCGGCGACGAACGCCTCGTACTCGTCGCCGGCGCCGCCGACCCGGATCACGCGCTCGAACCGGCCGCCGCTCGCGACGATCTTCTCGTAGAGCGGGTAGAGCACGTCGTCGACGAACAGCCAGCGATCGCCGGCGTCGTTGGCGATGAACGCGATCTCGTCGGGATGGAGCCGCAGGTTCAGCGTGTGGATCACGGCGCCCGACAGCGGGATCCCGAAGTACGCCTCGAGGTGCGGTGCGTGGTTCCACATCAGCGTCGCGACGCGATCGCCGGGTGCCACCCCGGCCGCGACCAGCGCGCGGGCGAGCTTGCGTGCGCGCGCCGCGATCGCCCCGTAGGTCGTGCGATGGAGGCTCCGGTCGGGGCAACGTGACACGACCTCGCGATCCCCCATCCAGCGCTCGGCGCGGTCGAGGATCACGTCGATCGTGAGCGGGACATCCATCATCGTCGCGGTTGTCATCGGCGGGAGGCTAGCACTTTTGGTACGGTTACCTCGTGCAGCGATTGTTCCTAGCCCTCGTCCTCGCGGCGTGCGCGTGTGGCAAGAAGCCGCCGGATCCGGATCCGACGCCGCCACCCCCGATCCCGACGCCCGTCCCTCCGCAACCCGCGCCACCGGACGCGCCGTACCAGATGTCGACCGGCTCGGGCTCGAACACCACCGAGGTCGTGGTCAAGCTCGGCCCGAACGAGAAGCTGATCAACAAGTCGAAGCAGTTCGCGTTGATCGAGCGAACCGACAAGGCGACCAAGGCCGAGCGCGCGTTCACGATCCGCGGCACGGCCGACACGTTCACGTTCGACTTCACCTCGAACGCCGATGCCAAGGACGATCCGACGTTCGGCGAGTTTCCGGTCTCGGCGCCGGGCTACAAGAACATGAACTCCACGCTCGTGACGTTTCATCACGGCAACGGGTCGATGACGTTCTCGATCGCCTCGTTCGACGAGGTCGCCAAGCCGGGCGCGCTCAAGCCCGCCGAGGTCACCGCGGGATTCGACGACGCGCAGAAGCGCGCGATCGAGGATCCCGGCTACACCGTCGGCCGGAAGACCGATGACAACATCGCCGGCTCGCAGGGGCGCACGGTCGGGTTCACCGGCACGCGCGAGGCCGCCAAGGTCGCCGGCACGGTGTGGCTCGCCTACGCGGCGAAGGCCAACAGCATGATCGCGTTCGAGGTGCTCGCGCCGCTGGGCGATCCCGCACAGGGGGCCGCCGAGGCGATGTTGAAGGCGTTGACCATCACGAAGTAGCCCCCTATGGTCCGCCGCACATGCGGACCAGCTGGCTCGGACTCTCGATCGCGGTGACACTTCTCGGGGCGTGCGGCGATGACGGCGGGGCGAAGCCCGATGCCAGCGTCGGCAATCATCCGCCGACCGTCACGGCCCTCCAGCTGACGACCAACGAGGACACGCCGGTCAGCGGCACGATCGCGGCGACCGACGCCGACGGCGATGCGCTCGCGTTCACGTTCACCACACCGGCACACGGCGCGGTGACGATGAGCGGCACGATGGTGACGTACACCCCCGCCGCCAACTACAACGGGACGGACACGTTCGCCGTGACCGTGATGGACGGCCAGACCGGCACGACCGCGAACGTCGATATCGCGATCGCGGCGGTCAACGATCCGCCGGTCGCGGTCGCCGATTCGCTCGCCGGCACCGAGGACACGGCGTTCGCGTTCCCGACGTCGATGGTGCTCGGCAACGACACCGACGTCGAGGGCGACACGCTCTCGGTGACCGCGGTCGGCAACCCGCACCACGGCACCGTCGTGCTCGCGGGCCAGACGATCACGTTCACGCCGACCGCGAACTTCTCGGGTGCCGCCGACTTCGAGTACACGGTCAGCGACGGCACCGACACCGCCACCGGGGTGGTCACGATCGCGTTCGGCAGCGTGAACGACGCGCCGATCGCGGTCGACGACACCGCGACGACGCCCGAGGACGTCAACCTCGTGGTCACCGGCGCGACGCTGGTCGCCAACGACACCGACGTCGACGGCAACACGCTCACGGTCACCGCGGTCTCCAACCCGACGCACGGCACGGTCGCGCTCGCCGCGGGCAGCGTGACGTTCACGCCGGCACTCAACTACAACGGGCCAGCGTCGTTCGACTACACCGTGTCCGACGGCACGCTCACCGACACCGGCTCGGTCGCGGTCACCGTCACCCCGGTCAACGACGCGCCGATCGCGGTCGACGACGTCGCCTCGACCAACGAGGACACCGCGCTGGACCTCCAGGCCAGCGAGCTGCTCGCGAACGACACCGACGCCGACCTCCAGACCCTGACGGTCACCGCGGTCTCCGGCGCGACCCACGGCACCGTCGTGCTCGCCGGCACGACGATCACGTTCACCCCGGTGGCGAACTACTTCGGTCCGGCCACGTTCAACTACACGGTGTCCGACGGCAGCCTGACCGACACCGGCGCGGTCACCATCACGGTCATCGGCGTGCCCGACGCGCCGATCGCGGTCGACGACACGCGCACCGTGCAGAGCGACGTCACCGCGACGATCCCGACCGCCGTGCTGCTCGCGAACGACACCGATGCCGACGGCGACGTGCTCGCGATCACCGCGGTGGCGAACGCCACGCACGGCGTCGCGACCCTGGTCGGCGCGTCGATCACGTTCACGCCGACCGGCGGCTATCTCGGGCCGGCGTCGTTCGACTACACGGTGTCCGATGGCACGCTGACCGATACCGGCAGCGTCGCCATCACGGTCACGAACGTGCCGGTGTGCGGCGACGGCGTCGTCGGTGGCACCGAGGCGTGCGACGACGGCAACAACACCTCGGGCGACGGCTGCACGTCGGCGTGCGCCAAGGAGACCGGGTACGACTGCGCCGGCTCGCCGAGCGTGTGCACCCCGCACTGCGGCGATCACCTGAAGGTCGGCAACGAGCAGTGCGACGACGGCAACGCGGTCGAGACCGACGGCTGCACGTCGCAGTGCAAGACCGGCGTGGTGTGCACGCTCGCGACCCACGCGATGGGCACCGGCTTCGCGGTCGATCCGGCGACCGGCCACTGCTACGTCGAGTTCGCCGACAACACGAACTACGGCGGCGCCGACATCGCGTGCCGCCAGGAGGGCGGCCACCTCGCGACGATCTCGACGGCCGGCGAGCAGGCCGCGATCGCCTCGGTCCAGGGCACCGACTCGCCGTGGATCGGCGCGACCGATGACCCGATCAACACCACCGACAACATCTTCCTCTGGGTGACCCAGGAGCCGTTCGGCTACACGAACTTCGCGACCGGCGAGCCCGATGACGACGCGTCGACCGGCGGCAACGGCAACTGCCTGCACGCGACCGCAGGCGGCGGTGGCACGTGGGGTGACACGAACTGCTCGCTCGACACGTTCGTCGTCGGGCGCGTCTGCGAGATCGAGCCCGTGCCGTGCGGCGACGGCGTGCAGGAGCTCGGCGAGACCTGCGACGATCACAACACGACGGCGGGTGACGGCTGCTCGGCGACGTGTCAGATCGAGCCGCTCGCGTCGTTCTCGTTCACCGGACGTCTCGGCAACGAGGTCTCGGTGCCCGCGGATCTCGTCAACCTGACCGCGCTCGCGAGCGCCCCGGTGATCAGCCGCGGCGCCGGCGTGTCGCCCTCGGGAGCAGCCGGAGCGTTCTCGTCGAACGGCTGGACGACCGCGACCACGCTCGACGTCACCGACTACTACACGATCACGGTCACCCCCGCCGCGGGCAAGACGCTGACCCTGACGCGGCTCGAGCTCGACGAGTCGCGCTCGGCGACCGGGATCGCCAACTGGGTGGTCCGCTCGAGCCTCGACAGCTTCGCGACCGATCTGTCGGCGTTCACCGTGCCTGACGTGACGACGGCGCGCACGAACGAGGCGACGCCGCTCGGCGCGGCGTTCAGCGCGCTGACGGCGCCGGTCGAGTTCCGGATCTACGGGTTCCACGCGGAGGCCGCGACCGGGACCTGGCGCGTCGACAACGTCGAGATCTACGGCAGCGCGCAGTAAGCCGTCGCGTCGCTCGTCGCGACGGCGTCCTCGGCGACGCCGCGCTGCGTGCACGGCTCGTCCTCGGCCCACGCCTTCCACTCGGCGCCGCGGCCGACCGAGGTCGCGTAGTTCTTCCAGCGCGCGTAGCCGGTCGTCTCGCTCCGAAACACCGGCGGCGCGATGCACGTGCCGTTCGCCTCGGCGGCGGCGAGCTCGGCCTTGGCCTCGGCGACGATCAGGTCGTGCATCGCCGCGGTCGACGAGTCCCAGCAGCAGGTCTTGCTCCTGGTGTAGTCGAGCTCGGCGAACACGTAGTCCTCGACGTCGCGGTTGTCGTGATCGACCTGGTCCTGCGTGCGGCCGAACGCGCGCGCCTCGAGCTCGTAGAGGCTCGCGAAGGCCTTCTCGCGGGTCTCGCGGGCCGAGCACGATGCGGGATACGCGGCAAGGTGGTGGCGGGCGTCGGCGATCTGCGCGAGCAGCTCGACACGCAGCTGGTCGGGCGAGACCTCGCCGAGCAGCGACTCGAAGCGGCCGGGGCGCGCCGCGATCCGCGGGTAGTCGGTCGAGTTGATCCAGCTCGCCTCGTCGCCGGTCATCCACGTGTTCGTCCACACGCCGGCGACCGGCTTGGCGACGCGGAAGCGCTTGAGCCCACCGCCGAGCTTGGCGTAGGTGTTGCCGTTGCCGTCGTCGCCCTGTCCGCCGGTGTAGTCGCTCGTGAAGTAGCTCTTGCTCGCGGCGCCCGACTGCTGCTCGCCCTGGCGGCGCGGCATCGAGCCCGAGATCGTGGTGACGTCGAGGTTGCCGCCGTCGAGCTGCGCGACCTCCTTGACGACGAGCGTGTGGCCGATGCCGTTCTTCTGCCAGCGCTCGATCAAGAAGTCGCCCGCGCGCACGGCCTCGGGCACCAGGTTGTACGCGTTCGCGGTGTCGGCGAGGTTCATCGAGCCAAGGTAGTCGAGCACCATGATCGTGAACCAGCCGGCGCGCTTGTTCAGGTGGATCTCGTCGAGGAACTCGCCGAACACGGCACCGTCGTGGAGCTCGATCTGGTTGTCCTCGCCGCCGGCGATCCGGCGCCCGCGCAGCGCGGTGTCCTTGGGCCAGTTCGTCTTCCAGTCGGTCGCCTTCGAGAAGTCCTTGTACTTGATCGTGTACTCGGGCGCGGCGCTGTAGCGCCCGGCCGCGGTGCGCACGCCGAAGTGCCCGAAGTAGACGCTCTTGCCACCGTCGATCGCGACCAGCTGGATCGGCAGGCCGAACCACGCGGCGAACGTGACGCGGAGGAACAGCGCGGTCTCGGCGCACTCGAGGATCGGCGCCGGCACGGTCTTGCCCCATGGCGTCGTCAGCTGCACCGTCTTCGAATAGCCGTCGACGCCGTCGATCCACTTCATCGAGTTGATCCACGCGGAGTACTTCGCGTCCCACGTGAGGCCGCTGTTGGCGGTCCACGCCATGCCGGCGGCCTTGGCCTCCGTGGTCGACGTGTCCTGCCACTGGTTGCGCACCGCCCACACGCCGGTGCGCGAGGCATCGACGTTGACCGGCAGGCCCTTCCGATACTCGCTGTCTTCCTTGCCGGGCAGGGGGAGCGGATCGAGCGAGGCGTTGTCGTCCTCCGAGGTCGCCTCGTCGGCGCAGCCGAACGAGCTACCCAGGATGACGACCGCGGCGAGGAGCATGCGCATGCGGGCCCCGAGGAGCACGTGGCGTGCCCACCCGGATCCCAGCCGCGACGCTCACTTGGGCGCGCGTTGCCACCCGCCGGCAACTCGGGTTGCCGGGTCGGGTGTCTCCGATCTCACATCTTCTTGACGTCGCCGGCGGTCACCTTGACGAGCGTGTTCGCGTGCAGGTGCTTCTTGATCGCCGCGTTCACCGCGTCGGGCGTCAGCGCCTGGATCGCCGCCCACCGCTTCTTCCAGAACTCGAGCTTGCGGTCGAGGTACTGGCTGTCCTGGAGGATGCCGACGACGACCGCGTCGTTCGTCAGGTTGCGATCGAAGTCGGACTGCATGCCCTTCTTCGCATCGCCGAGCTCCTGCGCTGCGACGCCGCTCGCGATCAGCTTGTCGATCTCCTGGAGCATCGCCGCCATGCCCTTCTTCGCGTTGCTCGGGTTCATCGCGCCGCCCGCGAAGAACACGCCGGACGGATCGAGCGGCGACATCTGGAACGCCGAGAACGCGAAGTACGACAGGCCCTCCTGCTGGCGCAGGCGCGTCAACAGGCGCGACACGAAGCCACCGCCGCCGAGCACGTAGTTCGACACCATCATCGCCGGCGCGTCGACGTCGTCATCCTTGATGTCGACCGCGTGGCCTGCGACGATCAGCGCGTTCGCCTTGTCGGCGAAGTCGAGCGTGGCGACCGAGGCCGCCGGCGCGGTGAACTTGCGCGCGATGCGCTTCCACGCCTTGGGCGACTTCCAGCCGCCCCAGGTCTTCTCGACCCACGGCGCGATCGCCTTGGCGTCGACGTCACCGACGATCGACATCGTCGCGTTGCTCGCGCCGAACAACGTGACGTACTTGCGCAGATCGCCGGCGTGGAGCGCCTTGAGCTCCGCGATCTCCTCGTCGGTCGTCTGGGTGTACAGCGGGTGCGTCTTGGGATACGGCGAGACCGCGCGGGTCATCGCGAGGAACGCCTGCGTCTGCGGATCCGACTTCTGATCCTCGAGGCCAGTCAGCTCCTCCTTGACCGCGATCGCGAACTGCTCCTGCGGCAGCGTCGGCGTGCGCAGCACCTCGTCGACCAGCGCGAGCACGGGGGCGAGGTTGTCCTTCGTGGTCTGGATGTCGACGTCGATCGTGCCGGGGCCCGCGGTGAAGCCGACCTGTGCTTCGAGGAGGTCCCACTGATCCTTGAGCTGCTGGAACGTGTGCTTCGTCGTGCCGCGCGACAGCATCGTGCCGAGCATCGCGATCGGCGCGTGGCTGCCGGTGAAGTCGGCCTCGGCGCCGTAGCGCAGCGTCAGGCGAGCGCGCACGACGTGGCCGCGGGTGCCCTTCTGGAGCACCGCGAGCTTCATGCCGTTCGGGAACGTGTCGCGCACGGTGCGCTTGTCGATGTTGTCGAGCGACGCGTCGAACTTCTCGCCCTCGGCCTCGGCCGGCTGACCCTTGTACGACGCGACGATCTTGCCGACGTCGGGGGTCTCGCGCTGCGGCGCGCGCTCGACGGTCTTGGCGGGGATGAACGTGCCGAGCGTGCGGTTCGAGGCGATCAGGTAGGCGGCCGCAGCCTTCTGCACGTCCGCCGTGGTCAGCGCGGCCACGCGGTCGCGATTGAGGAACAGGAGGCGCCAGTCACCGGCCGCGATGAACTCCGAGATCGCGATGCCGAGCGAGGCGCTGTTCGCGAGCTGCAGCTTGAAGCGCTTCTTGGCCTTGGCCTTGACGCGGGCGATCTCGTCGTCGCCGATCTTCGACTTCGCGAAGCCTTCGACGATCGCGAGCAGCTTGTCGCGCACGGGGCCGATCGGCTTGCCGGCCGCGACCGTCACGCTGATCTCGAGCGCGCCGGGGTCGTGGAGCGGCAGGAGGCTCGCGCTCACGCTGGTCGCGAGCCCGGACTTGACGAGGGCAATGTAGAGCCGGCCCGACGGCTCGTCGGTGAGCAGCTCGCCGATCGCCTCGGTCGCCGAGAAGTCGGCGTCGCCGGCGGCGGACGTGTGATAGAGCAGCCCGAGGATCTGGACGTCGCCGTTGCGGCGCAGCGTGACCTCGCGCTCGCCGTCCTGGACCGGTTCGGTCGTGTAGGTCGGCTCGATCGGCGTCGCCGGGTTGGCCGCGGTGCCGAACGCCGTGTTGATCTGCGCGAGCGCGAGTGTCGGATCGAACTTGCCGGCGAGCAGGATGACCGCGTTGTCGGGCCGGTAGTACTTCTTGTAGAACCGCTTGAGCGACGTCGCCGGCACCTTCTCGATGTCGGCGCGCGAGCCGATCGTCGACTTGCCGTAGTTGTGCCACAGGTAGGCGGTCGACCAGATCCGCTCGGACAGGACCTCGTCCGGCTTGTTCTCGCCGATCTCGAACTCGTTGCGCACGACGGAGAACTCCTTGTTGAGGTCCGCCTGCGCGATGTTCGAGTTGAGCATGCGGTCGGCCTCCATCTCGAGCGCCCACACGAGGTTGTCGGCCTTGACCGGCAGCGTCTCGAAGTAGTTCGTGCGGTCGTACCAGGTCGACGCGTTGTTCGACGCGCCGCGCGCCTTGAGCTCCTCCCACACCTTGGGGTGCTTCGGCGAGCCCTTGAACATCATGTGCTCGAGGAGGTGCGCCATGCCGGTCTCGCCGTAGCCCTCCATGCGCGAGCCGACGAGGTACGTCACGTTGACGGTGAACGTGTCCTTCGACGTGTCGGGGAACAACAGCACGTGCATGCCGTTGCCGAGCACGTACTCGGTGATGCCTTCGACGCTCGTGAGTTGCTTCGGGGCCAGTGGCGCGGCGTGCGCGACGCCGGCCGACAACATCGCGGCGAGCGAGCAGGTGAGTGCGAGGTGGGTCTTCACGCACCGCTTATAGCAAAAGATTCCTCTTGCCATTCGATCGCCGATCCATACAGTGGGACCATCATGGCGAATCGAAGGAATCCACCAACGTTCTAGTCGCGGGGTCGCTGCATCGTCGAGGATTCGACGTCGGGCCACCTCATCCAGGTGGCCGTCTTTGTTTTCGGCGCCTTCGCCTCAGGTTTTCTGCGCGTCCCTCCGTGTCGAGCCAACACGCATCTTGAAATAGCTCATCTGGATAGAGCATTTGGTCAGAGACCAAAAGGTAGTGGGTTCAATTCCCGCTTTCAAACCCTCGTGCTCGGCACACTCGGACTCGCGGACTTTTTTTTGGAGTTAGTCATGTCGCGCACCCTGCTTCCGGAGTCGCAGATGGGACCGGCCGAGCGCCTGCTCGACGTCATCCTCGGCTCGTCGGCTCACCTCTGGCACAACCGCCCGGGCATCAACCTCGACGGCGAGTGGAAGGCTGCCATCAACATGAAGGGCAAGCCGGCGCGCGGCGTGCGCGTACAGCCGGGCCTGTTCGTGCCGGCCGCGGTCGCGCTGTACCGCCGCCTGCTCGACGTCCACGCGCTCAACGCGAACCTGATGGCGCACCTCGCGAGCTACGCGCTGGTCGAGACCGACTGGCGCGACCTCAAGGTCGCGTGCGCGGCGCTCATGCTGGTGCAGACGCGCGTCGGCGCTCCGGTGCACGACGACGACGGCACGGTCGCGTTCTACGACGACGACTACCGCGTGATCGGCGAGGCGATGGTGCTGAAGTACCAGAAGAAGTCGCCGCGCATGCTGACGCCCAAGGCCGTGCTGCGTATCGCCGAGCTGCTCGAGACTCCGGAGATCGCCGCGATGAACCGCGCGGCGGGCTTCGGCGATCCCGCCGCGAAGCGCGCGCCGCTCGGACGCTGGCACAAGGCCGCGACCAAGTGGCTCGCGGTGCGCGAGAGCAACCGCGCGATGCTCGAGGGCCTCGTGAAGGCCGGCTACAAGGAGACCATCAAGGCGCTCGCTCGCAAGCTCGGCTACAAGCCGTCGACCCCGGAGTTCTTCGGGATCCTCGGCTGGAAGCAGAAGCAGGCGGACGACGGCCGTCGCGAGATCGGGCTCGACAACCTGACGCTCGTGAAGTCCGATCGCTTCGATGGCCTGTCCGAGGCGGAGATCTGCGAGACGATCGTCGCGCAGCGCCTCCGCTACAAGGACGCGGTCGGTCGGTTGCCGGCCGACATCGGGCTCACGCCGGCGATCATGGTGGCGCTGTTGCCGTCGCTGTCGGACCGCGACCTGCGCCTCTTGACCCCGACGCTCGAGGAGCTCGGCCTCCTGTCGGCTCCCGAGATCCGGGGCCGCTGGGAGAAGGCGATCGACACGGCGACCGATCAGCGCGGCCTCAACATCGCGAAGAACGTGCGCAGCGAGAGCCTGAAGACCAAGCTCGAGGAGTCGGCGGACAACGCGGCAAAGGCGGCGGTCAAGGAGGCGATCGCCGAGGTCGATCTGCGCGTGATGTTCCTGGTCGACAAGTCGGGCTCCATGCAGGGCGCGATCGAGTCGAGCAAGGACGCACTCGCGAAGATCCTCGCGGGGTTCCCGCTCGATCGGCTGCACGTCGTCGCGTTCGACACCATGGGTCAGGTCCTCCAGCCCAAGGCGGCGTCGCGCACGGCGGTCCTCCACATGCTCGCGCCGATCACCGCCGCGGGCGGCACGATCCACGGTGCGGGTCTGCAGGCGTTCCACCGCGACGGCCTCCGCATCGCGACCGGCACGAAGCTGATCGTGATCGTGGCGGGCGACGAGGCCGGCGAGCCGGGCGTCCAGCTGGCGGGAACGTTCCGCACGCTGGGCTACGCGCCGGACGCGATGGCGCTGATCCTCGCGGGTCAGCGCGGCTCGACGGTGCGGGACTGCGCGCGCGAGTTGAAGGTCCCGTTCAGCGAGGTCAAGGTCGAGCAGTTCGACGACCCGTATCACGTCACGCGCGTGCTGCGGGCCCTGCTCGAGGTCCCGGTCACCGCCGGGATCCCGACGGTGGGCCTGGTCGAGAAGGTGATGGGAACCAAGCTGCTCGCGGCCATCGAGGTCGCGGTGTAGCGATGGTCGACTACCGGAAGTTCCTGAAGGCGTCGTCGTCGGACCCCACCGTGCTGCCGTACTTCGGCGGCACGCGGGTCGACGCCGCCGAACGGCGCTTCCGGTTGCGCAGCGCTGCTCCTCTCGCGATCGGCTGGCACGCGTTCCAGCTCGATGGCCGCGACGCGGTTCCACTCGGACCCGCCGCGGCGATCGAGCTGTCCCGACCCGCCGTTCGCGGGCACTACTGTCAGGGCTGGATCGTCGTCGACGGCCGCGTGCGCGCACGCCTCGCGATCGCACCCGACGACGAACCGGCCGCACTCTCGCGCGTCACCGCGCGCACCTGGTACTCCGGAGATCACGTGTTCGACACCATCGACTTCGAGGACGACGCCGAGCTCGCCGCGCGCGATGCGCTCGAGCACCGTCGCGCGCTCGGGGCGCAGAAGGGCGTCGTGCCGTCGCTGCGCGCGGCGTTCGGCTACGCGCTCGGCATGGCCGTCGCACGCGAGCTCGAGATCGCGATGTCGCTGCCCGAGCTCGAGCCGATCGTGGTCGAGATCGCCGACGGCGGCCCCGACGTCGTGCGCACGCTGTTCGCCGAGCTCGCCGCGGCCCGCGAGCGCGAGCGCGCGGAGCTCGCCGCCCGGATCGCGGCGGCAGATGCAGCCGGCCGCGTCCGGCGCGTGGTCGACGGTGCGCGTGTCAAGCCGCGGTCGGCGAGCCCCGAGCGCCGCGCCGACGACGCGCTCGATCAGGCCCGCGCGCGCATGCTCGGGTGTCGGATGCTCGAGCGCAACCGCCGGATGGATGTGACCTACGAGGTCGACGGCACGCGCATCATGTCGCTGGTCGATGCCGAGACGCTCACCGTCCTCGACCCGGGCGTCTGCCTCGACGGCGAGCACGGGGTGCTCACGCTCGACGCGATGCCGTCGGTGATCCGCGAGGCGATCCGCGAGCATCACCTCAACATCACGCGGCGGCCGTGATGCGCGAGGTCTGCTTCCTGATCGGCCGCGGCGGCGCGATCCTCCACGCCGACGCGAGCGACGACCCGGCGGCGCTGCCGGACTCGCGCGCGCGATGGGAGGCGATCTGGGCGCACCGCGACGCGCTCGAGATCATCGCGCACTCGCACCCGCTCGGGCCGGCACGGTTCTCGCGCGAGGACCTGACGACGATGGCGGCGCTCGATAGCGCGCTCGGCCGGCCCGTGCGTTACATCGTGGTCGCGCCGCGCATCACGATCGGCTGCGACGGCCACGCTGGCGAAACCGCGCAGGTTTCCCCCGAGCCCTGGTGGGCCGGGCTGCTGCGGATCGCGTCTGGAATGGAACGGGAGAACTGACATGGCACTGCTCAACATCACCTACAACGGCCTGTCGGCCGACTACGACCTCGCGGTCGATCACGCGACCTCGGACCAGGAGATCCGCCGCATCGCGGTCGAGCTCGTGCGCTCGGGCTCGACCCGCGGCCTGCACGTCCACGACCTGCGCGCGGACGCGTTCGACAGCTTCGTCGTCGATCGCGTCACCGGTACGCGCGGCGAGCGCCGGATCTACCTGCGCCCCAAGGTCCCGTTCGGATGCGCGTAGTCATCTGCGGCATCGGCGCGCTCGGCTCGACCGCGCTGGCGCTGTGCCGCAACCTCGACGTGGAGCTGCGGCTGGTCGACTTCGATCGCGTCGAGAGCAAGAACCTCGCGGCCCAGTGGTTCGTCAAACAGTCGCTCGGCAAGAACAAGGCGGAGGCCGCGCGCCTCCAGCTCGCGAACTTCTACGGCGCGAAGGCCGAGGCGATGCCGGTGCGGCTCGCCGCGACCAACGCGGCGCAGCTGCTCGCCGACTGTCAGCTCGCGGTCGATTGCTTCGATAACGCCGATAGCCGCATCGTGCTCTCCGAGGCGGCGCGCGCGGCTGCGGTCCCGCTCGTCCACGGCGCGCTCGCCGCCGACGGCACGTTCGGCATGGTGCGCTGGGACGAGCGGTTCACCGCCGATCGCGAGGACGCGCCCGGGCAGCCGACCTGCGAGGGCGGCGCGAACCTGCCGATGATCGGCCTGGTCGGCGCGACGCTCGCGCGCACGATCCAGGATTTCGTCGCGGCTGGCGCGCGCCACGACTACCTCGTCGCGCTGTCGGGCGTCACGCGGATCAGCGAATAGCGACGAGCGTGCTGCGCCACGCGGTGCCGTCGCCGATCTGACCGCGCGCGTTGCCTCCCCAGCACCACGCGGTGTCGTCGTCGCGGATCGCGCACGTGTGATCGCGGCCGGCGGACACCGCGCGCCACTGGTCGCTTCCGACGCGCTGCGGATCGTGATGCTCGGCGAACGTGCCGATGCCGAGCTGACCGGCCGCGTTGTTGCCCCAGCAGAACAGCGCGCCGGTCGCATCGATGCCGCATGCGTGGAGCCGGCCGGCCGACACGTGCACCCAGATGCCGGGATACGACGTCGGCACGTTCGTGCTCGCGGTCGTCATGTCGCCGAGCTCGCCGAACTCGTTGTAGCCCCAGCACCGCAGCGGGCTCCCGGCGGCGCACGCGAACAGCGTGCCGGCGCTGACCTCGGGCGCGGTGATCGCGGGCGCCGTGACGTTCGGGATCGAGCGACTCGGCTCGACCTTGCCGTCGCCGAGCTCGCCGTGATCGTTGCTGCCGAAGCAGCGGACCTTGCCATCCTGTGCGATGCCGCAGGTCGCGGCGTCGCCGACCGCGACCGTGCTCCACACCGTGGCGTCGACCTGCGTCGGCGTCGTCACCGGCGCGCTGCCGACCTGGCCGGACTCGCCGGACGTGTTGATGCCCCAGCAGGCCATGGTGCCGTCGGCGACGATCCCGCAGCTGTGCGAGTCACCGACGTCGACCGCGAGCCAGCTGCCGCTCACCGGCGTCGGCGCGGCCTGGCTCGCCTGCGTGCCGTCGCCGAGCTGGTAGTAGTCGTTGTTGCCCCAGCACGAGAGGGCGTGGCCCGTGGTCACGGCGCACGCCGCGCGGCCGACCGCGACGGTCGCCCAGTCGGTTCCGGCGAGGATCACCGGCGCGGCGCGATCGCGGCGCGAGCCATCGCCGACCAGGCCATCGCCGTTCTCGCCCCAGCACTGCAACGTGCCGGCGCCGATCGCGCAGCTCGCCTGCTCGCCGGCGTCGACCTGGCTCGCGTTGTCGACGACGTGCACCGGTGCGAGCCGGCTGCCGAGCACGCCGTCGCCGAGCTGGCCACTGCCGGCGAGCCCGGCGCAGCGCAGGGTCTGGGTGTCGGCGTCGATCGCGCAGACGTGATCCGTGCCGACCGCGAAGCCGGACCAGCGCCCGGGCACCACGGTCGGCGTCGTGCGCGACACGAACGCGTCGCTCGACGGATCGGCGAGCTGGCCGTAGCGATTGTCGCCCCAGCAGCGCAGCGCGTCGTCGCTGCTGCGGCCGCAGACCGTCACGTTGCCGTTGCTGCCGTGGCCGCCGAGATGAACCTCGGCCCAGGTGATCGTGTCGTCGACCGGCATCGGTTGGTAGCGGATGTCGGTCGTGCCATCGCCGAGCTGGCCGGTGCGGCCGTCGCCGAAGCAGCGCAGCAGGTGCGCCGCGGTGATCGCGCACGTCGTGTTCGCGCCCATCGCGACCGCGCTCCATGGCGCCTCGGCGTCGTCGACCGGAGTGAACGCGAGCACGTCGCCGTTCTCGGGCACGCCAGCCTCGCCGTAATCGTTCGAGCCCCAGCACACCAGCGATCCGCTCTGCCGGATCCCGCACAGCGTCGAGTCGCCGCTCGCGATCGCGCTCCACGGCCCCGGATCGAGCGTCGCCGGTGACATCGCGGGCTGGCCGAGCAGCAGCTGGCCGTGGCGCGCCGAGCTCCAGCATGCGAGCGAGCCGTCGGCGGCGATCGCGCAGGTCTGCTCGCGCCCGGTCGCGACATGCAGCCAGCTGCCGGTGACCGGCGCGGGCACGCGCCCATCGATCCGCGTGCCGGTGCCGAGCGTGAAGTCGTCGTTGTTGCCCCAGCAGTACAGCGCGTGGTCGGCGCGGATCGCGCACGTGTGCTGGTCGGCCGCCGCGAGCTCGAGCCAGCTGTCGGTGCCGACCTGGATCGGCACGTCGGACTCGGTGAGCGTGCCGAGGCCGAGCTCGCCGCGATCGCTGCGACCCCAGCACCACAGCGTCGCGTCGGCCTTGATCGCGCAGGTGTGTTGCGCGCCGCCGACGACCGCCTGCCACAGCGCCGGCGGAGGAGCATCCGGCACCGGTTGGGTCTCGAGCCCGAACACGCGCGCGCATCCCGCGAGGGCGACGATCGCGAGGGTGGCGCGCATCTTCCCCAGTGTAACGCGGACCGCGCGCGACTTGAGGCGTCACGACCGCGCCCGCGGTCAACGCGTGTACATGCCGGTGCGGCGCGCGCGGCCGCGGGGTTGGATAGCGTGCGCAGATGACACGCTACTTCGCAGGCTGCCTGCTCGCGCTCGTTGGTTGCGGTGACAACCTCACCGCAACGGACCGACCCGATGCGCACCCGGTCGCGCACCCCGACGCCGCACCGATGGTCGCGCCGGCCACCGCGATCCCATTGGCGACGCCCGACGGCAGCTTCTACACCGCGCCGCTCACGATCGGCACGCAGACGTTCGCGGTCGACGTCGACACCGGCTCGACGACGACCGCGGTCGCCGCGATGGCATGCACGAAGTGTACGGGCATCACACCGCTGTACGCGCCGACCGCGACCGCGATGGACCTGCACCAGATGGCGCAGACCGGCTACGCCGACGGCAGCCGCTGGTCGGGCGAGATCTTCAGCGATCAGATGGGCCTCGAGCACGGCACGCCGAGCGTCGCGGTCGCGTTCGCCGGCATCACGAACCAGAAGATGTTCTTCGATCCGACGAACGCCTATCAGGGCATCCTCGGCCTCGGACCGCCGGAGCTGCTCGAGACCGGGACGACGTCGTTCCTCGCGCAGCTCACCGCGGCGCACGAGCCCGCCGTGCTCGGCTTCGAGCTGTGCGACACCGACGGCACGATGTGGGTCGGCGGCGTCGACGAGACCAAGGCCGCCTCGCCGGTGCTGTACACGCCGATGCTGCCGATCGACGGCAACTCGAATCCGTTCTACGCGATCGCGGTCACCGACATGGGCCTCGGCGGCACCAGCCTCGGGTTCGACAACGCGACGTTCGGCAGCCCGATCGTCGACACCGGCACGTCGTTGACCTACCTGCCGACCGCGGTGATGACCGCGCTGCTCGCGAAGGTCAACGCCACGCCGAACTACGCGTCGGTGTTCACCCAGCCGCTCAGCCAGAACGGCACCGGCTGCGCGACCACGGTGTCCGGCGTGACCGCCGCGCAGGTCGACGCCGTGTTGCCGCCGATGACGCTCACGTTCCCATCCGGCCTCGACGCCGAGTTCACGATCAGCGCGCCGGCGAGCCAGTCCTACGTCTACGACGGCGGCGACGGCACGTTCTGCCTCGCGATCTTCGACGACGGCGGCAGCGGCTCGCTGATCGGCGACGCCACGATGCGCGCGTTCATCAGCGTGTTCGATGTCGCCCAGCACCGCATGGGCTTCGCGCCCGACGTCGGCTGCGCGACCACGCGGCGCGCCGATCGCACGCCGCGCCGGCTGCGCGAGCATGGCCATCCGCCGCACCGCGTTCGCTGATCTCCGTCTCAGGCCAAGCGCGCGGCCACCAAGACGGTTCGGCTACTTCTTGGCTTCCTTCGCCGCGGCTGCCTTCTTGAGCAGCTCCTCGGTGATGGTCGACGGCGTCTCGGCGTAGCGCGCGAACTCCATCGTGAACTCGGCCTTGCCCTGCGTCGAGCTGCGGAGCGGCGTCGAGTAGCCGAACATCTCGGCGAGCGGCACCTCGGCGTCGATGCGGACCGCGCCGTCGTCCTCGGTCGAACCGATGACGACGCCACGGCGCTGCATCAGCGTGCCGAGGATGTTGCCGGAGAACTCCGCCGGACCCTCGACCGACACCTTCATGATGGGCTCGAGGATCTTCGGCGACGCGCGCGGGAAGAACTCGCGGAACGCACCGCGGGCCGCTTCCTGGAACGCGATATCGGACGAGTCGACCGCGTGCGAGGCACCATCGGTCAGCGCGACGCGAAGTCCGACCACCGGCACGCCGAGGCGCGGAGACTTCATGATCATCGACTTGAAGCCCTTCTCGCAGGACGGGATGAACTCGCGCGGGATCGCGCCACCCTTGATCTCGTCCTCGAACTCGAAGTCGCCGTCGAACGGCTCGGCGTAGCCCGCCACCTTGCCGTACTGACCGGAGCCGCCGGTCTGCTTCTTGTGCGTGTAGCTGAACTCGACCTTCTTGGAGATCGTCTCGCGGTAGGCGACCTGCGGCGGCGACGTCACGACCTCGGCCTTGTACTCGCGCTTCATGCGCTCGATGTAGACCTCGAGGTGGAGCTCGCCCATGCCGGCGATGATCGTCTCGGCCGACTCGGGGTCGACGTGGCAGCGGAAGGTCGGGTCTTCCTTGGTGAACCGGTTGAGCGCCTTGCTCATGTTGATCTCGGCGCCGGAGTCCTTCGCCTTGATGGCGACGGAGATGACCGGCGTCGGGACGAACATCGACGTCATCGCGTAGTTGGTCTTGCCGTCGGTGAACGTGTCACCGGAGTTGCAGTCGACGCCGAAGATCGCGCAGATGTCGCCGGCGGCGGCGCCGGTGATCTCTTCCTTGTCATCCGAGTGCATGCGGACGAGGCGGCCGACCTTGACCTTCTTCTGGCTGCGCGAGTTGACGACGAAGTCGTCCTTGTTGATCGTGCCCTGATAGATCCGGACGTAGGTCAGCTGACCGTAGCGACCGTCCTCGAGCTTGAACGCGAGCATGACGAGCGGCTTGGTCGCATCCGACTCGATGAGGACCGGGGCCTCCTCCTTGTCGAGATCGACGCCCATGTTCTCGACGTCGCGCGGCTCCGGCAGGAAGTTGCAGACGCCGTCGAGCAGGAGCTGGACGCCCTTGTTGCCGAGCGCCGAGCCGAGCATGACCGGCGTCGCCTTGAGCGCGATCGTCGAGTCGCGCAGGCACTTGCGGATCAGGTCGGGGGTGACCTTGTCCTCGAGGATCGCTTCCGCGAGCTCGTCGTTGACGAGCGAGAGCCCGTCGAGCATCTCCTCGCGCATCTTGTTCGACGACTCGACCATGTGGGCCGGGATCGGGCCGCGCTCGATCTGCTCGCCGTTGTCGCCGTGGAACGTGAACGCGACCATCTCGATCAGATCGACGACGCCCTCGAGCTTGTCCTCGAGGCCGATCGGGTTCTGGATCATGATCGGGTGGAGCTTGAGCTTCTCGCGGAGCTGGTCCTTGATGCGGAACGGGTTCGCGCCGGTGCGGTCGAGCTTGTTGATGAACGCGATGCGGGGCACCTTGTAGCGGCGCATCTGGCGATCGACCGTGTACGACTGCGACTGCACGCCGGCGACGCCGCACAGCACCATGATGGCGCCGTCGAGCACGCGGAGCGAGCGCTCGACCTCGACCGTGAAGTCGACGTGGCCCGGGGTGTCGATGATGTTGATGTGGTGCTGCGCCTTGATCGGCGAGCCGGGGACCGGCATCACGCCCTTGGCCTTGGCGTCGGGCGGCCACTGGCAGAACGTCGCGGCCGACTGGATCGTGATGCCGCGCTCGCGCTCGAGCTCCATCGAGTCCATCTTCGCGCCGACGCCGTCCTTGCCCTTCACCTCGTGAATCGCGTGGATGCGTGCGGTGTAGTACAGGATGCGCTCCGTCAGCGTGGTCTTCCCGCTGTCGATGTGCGCCGAGATCCCGATGTTACGGACTTTGGACAGGTCGGTGAGCATAAAGTCGCGGGATTGCTACCTTGTAGGGTCTGCGTTTGCAAGCGAAACCCAACCCTTCGGCGGGTGTCCTTCGCATGTCCCCCATTTGCTAGGCTGAACCGATGGTTGTGCAGTGTCTCGACGACAACGTCGCGAGCGAGTTCGTCTCGGGGAGCCTCCCCAAGTCGGCAGTGACGCGCGTCGAGGGCCACCTGGCGACCTGCCGCGACTGCCGCGACCTCGTGGCGGCGCTGGCGGGAGACAGCGGTGACAGCGAAGGCGCGACCGCGCCGCGCGAGCTCCACACGCCGCAGTCGGGCTCGGGCCTCAACCCGCGCCCGATGCGGAGCTGGGCGGTCGGCGATCGCGTCGGCCGCTACATCGTCCTGTCGACGCTCGGCGTCGGCGGCATGGGCGTCGTGTTCGCGGCGTACGATCCCCAGCTCGACCGCAAGATCGCCCTGAAGCTCCTGCGCACCAACACCGGGATCAACAGCAAGGAGGCCCGCGCGCGCCTCCGCCGCGAGGCGCAGGCGATCGCCAAGCTCAACCACCCCAACGTGGTCAACGTCTACGACGTCGGCGCGACCGACGACGGCGACGTCTACATCGCGATGGAGTTCGTCGAGGGCGACACGCTCACGCACTGGCTGCGCAAGTTCACCCGGGCGCCGCGCGAGATCATCGAGGTGTTCGTCCAGGCCGCGCGCGGGCTCGCCGCCGCCCATGCGGTCGGGCTCCTGCACCGCGACTTCAAGCCCGACAACGTGCTGGTCGGCGGCGACGGCCGCGTCCGCGTCACCGACTTCGGCCTCGCGCGCTCGCTGATCGCGAACATCACCGAGGAGTCGGGCCGCGGCGCGACGCCCGAGCTGCCGATCATCGGTGCCCTGCACTCGCCGCTGACCGCGACCGGCACGGTGCTCGGCACGCCGCGCTACATGCCGCCGGAGCAGCTGACCGGCCCCGACATCGACTCGCGCTCCGATCAGTTCAGCTTCTGCGTCGCGCTCTACGAGGCGCTCTACGGCGTGCATCCGCTGCCGGGCAACACGTCGGTGTCGATGATGGAGCACGGCGACAAGGCGCTGCCGCCGCCCGAGGGGACGCGCGTGCCGAGCACGATCGGCAAGCTCGTCGCTCGCGGGCTGGAGCGCGAGCGCGGCAAGCGGTTCCCGACGATGGGCGAATTGATGAGCGAGCTCGCGCCCGCACCGGCCCGCTCGC
>JBBQEX010000080.1:0-33428 GCA_038321315.1 Haliangiales bacterium | reverse complement strand
GTTCGGGCGTCGCCCTCCTGTTCATGACGCGAGCTGCTCGCGTCGTTCGGGCTTCGCCCTCACTTCTATGACGCGAGCTGCTCGCGTCGTTCGGGCTTCGCCCTCACTTCTTGTCGCTGTCGTCGGTCCAACCCTCGCTCGCGCGCTTGGGTCGCTCGGACTTCATCTCGACGTGCGGGGGTGGCGTCTCGTCGGCGTCGAGGATCTCGATGTCGGCGCTGCTGATCGCGATGTTCGGCGTCGACTTGCGCACCGGCGCCGGCGGTGGCGGCGGCAGCGCTGGTGGCTTGCCCGGCTCGGTCTCGGCGCGCTTGGTGATCTTGGGGATCGGGATCTCGAGGCGCGCGCCCGGCTCGGTCTTGGGGCGGGCCGGTGGCGGCGTGAACGCGAGCGCCGGCTTGGCGGGCGGCACGAGCGTCGCCCGCAGCGGCTGGGTCGAGTCGTTCGTCGACGTCGGCTTGACCGGCGACGGTGGCTTGGGCGTCGCGATCTTCGGGGGCTCGACCACCGGTGCCGCCGGGCTCCACAGCTCGCGCAGCGCTTCGCCGCCGTCGACCGCGGGGCGCGCGGCGACCGGTGGCGGGGGATCCGCGGGCGGCTTGACGCTCTCGATCATCGCCGGCTCGTCGGGGTCCGGCTGGCTGCGCGCGCGCTGGGTGTCGCGCTTGGTCGGCACGCGCGCGGAGATTGGCTCCTCGGGTGGCTCGACCGCGTCGAGCTGAAGCGTGTCGCTGCGGCCGATCGCCATCAGCGGCTGCGTCGCGTCGGACACCGAGCGTGTCGGCGGCCCGGTCAGGATCACGGTGGGCTCGCCGTCGGGGTCGCCCGGATCGGTCTTCGCGCGCGCGACCACGACCTGCGCGGGGCGCCGGTTCGGACGGCGCGGCATGAGGTTGACCAGCGCCTCGAGCAGCGCCTCGCCGAGGTCGGCGTCCTCGTCGCAGATCTCCTTGAAGTCGTCGGCGCGGATGCCGAGCGCGCGGACGTCGCCGACCGCGATCGCGAGGCCGTCGCGATCGGGGACCGTCGCGGTCGCGATCAGCGCCTCGGGATACAGCAGCGTCGCTGGCCCGAGCACCTTGCCGTCCTGCGCGACCTCGCCCTCGAGCAGGATCCACGCGACGCGATCGCCGAGCGTCTGCGCCGGGATCTTGTCGCCGGCCGCGTGATCGCGCGGGATCGCGATGCGCAGCGCGCGCAGCCGCTGTTGCGGGTTGACGCGCAGGCCCCACAGCGAGCACGCCGCGATCACGTCGTCGTCGCGCTTGCGGCGCTCGACGGGCAGCGGCGACTCGCCGGCCTCGAGGACGCGGACGACCAGCGCGGTCGCGTTGTCACCGCCGCCGCGATCGAGCGCCATGTCGACCAGCTTCTGCGCGGCGCGCGACGGGCTCGCCGCCTTGGTCAGCACCTCGCCGATCTCGGACTCCTTGACGTACTCGCTGATCCCGTCGGAGCACAGCAAGAAGCGATCGCCGTCGGCGAGCGGCACGACGAACGTCGCGACCTTGCAGTCCTGGCCGATGCCGAGCGCGTTGGTCAGCATGCTCTTGAACCGCGCGCCGTCGCCGGTCAGATCGACGTCGATGCCGGCCGCGAGCAGGCGCGACAGCAGCGTGTGGTCCTCGGTCAGCTGCATCGCGATCGTGTCGCGGACGAGGTAGGCGCGCGAGTCGCCGGCGTGCGCGAACATCACGTCGCCGCCGACCACGATCGCGCCGACCAGCGTCGTGCCCATGCCGGCCTTGGTCTCGTCGCGGGTGGCCTCGGCGATGATCGCGTCGTGCGCCGCGATCACGCCCGAGCGCAGGACGGTCAGCAGCTGCTTCTTGGACTCCGGCGTGCCGACCGACAGGAAGCCGTCGATCGCGCCGTGCGTCGCGGCGTCGCTCCACGTCGCGCGGATCGTCTTGATCGCGATCGCCGAGGCGACCTCGCCGGCGGCGTGCCCGCCCATGCCGTCGCACACCAGGAACACGCCATTCTCACCGTCGAAGAAATGCGCGTCCTCGTTGTGTTCGCGCACCTTCCCGACGTGGGTGACGGCAGCGCCGACGATCGAGGCTCGCCCCGCCATGCGATGACCGACTGTAACAGCGGTCACGCGCCGAGTGCGCGCGTTACGACCGCATCTTGTAGCCGACGTTGCGCACGGTCTCGATCAGGTTGCCGGTCTCGCCCAGCTTTGCCCGCACGCGTCGAACGTGGATATCGACCGTGCGGGTGCCACCGGCGTAGCGATAGCCCCAGGCGCGCTCGAGGAGCGCCTCGCGGGTGAACACCCGCCCGCGGTGCTGGCCGAGGTAGCGCAGGAGCTCGAACTCCTGATGCGTCAGCTCGATCCGTCGGCCGGCGATCCGGACCTCGTACCCGGCGATGTCGATCACCAGGTCGTCGATCTTCAAGACCTCGTCGGAGCCAAACGTCGCGGTGCGCCAGTCGAGCTGCCGCATCCGGGCGTAGAGCTCGGCCGGTACGAGCGGGAGCAGCACGAAGTCGTCGAACCCGATCGAGTAGTCGAGCCCGGGGAGCCGGGCGACCGTGACCGCGAGCAAGATCGGCACCTCGACGAGCGGCCCCTCGTCGCGCAGCCGCTTGATCGCGCGCTGGGCCCGGGGCACATCGTCCCCTGCCTCGACGATGACGACGTTGGGCGGCCGGCTGCCGAGCTCGTCGAGATCGAGGCCGCCGAGATCGAATCGTCCGAGCGTGACCCGGCAGCCGAGCTCGACCAGCGCCGGCGCCACGGCGCTGTCCTCGGGGTCGGCACAGATCACGACGGCACGCACGACTTGCAGTGATCCCGAGCCCCGTCGGACGGGTCAAGCCGCGGGGGGTGAAATGTGTACCCACCCGGACGGACGGCACGAGGGCTATTGCCCGCGTCCTCGAACATGTAAGAATTGAGGCCGGATGGAAGAGTTCCATTGCTCCTTCTGCGGCAAGCAGCGACGCGAGGTGAGAAAGCTCATCTCGGGTCCCCGCGTGTTCATCTGCGACCAGTGCGTCACGCTGTGTAACGACATACTGGCCAAGGAAGAGGCGTCGGAGCGGCCGAAGTATCCGCCTCCCCGCGCCATCGTCGACGAGCTCGACAAGTACGTCGTCGGCCAGAAGGACGCCAAGCGCGCCATGGCCGTCGCGGTCTACAACCACTACAAGCGCATCGGCATGCGCGGCAAGGCGAGCGACGTCGAGCTCCAGAAGGGCAACATCCTGCTCGTCGGGCCGACCGGCTCGGGCAAGACGCTGCTCGCGCAGACGCTCGCCAAGAAGCTCGACGTGCCGTTCGCGATCGCCGACGCCACCACGCTCACCGAGGCCGGCTACGTCGGCGAGGACGTCGAGTCGGTCGTGAAGGCGCTGTTCCGCGCCGCCGGCGGCGATGTCGAGAAGACCGCGCGCGGCATCATCTGCATCGACGAGATCGACAAGATCGCCCGAAAGGGTGGCTCGCCGTCCCCGACCCGCGACGTGTCCGGCGAGGGCGTGCAGCAGGCGCTGCTCAAGATCCTCGAGGGCAAGACCGCCACGATCACGCCCGACGGCGCGCGCAACCGCCCGCAGCAAGAGCTCATCCAGATCGACACGACCGACATCCTGTTCATCTGCTGTGGCGCCTTCAACGGCCTCGAGGACATCGTCCGTCGCCGCACCGGGCAGCGCGGGCTTGGCTTCGGCGCGCAGGTGTCGACCGCCGAGGACGACAAGGACGAGCTGCGCCGCCTCGCGCGCACCGAGGACCTCATCAAGTTCGGCATGATCCCGGAGTTCATGGGTCGCCTGCCGGTGATCGTGTCGTGCGACCAGCTCGACGTCGAGGCGCTCACCGAGGTGCTCTGGAAGCCGAAGAACGCGCTCGCCAAGCAGTATCACCGGCTGTTCGAGCTCGAGGGCGTGAAGCTGAACTTCCGTCCCGATGCGCTGAAGGCCATCGCCGAAGAGGCGTCGCGGCGCGCGTCGGGAGCCCGCGGGCTCCGCGCGATCCTCGAAGAGGTCATGCTCGACGTGATGTACGAGATCCCGTCGCTGACCGGCGTCAAGGAGTGCGTCGTCACGCGCGAGGTCGTCGAGTCGCGCGCGCGCCCCGAGCTCGTCCTCGAGTCGAAGGCCGCGAGCTAGCTCAGTTCGCGAGCGCGCAGTCGAACAACGAACCGCCCGCCGGGTACTTGTAGAACGCGTTGAAGCAGTTCTCGTCGGCGAGGTTCGCGCCGAACACCACGGGCGTGCCCGCCGGGTTGTTCGTGTTGTTGTTGTTGTACGTGCAGGTGACCTGGATGTGATCACCGATCGTCGACGAGACGTGGAACGGCGGGGCCCAGGGATGGAACGTCTGGTTGGTCATCAGCGTGAAGTCGGCATCCATCAGCGAATCGTGGTTCTGCGGCCCGCCGTGGAACACGTCGACCGACTGGTGCTTGCCGATCTTGTGCATGCGCGGCCACAGCGCGAACACGTCCCACTCGGTCGATGGCGGCACGTTGCAGCCGCCGGTGACCTGCTGGTCGAGCCCGTTGTGATCGATCGTGAACTTGGTGGTGCCGGCGAACATCATGTCGATCGCCTTGGGGTTGGTCGCGGCGTCGACGGTCTGGATCTGCACGCCCGACGTGCCGCTGTTCGCCCCGCCCGGCTTGACCAGGTGGATGGTCAGGTTGATCCACTGCCCCGCCGTGATGTGCACGGCATAGCCTGCGGGGAACGTGACATCGCCGGTGTTCGCCGCGGCGGTGTACAGCATGCGATGGTCCTTGATGCCCGGCGAGCAGTCGTAGTCATCCTGCTCGTACGCCGGCGGGGTCGTGTCGGACACCGTGAGGATCTCGTCGAGGGTGCCGAGCGGCGCGGTCGCGCGAAAGCTCGAGATCCACAGGTCGTTCGGGACGTTGATCCGGCGACACTCCCACTGGTCGTCGCCCGAGGTCGTGATCGTCCAGCCGCGCTCGATCAGCGTCGTGTACGGCTGATCGGTGTTGGTGTCGGGATGCGCGTCGCTCCCCGAGCCCGCACCGTCCGGATGGTCCTGTGGATGAGACGCTCCACCACCACACGCACCAAGAAGACCGGCGATCAGCAGGAGCTTCGGCTTCACGGACCGCAGCATATCGCTAAACCCGTGGGATCGGAGAGTAAACGGCGTTGGGGTGGGAGGCGTCACGGTATGCTCGAAGCGTGCCCGAGCTGCGGAATGTCATCGTCTTTACGATCGGCGCCGCGCGATACGCGCTGGAGCTGCGCTGGGTGCGTGAGGTCGTCACCCTGGGCTTCGTGACCACGGTTCCGAGCGCTCCCGCCGCGCTCGGCGGGGTCTGCAACCTGCACGGCGCGATCTTGCCAGTCCTCGACGTCGGCTCGTTGCTCGATCAGCCGCCCGGACCGCAAGCGCGCCAGGGCGACGGCGCGCTCGTGCTCGAGGCCGAGGGCGTGACCTGCGCGGTGCGCGTCGATCAGGTCGATCACGTCGCGTCGCTGCACGCGCAGGGCGAGGCGGTGATCGACACCGCCGGCCGGCCGCTCATCCTGCTCGATGCCACCAAGCTGGTGCGGCGCGCGCTCGAGCTGGTCAGCCTCGCCGCCGGTGAGACCCCGTGAGCGAGGACTCGCTCGACTTCGATCCCGAGGAGCTGGCGATGCTGCGCCAGCTATTTCGCGACGAGGCCACCGACGCGCTCGAGACCGTGACCACGCGCGTGCTCGCGAGCGGCAGCGCCAAGCCGTCGGCCGAGGCGATCACCGAGATGATGCGCGTCACCCACACGCTGAAGGGCGCGGCCGGCACCGTCGGCCTCCACGTCATGGTCGACCTCGCCCACCAGCTCGAGACCGCGCTGCAGAACATCTCGCGCGGCCAGACGCCGTGGAGCCCGGCGTCCCCCGACCTCGTCGTCGAGATCACCGACGGCCTGCGCGGCTACCTCGAGCGGCTCGAGCAGGACGAGGCCGGCGCCGCCGTGCTCGCGACCCGGGTGCTCGACCAGATCGATCGGCTCGCGAAGGGCCGCCGCACCCGAGATTCGATCCAGGCCATGGACGCGGGCGACTCGCTGTCGATGCCGATCGCGACGATCGTCGAGCTCGATGCCGGCGAGGCGTTGGTCCCCGAGACCGCGTTCGCGCGCGCGAAGTCGCCGGCGATGCACGAGATCATGCCCGAGCCGCGCACGTTCCTGCGCGTCGAGCCCGAGCGGATCGACGCCCTGATGTCGTCGGCCGGCGAGCTGCTGTTCGATCGCACGCGCATCGAACGCCGCGTCCAGCTGCTGCGCACGATGTCGCGCGACCTCGCGCGCACGCGCCAGTCGCTGCGCGACACGCTCGACCAGCCGCAGCCGAGCCGCGCCGCGATCGTGCAGACCGAGGCCGAGCTCGCGAGCCAGGCGACGCTGCTGTCGCAGACCACCGCGGCCCTGCTCGACGAGATCGAGGCGCTGCGCCGCACGATCGGCGACCTCCAGCGCGGCCTGACGCGGATCCGCATGGAGTCGGCGCAGAAGCTGATGTCGCACGCGGCGCGCACGCTGCGGGCGCTGCGCCGCGCGACCGGCGTGAAGGTCGAGCTGCGCACGGTCGGCGAGGAGACCGAGTTCGACAAGGCGGTCGCCGAGCAGCTCGTCGATCCGATCACGCAGCTCCTGCGCAACGCGGTCGCCCACGGCGTCGAGCCGCCGGCCGAGCGGCTCGCCAAGGGCAAGCCGGAGGTCGCGACGATCACGATCCGCGCGCGCCAGGACGGCAACCTCCTCGTGCTCGAGGTCTCCGACGACGGCCGCGGCGTCGACACCGCCGCGCTACGCGAGCGCCTCGTCGCGACCGGGCGGTGGAGCCCGGCGCGCGCGCAGCTCGCGAGCGACGCCGACATCCTCGATGCGCTGCTCGGCACCGGCGTCTCGGTGCGCGACGACGCCGACGTGCTCGCGGGGCGAGGCATCGGCATCGGGCTCGTGCGCCAGACCGTCGCGCGGCTCGGCGGCGAGGTCGATCTGACCTCGGTGCCGGGCAAGGGCACGACGTTCTCGCTCCGGTTGCCGCTGTCGACCGCGCTCGCCCACGCGATGCTGTTCAAGGTCGGCGGCCAGGTCTACGCGATCCCGAACGTCCACGTGATCGACACGACGCTGGTCGACGCGGGCGTCGCGGCGACCGTCGTGCGCCACGAGCAGCTGCCGGTGCTGCGGCTCGAGACGCTGCTCGGCGTCCCGAGCGATCGCCCGGCGACCAGCGATCGCCGCCCCGGCGTCGTCGTGTCGTTCGCCGGCAAGAACCTGGTGTGCACGGTCGACAAGATCGTCGGGCCCCGCGAGATCATCATCAAGCCGCTCGGCCCGTTGCTCGCCCCGCTCGTGCTGTACGCCGGCGCGACGATCAGCGGCTCCGGCAAGATCCAGCTGATCCTCGATCCCGCACAGCTCGTGCGCCGCGCCTACCCCGACGCACCGAGCGAGCTGCTCGACACCGGCTCGGCGCCGGTGGTGCTCGCCGGGCGCGCGCTCGTGGTCGACGACTCGCGCGCGATCCGCGAGGCGATGACCAGCATGCTCGGCCGCGAGGGCTGGATCGTCGACGTCGCCGAGGACGGCGCGCGCGCGCTCCAGATGACCCGCCAGCTGCGCTACGACCTCGTGGTCACCGATCTCGAGATGCCCGAGCTCGGTGGCTTCGAGCTCATCGCACATCTGCGAAAAGATGCGCGCTTCGCCACCGTGCCGATCATCATCATCACGTCGCGCGCCCACCCGGAGCACCGCAGGCGCGCCAAGGAGCTCGGCGTGCGCGCGCTGGTCGCCAAGCCGATCACGCGGCGCAAGCTGCTCGAGGCGCTCGCGACCAAGTAGCGCTCGATCTTCTAGCGTTCGGCTTCGCACTCGCCGAACGCGGCGACGAGCTTGCCCGCGCCGGCGGCGCCGTGGCCGAGGGTCACGACCGTCGTGGTGGCCGCGATCGGGCGGAACCAGTACTCGTACTGGTTCGCCGTCAGCCAGTACAGGTTGGCGCCGGTCAACGGGGTCGCCCGGGTCGGCAGATCGAGCCCGTAGGCGACGGACTGGTCGACGAAGCACTGATCGGTACGCGCGGTCACGAACAGCGTCGCTTCGTGCTGATTGGCGCCCTCCGACGCCTCGCGACGCGGCACCTCGATCGCGCGACCGTCGAGCTCGAGCGGCGCGCCACACTCGAGCTCGAGGACGTCGGTCCCGGCGCGATCGAGCTTGTGCCCGCCGATCCTGGCGTCCCCGGCGAACTTCGGATCGAACTGCACGTGGGTGATCAGCGGCCGATAGCCCTCGTTCGGGAGCGCCACGTCGATCACGTTGTCATCGTTGGCCTCGGCATCCTCGGCGAGCGGGAAGTCGAGCCACTTCCGCCCGCACGGCGTGTCGTACGCGACATGCACCGTGGCGCGCCCGGTCCGCTCGATGTCGTAGGTGCCCTTGGGCCACATCCGGATCTCGAATGTCGCCGGTGGCTTCTTGCAGCCGACCAGCGTCACGATGACCACGGTGACCGCCCCCGCTGCGCGCTTCATCGCTTCTTCTTGCCGCCCTTGACGCCGCGGTGCGAGACGCCGAGCCGCAGCTTGCCCGCCGCACCCGGCTTGCCCGGCTTGCCGCGCCGCTCGCTGCCGCGCTCGGTGTGGGCGGTCGCGGCGCGCTCGACCTCGCGCGCGGCGATCTTGCGCTTGCCGAGGTCGGGCTTGCGCGCGGCCTCGTGCTTGGTGACGATCTTGGTCTCGGGGCGCCGCGGGCGCTGCTTCTGATCCGCGATCGCGATCAGCGTGAAGTCGATGCGGCGGCGGAGCACCGACACGTTGTTGATCTCGACCTTGACCTTGTCGCCGAGCTCGATCGAGCGACCGGTCTTTCGGCCCGAGAGCCGCATGTGGATCTCGTCGTAGTCGAACGGCTCGTTGCCGAGCGAGTCGATCTTGATGAGGCCCTCGACGTAGGGCTCCTCGATCTCGACGAACGCGCCGAAGCTGGTGACCGCGCTGACCACGCCCTCGAACTCCTCGCCGACCTGATCGCGCATCAGGTACGCACGGTACATCGCGACCGCCTCGCGCTCGGCCTCCATCGCGCGGCGCTCCTGGCCCGACGCGGCCCGCGCCAGGTCGGCAAGGATCTCGGCACCGGGCGGTGGGGCATCGTAGCCGCCGCCGCTCGCCTGCCCTTCCTTGTGCAGGTGGTGCTTGAGCAGCCGGTGTACGAGGAGATCCGGATAGCGCCGGATCGGCGACGTGAAGTGCAGGTAGTCGGCCGACGCGAGGCCGAAGTGGCCGATCGGCACGGTGTCCCAGACCGCCTGCGTCAGCGTGCGCAGGACGAGGAACGAGAGCGCCTGCACGCTCGGCTTCTCGGCGAGCTGATCGAGCACGGCCTTCATGCCGAGCGGCGTGACCGCGAGCTCGAGGTCGACCTTGACGTCGTAGGCCGCGAGCAGCTCGGCGAGCTTGGCGACGCGATCCGGATCCGGCGGCGCGTGGACGCGCCACACCGTGGTCGCGTTGCGCTTCTTGAAGAACGCGCCGACCGCCTCGTTGGCGGCGATCATGTACTCCTCGACGAGCTGGTACGCCTGCTTGACCGCGGGGTCGCCCTTGGCCTTGACGACATCGCGCACGAGGCGCGGGTCGTCGGCATCGAGGATGACCTTGGGCTCGGCGATCTCGAGGTCGAGCGCGCCGCGGGCCTGCCGCTTCGCGCGCAGCTTGCGCGACAGCTTGTGCATGCGCGTCAGCTCGTCGATCCAGCCCTTGTACTGCTCGCGCCGACCGCGGAAGTCGCCCTCGAGTGCCGCGGCGACGCCCGGGTAGTCGAGCCGACCCTTGCTGCGGATCACCGCCGCGCAGTACGAGACGTCGACGATCTCGGCCTCGTCGGTGTAGTCGAGCCGCACGACCATCGCGCAGCGGTCGACGTTCGGGTTCAACGAGCAGATGCCCGAGCTCAGCTGATGCGGCAGCATCGGGATCACGCGATCCGGCAGGTACACCGACACGCCGCGCACGGTCGACTCGCGATCGAGCGCGTCGTTCCATCGCACGTAGTGCGCGACGTCGGCGACCGCGACCCACACGCGGGGGCCGCCGTGCGGGCCGTCCTCGATGCAGATCGCGTCGTCGAAGTCGCGCGCGGTCTCGGGATCGATCGTCGCGAACCGGCGGCTGCGCAGATCGATGCGATCGGCGAAGTCGCCGGGCAGGAGCTCGGGTGCCGTCGCCTTGGCCTGCGCGGTCGCGTCGTCGGGGAACTCCATCGGGATCACGGCGCACGCCAGGATCTTCTCGATCTCGGTGCGCGGATCCTCGGGGTCGCCGAGCACCTTGAAGATCTTGCCGGCGAGCTCCTTGCGGGCCGCGTCGGGATACCGCGTGATCTCGACGACGACCGCGTCGCCGTCCTTCGCGCTCGAGGCCGACGACGACTCGTCGATGCCGACGCGACCGTAGTCCGCGGCGATCCGCGGATCGTCGGGCTCGAGGAACACCGCGCGGCCGGCGCGGCGCAGGATGCCGGTCAGCCGCGCGCGCCCGCGGGCGAGCACCTCGGTGACGCGACCCTCGGTGCCCTTGAAGCCGGGCCAGGTCTCGACGACGACGCGATCGCCATCGAGCGACAGGCCGCGGTACTTCGCGGGCACGAAGATCGTCTCGCGCCCCTCGGTCTGCACGAAGCCGTAGCCCGCCGGGTGCACCGTGATGCGCCCGGTGATCTTCGGATCCTTTGCGACGACGGCCCCGGTGTCCGGATCGTAGACCGGCACCGCGACCCCGACCGGCGGTGGCGTGGCGTGGCGCTTCTGCTGGATCGGCGGATCCTCGACGCGCGGCTTCTGCCACGGCAGCGTCGAGCGGCGCTGGGCCGGGCGCGGCTTGCCGTCGGCGTCCTTGCGACCGCCGTGGGCGCGCGCCTTCTCGAAGTTGGGCCGCTCGGGCTTGGCCGGTGGCGTGGGTGAGGCCTTGGGATCGGCGGTGCGGCCGAACGGCGCGAGCGCGAAGGCGCCGCCGGGGAGGACGTGCGCGACGCCGTCGTCGACCATCTCGCGGAGGAGATCCTTCAGGCGCGCGTAGTCCTGCTTGCCGACGCCGAGCTCGTCGGCGAGGGCCGTGAGCTTGATGCCGGGGGTGACGATGCGAGTGAGGCTGTCGACGACCGCTTGGCGGTCAAAACTGGTCATGAGATTTCTTGTCGTTTCTGTAGTTAACGAAATGCGTGGAGGGCGCCATCGTCGTCGGCCACGTACATCGTGCCGTCCGAAGCGATCGCGGGGGTCGTGTCGATGTCGCCCGGCAGGGCGAGCGTCCAGCGGACCGTGCCGTCGGGCGCGATCGCGTAGACGTGTTCGTCCTCCGCGCCGACGACGATCGTGCCGTCGGTCGCGATGCCGGGTGCCGCGACGATCTTGTCGGCGGCGGCCACCTTCCACCGGATCTGCCCGGTCGGGAGGATGGCGTAGAGATGCTTGTCGAGGCTGCCGACGTAGATCGTGCCGTCGGGACCGATCGCGGCGCCGCCGCGGATCTCGGCGCCGGTCAGCGCCTTCCACGCGACGCTTCCGTCGGGCTTGATCGCGTAGAGCGCGTGGTCGTCGCTGCCGATGTAGATCGTCCCGTCGGCGCCGATCGCCGGCGCGGCGTCGAGGTCGCCGCCGGTGCGGACCTCCCAGCGCTTCTGGCCGTTCGGCGCGATCGCGTAGAGCGCGTCGTCCTGGCAGCCCGCGTAGATCGTGCCGTCGGCGCCGATCGCGGGTGTCGAGGCGACATGCTCCGGCGTCGCGAGCTTCCAGCGCAGCGTGCCGTCGGGCCAGATCGCGTGGACGCCGTCGCCGCCGACGTAGATCGTGCCATCGGGGCCGATCGTCGGGCCGCCATCGACATCGCAGCGCGACGACTCGGGGCCAAAGCCCTTGGGGTCGCACGCGCCGAGCAGGAGTTTCCACTTCTGCTTGCCGTCGGCACCGATCGCGTAGAGGTGATCGTCGTCGGAGCCGACGTAGACCGTGCCGTCGGTCGCGATCGCCGGCGTGCTCCACGACCGATCGCCGGTCGCGAACTTCCAGCGCAGCTTGCCGTCGGGCGCGACCGCGTAGAGCGAGCCGTCGTGCGACGCGACATAGATCGCGCCATCGGGCCCGATCGTCGGCGAGCCCGCGAGCACGCCGCCGGTCGCGAGCTTCCACAGCTCGGTGGGAGGCTTGCCGCCGACCGGCCCAGCCCGGCGCCCGGAGTGGCGCGCATCGCCGCCGTACATCGCGAACGGCGGCGCGCCCTTCACGGCCAGGGTCGGTGGGCGCGCGGCATCGACGCCGGGCGCGGCCACGACCGGCGCGGTCGCGGTCGCCGAGCCCGACGCGACGCCGAGATCGGCGCAGCGCTCGCAAGGCTGTCGCCCCGAACATGCTGTCGCGCTCCCGAAGACGAAAGCGCTGACGTAGAAACCGAACCGCAGACCCAAAATCAAACCGTGTAGTCCGCGGACCGTAGCGCGCCGGCTACGCCTTGGGAAGATCATTCGAGAAGCGCTCGGCGAGCTTCTCGAAATACCTACGAGTTTCCTCGAGTACCACCGGATCTTGATCGGGGTACATGCGGATGCCGTGGGCCCCGAACGGGTCGGTGGTCACCGGGCCGACCGGGAGTCCACCGACGATGCCGGTCTGCTCGTGATAGAGCAGCGCGAGCACCTCGGCATGGTTTTCCGGCACCAAGAACGTGCGTCGGCCGAGCTCCGGCTTTCCGTCTTTGAACCCGTCGACAAGCTTGGCCATACCGCGCACCCGCAATGTACATCGTCACCGCGGGGTATAACGACATGGTGATCGCGAAGATCGAGCTGTGGTTCGACTTCTCCTGTCCGTATGCGTATCTCGCATCCCGCCGTGCCGACCAGCTGGGGATGGCCATCGACTGGCGTCCCATGTTGCTTGGAGGCGTGTTCAGGGCCATTGGAGCCGGCGACGGGCCGATGGCCACGCTGTCGCCGGCGAAGGCGCGCCACAACCTCGCCGACATGCAGCGCTACGCCGAGCTGTTCGACGTGCCGTTCCAGATGCCGCCCGCGCATCCGATGCGGACGGTCCGCGCGCTGCGCACGCTCCTCGGCCTGCCCCGCGCCACGTGGTCGCAGGCGATCCCGGCGATCTACGCCGCGTACTGGCAGCGCGCCGAGGACATCACGGCCGACGCGGTGATCGCGGCCGCGCTCGTGGGGGCCGGCCTCGCGGCGGACGCGATCGCGACCGCGCTCGCGCACGCCGACGACGAGGCGATCAAGGCCGAGCTCCGCGCCCGCACCGACGAGGCGATCGCGCTCGGCATCTTCGGCGCGCCGGCCTGGATCGTCCGCCGCGACGATCGCCCGCCGATCCTCGTCTGGGGCCAGGATCGGTTCGACTGGCTGCTCGCGATCCGCGACGGCTGGGATCCCGAGGCGGGCCCACCGCCCGGCGGGCCGCGCACGATCGTCGCGACGCCGAACGCCCGCGCGGTCGACTTCTACTTCGACGTGTCGAGCCCGTTCGCGTACCTCGCGCTCACCCAGCTCCACGCGCTCGGCGTCGAGCCGCGACTCCGGCCGATCCTCGTCGGGGCGCTGTTCAAGGAGCTCGGGACGGCGAACGTGCCGCTGTTCGCGTATCCGGCGCCGAAGCTGCGCCACATCGGCCTCGAGATGACCCGGTGGGCGGCGTGGTGGGGCGAGCGGCTCGCGATGCCGACGAAGTTCCCGCAGCGCACGGTCGCCGCACAGCGCCTGTGCGTGCTCGCGGCGCGCGAGGGTTTCGCCGTCGGCCTGCGCGTCGCGCGCGCGCTCGGCCGCGCGATGTGGGCCGAGGATCGCGACCTCGAGGATCCCGCGACGCTGGTCGCGATCGTCGATGCGTGCGGCTGCCCGGGCGCCGCGTGGGTCGCGCGCTGCGCCGACGCCGACGTCAAGCAGGCGCTGGTCGAGTCGACCGCGGCGGCGCGCGCGGCCAACGTGTTCGGCGTCCCGACGTTCGTCGTCGACGGCGAGACCCTGATCTGGGGCCAGGATCGATTCGACCTCGTCGCCCGCGCGCTCGCGGGCTGGAAGCCGGTGCACGGATGATGCTGCTCACCCTGATCTGCGCGCTCGGGTGCACGACCCTGGTCGCCGCCGAATACCAGAAGAAGGCGCGGCTGCGGATCATCGCGAAGTGCGTCGCGAGCGGCGCCTTCGTGCTGCTCGGGGGCTACGCCGCGATCCACGCCGGGACGCCGTACGCCTACCTCATCCTCGTCGGCCTGGTCCTCGGCGCGATCGGCGACGTCGCGCTGCTCGGCAAGACCAACGCCGCGTTCGCCGCCGGGCTCGGCGCGTTCCTGCTCGGACACCTGATGTACATCTTCGCGATCGCGACGATCGCGCCGGTGTCGTCGTGGATCACGAAGACCGCGTTCTCCGGACTCGGCTGTGGCGCGCTCGCGCTGCGCTGGCTGTGGCCCAAGCTCGGCAGCATGCGCTGGCCGGTCGTTGCCTACGTCGCGGTGATCAGCGTCATGCTGATCGCCGCGGTCGCCGGCGCCGGACGCCTCGCGTTTCCGCAAGGCGAGTACCTCGGCTACGGAGCCCTGGCGTTCTACCTGTCGGACTTCGCGGTCGCGCGCGACAAGTTCGTGAAGCCGGGCTTTGCCAACAAGCTGGTGGGCCTGCCGCTCTACTTCGCGGGTCAGCTCCTGATCGCCTGGTCGCTGACCTAGGCTGCGCTGCCCTTACTTCTTCTTGCCGCCGAACTTCTTTGCTTTCGTGCCACGGCGCTTCTTGCGCGCCTTGGAGCGATTGAGACCGCGCTTGTGGGCAGCGGCCTTCTTGGCCTTGATTCGGCGGTCCTTGAGGCGACGCACCTGCTTGAACTTCGGACGGGATTTGAGCTTGCGCTTGGTACGCTGACCCATGGTGGGGAGGTTCATAGGGCATTACCGCCCGTCGTAGCAAGGGTGCGGGATCTATGATTTGCAGGAGCTGTAACCAGGGCCTCAGGCTGGCGTATACCCGCTATCGGTCGCGATGGCCGAGCCCAAGGACCTCATGCAGCGGTACGTCGACGGTGACGCGCTCGCGTTTCGCGAGCTCTACACCCTCATGGCACCACGCCTGCTCGGCTATCTGATGAAGATGGCGCGAACGCGCGCGGCGGCGGACGATCTCCTGCAGCAGACCTTCTTGAAAGTTCATCGTGCGCGCGCGGCCTACATCCGCGGCGCTGACCCGGTTCCCTGGATCTATGCCATCGCCCACCGAACCTTCCTCGACCACGCCCGCGCGACCAAGCGCGCGATCGTGCGCGTCGGCGACGAGGACGAGCTGCCCGAGGTCGCGGCCGGCCTCGGCGGCGCGCCCGACGGCAGCTCCGACGAGGTGCCCGACCCCGAGGCGCTCGCGGCCGCGCTGGCCGCGCTCGGCAAGCTGCCGGAGCAGCAGCGCGAAGCCGTCGTGCTCGTGAAGCTGGAGGGCAAGTCGGTCGCCGAGGCCGCGACGATCGCGGGCACCTCGGTCGGCGCGATGAAGGTGCGCGCGCACCGCGGCTACGAGGCGCTCCGCAAGCTGCTCGGGGGTCGGGCGTGAACGTCGACGACCTCGCGAAGGCGCCCCTGCCCACGCCGCCGCCGATGTCGGCCGCGCTCGAGGCCGCGATCGTCACGCTCGCACCGGTCGCGCCGCGCCGGCCGCTGCGCCAGCTCGCGATCCT
The DNA here is from genome assembly GCA_038321315.1 of Haliangiales bacterium. Lineage (GTDB taxonomy): Bacteria > Myxococcota_A > Polyangia > Haliangiales > Haliangiaceae > JABFXX01. Next base: position 17,723 of record JBBQEX010000080.1, on the reverse strand, counting down.
CGTCGGGATCTCGGTGGTCTACGGCGCCGTGGTGCTCGCGCTCGTCCACGTGCGGCGCGATCTATCCCAGATCCCGATGGCGTGGATCGTCGGCGCCGGGCTCGCCTGGTTCGTCGGGTTCATCGTGCCGGCGTACCTCGCGACCGTGCCCGCGGCGGGCGCGATCATCCCGCGCTGGCGGGCGGCCGCGATCGTCGCCGCGATCGTCGCGGTCGGCTTCGTGATCTTCGGGCTGACGATGCCGATCCCGGCGGGTTCGCTCAGCGATCAGTTCGGCTGGCCGCGGTTCCTGCACGGCCACACCTGTCTCGAGATCGGGCTCGCGACCGCGCTCGTGCCGGTGGTCGCCGGCGCGATCTTCCTGCGGGGCGCGCTGCCGGTCGGCGCGCGCTGGACCGCGGCCGCGCTCGGCGCCGCCGGCGGATGTTTCGGTGGCTGCGTCCTGCACTTCCACTGCTACATCACCGATCACCAGCACCACGGGCTGGTCCACGGGGGCGTCGTCGTCGTCGCCGCCCTGCTGTCCGCCGCGATCGTGCCGCGCGCCCAGCGCGTTGCGTGATACGCAACGGCATGCGCGTCGCCCTCGTCGTAGTCATTGCCCTCAGCGCCTGCAGCCACGGGTCGACCCCGATGCCCGAGAGCCATCGTCCGAGCGACACCGGGGCGGTCGACGAGACCGCGTTCAAGGCCCTGCACGAGCCGCCGACCGACGGCAAGTCCGTCGTGCTGCACGGCCAGACGATCGCGCTCGCCGGCGGCAAGGCGTACCTCTCGGTGCCACCGGGTCCGGGGCCGTTCCCCGGCATCGTCGTGATCCACGAGTGGTGGGGGCTCAACGAGAACATCGAGCACTGGGCCGATCGGCTCGCGAGCGCAGGCTGGGCCGCGGTCGCGATCGACCTGTACGCCGGCAAGATCCTGAAGACCCCCGACGACGCGATGGCCGCGATGAACGCGGTCGACGAGACGGCCGCGAGCGCGACGATCGCGAGCGCGATCGACTTCCTGAAGACCGATCCGCGCGTGCGCGCGACGAAGCGCGCGGTGATCGGCTGGTGCTTCGGCGGCGGCTGGTCGCTGCAGACCGCGCTCGCACACCCCGAGCTCGATGGCGCGATCATCTACTACGGCCAGCTCGAGACCGATCCGGGGAAGCTCGCGGCGATCAAGGGCAAGGTCCTCGGCGTGTTCGGGAACCTCGATCAGGGCATTCCCCCGACGTCGGTCGACGCGTTCGACGCGGGCCTGACACACGCGAAGGTGCCGCACGAGATCTTCCGCTACGACGCGCCGCACGCGTTCGCGAACCCGTCGAACCCCAAGTACGTCGAGCCCGCCGCGGCCGACGCGTGGATCCACGTGCTCGCGTTCCTCGACAAGTTGAAGACCTGATGCGCATCGGGTTGGTCCTGTCGTGCGAGCACGCGTCGTGGACGCTGCCACCCGGCGTCGATCTCGGCGTGTCGCACGCCGATCTCCAGTCGCAGGCTGGCTGGGATCACGGCGCGTTCGACATCATCTCGCGGCTGTCCGAGGCCGTCGGCCTCCCGGTCCACACCGGGTCGTTCACCCGGATGTTCGTCGATCTCAACCGGCCCGAGCACCACGCCGACGTGATCCCGAAGGTGAGCTACGGCGCGCCGGTGCCGGGCAACGCGACGCTCGGCGACGGCGATCGCAGCGCGCGGCTCGCGCTGTTCCATCGGCCCTACTGGGATGCCGTGCGCCGCGACGTCGCCGCGCGCCTCGTCGATCCCGGCCGGGTGCTGCACTTCTCGTCGCACACGTTCTCGCCCGAGCTCGATCCCGCGAACCGCACCTACGATGTCGGCGTGCTCTACGATCCGGCGCACGGGTTCGAAGCGTCCCTCGCCGAGCAGCTCATGTTCGCGCTGCGCGCCGCCGGGCTCGACGTGCGCGCGAACCAGCCATACTCCGGCGTCGGACCGGCGATCTGCACCGAGCTGCGGATGGCATTCGCCGGGCGCGACTACGCCGGCATCGAGCTCGAGACCTCGCACGCCGTCACGCACACCGCGGGTGGCTGCGCGCGGGTCGCGGCGGCCGTGATCCCGTTCCTCGCGGGGTTGTAGCTCACTCCATGCCGCGGCGGCGGAGGTCGTCTTCGTCGAGGCCCTCGAGGTGACCGATCTCGTGCAGTAGCGTGTCGCGGATCTGCTCGGCGAGCTCGCCGCGGGTCTTGACCGCGCGCGCGAGGTTCTTGCGATACAAGACGATCGACTGCGGATCCTCGCCGGGCTTGGCGCCGTGGCCGACCGGGCCGCGATAGAGCCCGAGGATCGTCGGCGGGAACGGCGGCGTGACGGCGGCGAGGTCGCTCGCCTCGGGAAGATCGACGATCTCGATCGGCACCTGCTTGACGCGCGCGAGCCGATCGGCCGGCAGCGTCGCGAGCACGGCGTCGACCTCCTTCTGGAACTCGGCCTTCGAGATCAGGACCGGCGGCCACAGCTCGCCGGGCGCGAGCTCGAGCGCGCGCTTCTGCTCGGTGTCGGCGCCGGTCGCATCGCCGAGCTGCTCGAGCGTGAGCCCGAGCATCTGGTGCGTGTAGGCGTCGTTCGGCTGAAGCGCGAGCGCCTTCTGGAGCGCGGCCTTGGCGCCCTCGAACTTCGACAGATCGAACAGCGCGACGCCCTTCTCGTGGAGCGCGTCGCCGCGCCCGGGCGCGAGCTTCAACGCCGCGTCGATCCGCGCGACCGCCTCGTCGCTGCGGCCGAGGTCGTTGAGCGCCTGCCCCTCGAGCACCTCGAGATCGGCGGTGAGCGGCGCGTTGGTGCGGCGGCGAGCGGCCGCGCGCCGGCTGCCGCGCTGGGCCAGCTCGAGGCCGAGGCGAAGCGCGTCGCGGCTGCGCTCGCCCTTGCCGTTGATGTAGTAGTCGGCGACCGCGCGGAGCGTCTCGGGATCGTCGGGGTCGAGCGCGAGGGCGATGCCGAACGCGACCTGCGCTTCGCCATCGCGCCCGAGCGCGGCGAGCGCCGCGCCGCGCAGGTGGTGGGCCTCGACCGCCTGCGGCGCGAGATCGGCCGCGCGATCGGCGCACGTCCACGCCGCGCCGAAGTTGCCCTTCTCGATCTGCTTGTTGGCCTCGTCGAGCAGCGCCGGGACGCGCGCGTCGTCGTCGAGCCCGGTCTCGCTGACCGGGCACTCGACGACCGGGTCCTCGCGGTGCGGCTTGACGGTCGAGCCCTCGACGAACCCCGGCTTCTGCACCGTCACCGGCGTCGCCGCGGCGACCACGCCGCTGCCGGCATGCTTCTCGGCGATCGGCGCCGGTGGTGCGGGCGTGGCCTTGCAGGCCACCGAGACCGCCGCGATGAGGAGGGCCGTGCGCACGAGGCAAAAGTCTACCCGTCGCTCGCGGTGAAGGCCAATGCGTTACAGTCGCCAACCATGACGGGTCTCACACGACGCGGGTTTCTCGTCGGTGCGTCGGCCACGCTCGGCGCGGCGTGCGTGCGCGGACCCGCGATCAAGACCAAGCTCCCGGTGATCACGCACGGGATCCAGTCCGGCGAGGTCAGCGATGCCGGCGCGCTGGTCTGGGCGCGCTGCGACGAGCCGGCGCGCATGGTCGTCGAGTGGGACACGTCCGACAAGTTCGACTCGCCGCACCGGATCGCCGGCACCGTCGTCGGTCCGCGCGACGACCACACCGGCGTCGTCGCGCTCGCGAACCTGCCGCCCGAGCAGACGATCGCGTACCGCGTGCGGTTCGAGCGCGAGGCCGCGCGCGGCGCCAGCGCGTGGACCGCCGGCATCCTGCACACGCCGCGGGCCGACACGTTCCGGTTCGCGTGGACCGGCGACACCTGCGGCCAGGGCTTCGGCCGCAACCCCGACTGGGGCGGCCTGCGCGGGTACCAGGCGATCCGCGAGGCCCACCCCCGGTTCCTCTTGCACTCGGGCGACCTGATCTACGCCGACGATCCGATCCTGGCCGAGCGCCCGCTCGCGAGCGGTGGCGTGTGGAAGAACCTCACGAACGAGCGCGTCGGCCGCGTCGCCGAGGAGCTCGACGACTTCCGCGCGCGGTTCGCCTACAACCTCGAGGACGATCACGTCGCGCACCTCGCCGCCGAGGTCTCGCTGATCGCGCAGTGGGACGATCACGAGACGCACAACAACTGGTACCCGGGCCAGCAGCTCGCCGATCCACGCTACCGGCACCAGCGCGCGGCCTCGGCGCTCGCCGCCGCCGCGCGCCAGGCGATGTTCGAGTGGGTCCCGATCCCGCGCGGAGGCCTCATCAACCGCGTCGTGCACTACGGCCCGCTGCTCGACGTCATCGTGCTCGACTGCCGCTCGTTCCGCACGCGCAACGACGCGCCCGAGATGCTGACCACGGCGCCCGGCGCGGCGATGCTCGGCGCCGAGCAGGCCGCGTGGTTCGTCGAGGCGGTCGCGCGCAGCAAAGCGCGCTGGAAGATCATCGCGTGCGATCAGCCGGTCGGCCTCGTGATCGGCGACGGCGACGACGACAGCTACGGCCGCGAGGGCTGGGCGGGTGGCACCGGCGGCGACGATCACGCGCCGACCGGGCGCGAGGTCGAGCTCGCGCAGATCCTGCGGGCGCTCAAGGCGCGCGGCGTGAAGAACGTCGCGTGGCTCACCGCCGACGTCCACTACGCCGCCGCCCACCACTACGATCCGGTGCGCGCCGCGATGACCGAGTTCGATCCGTTCTGGGAGTTCGTCGCCGGGCCGATCCACGCCGGCACGTTCGGCCCCAACGAGCTCGACCCGACATTCGGCGGCGAGGTCCGCTTCACGTGGGCGCCGGCGCAGGGCCAGGGCAACCTGCCGCCGTCGGACGGCCTGCAGTCGTTCGGCACGATCGACGTCGGCAAGGACGCGCTCTCGGTGCGCCTGTGGGGCATCGACGGTAAGGCGCGCTACACGATCGATCTCCCGTTCGTCGGTTGATCGCGCGATCAGCCGCCGAACAGGCGCTTGATGAAGCTCGGGCGCCGCTCGCGGGCCGGTGGATCGGCGGGCGGTGGCGCGTCGGCATCGCCGATCGCGGCGCGCATCGCCTCGGCCGAGGCGAACCGCTTGTCGCGCTCCTTGGCGAGCGCGCGCACGACGACGATGTCGAGCCACGCCGGGATCTCGGGCCGCCGCGACCGCGGGTGGCGCTCGAGCTCGCCGGTCATCACCTTCTTCAGGAGGTCCTGCTTGGTCGTGTAGCTGTACGGCCACGTCGCGGTCAGGCTCTCGAACATCACGATGCCGAGCGAGAACAGATCGGCGCGCCCGTCGACCGAGGTCGGATCGAGGTACTGCTCGGGGCTGATGTAGAACGGCGTGCCGAGGATCGTGTCGCGCGAGGTCAGGCGCAGATCGTCATCGACCTTGGCGAACCCGAGATCGATCAGCTTCACGACCTCGCGACCATCGGGCGTCGGGCACAGGAAGATGTTCGAGCTCTTGAGATCGCGATGCACGACGCCGCGCGCGTGCAACACGGCGAGCCCGTCGAGCACCGCGGTCGCGATCGCGCAGACCCGATCGATCGCGAGTGCGCCCTCGGTGTCGCAGATCGAGTGGAGGTCGCGACCCGCGAGTCGATCCATCTCGATGAACGCGCAGCCGTCCTCGGTGACGCCGGCGTCGTACACGCCGACAAACGCGGGGTGCCCCATGCCGGCGGTCTCGCGCGCCTCGCGCACGAAGCGCGAGCCGAGCTCGGCGTCCTCGGCGAACCGCTTGTGCAACACCTTCAGCGCGACGTCGCGGCGCAGCACCGTGTGGCGCGCCTCGTAGACCGCCGCCATCCCCCCGACGCCGAGCAACTTGCCGATCGTGTACTTGCCGAGGATCGTCTCGTCGGTGCGCAGCTCGGGGCAGACCTCCCAGCCACCGGGGTGGCGAAGGGCGCACAACGTGCAGTCGGCCATGACGCAGTCTATCCTCAGAACGGTCGAGGGGCCGACGCGTCGCGCGGGCCCCAGACGGTAAACACCGCATCGGTCTGGGCGACCGTCTTGATCATGCTCCCGGTGATCACGTAGTGGCCGCTGTCCCCGGTCGCGAGGAGCGAGACCACCTCGCCGCCGTAGCTGCACGCCTTGGTGCGGACCAGGTTCTTGATCGGTGGCGACATCACGTCGGTGCCCTGCGCGAGGCCGAGCGAGACGACCCCGATCATCTGGTACTGGCCGCCCGCGCCGAACCGCGCGCCCGGAGCCATGTCTCCGGCGCCGACGACGACCAGCTCGAGCGGGCAGTTCGCGGGCCGCGCCGGCAACAGCACCGTCTGGAGGCCGCCGACGGCGGGCTTCGGGGCGCCGCAGCCCGCGAGGGAGACGACGAGCAACACCGACGAGATGCGTGGGTTCATCGCGCTCGCTTACTCCGACGCGATCCGCGCGCGGCGAGAGATCACGCGAATCTCACGCGCGCCGGTTCCTCACTTCTCGTCGAGCACGATCTCGCCGGCCCACTCGGTGCTCGGCGGCTCGGCGAGCAGCGCCGCGGCCCGCTTGGCGAGCAGCCGATAGCCGGGCTTGCGGGCGAGCGGCGCGGCGTCGGACAGGGCTGCGAACAGCGTGCCGGCCTCGCCGAACGCACCGGAGGCGAACGCGGCGAGGGCGGTCTCGCAGCGCGCGATCTCGTCGAGGATGGCGCGCGAGGCCGGGCTACGATCGCGCTCGCCCATGATGTCGAACACCGCGATGTTCGAGCGGCGCCCCTTGGGCGCGTAGAGCCCGAGCGGACGCACGAGGTAGCGGTCGCGGTCGATCGCGGCGACCACGGTGGCGCTCGCGAGCACGGTCGCCCCGAGCAGCTTGGTCATGCCCTCGAGCCGCGACGCGGTGTTCACCGGATCGCCGATCACGGTGTACTCGCGCTTGCTCGGCGAGCCGATCAACCCGGCGATCACCTCACCGGAGTGCACGCCGATGCCGATCGACAGGACGGCATCGCGCGCGACCTTCCTGCCGCGGTTGAAGCGCTCGAGCTCGTCGCGCATCGCGATCGCGGTCGCGACGGCCTGGGCATCCGCCGTGGCGTCCTGGAACACGGCCATGACGGCGTCGCCGATGAACTTGTCGATGGTGCCGCCGTGCTTGGTCACGCAGCGGGTCATCAGCGTCAGGTAGTCGTTGAGCAGGACGATGAGGACGTCGGCCTCGAGCCGCTCGGACAGCGTCGTGAACCCGCGCAGATCGGAGAACAGGATCGTGCGGCGGGCGCGCTCGCCGCGGAAGCCCTCGAGGCCGGCCTCCTCGATCATCCGCGCGCTGTTGCGCTGGCCGACGAACCGCCCCGCGGTGTGCGCGAACCACGCGTCCTTGTCCGACGCGCGCAGCTCCTGCTCGATCGCGCTGCGCAGCGTGGTCGCGGCGGTGCCGTCGAGCTTGTTGAGTGCCTCGCGCAGCCGGGTCACGGCCTCGCCGCGCTCGCCGAACGTGGCGAGCGTCGCGGATAGCCCGCGCAGCACCTCGGCGTACTCGATGAGCGCGCTGCCCTTGTCGAGCGCGACGAGCGCGGAGCGGTACGCATCGATCGCGAGCGCGTGTTCGCCGCGGCGCGCGTGAGCCTCGGCGCGCGCCTTGAACGCGATCGCGAGCAGCTGCTGGCGAAACCGCTCGTACGCCGGGGCCGCGACCTGCGCGATGATCTTGTCGACCAGGCCGAGCGTGCGCGCGGTATCGGGCTCGAGCCCCTGGAGCGCGAGCTGCGCGAGGCCGAGCTCGGCGAACGCCTCGCCGATCGGGTCGCCGCCGGCGCGCGCGTACTCGACCGCGGTGTCGAACAGCTCGCGCGCGGTGACCAGCTTGCCGATCCGGAGATTCGCGGTCGCCAGGTGGGTCACGAGCTGCGTCCGGATCGGCGCGGTCGGCGCGAGCTTGCCGACGATCGTGAGGTCCTCGTCGAGGTGCTGGATCGCCGCGACGTAGTCGCCGAGATCCATGCACAGTCGGCCGAGGTTGCCGAGCGTGATCGCGCGACCCTCGAGATCCTCGACGGGATCGCGCAGGTCGAGCGCGTGCTCGAGCTCCTCGCGGCCCTCGGTCAGGAGCCCCTGGTTGACGAGCATCTGGCCGAGCGTGTCGTGGACGCGGGCGCGATAGCGATCCGCGCGCGGCGTGGCGTCCTCGGTGAGGAACGCGCTCGCCAGGTTGAGCGCGCGGGTCGCCATGAACGAGCTGTCGTCGAGCCGCCACGCGGTCAGCCCGCGCAGGTGCCAGAACCGGCCGACGTCGTACGCGGACATCGCGGCGGTCGCGGCCTCGAGCCACTCGAGCATCGCGCGCAGCGCGGTGCCGAACCGGCGAAAGTCGCGCGACGCGACGAGCGCGACCTGCAGCACGAGCTCCTCGCGCCGGGTCGCGAGCACCTCGTCGCGATCGAGCACGCCGGCCGCGGCGCCCGCGACCAGCAGCTCGAGCGCCTTCGCGTCGTCGCCGACGACCCCGGCCGCCTCGAGATCGCCGCGCAGGTCGCTCACGTGTCGGCCCAGTTCGCGGCGATCCCGATGTCGACCTCGAGCGGAACGGCGAGCTGATAGACCTGCTCCATCTCGAGCTTCAACGCCGCGCCGACCTTCTCGGCGAGCTTGGTCGGCGCCTCGAACACGAGCTCGTCGTGCACGGTCAACAGCATCTTGACCGGCCAGCGCTCCTTCTCGATCCGCGCGCTGGTCGCGAGCATCGCGAGCTTGATGATGTCGGCGCCGGTGCCCTGCATCGGCGTGTTCTGCGCGACGCGCTCGGCGGCGTGGCGCGCCTGCGGCGACTTGCTCATCAAGTTCGCGATCGGTCGCCAGCGCCCGAGCAGCGTGCGCGCCCCGCCCTGCGCGCGCGCGACCGCGACGATGTCCTCCATGAACTTGTGGATCGTCGGGAACCGCTGGAAGTAGCGTTTGGAGTACTCGGCCGCCTGTGGCCGCGGAATGCCGAGCGCGCGGCCGAGGCCGAAGTCGCTCTGGCCGTACGACAGCCCGTAGTTGACCGCCTTGGCGATCCGGCGATGCTCGGCGGTGACCTGGTCGCGCGGGATGTCGAACACCTCGGCGGCGGTCGTCGTGTGGACGTCGATCTTGTCGCGGAACGCCTCGCCGAGCTTCGGATCGCCCGACAGGTGCGCGAGGATCCGCAGCTCGATCTGCGAGTAGTCGGCCGCGATCAACACGTGGCCCGGCGCCGCGAGGAAGCCGCGCCGGATCTCGCGCCCGAGCTCCGAGCGAATCGGGATGTTCTGGAGGTTGGGATCCTGCGACGAGATCCGGCCGGTCTCGGCGGCGACCTGATTGAACGTCGTGTGCACGCGCCCGGACACCGGGTCGACCAGCGGCGGCAGCGCGTCGAGGTAGGTCCCCTTCAGCTTCGTGATCTCGCGGTGCTCGAGGATCGGCGCCAGGATCGGGTGATCGAGGAGCTCGAGCGTCTCGGCCTCGGTCGACCAGCCGGTCTTGGTGCGCCGCACGCCCTTGGTGTCGAGCCCGAGCTTGTCGAACAGGATGATGCCGAGCTGCTGCGGCGAGCCGACGTTGAACTGCTCCCCGGCCTGCTCGAAGATCGTGGCCTCGAGCCCGGCGATCTTCTTGTCGACCTCGTTGCCGAGCTTCTTGAAGTGCGCGACGTCGATGTGGATGCCGATCTGCTCGATCTCGGCGAGCAGCCGCGCGACCGGCAGCTCGATGTCGCGATACACCGCGGTCAGGCCGCTCTCGGCGAGCCGCTTCGGCAGCTGATCGCCGATCGGCAGGAGAGCGTGGGCGATCGCGCCGGCCCACGAGGCCGCGGTCTCGACCTGCACGCCCTCTAGGCTCTTGCGCGATCGGCCGGTGCCCGGCGAGCTGATCTTCGCCGCACGCGCCGACGAGAACAGCGTCGCGCGCGCCGGCACGAGCACGCCGCCCAGCCGGGTCGCGACCGCCTCGGCGGCCTCGGCGTCGACCGTGCAGTCGATCAGGAACTGCGCGAGCATGACGTCCTCGACGATGCCCTCGACGACGACGCCCTCGCGCGCGAACGCGCGGATCACGGTCTTGGCGTCGTGGCAGACCTTCTCGATCGTCGCGTCGCGCATGACCGCGTACAGCGGCTCGAGATCCGCGGCCGGCGGCGGCGCCGGGGCGCCGATGTAGCGATGGCCGATCGGGACGTACGACGGAGGCTGATCCGGCAGCGCGACGACGATCGCGATCATGTGGGCGCGCTCGTGCCGCTCGGGATCGAGCTCGACGAAGATCCCCATGCGCTTCGCCGTCCGCGCGTCGGCCGCGAGGTCGGCGATGTCCTTGGCTGGCACGATCCGCGTGGTGCCGACCGCGGTGACCTGGGCGAGCGGCGCGACCTCGGGTGCGGCCTGGACCTGCTCGGCGAGGTGCTCGTTGATCGGCATCCGCAGCCGGACGTCCTCGACGAGGACCTGGAACTCGAGCTCCTTGAACAGATCGTGGAGCTGCTGCAGCTTCCAGTCGGTCGCCTTCAGATCCTCGAGCGCGATCGGCAGCGGCACGTTGCGCTTGAGCTCGACGAGCATCCGCGAGATCTTCACGCGCTGGAGCTGCTCGGGATCCGAGAACGGCTGCTTCACCGCGATCCGCGGCACGACCGGGTTCGCCTCGATCAGCGCCGACAGCGTGCCGTACTTCTCGAGCAGCCCGGCGGCGGTCTTGGGCCCGACGTTCTTCAGGCCCGGGATGTTGTCGCTGGTGTCGCCGACGAGCGCGAGGAAGTCCGGAATCTGCTCCGGCGGGACGCCCATCTTCTTGATGACCTCGTCGCGCGTGTAGGTCTTCTGATGGAGCGCGTCGATCATCTGCACGCCATCGCCGACCATCGCCATGATGTCCTTGTCGGCGCTGTAGATCACGACCTCCCAGGCCTTCTCGCGCGCCTGGCGCACGAGCGTCGCGATCACGTCGTCGGCCTCGACCCCGGGCACGGTGATCACCGGCCACCCCATCGCGTCGACGACCTGCGCGAAGTACTCCATCTGGACCTGGAGCTCCTCGGGCGGCGCCTTGCGGGTCGCCTTGTATTCCGGATAGAGCTCGGCGCGGAACGTTTTTCGGCCGCTCTTGTCGTCGAACACGACCGCGATCCGCTCGGGCCGCGTGTCCTTCTCGAGCCTGAGCAACATTCGCGAGAACACGTAGAGCGCGCCGGTCGGCATGCCGTCCTCGCGCGACAGCCGCACCGCCTTGCGCTCGCCGCGAGACACGTTCATGAGGCCGTAGTGCGCGCGAAAGATGTAGCCGTGGCCGTCGACGATGTAGAGGCGCTCGGGCACGCCGCTTCATAACATATGGCAGTATCGGGGCATGCACCGCATCGTCGTCGATGCCATGGGCGGCGATCACGCTCCCGACGAGATCGTGCAAGGCGCGGCCGAGGCGTCGCTCGCCCTGCCCGACTGCGAGATCATCCTCGTCGGCGACGCCGCCGCGCTCGGGCGCGTCCTCCCGCGCTTGCGCCACGACGGCTCGCGGGTCCGCGTCCACCACGCGCCGACCCACATCGAGATGGACGAGAAGCCGGCCGAGGCGCTCGCCGCCAAGCCCGAGGCGTCGATCGTGGTCGCCGTCGACCTCGTCACGCGTGGCGAGGGCGATGCCGTGGTCTCCGCCGGCAACACCGGCGCCTCGGTGATCGCGTGCGCGCGCAGCTGGAAGCTGGTCGACGGCATCACGCGCGCCGCGCTCGCCGCGGTCTATCCGACCGAGCTGCGCCGCGGCGAGAAGGACGATCCGTTCTCGCTGATCCTCGACGTCGGCGCGACCGTCGAGGTCACCGCCGCCGATCTCGTCGGCTTCGCGGTGATGGGCTCGGCCTACGCCAAGCTGGTGTCGAAGAACCGGCGGCCGCGCGTCGCGCTCCTGTCGAACGGCACCGAGGCGATGAAGGGCCCGCCCGAGATCGTCGCGGCCCACGCCGCGCTGGTCGAGACCACCGAGCTCAACTTCGTCGGCAACATCGAGGGCGTCGACATCCCGCGCGGCGTCGCCGACGTCGTCGTCACCGGCGGGTTCACCGGCAACGTCGTCCTGAAGATGCTCGAGGGCGTGTCCGAGACCGTCGTGCGGCTCGCGCGCTACGCGCACAAGGAGCGCCTGGCGTGGCGGCTCGGCCTGCTCGCGCTGTCCTCCGCGATCGATCAGCTGAAGGACCTGACCGACTGGCAGCAGTACGGCGGCGCGCCGCTGCTCGGCTTCGCGCACCCGTTCATCAAGGCGCACGGGCGCTCGAACGCGCGCGCGGTGACCAACGCGATCAAGGTCGCGCACAAGGCACTCGCCGGGAACCTCGCCGGCAACATCGGCCGCGCGATGGCCGAGATCGCGGAGCGCCATGTTCGATAGGATCCGCCGGCTCGCCGGGCTGCCGGTCCGGATCGGCGAGCGCATCGGGCTGCTCGATCACGTCCCCGACGGGCTCGCCCCCGGCGAGGTCGCGCCGCGCCACACGTTCCGGTGGGACCTCGACAAGACGTACCTGCGCACCGAGTTCGACAGCTTCGCGGATCTCGCGAAGAGCGCGTTCGAGAACGCGGCCGACAAGCAGGCGTATCCCGGCGCGACCGCCCTGCTCCGCGCGCTCGAGCAACCGCATCACCGGATCTGCATCGTGTCGGGCAGCCCGACGCAGATGCGCCAGGTGCTCGCCGCCAAGCTCGCGCTCGACGGCGTCGCGTACGACGAGTTCGTCCTCAAGAACAACCTGAAGAACATCCTGCGCGGCCGGTTCCGCGCGCTGCGCGCCCAGATCCCGTACAAGCTGCCGGCGATGCTGCGCTCGCGGATCGGCGCGGCCGCCGAGCGCGAGACGCTGTTCGGCGACGACGCCGAGGCCGACGCGATCATCTACTGCCTGTACGCCGACGTGCTCGCCGGCAAGGTCTCGCTCGCCGATCTCGAGCGCGTGCTGATCGCGGCGCGCACCTACGACGACGATGCGGCGTCGATCCTCGAGCTCGCGAAGACCGCGCCGAAGACCGAGGGCGTGCAGCGGATCTTCATCCACCTCGACCGCAAGTCGCCGCCGCTCGGGTTCCGCCGCTACGGCTGGCGCCTGGTGCCGATCTACAACTACTTCCAGGCGGCGATGGTGCTGTACCAGGACCACGTGCTGTCGGCGCGCCAGGTGATCTTCGTCGCGCTCGAGATGCTCGACTCCAAGCAGTACGAGCTCGGCCACCTCGCGACCAGCATCCAGGACGTGATCCGCCGCGGTCGGGTGACCCGCGAGACCGCGCTCCAGCTGACCGCCGAGGCCGGCGAGGCCGCCAAGTCGGGCGCGCTGTCGGGCCGGACCGACCTCCCACCGTTCGAGCAGATCGCCACGGCCTTCCGCGATCGGGTCCGCGAGCTCGGCACCGGCCCGGTCGCGACCTGGGAGGATTCCGAGCCGCTCGACTACGTCCGGCTGGTCGACGAGGAGCACGACCACCGCCGATCTCGCCGCAAGCAGGGCGTGTCCTAAGTCACTGAATCGGCTGAACGAGCACTGAGGCGCGAGGCCGATAGCTCGACGCCGCACGCGATTACAGCATGTGATCCGTGGTCCCACCCGTGATACGCGTCCGGGCAGTAGGTTGACGATGGTGTCGAGCACGCACGGACTGGCACGGTTGATCGCGATCGCGATCCTGTGTGGCGCGTGCAGCGGCGGCAGCACGAGCGCGCAACCCGACGCCGGCGCGCACCCCGATGGACCGCCGGCCGACATGACGAACCACGTCACCGCGTGCACCGAGTTCGATGCGCCGGGCCAGCCGGTGCCGGCGCACGTCACCGGCACGCTCGCCGGCGCCGATCTGCAGAGCCCGGCGAGCTGCACGACGGTCGACGCGCCATTCGGCATCGAGTCGGCCGGCCCCGACAGCGTCGTCCGCGTCGACGGCCTCGTCGCCGGCAAGACCTACGTCGTCAAGCTGTCGTCGGTCTCGGACCTCGCGTTCTACGTCGCCACCGGCTGCGGCACGAGCACCGGGCCGTCGGCCGATCAGTGCCTCCTGTTCGTCGACGCGACCAAGACGGGCGAGGTCGGCTCGTTCGTCGCGACCGGCTCGAGCGCCTTCGTGGTCGTCGATTACTACGCCGCGACGCCGCCCGACAACCTCGCCTTCACGCTCGACGTCTACGCCGACGAGTGCGTGACCTCGTCGACCTGCGGCGGCGGCGCCGATGTCTGCCTCGATCACCAGTGTGTCGAGTGCGCGTCGAGCTTCGATTGCACGAGCGCCGCCAAGGCGCGTTGCGACACCGCCACCCACACGTGCGTCGCCGGCAGCGATCAGTGCACGACCGACGACGCCGCCGAGCCCGGCGACGACGGCCCGGCCGGGGCCACCGTGCTCGGCCCGAGCGACAGTCACACCGCCAAGATGTGCGCGAGCCCGCTGCTCGTCGAGGCCGACTACTACGCGTTCGATGTCACGACGGTCGGCGAGGATTGGCTCGTCCAGCTCGGCTGGTCGAACAGCCGCGATCTCGATCTCGAGGTGTTCGATGCAACCGGCACCCTGGTCGGCATGTCTCTGTGGGAGCGACCCGAGAGCGTCGAGGTCACCTACCTGCCACCCGGGCGCTACTACGCGCGCGTCACCGAGTACGCGACGTCGGCGAACCCGACGCCCGTCAGCTACACGATCCAGACCGCGCACGCGACCGGCCCCGGATGCACGAGCGCCCATGACTGTGCCAGCCCCTATCGCAACCAGATCTACCGCGGCGCCTGCACCGCCGGGTCGTGCGTCGCGCTCGACGGCAGCGGCGCCACGACCGAGGGCGGCGCGTGCGACTCGCAGTCCGATTGCGCCTCCGGGTTGCATTGCCCCAGCTTCTACTTCGTCGCCAACGCGGACACCCGCGAGACCTGCTCGCGCGAGTGCACGACCGACGTGCAGTGCGACGTCGGCGACGTGTGCACGACCTACCTGCCGACCAACTTCTGTGTCCCGGCGTGCACCAGCACGAGCCAGTGCGCCACCTCGATCACGTCGGCGCCCTCATCCGGGCCGTGGGCGCGCCTGACATGCGAGCAGTCGACCGGCCGCTGCCTGCCTTGACGGACCTCAGCCGGACCGGAGAACGAGGCTCTTCGTCGCGCTCGTCTGGCCGAAGTCCGCAGCCCGCAGTCCGAAGCCTGGTAGAAGTGGGGATGCCACCGAGCCCCGATCGGCGCGCGTCGATCCTCGTCGTCGAGGACGATGCGGCGATGCGCGACCTGCTCGTCGAGGAGCTCGGCGACGCCGGGTTCGGCGTCCACGCCGCCGCGGGTGCCGCCGCCGGCCTCGAGCTGGCGCGGACCGAGCAGTTCGACCTCATCATCACCGACCTCCGCATGGGCGAGATGGACGGCTTCGATCTGATCCGCGGCATCTCGGCGCTGCCCGATCGACCGTACGTCGTCATGATCACCGCGTTCGCCTCGATCGAGACCGCGATCCGCGCGGTCAAGCTCGGCGCGTACGACTACATCACCAAGCCGTTCGAGATCGAGCAGCTGCTCCTGGTCGCCGACAAGGCGCTCGGCGAGCGCGCGCTGTACCGCAAGGTCGAGCGCCTGCAGCGCGAGGTCGACGAGCGCTATGGCCTCGGCAACATCATCGCGAAGAGCCAGGCGATGCGCGATGTCGTCGCGCTGGTCCAGCGGATCGCCGCGTCGTCGGCGAGCGTGCTGGTCACCGGCGAGAGCGGCACCGGCAAGGAGCTGATCGCGCGCGCGATCCACTACAACACGACGCGGCGGAACAACTCGTTCGTCGGCGTCAACCTCGCGGCGGTGCCCGAGGGCCTGATCGAGAGCGAGCTGTTCGGTCACAAGAAGGGCGCGTTCACCGACGCGCGCGCCGACAAGCCCGGCCTGTTCGTCGAGGCCGACAACGGCACGATCTTCCTCGACGAGATCGGCGAGCTCGCGCTGCCGCTGCAGGCCAAGCTCCTGCGCGTCCTGCAGGAGCACGAGGTCCGCCCGCTCGGCGCGACGCGCAACCAGCGGGTCGACGTCCGCGTGGTCGCCGCGACCAACCGCACCCTCGAGTCGATGCTCGCCGACGGCAGCTTCCGGGAGGATCTGTACTACCGGCTCAACGTGATCCAGGTCGACCTCCCGCCGCTGCGCTCGCGGCCGGAGGACATCGTGCCGCTCGCCGAGCACATGCTCGCGATGATCAGCACGCGCACGAATCCACCACGCCGGCTGCGGCTGTCGCCCGAGGCGCAGCACCTGTTCCTCGCCTACCACTGGCCCGGCAACGTCCGCGAGCTGCAGAACGTGCTCGAGCGCGGCGTGGCGCTGTGCCAGGGCGAGCTGATCGCCGACGACGACTTGCCGTCGCAGGTCCGCGAGAAGCGCGCCGCCGACTTCCTCGGCACGGCGGTCGCCCGCCGGATGACGCTCGCCGAGCTCGAGCGCGAGTTCATCGAGCGCGTGCTCGAGGACGAGGCCGGCAACAAGACGCGCACCGCGCAACGCCTCGGCCTCGATCGCAAGACCTTGTATCGCAAGCTCGAGGAGTACGCCAAGTCGGACGGCTCCGGGCCGGTTCGCGCGAGCTCGCCCGGCGAGGAATAGGCTGTAACGCAGCCCGCGCGGTCCGCGTCCGATGGTCATGCCCGCCGAATCGCTCGCCGTCCGCTCCGATCTCGAGCTGATCCGCGCCGTCCAGGCCGGCGCCCGCGCCGACTTCGCGATCCTGGTGCGCCGCCACAACCAGCGCCTGTTCCGCGCCGCGCGCGCGATCGCGCCGACCGATGCCGACGCCGAGGACGTGCTCCAGCAGGCGTGGCTCAACATCTACCGCCACCTCGACGCGTTCCGCGGCGACGCCATGTTCACCACGTGGGCGACGCGCATCGCGATCAACGAGGCGATCGCCCAGGGTCGCAAGCGGCCGGTGATCGCCGAGGTCCGCGGCGACGCCGTCGCGCCCGGCGGTCCCGACGACGACATCGAGCGCGTCCAGCTCGGGCTCCTGCTCGAGCGCTGCCTTCACACGATCCCGCAGGGCAACCGCGAGGTCATGGTGCTGCGCGACGTGCTCGAGCTCGACACCGCCGAGACCGCGACCTGCCTCGGGCTCACCGAGGAGGCCGTGCGCGTCCGGCTGCATCGCGCGCGCGCCGCGGTCGCCGCCGCGCTATCCGAGCGGATGACCGATGAGGCCCGCGCGCTCTACACGTTCGATGGCGCACGCTGCGACCGGATCACCGCCGCGGTGATGGCTGCCCTGTAACGCCGCGAGGTCAGACGCACTCCGATGCGGACATGACCAGATTCGCCGTCCTCGTGCTCGCGCTCGTCGCCTGCCATCACGACAAACCCACCACCACCACCACCACCGCCGCCGCGCCGCTCACCGCATCCGCGCAGATCGAGCAGGGCAAGCAGCTCTACGTCGAGCGCTGCGCGAAGTGCCACGGCGATGGCGGCCAGGGCATCGCCGACAAAGGGCCCGCCGTCGTCGGCAAGGACGCCTTTCCGCTCAAGCCCCGCGACGGCGCCAAGCGCGACGTCGAGTTCCACACCGCCGCCGACATCTTTGGCTGGGCGACCAAGCACATGCCCGCCGACGCCCCGGGCACGCTGGCGACCGACGAGTACCTCGCGATCTTCGCCTTCGATCTCACCGCGAACGGCGTGAAGCTCGTCCGCCCGCTGGACGGCCCCGCCGCCGCAGCCATCGTGCTGCATCCCTAGCCCTGTGGATTGGGGACGCTTTTCCGAGTTGCTCGAGTTGGC
>JBBQEX010000079.1:0-33957 GCA_038321315.1 Haliangiales bacterium | reverse complement strand
GCCGGCTACGGGCCCGTCTATGGGGCAGCCGTGCCCGAGTGGCGCGAGGGGGCGCGCCACCCCGCGCACCTCGGAAAAGCGTCCCTAATTCACAGGCGACTTGCGCGTCCGCCGGCGCTTGCGCAGCGAGGTGCCGGTGAGCCGTGCGGTGCGCTCGAGCTCGACGAGCAACCGCTCGGCGCACGCGACGCGCCCGGGTTGATCGGGGTCGGCGTAGAGCCCGGTGCGCGCGGCGCTGGTGGCGACGAACCGGCGCAGCGCGTGGTACGCGCCGTGGACGTCGCCGAGCGCGTGGTGTGCGACTCCGAGGTTCCAGTGATGCAGCGGCCAGTCGGGCTCGCCGACGAGCGCGCGCTCGAGAGGCTCGATCGCGGCGGCGTGATCGCCGCGGGCGAACGCGCAGGCGGCGAGGGCGGCGGCGACATCGGGCTTGGCGCCGTCGCAGCGCGCGAGCAGCGCCTCGGCCTGCACCCGGTCGCCGGTCGCGAGCAGCTCGACGGCGCGGCCGAGCTGGCTGACGACGACGCCGCGCGACACGTGGGCGTCGTCGAGATCGAGCAGGTCGCGGCCGAGGTAGTACGGCGAGCCGAGCGCAACCCCGGTCAACCGCGCGGCCGCCGTGACGATCGTGCGCGCGTGATCCGGATCGCTGCTCGCGACGCGATAGCCGTCGGCGCACAGGCTGCCGACCAGCTCGGTGGCGGCCTCGCCGTCGTCGAGCGCGTCGTGATACAGGCAGTCGTCGATCACGCCGGCCTGGCCGATCAACACGGCCCAGCGGCGCCACCGGCGCTCGCCGTTGACCTTGCGGCTCGCGACCACGACGAGGCGCGCGGCGGCATCGACGAGCACCGCGACGCGCGTCGGGCGCGGCTGGCGGCGCGCGGTCGCCTCGGGATCGGGCGCGGTCGCGTCGCGATCGCTCCCGTCGACGATGCGCATGCGGATCGCGGCGTCGAGATCGAGACGCACGGCGAGCTCGTCGGCGAGCCACGCGGCGCCCTCGGGTGCGACCGCGCGCATCGCGACGAGCAGCTGGATGATGTCCTCGCCCTTGTCGACGCCGAGCGAGCGCACCACGAGATCGGCGGCGCTCGCGACATCGGCGCGCGACTCGAGCTGGCTCGCGAGCGCGGCGGCCGAGCGGCGCTGGATCGCGTAGGGATCGGAGAACTGCGCGTTGCCGCGGATGCCGAGCTCGGCAAGGAGCGCGAGCGCGGACAGCTTGGGCTCGTCGGCCTTGGCACACGCCGCGACAGCCTGGAGCTCGGCGACCACGCGATCGCGCGCCGCGGTCGCCACGATCGCGAGCGCGCCGCGCGCGGCCTCGCGACACGGTGCCTCGCTCGATCGCAGCTCGCGTCCGAGGAGCGGAACCGCGACCTGTCCGAGCCGCCGGACAATCCGCTCGATCGCGATCGGCGGAATCGGGCGTCTGGGCGCGGAGCGACACCACGCTCGCAACGCCTGGAGATCGGCCAAGTCGGCACCCATCTGTGGCCATACACTAGATGTATGGTCACGCACACGTCAATGATATTTCATGGGGTTAGTGATCACGCCATGTAAGCAGTTTACGGATTTCGCTTTACACGGCGAACTCAGTTCGCAATTCTTCGTGGCCATGGCGAAGACCGAGTCGACTGCGTTGATCGACCTCGTACAGACGGCCACGCCGCTCAAGCCAAATCCGGCCGACGATCTGATGTTCGCGCCGCCACCGAGCGCGCCCGCTCCATCGAAGAAGCCACCGCGCGTTACCCAGCCACCTCCGGCGAGCGTGCCCCTGTCCCGTGCGCGCTCGGCCGCGGGTTCGCAGAGCGTGCCGAACATGCCGATCGGGAACGTCAACCAGGTCCGCGTCAGCGCCGCGCCGGTTCGCGCGATGTCGATCCCGCCGATCACCACGGCGCCTCCGCTGCCGAACCCGAGCGCGCGCCCGAGCCTGCCGCCGCCGATTCGCTCGCAGGGCACCCCGGCGCCCGAGCTGTTCGCGCGCACCACGCCGTCGCGCCCGGCTGCGCCCGCGTCGATGCCGATCGCCGCGCCGTTCGAGCCGCGCATGCCGGTCACGCCATCGCACGCGGATATGACGTCGAGCCAGCCGTGGTTCGACGCCCACCAGACCTCGCAGCAGGAGCTCGAGGACGCTGAGGTGGTCAGCACGATCGATGGCACACACCCGGTCGGCAAGCAGGCGACCGGCAAGCTCGTCGGCAAGTTGATCCTGCCGACCGTCGGGCTGGTCGTCATCGGCGTGCTCGTCGGTGGCTTCATCGCGTTCGACGGCGCCGGTGGCAAGTCCAAGAGCGCCGTGAAGCCGCTGGCGACACAGAAGGTCGTCGAGACTGTCGCGCCCGCACCGGTCGCCGTCGCCGCGGTCGCGCCTGCACCGCCCGTCGCAGCGGAGCCGGTCGCCGCCGTGGTCGCCACGGCACCAGAAGTCGTCGCGCCGGAACCTGCGCCCGCGCCCGCGCCCCCGGGCGTCGTCGCGTTCGTCGACGTCCGCATCGACTCGACGCCCTCGGGCGCGACCGTCATGCTGGTCGACAAGGGCAAGACGACGTTCCTCGGCACGACGCCGATCAGCACGTCACTCGATCCCGCGCACGGCTACGACGTCGTGTTCGCGTACGAGTCGCAGCCGACGCAGATCGAGCACCTCGAGCCGTCGGTCACGACGCACATGTCGATCGCGCTCGGCAAGCCACCGGCGGCGGTCAAGGCCGTCGCCGTCGTCGCGCCGGCGCCGGCGCCGGCTCCCAGGCCCGCGGCCGCGCCGGTCGAGAAGGCGATCCCCGCGCCGAAGAAGATCGCGCCCGCAGCACCCGCGCCCGCGGTGGTCGAGGCCGCGGTCCCCAAGGCCGGCGGTGAGGGCACGCTGATGATCGCGAGCAAGCCGCCGTGCGAGATCTACGTCGACGGCAAGGCGACCGGCCTCATCACGCCGCAGCGCACGATCGCGCTCGCGGCCGGCGCGCACAAGATCACGCTGATCGGCGCGACCGACAAGACGATCAAGAAGACGGTCGCGATCCAGATCGTCGCGAACCAGCCGACCAAGGTCATCCAGGACCTGATGGCGACGCCGTAGTCGACGTAATCGTCAGGGCGCCGCGCTACCTTCGAGCACGCAATCGGTCGCGGCGGTCGGCGCGCAGAGGCCGTCGGCATTGCAGTCGACCGCCTTGCCCTGGAACTTGGGGCACGACGTGTCGCCCGGCGTGCACATCATCGTGCACACGATGTTGTCGCCGACCGGACGGCACAGCGCGGAGTCGCAGTCGTGCTCGTCGTTGCAGCGGTCGTAGACCTTCTTGGTGCACTGCGGATTCGCGTTCGCGCCGTCGTCGCCGCTACAGGCGCTCAGGATCGCGAGCACGACGCTCGACACCGCGAAGACCGTCCCGAGGGAGATACGCATCCCGGGATCCTAGCGCAGCGAGCGTGATACCGTCGCGCCGTGGCTGAACACATCGAGACGTTCAAGGGGTGGGCGGAGACGATCCGTCAGGACATCGACGCCTACAAGGCGCTGCTCACGTCGACCAAGGCGGACGAGCACTCGAAGAAGCTCGCCGGCGCCGCGCTGCTCTACCTGATCAGCCGGATGGACCTCATCCCGGACTGGAACGAGGGCATCGGCGTGATCGACGACGTCATGGTGCTGCGCGTGTGCGCCCAGCTCACGCAGGGTCACGATCGCGGCGAGCTGCCGACCCAGGCCGAGATCTCGCTCGACCGCATGGCGAACCAGGCCGACGAGATCAAGACGTTCCTCGGCACCGCGATCTACGACAAGCTGAAGGCGTACTGCGCCAAGCTCGGCGAGGTCGCGGTCCGCGGTCGCACGCCGATGCAGCTCGCCGGTGACGCCGCGATGCGCAAGGCCCTCGACGAGGAGCTCGAAGGCGAGCTCAGCAAGAGCGTCCCGGTCGTCGTCAAGGACGCCAAGGATGCCGAGCTCCGCTTGAAGGCGTACCTCACCCACAAGCTCCAGTAATGCGCGCGGTCATCGCTGTCCTTCCAGTCTTTCTGCTCGCGTCCACCGCGCACGCCGACGATACGTTCGAGGCCAGGGCCGCCGGCGCGACCAAGATCACCGCGCTCGAGGATCTCGTGTGGGGCGTCGTCGCCGCGTGCGACTCGACCGACGACGTCGAGGCGCGCCAGTGCCGCCACCTGCGCGACCAAAAGCTCGCCGGGCTCGCCGGCAAGACGCTCGCGCTCGACGTCGGCGCGTTCACCGTTGGCGAGTGGTCGGCGGCCAAGAAGTCCGCCGAGATCACGCTGTCGGGCTGCATCGCGTGCGACGGCGTGTTCATCGACGGCAAGCGCTTCGCCGTGGTCGCGACCGCGCCGCGCGTCGAGGCCGGCAAGGTCGACGCCAAGCCGATCGTGTCGACCGCCAAGCCGTTCGACTCGAACGCGGCGCGCGGCAAGTACGACGCGCTCGCGAAGCAAGCGCACGTCGAGCTCGTCGTGAAGCTCCCCGACAAGGCGAAGTGGGAGCAGGGCGGCAAGGCCGGTATCACGTTCGAGGTCGTCGCGTACCGCGTGTCGGTGCCGTGCGATGGCCTCGTGTTGCTCGCGAGCCCGCCGTCGGCCAGAGGGCCGGTCGACGCCAAGGCTTGCCCGAAGAAGTGAGGGCAACGCCGTGTCGCGCAAGCACACGCTGCTGCTCGCGGCGGCGGTGACCGACCACACGTTCACCCGCCAGGCGTTCGACGGCAAGCTGGCGTGGGTCGGCAAGTGCATCCACTGCGGCACCAAGCTCGTCGTCGGCGACGACGGCAAGACGCTCGGCGAGGCGACGCTCGAGCACATCTGGCCCGAGGCGCAGGGCGGCACGAACCGGGTCGAGAACCTCGCGGTCGCCTGCGCGCGGTGCAATCGCCAGAAGGGCGCGCGCCACGATCACACCGCGAGCGAGCGCCTCGATCAGGTCGTCGAGGGGCTGCGCGCACGTCGGATGGAGCGCTGGCGCGATCCCGACGCCGTCGGCATGGCGACCCGGCTGCGCTCCGTGTATCCCGATCCGACGGAGGACTGATGACGATCCCCGAGTTGCTCGCCGCGCTATGGCAGGACTACACGAGCTCGACGCCGGTCGCCGCGCGCATCCATGGCTTGCTCGCGGCGCGGGGCGAGACGCTCCGCAACGACCACGTCGCGTTGCGCACCTTCGGCGTGCCACTCGCGGAGCTCGCGCGCGGGTTCGAGGCGCTCGGCTGGGAGCCGCGCGACACCTACCGGTTCGCCGACAAGCACCTGGTCGCGCGCTACTGGCAGCACGCCGATCCGGCGCTGCCCAAGGTGTTCATCTCCGAGCTCGTGGTCGCCGAGCTGTCGCCGGCGGCGAACGCGATCATCGCGCGGCTGGTCGCGCAGCTGCCGGCCGGGTTCGCCGCGCGTACCGATCTCGCGTGGGCCGGTCGCCCATGGAACCTGACGCACGCCGACTACACCGCGCTGCTCGCCGAGAGCGAGTACGCCGCGTGGGTCGCCGCGTTCGGCTTTCGCGTCAACCACTTCACGGTCGACGTGCGCTCGCTCGCGAGCTTCGCGTCGCTGCCCGAGCTCGTCGCGTTCCTCGTCGAGCACGGCGAGGTGATGAACGACGCGGGCGGCGTCATCAAGGGCACGGCGCGCGAGCACCTCGAGCAGGCGTCGACCCGCGCCGACTCGATCGAGGTCGCGTTCGCCGATCGCCGCGCCCGGATCCCGAGCTGCTACTACGAGTTCGCGCGTCGCCATGCGCTGCCGTCGGGCGAGCTGTTCCACGGCTTTGTCCCCGCGTCGGCCGACAAGATCTTCGAGTCGACCGACGTGAACCGCACGTGAGGACGCTCGCGTGCGTCGCGCTGGTCGCGGCCTGCGGGGACAACCGCGCCGCACCCGACGCCGCCCGCCACGACGCCGCGCAGCGCGACGCGACGGTCGACGCCAGCACCGCGTGCAAACCGCGGCACGGCATCAAGCTCGGCGTCCACCGCATCCTGCGGATCGACGGCGCGCTGACCGCGACGGCGACGCCCGACGGTGACACGCGCCTGTTCGTCGTCGCCAAGGCCGGAACGATCGGGATCCTCGCGGGCAACACGCTCGCGCCGTTCCTCGATCTGTCGCCCGACGCTGGTGGCCCGGTGATCTCCCTCGGCGACGAGCAGGGCCTGGTCGGCCTCGCGTTCGATCCGGCGTACGCGACGAACCGGCGGTTCTACGTCAGCTACACGACCGACAGCGCGCTCGTGATCGCGCGCTACACCGCGAGCTCGACCGATCCGGATCGCGCCGACCCGACGAGCGCGACGCCGATCTTCACGCTCGCGCTGCCGACCGCGATCCACCACGGCGGCACCCTCGGCTTCGGAGCCGACGGCCGGCTGTACGTCGGCATCGGCGACGGCAACGTCCCGGCCCACGCGCCCGATCCGGCGTCGCGGTTCGGCAAGCTCGTCGCGATCGACCTCGCCGACAACTCGACCGCGGTGATCGTCTCGGGCCTGCGCAACCCGTGGCGGTGGTCGTTCGATCGCCCGACCGGCGACCTGTGGATCGGCGACGTCGGCGAGAACACCGAGGAGGAGATCGATGTCCTGCCGGCCGGCGCGCAGCTCGGCGCCGACCTCGGGTGGCCGAGGTACGAGGGCACGCAGTGCACGACGCCACCGTGCGATCCGACCGGGCTCGTCGCGCCCACGTTCACGCAGACCCACGCGAACGGCTGGCGCGCCGCGATCGGCGGCGAGGTCTACCGCGGCCACTGCTTCCCCGATCTCGTCGGCCGCTACGTGTTCGGCGACCTCGGCACGCGCCAGCTGCTCTCGGGGACGCGCGATCCGTCGACCGGCGCGCTCGTCACCGACCTGCCGGCGGTCCTGTCCTTTCCGCCGACCTCGATCGCGCACGGTGGCACGGGCGAGCTCTACCTCACCGGCGTCGACGGCACGCTCGCGGCGCTGATCGTGCTCGCGAACTGATCTAGAGATCGAGATCGAACGTCACCCGGCCGCCGAGCTTTACCAGGGTCACGTCGTCGTCGAACGTGCGCTCCCAGGACACCCCGATCGCGGCGTTCGGGAACACCCAGCGCGTGCGGAGCGCGCGGCCACCGAACGCGAAGCCGGCGTGCACGCCGTGATCGAACCGGCGCCAGTCGAGCTCGTTGGTGCGCGCGAGGTAGCCGCCCTCGAGCTCGAAGTACGTGTTCGTGAACGTCCGGCGATAGACCAGAGGCGCGACGACGTCGGCGCCGAAGACCAGGCCGGTGCGCTCGCCCAGCGCGTTCTTCGGGAACGACGCGCTCGCGCCGAGCTCGAGGCCGGCATACAGCGCGTGGCCGTCGGCGAACGCGCGTCCGATCACGAGGCGACCGGCGCCGCCGGCCGAGACGTCGGCGCGATCGCCCTGGCGCACCGCGATCGCCTTGCCGCCGCCACCGATCGACACGACCCAGCGGTGCTCCGACGTCTGGCGACCGCGGAACGGGTGCTCGGGCTCGAGCCAGAACGGACAGTCGTTCGCGAGCTCCTCGGCGCGCGCGAGCACCAGCTGGACGCGCGCGAGCACGAGCAGGTCGCCGACCGCGTCGAGGTCCTTGCCCGCGCGCCGGTACGCGTCCTCGACCGGCCCGCCGCGCCGGCGGATCTCGCCGTCGAGCCAGCGGGCGAGGGCGCGGCGCGCGAGCGGATCGACGCGGCAGGTCGAATCGAGCACCGGCTTGGCGATGCCGTCGACCTCGAGCTTGTCGGGGCCCCAGCCGGTCGTCGCGGTCACCGTGACGATGCGCTCGAGGTCGCGGAACAGGAGCCGCTCGGTGGGATCGCGCGGGGCGGGCAGCTTCGCGCAGCCGACGAGCGCGAGTGCGGCGAACGACAGGACGCGACTCACGGGGCGCACCGTAGCCGATCTAGGTCGAGGCGCTTCCGGTCAGGCTCGAGAAGTAGTCGTTGAGCTCGAGCAGGATGTCGACGTCGACGTCGACGAACTGGAGCCCCATCCCGATGTCATCGCCGGTGGTCGACACCCAGCGGACGATCCCGGACAGCTCGAACCGACGCTCGGTCGTCGGCAGCACGACCTCGAGGTCCATCTTCGAGCCGATGGGGCGCGCCGCCGCGGTCGCCACGAAGGCCCCACCGACCCCGATGTTGCGCGTCTCGGCGACGATCCACGGCTCCGCCGCGGCGGTCCTGAAGCGGATCGGTAACACGCGCCCAGGTCGCGGCTTTCCACGGAAGTGGTGGCGCCTTTCGTGGCGGCTGTCCATGTCCGTTTCAACGGTATCCCAGTCTTGTGTGGGTCGGGGGTGGCGTGTAGCTTCCGCCCAAAGTTTTGCGGGTTCATCTAATCGGCATCGGTGGCACGGGTATGGGAGCCGTGGCGGGACTTCTGGTGGACGCAGGCCACGAGGTCCGCGGCTCGGACGCCGCCGTGTATCCACCGATGAGCGAGCAGCTCGCCGCGCTCGGCGTGCCGGTCATGATGCCCTACGGCGCCGCGAACCTCGCGTGGAAGCCGGATCTCGTCGTGGTCGGCAACGTCCACGGCCAGCACCACGTCGAGGTCGTCGCCGCGCGCGAGGCCGGGCTGACGCTGACCTCGTTCCCGGCGGTGCTCGGCGACCAGCTGATCGGCGACAAGCACGCGATCGTCGTGTGCGGCACCCACGGCAAGACCACGACGACATCGGTCGTCGAGCACATCCTCGCCACCGCGGGACGCGAGCCGTCGCTGTTCGTCGGCGGCGTGCCGGTCGCGCTCGGCCAGGGCTACCGCCTCGGCAAGGGTCCCGACTTCGTGATCGAGGGCGACGAGTACGACACCGCGTTCTTCGACAAGGGCCCGAAGTTCGCGCACTACCGCGCGAAGACCGCGATCCTCACCTCGGTCGAGCTCGACCACGTCGACATCTTCCCGTCGTTCGACGCCGTGCGCGACGTGTTCAAGAAGCTCGCGACGATGTTGCCGAGCGACGGCCTGCTCGTCGTATGCGCCGACTCGGCCGACGCGATCGCGGTGTCGCGCCACGCGGCCTGCAAGGTCGAGCAGTACATCGTCATCGATCGCGAGCTGAGCCAGACCGCACCCGAGTTAAGCGGCGAGCACGTCGCGATCGGCATCACCTGGTGGGCCCAGAACCTCGTGGTCGGCAAGAGCGGGCGCGTCGCGTTCGATGTCTACCATCGCACCGAGAGCGGCGCGAGCGAGCGCATCGAGCGCTTCGAGTCGGTGCTCGTCGGTCGCCACAACGTCGCCAACTGCGTCGCCGCGATCGCGGTCGCCCACGCGCGCGGCGTGTCGGTGCCCGACCTCGTGCGTGGCGTCGGCAGCTTCGCGGGCGTGCGGCGGCGGCAGGAGCTGCGCGGCCTCGCCGGCGGCGTCACCGTGCTCGACGACTACGCGCACCACCCGACCGCCGTCCGCGAGACCCTGAAGGCGCTGCGCAAGCGGTTCCCCAAGCGCCGCGTCGTCGCGGTCTACGAGCCGCGCTCGGCGACGAGTCGCCGAAAGACGTTCCAGAACGAGTTCGTCGACGCGTTCGCGCACGCCGACGAGGTGATCGTCGGCCACCTGTTCGACCCGAGCAAGATCCCGGTCGAGGATCGCTTCGATCCCGAGCGGCTCGCGCTCGATCTCCACCGCAACGGCACCAAGGCGAGCTACATCCCCGATGTCGACACCATGGTCAAGCAGCTCGCGGAGAGCTGCGCGCCGGGCGACGTCGTGTGCGTGTTGTCGTCGGGCAGCTTCGATGGCCTGCACGACAAGCTGCTCGACGCGATCGGCGACGCGATGCGCCCGGCCCATCGCGCCGACATGCCCGCCGTCCGCGAGCTGCTCGCACTCGCCGAGCTCGCGACCGAGCCCGCGCGCGACGAGCAGGCCCCGAGCTACGTCGTCTTGCGCAACGAGCGCGGCGTCGCCGGCACGGTCGCGCTCGAGGTCTACGGCGACGACGCGATCCTGCGCGCGCTCGCGGTGCATCCCGAGGCGCGTGGCGCCGGCTACGGCTGGATGCTCGCCGACATGGCGATCTCGCTCGCGCGCTGGCGCGGCGTGCGCCGGATCTACCTGCTCACCGAGAGCGCGAGTGACTTCTTCGCCGCCAAGTTCGGCTTCCGCGTCGTCGATCGTTCGACGCTGTCGAAGTCGGTCGGCGACAGCGAGTCGTTCGTGCGCCCGTCGACCCACGGCCAGGTCGCGATGCGCGTGGATCTGTAGTCCCGCATGTCGATCGAGGTCGCGCGCGAGGCCGTCCGCGCCGCGCAGCTCCTGCTCGCCGACGCGCGCCCCGCGGAGATCCGGACCAAGAGCAACCCGCGCGATCTGGTCACCGAGTGGGACGTCCGCTCCGAGGCGACGATCCGCGGCGTGTTGCGCGCGCACACGAGCTATCCGATCGTCGGCGAGGAGGGCGGCGAGGACGCCGGCGACGGCGGCGCGGCGCGCTGGATCGTCGATCCGATCGACGGCACGGTGAACTTCGCGCACGGCCTGCCGCTGTGGGCGATCGTCGTCGCGCTCGAGGTCGATCGCGAGACCACGGTCGGCGTGATCGCGGCACCCGCGCTCGGCTGGTGGTTCGAGGTCGAGCGCGGCCGCGGCGCGACGTGCAACGGCGAGCGCCTCGCGGTTTCGGCGATCGGCGCGATCGAGCAAGCGCTGCTCGCGACCGGCTTTCCGTACGATCGCGCGACCAACCCCGACAACAACTTCGCGGAGTGGGAGGCGGTGCAGCGGCGTGCCGGAGCCTGCCGCCGGATGGGATGTGCGTCACTCGATCTGGCGCTGGTCGCGCGCGGCTGGCTCGACGGCTACTGGGAGCGCGGCCTGCGCGCGTGGGACATCGCGGCCGGTGCGCTGCTCGTCCGCGAGGCCGGTGGGCGCGTGACCGATACCCGCGGCGATGGCTTCGATCCGCACACCGGCGATGTGTGCGCGACGAACGGTGCTATTCATGAGGAGCTCGTCGGCGAGCTGGTCCGCGTGCGAAAGGGACAGACATGAAGGCCGCTTGGATCCTGTGCGTATGCGCGATGTCCGCGACGGCGATGGCGCAGCCCGGACCACGTCCGGTGCCAAAGAAAGCGCCGGCGCCGGTCGACCCGTACGCCGATCCCGCGCCGCCGCCGATCGGGCCGCAGCCACCCAAAACACCACCGAAGCCAGTCGGACCGCCGAAGATCGGGCCGGCCGATCCGTACTCGAGCGACTCGCCTCCGACGATCGTGCCGCGCGTCGGCCTGTCCGACATCGCGGCGGTGCAGGGCCTGCTCGCGGTGCAGCGGCTCGACGGCTGGCTGCTGTTCGATCGCGATGGCTCCAATCCGATCGCGGTGCGGCTGGTCGCGCCCGAGGGCAAGCCGATCCGCCCATGGTTCTACATGATCCCGTCGCAGGGTCAGCCGATCGCGCTCGTGCACTCCGCCGAGGTGCGCAGCTTCGATCAGCTGCCCGGCAAGAAGCTGACGTACACGGGCTATCGCGACTTCGACAAGGAGCTGAAGGGGATGCTGAAGGGCATCAAGTCGGTCGCCGTCGAGTACTCGCCCAAGGCGGCGGTGCCCGCGGTGTCGCGCGTCGACGCCGGCACGATGGAGGTGATCCGCGCCGCCGGCGTGACCGTGCGCTCGTCCGACACGCTCGTCCAGTACACCAAGGCGATCTGGGGCGACGCCGGCCGCACCGCGCACTACGTCGCGGTCCATCACGTCGTCGAGCTGCGCAAGGACGCGCTGTCGTTCATCACGAAACAGCTGCAGACCGGCGCGCCGGTGACCGAGTACGACGTCCAGCAGCGCCTCGTGCGCGGCATGACGATGCGCGGGCTCGCCGGATCGCCGCCGGTCGTCGCGGCGGGCGTCAACACGGCGGATCCGTACTACGTGCCGAGCGCGGCGAAGACCGGGACGATCAGGCGCGGTGACATGATCGTCATCTCGCTCGCGGTCAAGGTCGACAAGCCCGAGGGCGTCTACGCGGCGCAGACCTGGTGCGCGGTCGCCGACAAGGCGCCGACCGAGGCGCAGGTCCACGCGTTCGAGGCCGTCACCCAGGCGCGCGATCAGGCGATCGGCCTGATCATGGATCGCACCAAGAAGCACCGGCCGCTGACCGGCGCCGAGGTCGATCAGGCGACGCGCGCGCTGTTCAAGAAGGCCGGGCTCGCCGACAAGGTGATGCACCGCACCGGGCACTCGATCGACAGCGACCTCCAGGGCGGCGGCGCGGACCTCGACGACTTCGAGGTCAAGGACTCGCGCATCCTCATCCCCGGCACCGGGTTCACCG
Source organism: Haliangiales bacterium (assembly GCA_038321315.1). Classification (GTDB taxonomy): domain Bacteria; phylum Myxococcota_A; class Polyangia; order Haliangiales; family Haliangiaceae; genus JABFXX01. Next base: position 21,660 of record JBBQEX010000079.1, on the reverse strand, counting down.
TCGGGCCCGGCCTGTACTGGCCCGGCCAGTTCGGCGTGCGCACCGAGGTCTCGGTCTACCTCGCGCCGAGCGGCCCCGAGATCACGATGCCGGCGCAGGACTACCTCGAGCCGCTGATCGCGAAGTGACGTGAGCCTCGAAGTAGTTTCGAGGCGATCAGACGTCACCGCGCTGATCCTCGCGGGCGGCCGCGCGACGCGGTTCGGCGGGATCGCCAAGCACGCGCTCGCGATCGACGGCCGCACGATCCTCGAGCGCCAGCGCACGGTGCTCGCGCCGCGCGTCGGCATGCTGCTGGTGTCGGCGAACCAGCCGATCGATGGCGTCGAGACGATCGCCGACGGCGACGGCACCGGCCCGCTCGCCGGGATCGCCGCCGGCCTCGCGCGCGCGACGACGCCGTGGCTCCTGGTCGTCGCCGGTGACATGCCGGACCTCGCCGGCGACGTGATCGACCTGATGCTCGCGCGCACCGCCGGCGATGCGGTCGGCCTCCGCGTCGGGGGTCTCCCCGAGCCGCTCCTGTGCGTGCTCGCGGTCGCCGCGGCACGGCCGGTGCTCGCCGCCCTGTTCGCCGCCGAGCGCTGGAAGGCATCGGGCCTGCTCGACGCGCTGGCCGCGGTCACCTGGATCGACGAGCTCGCCCTGCGCGCCGTCGATCCGGAGCTGCGCTCGCTGCGAAACGTGAATTCCCCCGCGGACTTGGGGTAGCGCAACCCGCGCTAGGAATCGCCGGTGTGATCCGGTATCTACTGGGTCCAAATGCTCCGCGTCGGCGACATCGACATCGATCCCCGCGTGATCCTCGCCCCGATGGCGGCGGTCACCGACCTGCCGTTCCGGACGGTCTGCGAGGAGTTCGGCGTCGGCTTCACGATCACCGAGTTCCTCTCGGCCCACGCGCTCGCGGTCGGCGATCCGAAGACGACCGGCAAGATGACCGCGTCGCTCGGCGGCCGGAAGTTCGGCGTCCAGATCTTCGGGCGCGAGCCCGCCGCGATGCAGGAGGCCGCGCGCATGGCGGTCTCGATCGGCGCGTCGCTGGTCGACATCAACATGGGCTGCCCGGCCAAGCGCGTCGTCGCCGGCGAGTGCGGCTCGGCACTGATGCGCGAGCCGGCGATCGCGCAGGAGCTCGTCCGCGCCGTGGTCGACGCGGTGCCGGCGCACGTGCCGGTCACCGTCAAGCATCGCGCGGGCTGGAACCCGACGAACCTGAACGCGCCCGAGTTCGCGTGCGCGCTGGTCGACGCCGGCGCCAAGATGATCACGGTGCACGGCCGCACGCGCACGCAGGGCTTCGCCGGCAAGAGCGATCCGGAGATCATCCGTCGCGTCCGCGAGGCCGTGCCGGCCCACATCCCGGTGATCGGCAACGGCGATGTCCTCACGATCGAGGACTACGTCCGCCTCCGCGAGACCACCGGCTGCGACGCCGTGATGATCGGCCGCGGCGCGATGGGCAACCCGTGGCTGTTCGCGCGCCTCAAGGAGGTCGCCGCGGGTCGTCCGGATCCCGGACCGCCGGGCCTCACCGATCGCATCACGGTCTACCGCCGCCACATCGGGCTCATCGAGCAGCTGCGCGGCACCAACCCCGACGGCACGCCGAACAAGCGCGTGCTCCACGAGGTTCGCAAGGCGTGCGCCTGGTACGCCAAGGGGCTGTTCGGCTGCAACCAGCTGCGCCTCGGCGTCTGGGAGGCCAAGTCACTCGAGATTGCCAAGACGTTGTGCGAGGACTTCTTCGGCGGGCTCGTCGAGCGCGAGGCCCGCGGACTGTCGCCGAACGCCGATCGCAAGGGCATGACGGAAGACGTCGACGCGGCTTCCGAGGCGACCGAGGCCGCCTGATGCTCCGCCAGTCGCTCCGCGCGAACGACTTCCTCGTCGCGGAGAGCACGGCCATGCGCGCCGTCATCGCCGATGTCGAGCGCTTCGCCGACGCGGGCGCCCCGGTCCTGATCTGCGGCGAGCACGGCACCGGCCGCGAGCTCGTCGCCCGCGTGCTCCACCAGCGCGGCCCGCGCGGCGATCAGAAGTTCGTCGCGGTGCGCCCGTCGTTCGAGGACGCGCCACAACCGCGGGGCACGAGCGAGCCGCTGCCGACCGATGCCTGCGAGCGCGCCCGCCTCGCGCTGCGCGCGGCCTCGGGTGGCACGCTGCTCGTCAAGGACGTCAGCGATCTGTCGCGGCCGTCCCAGCGCACGCTCAAGCGCGCCATCCGCGATCGCGCCGCCGGTGGTGCCGACGCGAGCGACGTCCACGTCGTCGTCGCCGGCGATCTCGATGTCGAGCGCGCGGTCGACGCCTCGATCATCTCGCGCGAGCTCTACGAGCTGTTCTCGCCGCGCCGCATCGTCGTCCCACCGCTGCGCGATCGGCTCGACGATCTACCGACGCTGTTCGAGCGCTGGATCAAGCACTACAGCGCCGAGGTCGGCCGCACCAAGCCGACCGTCTCGACGCGCGCCCACGAGCGCCTCGGCCACTATCCGTGGCCCGGCAACGTCGGCGAGCTCAAGTCGATCGCGCGCCGGCTCGTCGTCCGCGTCACGCGCAGCCGGATCGAGGCCGGCGACGTCGACGAGGTCCTGCCGGTCGTCGCGACCCGCGTCCCGCTCGAGGACCTCGCGTTCGAGGACATGGTGAAGGCCAAGCTCGCCGGCCTGCTCGCCCGCATCGACGGCTACCCGATGCACGACCTCTACGACAAGGTCGTCGCGCGCGTCGAGCGCCCGCTGTTCGACCTCGTGCTCGCGCACACCGGCGGCAACCAGCTGAAGGCCGCCGAGATCCTCGGCCTCAACCGCAACACGCTTCGCAAGAAGCTCGCCGAGCTCGGCATGGATCAGACGCGCAAGCCCGCGAAGAAGCGCGCCGGCCGCGACGACCGCGTCCTCGACGGCGATTAGGAGACCATGCGCCAGGTCAGGCGCGCAGACGCGGATCGATCCAGAGCTGCACGAGATCGACGACCAGGTTCGCGAGCGCGATCGCGACCGCGGTGACCATCACGACGCCGAGGATCACCGGTAGGTCGAGCTCGAGGATCGCCTGGAGCACCTCGCGGCCGAGGCCGGGCCACGCGAAGATCGCCTCGATCACGACCGCGCCACCGAGCAGGACGCCGAGGTCGATCCCGATCAGCGCGACGAGCGGGCCGAGCGCGTTGCGCAACGCGTGGTGGCCGATCACGCGCGACTCGGGCACGCCCTTGGCGCGCGCGGTGCGGATGTAGTCCTCGCCGAGCACCTCGACGAGCTCGCCGCGCACGGCGCGCGCGTAGAACGCGATGCCGAGCGTCGCGAGCGTCGCGGCGGGCAGGACGAGGTGCCACAGCCGATCGAGGCCGGGCTCGCCGTAGCCACCGATCGGGAACCAGCCGAGCACGTAGGCGAACAGGTAGAGGCCGAGCGTGCCGGTCACGAACGTCGGCACGCTCTGGCCGACGAGCGCGACGAGGCCGGCGACGTGATCGGGCCACCGGCGGCGCCGCGCGGCCGCGAGGATGCCGAGCGGCACGCCGACGAGGAGCTGGATCGCGATCGCGGCGAGCGCGAGCTGCGCGGTCGGCCACAGCCGCGCACCGATCAGCTCGGCGACCGGGCGCTTGGTGCGGTAGCTCTCGCCGAGATCGCCGTGCGCGAGTCGATCGATCCAGCAGCCGTAGCGACCGACGACGCCGCGATCGAGGCAGTAGTGCGCCCGCACCGACACGATCAGCTCGGGCGTCGCGTGCGGTCCGAGCATCGCCTTGGCCGGATCCGCGGGGATCGCGTCGGCGAGCACGAAGGTCAGGCTCAGCACGAACCAGGTGACGACGAGCGCCCAGCCGAGCCGGCGCAAGATCAGGCCGGTCACCGCGCCACCGGCTTGCCATCGGGCCCGACGTCGAGCCACGCGTGGGTGTAGTCGCGCGGCCAGATCGGGTGCGGCTCGGCATCGCGCACGTAGGGCTGGACCACCTCGGTGGTCATCTGGTGGTAGTCCCAGATCCACGGCGCGTCGTCGTAGAGGATCTGCTCGGCGCGATGGTAGAGCGCGGCGCGCCGGTCGGCATCGAGCTCGCGCTTGGCGCTGTCGAGCACCGCGTCGAGCTCGGGGTTCGCGTACCACGAGTCGTTGTTCGACTGCGTCCTGGCGATCGCGCGCGAGTGGAACTTGGTGTCGAGGAAGTTCGTCGGATCGGGGTAGTCGCCGAGCCAGCTCGCCTTGGAGAACGGCGTGTCGCCCGGGTTGCCGATCGCGTCGATGTAGGTCGCGAGCGACATCCGCTGGAGGTGGACGCGCACGCCGACCTCGGCGAGATCGCCCTGGAGCGACAGCGCGAGCGACTCGGCCTCGTCGTCGGACGGGATCGCGTAGGTCACGTCGAAGCCGTCGGGATAGCCGGCGGCGGCGAGCAGCGCGCGCGCCTTCTGGGGATCGTGCGGGTAGGGTGGGATCGTTGCGTCGCGCCCGAACAACCCGGGCGGCAACATGCCGTGCGAGGCGACCGCGGTGCCGTGCAGGATCCGGATCGAGTGCTGCTTGTCGAGCGCGTAGTTGAGCGCCTGGCGCACGCGGCGGTCGTCGAACGGCTTCTGCGTCACCGTCATGCGCGAGCCGAACGCGGTCAGCATCGCGCGCTGGTGGATGTACGGCTGCCACGCCGGCTGCGTCGTGATCCAGAGGTAGTCGGGTGCGTCGAGGTGCTCGATCGTGTCGAGCTCGCCGCGCTCGAACATCATGAACTGGGTGTCGATCGCGAGGTTCTCGTGGATCGTGATGCGGTCGAGGTAACCGCGCGCGGCGTCGACATCGTGCGGGTTGCGCACGAGCACGAGCCGCGCGCCCTCGTCCCACGTGTCGAGCTGATACGGCCCGCTGCCGAGGGGCTGGCTGCGCAGCTGGTCGCCCGCGGCCGCGACGTGATCGGCGCGCTGCGGCGTCGCGAACGTCATCGTCAGCACGTAGACGAACGACGCGTCGGGCTCGTCGAGGTGGAACACGAGCGTGCGCGGATCGGGCGCGACGATGCCGGCGCAGGTCGCGGCCTTGCCGTCGGACACCGCGCGTGCCCCGGCGACGCCGGCGAGGAACAGGCGAAACGGCGAGTCGGCCAGCGCCATCGTGCGCTCGAGCTCGTACTTGAGATCGCCGGCGACGACCGGCGTGCCATCGGAGTACGCGAGCCGATCGCGCAGGTGAAACGTGTAGGTGTGGCCGCCGTCGGTGATCTCGGGGAGCGCGGCGAGCCGCGGCACGAGCTCGACGCTGCCGGGCGCGTAGTCGACCAGCGTGTCGAACAGCGCGTGCATCGCGATCGCGGAGACCTCGTCGTACGCGTAGGCCGGATCGAGCGTCGGCGCCGCACCGGCGACCCCGAACCGCAGCTCGCCACCGCGGCGCGCAGTCGCGTTGCCGGCGGGCTGGAACCGCGGGCCGCGATCGCTCGGTGCGCAGGCGCACAGCACGACGACCCACCAGGCCGACCTCACCCGCGCTCCTTCGGATCGAACGCGTCGCGCAGCCCGTCGCCGACCAGGTTGAACGCGATCACCGCGAGCACGATCGCGAGCCCCGGCACGACGACGAGGTGCGGCGCGGTCCGGTAGTACAGCCGACCCTCGTAGATCATCTGGCCCCAGGTCGGTGCCGGCGGCGGCGGGCCGAGGCCGAGGTACCCGAGCACGCTCTCCGCGAGCAGGTTCTGCGCGAACCCGAGCGCGGTCACCACGACGATCGCGCCGAGCGCGTTCGGCAATACGTGACGCGTCGCGATGCGCCACGGGCTCGCGCCACTCGCGCGCGCGGCCTGCACGTAGTCGCCGCGCGCGATCGCCATCGCCTTGACGCGCACGACGCGCGCGGTGGTGGTCCAGCCGACGACGCCGAGCGTCACGATCACCGGGGCGCTGGCGCTCGCCAGCTCGCGCTCGCGCAGCAGCGCGCCGAGCAGGATCGCGAGCAACAGGTACGGGAACGCGAGCACGAGATCGACGAGGCGCATCAGCACGGTGTCGGGCCATCCACCGCCGAGGCCGGCCGCGATCCCGACGGTGACGCCGAGCACCAGCGCGAACAGCGTCGCGGCGCCGGCGATCGCGAGTGACGAGCCCGCGCCGTGGACGACGCGCGCCCACACGTCGCGCCCGAGCGCGTCGGTGCCGAGCAGGGCGTGGCCGCCGATCGCGAGCGGCGAGCCGTTGGGCGCGAGCCCGTGGTCGAGGTCGCGCGCGAGCGGATCGCCGACGAGGAGTGGCCCGAACAACGCGATCGCGACGAGCGCGAGCACGATCGCCCCACCGATGAGCGCGCCGCGATTCGCGGTGAACCGGCGCCACCCCCGGGACATGAAATATCGTATCCCGAATGGCACGGAGCGCGCCGTCGCCCGTACCGCCGTCGCACGCGTGCCGGGTCGCGCGGGTCGCTGTCGTCGAGGATGGTCAGCGCCCTCGCATCCTGGCCCCGCGTGTGAGCGTACGCACCGACCACGGACCGTCGGCTGGGTCACGGGCAGTGGCACCTCACCTGCACCGAAGTCCGCTCATGACCGAGCTCAGCACGTTGCTTCGCCGCGATCACCGCGACCTGGACTCCGCCCTCCTCGACCTCGCGAGCCCGGCGACGCCAGCCGAGGTGTGCGACGCGATCGACGGCGTGCGCCTTGGCCTCATCGCGCACGACGAGGCGGAGGACCTCGTCCTCTCGGCCGTCCTCGCCTCGCTCCCCGAATCGAGCCCGCTGCACCTCGTCGTCGCGCGCACGCGCACCGACCACCTTCAGGCCCAGCGCGCGCTCTCGGCGCTCGTCGTGACCCGGCCGGGCACGCCGACCTGGCGGCGCCGCATCGAGCTGCTGCGCGCGCTGATCGCCAGGCACGACCGCCGCGAGATGTGCGAGCTCGTCCCCCAGCTTGCCAACGAGCTCGATACCCCGACCCGCGCACTCCTCGCCGGCACCTTCGCCACCGCGCGCCTCCGTGGGTTCGCGACGCTCGCCTCATCGGCGACGATCAGCTACGCGGTCGCGCTCTAGTCACAGCTCGATCTGCAGGCCGAGCTCGACGACGCGGTTCGGCGGCAGGTTGAAGAACGCGGTCGGTGGCATCGAGTTCTTCGCGAGGAAGCTGAACAGGATCTTGCGCCAGCGCGCCACGCGCGCGGTCCCGGTCGTCAGGAGCGTCTGGCGACCGAGGTAGTAGGTCGTGTCGCTCTCGGCGACGACCAGCTTCTGCTTGCCGCAGCGCACGAGCAGCTTCGGGACGTTCGGCTGCTGCATGAACCCGCAGCGCGCGATCACGCGGAAGAAGCCGTGGTCGAGCTCCTTGACGACGAGCGCCGAGTTGCCGACCGCGAACGGCACGTTCTCGGTGATGATCGAGAGCAAGACGACCTGCTTGTGCAGCACCTTGTTGTGCTTCACGTGGTGGAGCAGCACGTTCGGGATGCCGTCGGTCGACGACGCCATGAACACCGCGGTGCCCTGCACGCGATGCAGCGGGTTCGCGCCGAGGTCGGCGAGGAACAGCTCCTCGGGGATCACGCCGGACTCCATGACCTTCGACAGCTCGTGGCGACCGCGCCACCAGGTCGTCATGATCACGAACAGGGCGGCGCCGACCGCGAGCGGGAACCAGCCGCCCGCCGCGATCTTCACCATGTTCGCGGAGAAGAACGCGAGATCGATCATGATGAACGGGATGAACAGCGCGAGCGCGGTCGACAGCCGGTACTTCCAGTTGTCGAGGCAGACCAGGAAGTAGAGGTACGACGTGATCGCCATCGTGCCGGTCACCGCGATGCCGTAGGCCGCCGCGAGGTTGTCGGCGGTGCGGAACGACAGCACGAGCGCGACGCTGGCGATCATCAGCGCCCAGTTGACCTCGGGGATGTAGATCTGGCCCTCGTTCTTCGACGAGGTGTGCACGACGCGCACGCGCGGCACGTAGCCGAGTTGCACCGCCTGGTGGGTCAGCGAGAACGCGCCCGAGATCAGCGCCTGCGACGCGATCACCGCGGCCATCGTCGCGAGGATCACGATCGGGATGAGGAACGGCGTGCCCTGCACCATGTCGTAGAACGGGTCCTCGACCTTCAGGCCGCGCTCGAGATACAGCGCGCCCTGGCCGAAGTAGTTGAGCAGGAGGCCCGGGAACACGACGCAGAACCACGCGATGCGGATCGGGCGGCGACCGAAGTGGCCCATGTCGGCGTAGAGCGCCTCGCCGCCGGTCACGCACAGCACCACCGCGCCGAGCAGGAGGAAGCCGTGCATGTGGTGGTGGGCGAGGAAGCGGACGGCGTAGTGCGGGCTCGCCGCCTGGAGGATCTCGGGATGCCGGAGGATGAACGGCATCCCCATCGCGCCGATCGTCACGAACCACAGCAGCATGATCCAGCCGAAGATCGTGCCGATCCGGTGCGTGCCCATGCGCTGGACCATGAACAGTCCGACGAGGATCGCGACCGAGATCGGGACCACGAGGTGCTCGAGGCCCGGGCTCTGCGTGCCCAGACCCTTGACCGCGCCGAGCACCGAGATCGCCGGGGTGATCACGCCGTCGCCGTAGAGCAGGCCGGCGCCGAACAGCGCGAGCAGGATCGGAATGCCGAGCTTGACCGCGCGCTTCTTGCCCTGGCTGACGAGCGCCGCGAGCGCCAGGATGCCGCCCTCGCCCTTGTTGTCGGCGCGCATGATGAAGATCAGGTACTTGATGACGATGACGAGGACGAGCGCCCAGAAGAACAGCGAGACGACGCCGAACACGTTCGCCGGATCGGGCGGGACCGCGTGCTCCTTGAGCTTCGGATCGGCGAGGCACTCGCTCATCGCGTAGAGCGGCGACGTGCCGATGTCGCCGTAGACCACGCCGAGCGCGCCGAGCGACAGCCCGGCGAGCTCCTTGCGACCGAGCTGGCGACCGCGACCGTGGACGGTGTGCTGGTGGCGTTGGCCCGACGAGGTCGGTGGGCCCTGACCAGGAATCGCGTGGCTCTGCGTCGTCGACGCAGGGGCCGGCGGCTCCGGGGTCGCGACTGGTGGAGGTTCGCTCACCGCGGGGCGACCCTAAACCCAAACCTGCCAGCTCGGGTAAAGCGCACATCAAGATTCCGCTGCGCAGTCACTGGCCTGTGCGGTTGACTCTACCCCGGCCGTCGGATATCGCATCCCTCGGACTCCGAGGAGAATTTGCCGTGAATTTCAGTGGTTCCCGTCATCTCGTCACGATCGTGTGCAGCGTCGCCCTGGCTCTCATCGGCTGCGACAAGATGGGCGGCGGCGGCAAGAAGACCTCCGGATCGGGCTCTGATGGATCCGGTTCCGCCCAGCCAGCCGCCTCGCGCGACTCCGGTACCGGGCCGATCCTGATCGGGCATTTCGCCTCGTTGACCGGCGAGGAGGCCACGTTCGGGATCTCCACCGATCACGGCGTGATCCTCGCGATGGAGGAGCGCAACGCCGCGGGCGGCGTCAAGAAGCGCCAGATCGAGCTGAAGACGCTCGACGATGCCAGCAAGTCGACCGAGGCGGGCAACGTCGTGCAGCGCCTGATCAGCGAGGATCACGTGATCGCGTTGATCGGCGAGGTCGCGTCCGGCAGCTCGCTCGCCGGCGGCAAGATCGCACAGCAGTTCGGCGTGCCGATGATCAGCCCGTCGTCGACCAACAAGAAGGTCACCGAGGGCCGCGACATGGTCTCGCGCGTCTGCTTCCTGGACGAGTTCCAGGGCTACGTCGTCGCCAAGTTCGCGCACGATCACAAGTGGACGAAGATCGCGACGCTGTTCGACCAGTCGGCGCCGTACTCCAAGGGGCTCGCCGAGGCGTTCTCGACCGAGTTCTCCGGCATGGGCGGCACGATCTCGACCGGGCAGGCGTACACCAAGGGCGACGTCTCGGTCGCCGCGCAGCTCCAGCAGATCAAGACCTCGGGCGCCGAGGCCGTGTTCCTGCCCGGCTACTACACCGACGTCGGCAACATCGTGCGCCAGGCGCGCAACATCGGCCTGAAGGTGCCGTTCCTCGGCGGCGATGGCTGGGACTCGGCGAAGCTCGCCGAGATCGGTGGGGCCGCGATCGAGGGCAGCTACTACTCGAACCACTACTCGTTCGAGGAGAAGCGGCCCGAGGTGATCGAGTTCGTCGAGCGCTACAAGAAGCGCTGGAACGGCGACGTCCCCGATGGACTCGCGGCGCTCGGCTACGATGCCGCGCGCGTGCTGTTCGACGCGATGGACCGCAGCCCGACGCTCGCGGGCAAGGATCTCGGCGCAGCGATCGCGAAGACCAAGGACTTCCCGGGCGTCACCGGCAAGATCACGCTCGACGCCAACCGCGACGCGCAGAAGCAGGCCGTGATCGTCCAGATGACCGGTGGGGCGCCGCACTACGTCGCCACCGTCGTGCCCAAGGGCTGGCCCGAAGCGCCGGGCTCGGGCTCGGGCTCCGGATCCGCAGCGAAGTAAGTCGTGGGCACGCTCGTCCAGACGCTCGTCGAGACCATCGCGCTCGGGAGCCTGTACGCCCTTGCCGCGCTCGGCTACACGCTGGTCTACGGCGTCCTTCGGTTCATCAACTTCGCGCACTCGGACGTGTTCACGTTCGGCGCGTGGGTGTCGTACGCGCTTGGCGCGCTGTTCGGCTGGGTCGCGACCGCGGCCGTGCAGGCGCCGGTCGTCCCGGTGTTCGCGATGCCGTTCATCATGTTCGCCGCGATGGCGATCTGTGCGGTGCTCGGCATCACGATCGAGCGGCTCGCGTATCGCCCGCTGCGCACCGCGCCGCGCCTGAACGTCCTCATCACCGCGATCGGCGTCTCGCTGCTGTTGCAGAACACCGGGCAGCTGCCGTGGGCATTCGGCAAGGACGGCCAGAACGTGCCGGCGCTGATCTCGAACCAGGCCTCGCTCGGCTCGATCGCCGGCGTCGAGATCCGCGTCGTCGACCTCGTGATCGTCGTGCTCGCCGGGCTCTTGATGTTCGGCCTCGAGCGCCTGGTCTACGGCACCAAGATCGGTCGCGCGATGCGCGCGGTGTCGTTCGACGAGCGGATCGCGAGCCTGATGGGCATCAACGTCGACCGCGTCATCTCGATCACGTTCGGGATCGGCTCGGCGCTCGCCGCGGCGGGCGGCGTGTTGCTCGGCCTGCGCTACGGCAACATCAAGGAGCCCGCGGACTCGGCGTGGGTGCTGCTCGGCCTGAAGGCGTTCGTCGCCGCGGTCGTCGGTGGCATCGGCAACGTGCGCGGCGCGGTCGCCGGCGGGCTCCTGATCGCCGCGGTCGAGCAGTTCGGTGCGACCTACATCTCGTCGAGCATGCAGAACCTGTTCGTGTTCGTCGTGCTGATCCTCGTCTTGCTCGTCAAGCCGAGCGGCCTGTTCGGCACCGCGGTGCGGGAGAAGGTATGAGCGACCCGCGCACCCGCAGGCTCGCCGAGCGCGTCGCCGCCCAGCGGGTCAACCCGCTGACCGCCGCGCTCAGGTCGGCGTGGCCGTTCGCGATCGCGATCGCGATCGCGTTCATCCTGCAGATCGCGATCGCCCCGGCGATCTCGGACTTCAAGGCCAAGATCCTCCTCGATATCGGCATCGCGATCGTGCTCGCGGGCTCGCTCAACATCGTCAACGGCTTCGCCGGCCAGTTCTCGATCGGCCACGCCGGCTTCATGATGGTCGGCGGCTACGCGTCGGCGATCGTGACGTACTACGGCTCGCTCAAGCTGCTCGGCGCGCCGGCGATCGCGGACGTCCCGGTGCTCGGCGGGTTCCTCGGCTCGGGCGACCTCCTGTTCCTCGGCGCCTGCCTGATCGGCGGCGTGATGGCCGCGGCGGCCGGGCTCGTCGTCGGGCTGCCGTCGCTGCGGTTGCGCGGGGACTACCTCGCGATCGTCACGCTCGGATTCGGCGAGATCCTGAAGGTGCTGATCCAGCAGACGCCGCCGGTGCCGTCGTCGGCCGACGCGATGACCGCCGGGCCGCTCACGATGGTCACCCACCTCGGCGGCTCGCTGTCGTTCACCGGCCAGCCGACCTACGTGTCGCCGACGCCGTGGGTGGTCAACGCCGACGGCGATCAGACCGGCCACGCCGGCATCTTCTTCGCCTACCTCGTCGTCGGGATCCTCCTCATCTTCGTGTATCGCCTGAAGTCGTCGCACAAGGGCCGCATGCTGCTCGCGGTGCGCGAGAACGAGATCGCGGCCGAGGCGATGGGCGTCGACACGTCGCGCGCCAAGGTCACCGCGTTCGTGCTCGCCGCGTTCTTCGCCGGCATCGGCGGCGCGCTGTTCGCGCACGAGGTCGGCGCGCAGCTCGACACCAAATCGCTCGGGTTCCAGAAGTCGATCGACCTCGTGATCATGGTCGTGCTCGGCGGGATGGGCTCGATCACCGGCGTCGTGTTCAGCGCGGCGCTGCTCACGATCCTGCCCGAGCTGCTGCGCTCGCTCGGCGTCGACAGCTACCGCATGCCGCTCTACGCGCTGACGCTGATCGTCGTGATGATCGTGCGCCCGCAGGGCCTGTTCGGCATCAAGGAGCTGTGGGACCTCGGGCCGTGGAAGCGCCACGTCACGCCGCTGTGGAACAAGCTCACGAAGGGCAAGCAGGCGTGACCGCGCTCGCCCTCGAGGCCGACCAGCTGTCGATCGCGTTCGGCGGGCTCAAGGCCGTCAGCGCGCTGTCGTTCGCGGTGCCCGAGCGTGGGCTCCACGGCCTGATCGGGCCGAACGGCGCCGGCAAGACCACCGCGTTCAACCTCCTGACCGGCGTGTACGCGCCCGACTCCGGCGCGGTGTGGCTCGGCAACGGCGCATCGCGCACGCGGCTCGACGGCAAGAAGCCGTCCGCGATCGCCCGCTGCGGCCTCGCGCGCACGTTCCAGAACATCCGGCTGTTCGGCGAGCTCGACGTGCTCGACAACGTGCGCACCGCGTGCGGCGTCCGCGCGTCGAGCGGCCTCCTGCGGACGTTCCTGCGCACGCCGCGCTACGTCGCCGAGGATCGCGCGATGACCGAGCGCTCGCTCGATCTGCTCGACGTGCTCGGGATCGCCGATCGCGCGCACGAGCAGAGCAAGAGCCTGCCGTACGGCGATCAGCGCCGGCTCGAGATCGCCCGCGCGCTCGCGACCGAGCCCAAGGTGTTGCTGCTCGACGAGCCGGTCGCCGGCATGAACACGCAGGAGAAGCACGAGATGCGCGCGCTGATCGAGTCGCTGCGCGAGCGGTTCGATGTCGCGATCTTGTTGATCGAGCACGACATGGGCCTCGTCATGGAGATCTGCGAGCACATCACCGTGCTCGATCACGGCGTCACGATCGCGGCGGGCGCGCCGAGCGCGATCCAGAGCGACCCCGCGGTGATCGAGGCCTACCTCGGGGCCCCCGACGACGAAGCCGAGGTGGCGTGATGGCGTTGCTCGAGGTCGACAATCTCGACGTCCACTACGGCGGCATCCACGCGCTGCAGGGCGTGTCGTTCACGGTCGACGAGGGCGCGATCGTCACGCTGATCGGCGCCAACGGCGCCGGCAAGTCGACGACGCTGCGCGCGATCTCGGGACTCGTGAAGCCGAGCGGCGGCAAGGTGAAGTTCGCCGGCAAGACGATCACCGGCATGCCCGCGCACGAGATCGTCGCGCTGCGCATGTCGCACGTGCCCGAGGGTCGCGGGATCTTCGCGAACCTCACGGTCGACGAGAACCTCGAGCTCGGTGGCTTCCTGCGCAAGGATCCCGCGGGTGTCGCGAAGGACCGTGCCGAGGCCCTCGATCTATTTCCGCGCCTGCGCGAGCGCCTCGCGCAGAGTGCGGGAACGCTGTCCGGCGGCGAGCAGCAGATGCTCGCGATCGCCCGCGCGCTGATCGCGAAGCCGCGGCTGCTGTTGCTCGACGAACCGTCGCTCGGGCTCGCGCCGCAGATCGTCCAGCTGATCTTCAAGATCATCCGCACGATCGCCGCGAGCGGCACCACGATCTTGCTCGTCGAGCAGAACGCGCACATGGCCCTGCGCGTCGCGGCGACCGCGCACGTCCTCGAGGTCGGCAAGCTCGTGACGTCCGCGCCCGCTTCGGAGCTCGCGAAGGACGACAAGATTCGCAAGGCGTATCTCGGCGTGCACTGACCGCTACGAGCCGGTCGCGACGTCGACCAGCACCGGCGACAAGACGCGCGCGACCTCCTTCGGCGCCAGCGAGACGAGGAAGCCGCGCGCACCGCCGTTGAGGTAGATCAGCGGCAGCTCGAGGATCGTGCGCTCGAGATAGATCGGCATCGCTCGCTTGAGGCCGAACGGCGACGTGCCGCCAACCTGGTATCCCGAATGACGATCGGCGATCTCGGGCGTGCACGGCGCGGTCGTCTTCGCGCCGATCGCGCGCGCGAGCTGCTTGGCCGAGACCTCGCGATCGCCGTGCATGAGGATGCACAGCGGCTCGCGGGTCTCGCGTTCGAAGATCAGCGTCTTCACCACGGCGTGCTCGTCCACGCCGAGCGCGGCCGAAGATGCAGCGGTGCCGCCGCGTGGCTCCCACGGGTAGACGTGGGGCTCGAACGCGACGTTGGCTGCGCGAAGGGCGCGGATCGCCATCGTGACCGGGTGTCTGGGCACGCGGGAAGATGCTAGACCATCCGGAGCCCCGATGGACGCGCACGCACTCTCGGCACACGCCCATCACGACGACGAGGCGCTCCACAACAAGGCGGGCGAGCGGCGGACCCGCTGGGTGATCTACCTGACCGCGTTCACGATGGTCACCGAGCTCGTGCTCGGCTGGTACACCGGCTCGCTCGCGCTGACCGCCGATGGCTGGCACATGGCCACGCACGTCGGCGCCCTCGGCCTCACGCTCGTCGCGTACTGGTACGCGCGCACGCGGACCGGCGACGACGCGTTCAGCTTCGGTACCGGCAAGATCTACGCGCTCGCCGGCTACACGAGCGGCATCCTGCTCGCGATCGTCGCGGTGTGGATGATCGTCGAGGGCATCACGAACATCGTCAGCCACCCGACGGTCAACTTCCTCGAGGCGCTGCCGGTCGCCGGCCTCGGCCTGTCGGTCAACCTGGTCTCGGCGTTCCTCCTGTCGCGCGATCACTCGTACGCGCACGAGGGCCACTTCCACGGCCACGCGCACGATCACGCCGGCCACGATCACGCCGGTCACGATCACGATCACGACGCGCAGAAGAAGAAGCCCGAGGCTGGCACGGTCGACTTCAACCTGCGCGCCGCGTACATCCACATCCTCGCCGATGCGATGACGTCGGTGCTCGCGCTGATCGCGCTCGCGCTCGGCTACTTCTTCGGCGTGTGGTTCCTCGATCCGATGATGGGCATCGTCGGTGGCGGCGTGATCATCTGGTGGACGATCAGCCTGTGTCGCCAGGCGATGCGTCAGCTGCTCGATGTCGTCGCGTCGCCGACCAGCGAGGCGCTGGTGCGCGAACGCCTCGAGGCGATCGACGACGTCCGCGTCTCCGATCTCCACGTCTGGGAGCTCGGCCCGGGCAAGCGGAGCTGCATCGTCGCGCTGGTGACCTCGACGCCGCGCGACCTCAAGATCTACAAGGACGCCGTGCTGTCGGCGCTCGACGTCGCGCACCTGACGATCGAGATCCACACCTGTCACCTCGCGCACGCGGACCCACATCAGCCCCACGCTGCCCATGCGCACGAGCACTGAGCACGGCGGTGTGCAGTGGCCATACGGCGAAACTACGTTGCCGTAGATGTCGTACCTGCGTGATTTCACGCGGTAAGACCACCTCGATTCTGGTTCGCCGCTTGCTCGATGGCGACCTCGATGAAGTGGGCAACGATCCTCCTGGTTGTCGCGGCGTGCGTCGGTGATCGGGATCCGGAACTGACGCGCGATCAGTTCTCCGACACCGTCCAGGGCGCGACGGTCTGCGGTGCCGGCGCGACCGTGAAGGGCATCGACGTCTCGACCTACCAGGGCACGATCGACTGGGCCGCGGTCAAGGGCGCCGGCATCGAGTACGCGTTCATCCGCGTGTCCGACGGGCTCAACTCTCCCGACGCGAAGTTCGCGTCGAACTGGTCGAAGGCCCACACCGCAGGCGTGCTGCGCGGCGCGTATCAATTCTTCCGGCCGTCGCAGGATCCGATCGCGCAGGCCGACCTGTTGATCCACGCGATGGGCACGCTCGCGTCCGACGACCTCTCGCCGGTGATCGACGTCGAGGCCGCCGACGGCCTGTCGGCCACCAAGGTCGCTGCGGCGGTGCACACCTGGATCGCGCACGTGCAGGCCGCGACCGGCCGCACGCCGATCGTCTACACCGGGTTCTACTTCTGGCGCGACTCGGTCGGCGCCGCCGACGACACCACGTCGCCGCTGTGGCACGCGCAGTACACCTCGGCGAGCTGTCCGAACATCGCGCCGCCGTGGAACCAGTGGGCGTTCTGGCAGTACTCGTCGACCGGCAGCGTCGCGGGCATCTCCGGCAACGTCGACATGGATCGGTTCAACGGCACGCGCGCCGACTTGCTCGCGCTCGCCGGACCGGCGATCCCGTGCGGCCAGATCGCCAAGGAGGGCGGCGTCGTCGACGACGGCGATGCCTGCTTCGTGGGCGGCGGGCCGTCGCAGTACATGCGCGCGGTGTCGACCGCCGGCAACGACGGCGACCTGCGGTGGACCCACGCGACCAGCGACGCGAGCGAGGCGAACTTCGGCGAGTGGAGCCTCGACCTCGCGGTCGCCGGCACCTATCGCGTCGAGGTCTACACCGCGGCGGCGTTCGCGCAGAGCAAGCAGGCCAAATACGGCATCGATGCCGGCGCCACACACACCGACGTCGTCGTCGATCAGACCGCGGTCGACGGCTGGCAAACGCTCGGCGACTTCGACTTCGCGGCGGGCGGCGATCAGCGCGTCCACCTCGGCGACAACACCGGCGAGCCGGTCGCCGACAACGTGCAGCTCGTGTTCGACGCGGTCCGCCTGACGCCGGTCGACCGCTCGGGCGCCCCGGTCGATCCGGGCGCCCCGATGGATCCGACCGACCCGGCCAAGCCATCGGCCGGCTGTAGCACCGGTGGTGGCGCGGGCCTCGGCTTCGGCCTCGGGCTGCTCGGCCTGGTCAGCGTTTGCAGGCCACGACGTAGCGCACGACCGGCGTCGCGGCGCTGAACACCCACGCCGGGGTCTGCACCGTCAGCCCGGTCTCGGACGCGACGATCTCGACGAGCGGATGCACCGGTAGCGTCTCGATCGCCGGGCACGTCGCGCCGATCGCGAGCACGGCGCGCAGCTCGGCCATCGCGCCGATCGCGCCAGCGAGGTTGCGCACGCGCTTGACGAGTGCCGGGTCGTCGCGCTTGCCGATCGCGTCGAGGCAGGTGCGCTCGGTGGTGCACGGCACGTCGAGGTACGACGCGAGCGGCGGCTCGGCGGCGACCAGCGCGTCGATCAGCGCGATCGGGACGTCGCCCCCGACGACCTGGAGCTGCCCGGCGATCAGCCGGCGCCCGGTGGCGGCCGGGTAGGCGACCGCGAGCGAGACGTTTCCGCGCGCGAGATCGTCGAGCGCGGTCGCGGCGTCGAGTAGGAGGGCCAGCGCCCTCGGCCGATCGCCGGCGCGCGCGATCGCCCGCGCCATCACGGTCGCGGCCTCGGCGAGGTCGAGGATCACGAGTGGCTCTTCGGGCGCGACCTTGCGGTACGGCGAGCAGGCGTCCCGGCGCGTGGTCGCCGCCGCGAGCACCTCGGGCAGCATGGTGCACGCGCGCTCGACGGTCTCGAGCTCGACGTACGACACCGGATCGTCGAGCCGGCGCGCGACCGGCGGTTGCGCGAGGCGATCGAGCAGGCGCGCCATGAGGCCGGTCGCGTTGGTCCGCGCGGCGACGAGGCACGGCGTCAACGGATCCTTCGCTGGTGGCGTGACGAGGTTCGCGAGCAGCGGGGCCTCGACGCCGGCGGTCTGCGCGAGTCGCACCTGCGGGCGCAGGCACGCGGGCTCGATCGGCGCGGGAGGTGGCGGCGGTGCGGCCGTGCTACACGCGACCAGCGAGGCGACCGCGAGGACGAAGAGCCGCACTATTCCGTCTGACGCGACGACGGGCGCTTCTTCTTCTTGTTGCCGACCGCGGTCGGCTGGACCGCGGCGTTGAGCGTCGGCGCACCGATCATCAGGTGGCCGGCGTCGTTGTCGAGATCCTCGCCGCGGATGTTGTTCTTGCCCTGCGCTGCGACGGTGTGCGCGGTGCGGCCGACCGCGGAGATCAGCTCGCGCGAGTTGCCGGGCCACGGCCGCAGCAGACACGCCTCGATCAGCGTCGAATGGATCTGCAGGGCCGGCTCGGCGCTGCGGACCGCGTCGTGGATCAGGAAGGCGAGCTCGTCGGGGCGATCGCGCAGCGGTGGGAGATGGAGGAGCTTGCCGGTCAGCTTCGCGGCGATCTCGGCCGGGATCCCGAGGTGCTCGAGCTGCATCACCGCGGTCGTCGCGAACTTGAGGTTCGGCCGGGACTCGATCAACTTGGCGAGCGCGGCCAGGTTCGGCGCGCCGAGCTTGCCGACCTGTTCGAGGATCACGGTCTCGATCGTCGGCCCGACGACGCGCTCGAGCGGCACCGCCTGGATCATCGGGTTGAACACCGCCTCGGGACGCGCGCGCATGTGGGCGTAGCCGCGCGCGAGCTTCCCCTTGCCGGTGCCGGGCTCCCCGAGGATCAGCGGGTTGATCCCGTCGGCGGCGAGCTGCTCGAGCTGGTGCCACAGGTGCGCGGTGCTCGCGCCGACGATCGCGTCGTGCACCGTCGTGATCTTCGAGCCCTCGTACTTGCGGATGTCGTCGAGCAGCACCGAGACCGTGCGACCGGTGCGCACGACCGACGGCGCGGTGACCGTGACCTCGCGATCGACGAGCGCGTGGCCACCGGCGTAGGTGCCGTTGCGGCTGCCGAGATCGGTGACGACGAAGCGGCCGTCGCGCCAGTTGACCCGGGCGTGCTGCCGACTGATCCGATCGTCGGTCGTCGCGTCGAGCAGCTCGCGACCGATGATCAACCCCGCGGATGGGATCCGGAACGCAGCGACCATGGGGTGTGCGCCACTCCACACGACCACCACTCCGGGCACCGCCGCGCCGGAAAGGGACCCGTCCGCCATCCATGTCAGTATACCCCCGCCGTCATGACCAGCGTAGCTCCCGCGGTGGTCACGTTCGACGCCGGCCAGACCCTGGTCGAGCTAGACCTTGACTTCCTCGGTGCGCGGCTCGCGAGCCGCGGTGTGGTCGTCGAAACCGAGGCACTCTCGGCGGCGCTGCCGGCGGCCCAACGCCACCACGATCGCCTCGTGGAGGCCGGGGCGAGCCACCCGTGGCAGGCGTTCATGACCGAGCTGCTCGTCGGTGCAGGTACGCCGGCGGAGCACGTCGCCGCCTCGGTCGCCTGGTTGTGGTCCGAGCAGCCGCAGGTCAACCTGTGGCGCAAGCCGATCGCCGGCATGCGCGAGCTCGCGGTCGAGCTCGCCGCGCGCGGCGTGCGGGTCGGCGTGGTGTCGAACTCCGAGGGCCGGATCGCCGCGTTGCTCGACGCCGTCGGGTTCGCCGGTGTGTTCCACGCGGTGATCGACTCGGGGCAGCTCGGGATCGCCAAGCCGGATCCGCGGATCTTCGCGCACGCGCTCGCGTACCTCGACGTGCCGGCGCCGCGGATCGCGATCCACGTCGGCGACTCGTGGGCCGCCGATGTCGTCGGCGCGCGCGCGGCCGGCTGGGAGGCGCTCTGGTACGGCGCCGGGGCCGATGTCCGCGATGCCGCCGAGACGCGCGCGGCTATCGACGCGCTGCTCGCGCGACCGTAGCGAGCGCGCCGGCGACGACCGGCGTGACGACGACGAGCGCGAGGGCGACGATCCGGCGGAACATCACGAACGTCGCGAGCTGATCGGCGGTCGGCTTCGCCGGGATCGCGAGGACCAGGCGCTGTGCGACGTAGATGATCGCGGCATCGACGACCAGCGCGACGCCGACGACGATCGCGACCCGCGCGAGCTGCCCGCGGACGCGCGCCGTGCTGTCGGCGAACGCGCTGCCGGCGTCGTCGGTCGCGACCGCGCCGGTCAGCGCGAACAGGACGATCAGGATGAAGCCGGGCACCGCGAGCGCGACCAGCCCGCAGGCGATCGCGACGATCGCGAGCCCGCACGGCACGACGGCGCGTGCGAAGCCGCGCGCGGTGCTCCGGCCGTCGAGCGCGGCGGCGGCGGCACCGGCGAGCGCGAGCTGCGCGAACCACACGAGTGGCGTCAGCAGCCAGATCGTGCGCACGCTGCCCTTCGCGCTCGCGAGATCGGTCGGCACGCCGAGCTTCCACGCCAGCGCGAGGAACGGCACGAGCGCGACGACGCCGAGCGCGAGCAGCTGTGGCGCGCGCGTGACGAGCTTCATCGCGCGTGTTCCCAGCGTTCGAGGTGGCCGCGCACGCCGCCGAGATCGACCGGGAGATCCAGGGTGCGCACGAGGCCCGCGCGCTCGGCGGCGGGTCCGGTGCGGTGCGCCGACGGCGTGATCCACACGAGGCGACCGCGCGGCGTGAGGCGGCGCGCGAAGTGCGGCAGGCAGTCGACCAGCAACCCGGCGGCGTCGACCGCGACGCGGCTGCCGAGCGGGGGGTTCGTGATGATGAGGTCGACGTGATCGCCGGTGTCCTTGCGTGCGTCGGCGACCGCGAGCGTCACCGCGCCGACGCCAGCGAGGTTCGCGCGTGCGGCGACGAGCGCTTCGGGATCGACGTCGGTGCCGCGCAGGGTGCGGTAGCGACCGCGCAGGGCGCGCTCGGCGAGCTCGCCACCCGAGCCACAGAATGGATCCCAGCAGACGTCGTCGTCGCGGACGCCGGCGACCCGCGCGAGCGCGGCGGCGATCGTCGGATGCGACGCGGCGGGGACCTCGGCGACGCGCCAGGCGAAGCGCGGATCGGCGGCGCGGCGCGGCACGAGCTCGAGCATCTGGCTCTCGAGATCGACGAGCACGTCCCACGTCGTCTCGGTCGGATCGTTGATCAGCTCGGGCGCCCGCTGCGTGACGTCGCGCGCGACCTGCCACACGACGGCGCGCTTGTGCCCGTGGGTGAACCCGAGGCGCCAGCGGATCGCGCCCCTCGTCCACGCCGCGAACAGCCCACGCACCGCGGGCGACGTGATCGCGCGCGTGATGCTGGCGGGGTCGTCGCCGGCGAGCGGGACGCGCACGCCGGCCGACACCCACAGGCGCGACGCGAACAGCGCGGCCCACGGGCGATCGAGCTCGACCTCGACCGCGCGATCGCCGAATCCACGCGGCGTGAAGTCGTGCTCGCGCAGCTCGTCGGCGAGCAGCCCGGCGAGCCCGGCGCGACAGGTCAGCCGCACCACGAGCTTGCCCGCGGGCGGTAGGAGATCGGTCGCGACCGCGCTCGCCTGATCGCGGCGCGCGTCGCGATCGGCGACCAGGACGGCGCGATCGCGGCGGCGCGCGAGCTCCTTGTCGGTGCCCGGATCGAACGCGCGGAGCCGGGCGAGCACGGTGTCGCCGCCGAGCTTGCCGAGCGCATCGACCAGCGCGCGGCGCTCCTCGATGCTGCAGTCGGCGGCCTCCCAGCGCGCGACGAGCGTGTCGATCGCGGTCGGATCGGGCGCCAGCTTGCCGAG
>JBBQEX010000078.1:0-34463 GCA_038321315.1 Haliangiales bacterium | reverse complement strand
ACCAGCTGCGGCGCCTGGAAATCGATCGCGCGCCCGATCACATCGAGCAGCGTGGCCAGATGATTCGAGCGTCCGACCAGCGCGCTACGAACGGCGCGCGTCGGCTCCGGCTCGGTATCGATCCGGACCATGCTGCGATGCCGATCGGGGATCGGTGGCGGACCCTGGATCGTCTTTGACCCCTGCGCCGGCGTCGGCCGACGCGCACCTGGGGGACCCGACGTTCCTGTAGACACTGCGTGCAAGGTTACCCAACGTCGCAGATCCGTCGCAAGCGTGGCGGTCCACTGCGAAACAGGTGTAGTCTCTGGAAAGGGATGGGGTTCCGTGCGTATGCACTTGCGCTCGCGCTCCTGACGGGGTGCCCGACCGTCGACCTGGGCGACACGCCCTCCGATATCGGCCTGTGCAACCCGCCAGGCGGCCTGGCGTACTTCCAGACCAAGATCTGGCCCGAGTTCGTGCGCCCCACCGACCCCGCCAAGGGCTGCACCCGCTCTGGCTCGTGTCATAGCGAGACCGGCGGCAACACGCTGTCGTTCAAGACGATGCCGGTCGACGACGCCTTCAACTACCGGCAGACCCAGATCTATCTCAACTGCGGTACGCCGATGGCGAGCGAGCTGTTGACCAAGCCCCTCGCGGGCGTCGACCCGCACGGCGGCATGGATCTGTTTGCTCCCGGAGATCCCGGCGTCCAGGTCTTTCTCGATTGGTTCAAGTGATCCGCCGCGCCCTCCTCCTCGTGGCCGCGCTCCTGTTCGTCGGAGCGCTGGAGCGGCCTGTCGCGGCGGAGGCCTACCTCCGGGTGATCGCCCAGCAGGCGCCAGTTCACTCCGGCCCCTCCGGCAACTACCGCACGGTGTTCATCGCGGAGCGCGGCCAGGTGTTCGAGGTCCTCGAGCGCGGTACCAAGGACTACTGGTTCAAGGTCGAGCTCGAGGATGGCACCAGCGGCTGGATCCTCGGCGACGTCGTGTTCCCGTTCGAGGTCGGGCAGGACGAGGAGCCCGGCGCCCTCACCCGCGCGGGTCGCGCGATCCGCCGCGCGATCCTCGGGCCGTCGCCGGTGCCCTACGCCAACGTCGGCATCTCGTTCTCCGCCGGCGCGCTCGATCGCGAGGGCTTCTTCGTGTTCCGGCCGTCGTGGTTGCTCGATCAGTACTGGGCGATCGAGGGGTTCGCCGGCCTCAACCCACGCTCCGCAAAGGACGTGTTTCTCGGCGGGCTCGGCATGGTGCTCCGCCTCGCACCCGGCTCGGTGATCTGTCCCTACGCGAACCTGTCGATCGGGGCCGCGTACATCCGCCCCAAGGCCGACAACCCGATCGACAAGCTCGAGACGCTGATGGCGATCGGCGCCGGCGGCGGCCTCGAGATCACGTTCAAGAAGCAGATCACGCTCCGGCTCGACGCCCGCAACTGGACGTTCACCGACGAGAACAAGGCGAGCAATGGCCAGGAGTACTCCGGTGGCCTGGCGATCTTCTTCTGATGGAGCCCTCATGCGCACGCTGATGTTCCTCGTCGTTGTCGCGATCGCTGGCTCGGCGTGCGGGCGCCACGCGGTGCGCGCGTCCGAGAAAGAATTCCTCGCCGACCACATCATGATCTTCGACGACGATCCGCACGAGACGGCGTCGGACGATCACATCAAGAGCAACCGCGAAGGCGGGGCCGGCGGTCACGGAGCGGGCGGAGGCGGATGCGGCTGCAACTAGCAACGCTCGCGCTCGTGGTCTGCGCGACCAGCATCGTGCGGGCCGACGATCGCTCCGAGGTCTCGACCTCGGTGTTCGCCGAGAAGCGCGACGGCGGCAAGGGCGGCCTGGTCGTGGTCCACCCGCAGGCGCAGTTCGGCTTCGACCTCGGTCGCTACGTCACGATCGACGCCGGCTGGTCGGCCGACGCGGTCAGCGGCGCGACGTCGTCGGTGTACCAGGCCGACGCGGTCAGCCAGGCGACCACGTTCTCCGATCTTCGCAACGAGGGTACGTTCGCGCTCGGCTTCAAGGGCCGCCGCTCGCAGATCTCGTTCTCCGGCACGTTCGGCACCGAGCGCGACTACCTGACGCGCGAGGTCGGCGGCGCGGCGTCGATCGATCTACCGGGTCGCAACACGACGGTCGGGCTCGCGTACAGCCACTCGGCCGATCAGGTCTGCGATCGCGACAACGGCAACGCGACGCCGATCCAGAGCAAGGCCCTGACCGGCGGCGACAACTGCGCCAAGAAGGCCGGCATCGCGGGCAAGGACACGCCCGGCACGACGGTCTGGAAGGACGTCCGGATCGACACCTCGCAGGTCACGATCACGCAGAACGTGTCGCCGACGATGAACCTCCAGGTCGCGCTGTTCGGCCAGATCCTCGAGGGCTTCCAGTCGAGCCCGTACCGCCGCGTCCGGCTCGGGCCGAACGCGCCGCAGGAGCACATCCCGTCGACCCGCGATCGGTGGAGTGCCTCGGTGCGGCTCAACCGCTATCTGCCGAAGCTCCACTCCGCGGTGCACGTCAACGCGCGGTTCTACAACGACACCTGGGGCGTGACGTCGGGCGACGCCGAGCTCGCGTACTCGCAGTACATCGGCGAGAACCTGTTGCTGCGCGTCCACGCGCGCGTCTACCAGCAGAGCGCCGCGACGTTCTTCAAGGACGCGTTCTTCTATCAGACCGAGTCGAGCGCAGGCTCCTACTGGACCGGCGACCGCGAGCTCGCGCCAAATCGCAACGCGATGGTCGGTGGCAAGCTCACGCTGATCAGCCTCGCCGGCGACAAGCCGGTCTGGCACCTGTTCGATCGGCTCGACTTCAACGTGAAGGCCGACATCCTGCTCCTCGATCTCTTGCCGGCCGATAGCCTCGCCGACAACCCGATGGGCATCGGCGGCCAGTTCATCTACGGCAACTCGTTCATCGACGCCGTGATCATCCAGCTCGGTCTCCTCGGCTCGTATTAGTCCTTGCCTGAAGCCTGATTAGGCTGCGGCGGCATCCTGGGATACGCTTGGTGGATGTACCGCTACGGCGACGGAACGCCCTTTCCGCTCGACGAGAACTTCATCGACACGCTGACCACCGCGGTCGAGACGTGCACGAACGCCTTCGGGCCGCTCGCCGAGCTCGATGGCCGGCGCGAGCGCGCCCGCGACGCGAAGAAGGGTGGCGATCGCGAGATCAACCGGCTCGGCGAGCTCGAGCGCGCGATCACGACGACCCTGTCGGCCTACCTCTTGCCGGACAAGAAGATCGCCGGCGCGACGCACCAGGTCGCCGAGAAGCTCACCGCCGCGGCCAAGGGCGCGGTCGCCGAGGCCCGGCGCCAGGTCGAGGGCCGCATCACGCAGCTCGAGACCGCCGCGGCCCCGAAGACCTCGACCGACGGCATCGTCCGCGCGCTCGCGCCGTTCTTCGAGGGCCACGAGCTCCCGAAGTCGACCTGGATCATGTCGTGGGATGCGCGCGGCGCGGCGGTCCAGGCCGACGCGCGCGCGACCGCCGGCAAGATCGTCGCGATGTTCTCGCTCGGGATCGAGTCGTTCGCCCAACCGATCCGCGTCGAGACGATCGCCGAGGCCGTGATCGTTCACATGATGAAGCGCGGCGTGTTCGGCAAGGCCAAGCCGGCGCCGATCGATCTCGGCAAGCACGTGATCGTCGCGTTCGAGCGCGGCACCAGCGAGCGCGTGTTGACCTTGAAGGAGCAGGCGAACAAGGCGTCGCCCGGGCTCCGGTTCGCGATCGGCGACAAGACGTCGACCTGGGTGACGATCACGCCGCAGGGGGACGCCGAGGGCGATCCGAGCGCGCTCGATCTCGAGGACGTCGACGCCGTGCGCCGGCTGGTCGAAGCGACCGACGCCGCGCTCGCCGGGCTGACCAAGTCACGCCGCCTCGTCGATCTGTCGCTGTCGGGTCACCACGTCGCCGATCTCACCGAGCCGCGCCTCCTGCCGTTCGAGCTGCTCGCGCAGCTGACGCCGCTCGCGCGCACGATCCGCGAGAAGAGCCGGATGTCGGGCGAGCTCGTGTTGAAGCGTGACATCGCCGACGGCCGCCGCGAGGAGCTGTTCGTCGACCGCGCGTCGCTCGCGCAGCAGTTCGTGCGCCTGCCGCCCGAGTACCGCAAGCCGTTCGAGGATATGGGCATCACCTCCGAGCAGACCCAGCCGGCGATCGTGCTCCCCCGCCCACCTGCCCGAAATATCAGCACGATCGAGACGCTGTCTGACGACGACATCGACACGACGATCGAGCTCGATAAGTAGTTAGCCAACGACGTATTGCGAAGCGTTGCGGGTGTG
The DNA here is from genome assembly GCA_038321315.1 of Haliangiales bacterium. GTDB lineage: Bacteria > Myxococcota_A > Polyangia > Haliangiales > Haliangiaceae > JABFXX01. The sequence goes on along the minus strand of JBBQEX010000078.1, from coordinate 30,160 downwards.
CACAACCGGGTCGCGACGGCGGTATACCCCGCATGACCATGAAGCAGCTCCTGCCCGTCCTGTTCGCCCTCGCCGCGCTCCCCGCCTGCGGCAAGAAGTCGGATGCGACGTCGAGCGGCTCGGCGACCGAGGATCCGATCAGCTCCGCGCCGCGCTCCGGTCGGATCGATCCGGGCGCGATGATGCGGCGGCCGCCGCCGGCCGATCCCGCGGCGCCGGCCCCGAGCCTGCCACCCGGCGAACACAACAAGATGGACACCGACGGCGACGGCAAGATCAGCGACGCCGAGCGCGCGGCCGGTCGCAAGGCTCGCGCCGAGTCGATGCGCCAGAAGCTCGACACCGACGGCGACGGCAAGCTCACCGTCGAGGAGCTCGCGAAGTCCGACAACTCGCGCATGCTGCGGCGGCTCGGCGATCTGAAGTCGCTCGACGTCAACGGCGACGGCGAGATCTCGGCCGACGAGCTCGACGCGGCGATGGGTCGCCACCGCAACCACGGGGGCGTGATGAGTGGGTCCGACGCCGAGCCCAACAGCGACGCCCAGAAGTGACGTGCGAGATGCGTGGCGATCCGGTTCACCCCGGTGAGCGCTGAGGTTAGGCTGCGCGCGTGCGCAACCTGAAGCTCTCGATCTCTGTTCTCCTCCTGGTCGCCGCGTGTGGCAGCAAGAAGCCCGCGACGACGACCACCACCGCGGGCTCCGGCTCGGCCGACATGACAACGCCCGAGCCGGTCGGCTCGGGCTCGGCCGTCGCCGAGATGCCGGCCAAGCCGCCCGAGACCAAGCCGGAGGAGGCCAAGCAGCCGCCGCCGCCCCCGCCGCCGCCCGAGCCGGACGCGTTCATGAAGCTGTCGCACGACGAGAAGATGAAGATCATGCAGTCAAAGGTCCTGCCGGCGATGACCAAGGCCTTCAAGGCGTACGACGCGAAGCACTTCGCGAAGTTCGGCTGCAAGACCTGCCACGGCAAGGGCGCCGACAAGGGCGGCGACTTCAAGATGCCGAACCCCGAGCTGCCGGTGCTCGACTTCGAGGCGCTGAAGGCCGGCAAGCAGGACCCGAAGATGGCGAAGTTCATGGAGGACAAGGTCAAGCCGGAGATGGCGAAGATCCTCGGCCTCGAAGCGTGGGACGAGAAGCACATGGGTGGCTTCGGCTGCCACGGCTGTCACACGATCAAAGAGATGTGACCTCGTCGGGCGCGAGCTGCTTGGCGACGATCGCGAGCTTCGAGAAGCTCTCCTTGTCGAGCGCCTTCTCGAGCGCGTCGCGCGCCGCGATCGCCCCGGACGCGACGAGCTTCTCGAGCGTCGCGTCCATCGTCTGCATGCCCTCCCCGGTCCCCGACTGGATGAGGCTGCTGATCTGATTCGTCTTGCCCTCGCGGATCAGCGAGGCGAGCGCCATCGAGCCGATCAGGATCTCGTGGACCGCGACGCGGCCATTCGAGCCGTCGGACTTGCGGATCAGCTGCTGGGCGACGATGCCCGACAGCGAGTCGGCGAGCAGCCCGCGGATCTGCGGCTGCTGCTCGGCCGGGAACGCGTTGACGAATCGATCGATCGTCGCCGCGGCCGAGTTGGTGTGCACGGTCGCGAAGATGAGGACGCCGAAGCTCGCGAGCTGGAGCGCGGCCTTCATCGTCTCGGCGCCTCGGAGCTCGCCGACCAGGATGATGTCGGCGTTCTCGCGGCCGGCGCTGCGGATCGCCTCGAGGAAGCTCGGCACGTGATCGCCGACCTCCTTGTGGGTCACCAGGCAGCGCTTGGGCTGGTGCACGAACTCGACCGGATCCTCGATCGTGAGGATGTGCGAGCTGCGCGTCGTGTTGATGTGATCGACCATCGCGGCGAGCGTCGTCGACTTACCGGAGCCGGTCGGCCCGGTCACCAGCACGAGGCCGGCGCGCAGCTCGGCCAGCTTGCGAATGCCTGCCGGCACGTCGAGGTCGTCGAGCGTCTTGATCTTCGACGGGATGATGCGGAACACCGCACCGGGGCCCGTGATCTTCTTCAGGTAGTTGGCGCGGAACCGCGCGCGGGTCCCCAGCTGGTAGGCGAAGTCGAGATCGCCGGTGTCGGCGAACTGCGCGCGCTGGTCGGGGTTGAGCAGTGGATCGAGGAGCGCACCGACCTCGTCGGACGTCAGCGCGCGCTCGTCGCCGGGGTTGATCGGGACGAGCTGACCACCGAGCCGCAACATCGGTGGATAGTTCGGCGTCAGGTGGAGATCCGACGCGTTGCGCTCGATCAGGCGATCGAACAGCTTGTCGATCGGATGCGGCGCGCTCATCGGTCGTCCTTCTTCCCGAACATGCCGCCGAGGCCGAAGCCCTTCTTGGCCGCGGCGGTCGCGGGCGTGGCGACCGGCGGCGGATGCAACACGAGGAGCATCTCCTTCTTGTTCTCGGCGGTGCGCAGCGCGACCTCCTCGTCGACCACCCCGCTGCGCACGAGCTCGATCAGCGAGTCGTCGAGCCGGATCATCCCGAACGCGCGGCCGCGCTGCATCAGGTTCGGCAGCTGGAACAGCTGGTTGTTGCGGATCAGCGCGGCGAGCGGCAAGACGCCGGTCAGGAGCTCGACCGCGGGCACGACCCCGCTGCCGTCGGCGCGCGGCAGGAGCCGCTGAGCGACGATCGCGCGCAGCGCGCCGGCGAGCGACGCGCGCACCTGGGACTGATCGTCGGGTGGGAACATGTCGATCAGCCGATCGATCGTCTTGGCGGCCGAGGGCGTCGACATCGTGGCCATCACGAGGTGACCGGTCTCGGCGGCGGTCAACGCGATCTCGACCGACTCGCGATCGCGCAGCTCGCCGATCACGATGACGTCGGGATCCTCGCGCAGCGACGCCTTGAGCGCAGCCGCGAAGCTCCTGGTGTGCGCGCCGACCTGGCGCTGCGAGATCACGGCCTTCTTGCGCGGGTGCTCGATCTCGACCGGGTCCTCGATCGTCAGCACGTGGTGGGCGCGGGTCTCGTTGATCAGATCGACGAGCGCGGCGAGTGTCGTCGTCTTGCCGTGGCCGCTCGGCCCCGCGAGCACGACGAGCCCCTGGTGATGCGACACGACCTTCGCGAGCTCCTTGGGCAGCGCGAGCTCCTCGAGCGTGGGCGGCTTGGGGAACGCGAGCCGGAAGCTGCCCTTCAACCCGCCCTGCTGGCGCGAGATGTTGCCGCGCACGCGGCCCGCGCCGGGCAACACGATCGCGACGTCGGCGTAGCCGCGCGCGTCGAGTTGCTCCCTGGCGTCGCCGAGCAGTGGCAGGAGCGCGGCCTCGACCTCGGCCGGCGTCCACGGCGTCGGCTCGAGCATCACGAGCGAGCCGATCGCGCGGATCATCACCGGCCGGTTCGCCGCGATGTGGAGGTCGCTCGCGCCGCGCTGGCGCGCCGCGACGACGAGCGCCGCGACGTGATTGGCCAGCGGTTGGGCCTTCGGGAACACCGGCACCGCAGCGACGGCCCGCGGTGCCGCGATCGGCTTGGGCGCGGGGGGCGGCGCGGGCGTCGGGATCGGGATCGGGGTCGGTATCGGGGTTGGTTCGGCGAGTTCGATCCCGGAGCCGGTCGGATCGAAGTCGATGTCGATCGACGACGGCACGCGGGCCTTGGCGACGCCCGCCGTCGCGAACCGCACCGGCGAGGCCGGCGTCTGCTGGGCGGCGATCGACTTGCCCGCGACCGTTGGGGCGAACGGGCCGCTCGCGCCGACCGCGCCGGTCGGGCCCTTGATCGGCACCGTCCCGGGCTGCGCGGCGTCGAGCTCGAAGGCCGGGCCATCGAGCTCGAAGTCGAACCCGACCGCCGGGGCGGGCGGCGGTGGTGGCGGCGGCGACAGCGGGAGGTTCAGCGGATCGCGCGTCGGGCGCTTGGTCGCCGGCCGCTTGGTGGGCTTCTTCGCGCGCGGTGCGTCGGCGCCCGCCGGCGCGCTCGCTGTACTCGGGGCGCCCGGGGCACCCGCGACGATGCGGACGATGAGGTCCTTGCCCTTGCGGTTGAGCGTCGCCTTGACCCGGCGGCCGTGCACCGTGATCTCGGTCGGCGGGCTGGTGCCCTCGGTCGGTGGGATCAGCGGCTCGAACGCCGTGCCGATCAGCCAGCCACCGAGCTGGACCTTGGTGACGTCCTCGCGCGACAGGGCGACGTAGACGCCGCCCTCGCGCACGGTGACCGGGCGGTTCGTGCCGATGACCAGCTCGGTCACGCCCTCGCGATCCAGGTTGGCCAGTAGCTTGGCGAGCTCGTCCACTCTAGGCCAGTCTACCGGAACTCCATGAGCCAAACGAAGATCACGGTCGAGAAGCGTGGCCACCTGCTGCTGATCGGTGCCAACCGCCCCGCGAAGATGAACGCCTACGACGTCGACATGTTGCGCGAGCTCGGCGACGCGTTCGGCGAGCTCGAGCGCGACGACGATATGCGCTGCGGTGTGATCTTCGCCCACGGCGATCACTTCACCGCGGGCCTCGATCTCGGCAACGTCGCGCCGGCGATCATGTCGGGTCAGCTCGCGCTCGGCGCGGGCGCGATCGATCCGTGGGGCGTGCACGGCGAAAAGCGCACGAAGCCGACCGTGATCGCGGTGCACGGCCGCTGCCTGACGCTCGGCATCGAGCTGATCCTTGGCCAGGACATCTGCGTCGCCGCGTCGAACACGAAGTTCGGCCAGATCGAGGTCAAGCGCGGCATCTTCCCGTTCGGCGGCGCGACGTTTCGCCTCGTGCAGGCCGCCGGCTGGGGCAACGCGATGCGCTACCTCCTGACCGGCGACGACTTCGACGCCGCCGAGGCGCTGCGGATCGGCCTCGTCCAGGAGGTCGTCGAGCCCGGTCAGCAGCTCGCGCGCGCGATCGCGATCGCCGAGACCATCGCCGCCCAGGCGCCGCTCGCCGTGCGTGCCACGATCGCGAACGCACGCAAGGCGATCCACGAGGAGGCCGCGATCGCCGGCCTGATGGACGAGATCCGGGTGCTGATGAGCAGCGCGGACGCCCGCGAGGGCCTGATGTCGTTCATGGAGCGCCGCGCCGCCCGGTTCACCGGCAAGTAAGATCGTTCGCACATCCAGCCCGTTGGATCGGGCATGCGCGACGCGACGATCCGTCTCCTCCTGGGTGCGTCCCTCCTGTCCTGTGCCGGCAAGCCGGCGCCCGCGACCGAGCCGATTCCGCAGACCGGGCTCGACCGGACGATCGCCGCGCTCGTCCCGGCGAAGCTGTCCACGAGCGACGCGGCCAGGAAGATCGACACCGCGCTCGCGACGCACTTCGAGCGGTTCGCGACCCGGCGCGGCTACCTGATGACGGACAAGCCGCTGTACCAGCCCGGCGAGACGATCTGGGTCCGCGCCGATCTGCGCGCGACCGGCACGCTGGTCGGGGCCACGCCGACCGGCGCGCAGCTCCAGCTGATCTCGCCGCGCGGCGCGATCGTGACCGGCAAGCGCGTCCAGGTCACCAACGGGGTCGGGATGAATGACTTCGTGCTCGACGCCGCGATCGAGGGCGGCGAGTACACGCTGCAGCTCACCGCCGACGACGGCACCACGGATCAGAAGAAGCTGATCGTGAACACCTACCAGGCGCCGCGGCTCAAGAAGTCGGTCGAGTTGCTCAAGAAGTCGTACGGCGCCGGCGACACCGTCGCGGCCGCCGTCGAGATCGCGCGCACGACGGGCGAGCCGTACGCCGATCGCGCCGCGACCGGCATCGTCACCGTCGACGACGTCGAGATCGCGCGCCTCCCGCTGCACACCGATCGCGAGGGCAAGGTCACGGTGCGGTTCGAGCTGCCCAAGACGATCGCCCGCGGCGACGGCCTGCTCACCATCCTCGCCGACGACGGCGGCGTGACCGAGTCGATCCAGAAGCGGATCCCGATCGTGATGTCGACGCTCGCGTTCGAGATGTTTCCCGAGGGCGGCGACCTGATCGACGGCCTGCCCAACCGCGTCTACTTCGCCGCCAAGACGACGCTCGGCAAGCCGGCCGACATCGAGGGTCGCATCGTCGACGATCGCGGCACCGTGGTCGGTGACCTCGCGTCGATCCACGCCGGCATGGGCCGGTTCGAGCTCCAGCCCGCGACCGACCGCAGCTATCACGTCGAGCTGACGCGGCCCGCGGGGATCACCGCGAAGTTCGCCGTGCCCGCCGCGAAGTCCGGCGGCTGCGTCGTGCGCAGCGTCAACGCGCGCACGCCCGATACGCTCCGCGTCGCCGCGGTGTGCACGACCGCGCGCACCGTGATCGTCGAGGCCGCGCTCCGCGAGAAGCGGATCGGCGGCGGCGAGGTCGCGGTCGCGGCGAACGCGCCGACGCTCGTCGAGTTGCCGATCGACGCGAACGCCCAGGGCGCGGTGCGGGTGACCCTGTTCTCGCAGAACCAGGAGCCCCTCGCCGAGCGGCTCGTCTATCACGGCCGCGGCCAGGACCTCGCGATCACGATGACCGCCGATCGCAAGTCGTACTCGCCGCGCGATCCGGTGAAGCTCGCGATCACCGCGGTCGACGCCCACGGCAAGCCGGTCAAGGCGAGCCTCGGCGTCGCGGTCGTCGACGACACGGTGCTGGCGTTCGCCGACGACAAGAGCGGGAAGATCCTCGCGCACTACTATCTCGAGGACGAGCTCGGCGCGAACCCCGCGGATCCCGCGTCGGTGATCGACGAGCCGAACTTCTACTTCGGCAAGAAGCCCGAGGCGGTCGCCGCGATGGATGCGCTGCTTGCGACTCGCGGCTATCGCCGGTTCGCGTGGCAGCAGGTGTTCTCGCCGCCTCCACCGGCGCCGCCGGTCTATCCGAGCGCCGGGATGTGGGACGACGAGGACGGCGCGCCCGACATCGCGATGGCGCGGGGTCGTGGCGAGCGGCCGATGGCGCCGCCGATGGCGCCGCCGATGGCGAACGCCGCGCCACGCGATGCGGTCAAGGCTGCCGAGCCCGAGGCCAAGGCCAAGGCCAAGGAACCGCCCCGTCAGGAGCTCGCTCGCCGCGACCTGGCGGTCAACGGCATCGCCGCCCACCGCATGGTACGCGGCGGTGACGACGGCATCGTCGACGGCGATCTCCAGCAGCAGCAGGGTTGGGCAGCGGTCCGCGTGTTCCCGGTGCCGGCCTACACCAAGGGCTACAGCGGCCCGCGCACCGATTTCCGCGAGACGATCTACTGGAACGCCAACGTGCAGACCGACGCGAGCGGCCACGCCGAGGTCGCGTTCGTCGCGAGCGACGCGGTGACGTCGTACCGCGCGACCGCCGAGGGCGTGTCGACCACCGGCATGCTCGGCGGCGGCGAGGCCGTGTTCTCCGCGAAGATGCCGGTCTCGATCGACGCGCACCTGCCGGTCGAGGTCACGCAGGGTGACGCGATGCGGCTGCCCGTCACGATCACGAACGAGACCGACGGCCCGCTCGATGCCGACCTCGGCGCGACGTTCGGCGCCGCGTTCAAGCTCGCGTCGGCGAACCCGGCCGGCAAGATCCACCTGAACGCGCACGAGGCGGTGTCGCGGTTCTTCCCGCTCGACGTCGTCGCGACCGCGGGCTCTGCCGACGTCGAGCTCACGATCGACACCGCCGGCCTGCACGACTCGATCAAGAAGGCGATCCGCGTCGTGCCGCTCGGCTTCCCGTTCGAGGCCACCGCGTCGGGCACGGTGACCGGCGACGCCGCCGCCAAGCACCACGTCTCGCTCGCCGGCGCGCTGCCGGGCTCGATCCAGGCGACCGTGACGATGTATCCGTCGCCGCTCGCCTCGATGACACAGGGCATGGCGCAGATGATCCGCGAGCCGGGCGGGTGCTTCGAGCAGACGTCGTCGACGAACTACCCGAACATCATGATCCTCGGCTACCTCGAACAGAGCGACGGCGCCAATGCCGCGCTCGCCGACAAGACCCGCGGCGTGCTCGACCGCGGCTACAAGCTGCTCACCGGCTACGAGACCAAGCAGCAGGGCTACGAGTGGTTCGGCAAGACGCCCGGCCACGAGGCGCTCACCGCGTACGGCCTCATGGAGTTCGCCGACATGGCGAAGGTCTACGACGTCGATCGCGCGATGGTCGAGCGCACCGCGGCGTGGCTGATGGCGCGGCGCGACGGCAAGGGCGGCTTCACGCGCTCGAGCGAGGCGCTCGACTCGTTCGGCCGCGCGAGCGAGACCACGACGAACGCCTACATCATGTGGGCGCTGTCGGAGGCCGGCCGCGTGACGGGGCTCGACAAGGAGCTCGCCGCGGTGCGGACGCTCGGCGAGACCTCGAAGGACCCGTACCTGCTCGCGCTCGCGACCAGCACGGCGACCACTGCGAAGCAGCCCGGCGCGGCGGCGATGGCCAAGCGCCTCGTCGAGCTCCAGGCCAAAGACGGCAGCTTTCCCGGCGCCAAGGAGTCGATCACGATGTCGGGTGGCGAGTCGCTGACCGTCGAAGCCACGAGCCTCGCGGTGCTCGCGATGATCAAGGCGTCGGGCAAGGACAGCGTCTACGAGCCGCAGATCCGCGGCGCGGTCGACTACCTGAACGCGCACCGCTCGAACGGCGGCTGGAACAACACGCAGTCGACGATCCTCGGCTTGAAGGCGCTGACCGCGTACACCGAGCACGCGCGCCAGATGACCGCCGATGGCAAGGCGACGCTCGTGATCAACGGCAAGCCGATCGGCACGATCGCGTTCGACAAGGGTCGCAAGGACGCCCTCGTGTGGGACGGCGCGGACCTCGCGAGCGCGCTGATCGCCGGCGATAACCAGATCGAGGTCCGCCTCGACTCGACCGCGTCGCTGCCGTACACGATCGCCATCGAGTATCGCTCGGCGCGCCCGCAGAGCTCGCCCGACACCAAGGTCGCCGTCACGACCGCGCTCGACCACACGCGCGTGAAGCTCGGCGAGGGCGTCAAGCTGCGCGCACACGTCGCGAACACCACGAAGGACGGCATCCCGATGACGCTCGCGCGCATCGGCATCCCCGGCGGCCTCGTGTTCCAGAGCTGGCAGTTGAAGGAGCTGCGCGACAAGGGCGCCATCGACTTCTACGAGACCCGGCCGCGCGAGGTGATCCTGTACTGGCGCGGGATGGCACCGTCGCAGAAGCACGACATCAGCCTCGATCTGCTCGCCGCCGTGCCCGGCACGTACGAGGCGCCGGCGAGCTCGGCGTACCTCTACTACACCGCCGAGCAGAAGGCGTGGACCGCCCCGGTGAAGGTCACCGTCGAGAAATAGCCGTCGTGTTATCGTCGCGGAGATGCTCCGCTTCGCGATCGGACTGCTCGCGCTCGCGGCGTGCGGCGACAACGCGGCGGGCGTCGGGACCCCGACCGCGAGCGGCATCTTCCCCGCCGAGGCGTTCCTCGGCCGCCGCGTGCGCGTCGAGTTGACCGGCACCGACACCAACTGGCGCGCCGACGATCACATCGGGGTCGACTTCGGCGCCGACATCGCGCTCGGCACGGTCTCGGTCGCCAGCCCGACCACCTTGTTCGTCGACCTCAACGTCGACGACACCGCCCTGCCCGGCCTGCACGACGTCACGATCACCGATGGCCGCGAGGTCGTGACGCTGACGCAGGCGTTCCTGCTCGAACCGCCGATCGCGGTGCACTTCGAGGGCAACGTCGCGCAGGGCTCGGTCGCGCTGTTCTCGATCACGAACCACGACTTCGACGCGCCGTTCGACACCACGTCGTTCGCGAGCAGCGCGTTCGACGCGCCGATCTTCCCGAACATCACGATCGAGGCGCCGGTCGGCGTCGCGTTCGCGGTCGCCGATGTCACGCCGTACACGATCACCGGCCAGCTGCTGGTCGACGTCGATGCCGCGATGACCGGCCCGATCGTCGTGGTGTCCGGCTCGGTCGACGACAACCAGCGGTCGCCGCTCGGCTCGTCGATCACGGTGACGCCGCGCGCGTGCGAGGCGATGACGCAGCCGACCGTCACGCACCACGTCGTCCTGCCGTTCGACTCGCACTGCTTCGCGTTCGCGCCGACCGCGACGCCGCACGCCGCGCAGTTCGTGGTCGACACAGACGACGCGAACGCCGCGCCGCGCGTCACCATCCTGCCCCCGAGCGGCCACTTCGCCGACGTGCTCGCGACCGCCACGCGCACGACGGAGATCTCGACAGGGGCGGTCGATCGCTACTACGCGATCTATCTCGATCGCCGCGGCGCCTCGAACTACGACTACACGCTGTCGGCGAAGAGCACGACCCTGACCGCGGTCGACGAGCTCGAGCCCAACGGTGCCGGCTCGCCGCAGGTCCACGCGCCGCCGCTCCTGTTCCAGCACGCCACGCTCGCGAACCAGGCCGACGAGGACTGGATCACGTTCGCGCTCGACGCCTCCGCGATCGGCCACCGGATCCACGTGGTCACGACCGGCGCCGATCCGAAGACCGACACCCGCGTCGACGTCTACGATCCGTCGATGCAGTCGCTCGGCGGGCCATCGAGCGACGGCAACTTCTTCGAGGACTTCACGTCGACGCCGATCCTGTCGGCCGGCACGTACGCCGTGAAGATCTACGCGTCACAGTCGGTGTTCTTCGAGCCCGCGCACGACACGTACGACGCCGCGATCTTCCTAGAGTAGCTGCTGCCACGCGCGCCGCGTCGTCGCTCCGGCGTCGTCGACGACCCGCGAGGTCGCGTCGATCAGCATCGTCGCCCGCCGCTCGAGCTCGTACGCCGGCCACGCCGGCAGCGCACCCGCCTCGGGCACGTGATCGCGGATGAAGGCCACCCAGGTCGCGTGGACCGCGGCGGCGAGCGGCCTCGCGGCCTCCGCCGCCTGATCGCCGCCGAGGAAGAACTTCGAGGCCGGCACGTCGAGCTGGCTCCACACGAACGGCAACTCGAGCGCATGGGCGGCGCCGAGCGCCAGGTTCGCCGAGCGCCAGTCGAACCGGTAGACGAACGTCGGCGCCCGGTTCGCCTCGGCGAGCCGGAGCAGCGGAATGCGGAACACGGCGTCGCCGACCAGGTCGACCCAGCCGCGCGCGATGCCGGGCTCGAGATCGTAGAGCGCGACGAGGCGCGCCATCGCCTCGGCCCCGAACCTCGCGATCAGCGCCGCGCGGATCGGCTCGATCGAGGCCTCGCCGAGGAACACCGCGAACAGCGTCCACTCGTCGCGGTTCGTGCCGCACAGCATCGGCACCGCGATCGCCGTGCCGTCGCGCGCGGCGTCGATCGGCGCGCTCGGGAGGCTGACGCCATCGACGAACGGAGCGAACGCCGCGAGGCCACGCCGGTTCGCGAACTGGGCCGCCATGATCGTCTCGGCCGGCAGCGCGACGAGCTGCGCGACATCGGTGACGCCGAGCGCGGCGAGCGTCTCGTCGGCCGCCTCCACGGCATCGGCGCGGGTCGGCGTGGCGAGCACGGCCGCGCCGCTCTCGAGGATCGCGGCGTGGAACAGGCCGCGCGCGGCCGGCATCGCGAGCAGCGCGCCGATCGACATCGCGCCTGCCGACTCGCCCATCACGGTGACGCGCTGGGGATCGCCGCCGAACGCGGAGATGTTGTCGCGCACCCACGCGAGCGCGGCGATCTGATCGAGCAGGCACGCGTTGCCCGCGGCGTACGCCGGATCCTTGTGGCCGAGGTAGAGCAGCCCGAACAGCCCGAGCCGGTAGTTGATCGTCACGCAGACGACGCCGTCGGTCGCGAACGCCTCGCCGCGGTACAAGGGCGTCGAGCCCGAGCCCATCATGAACGCGCCACCGTGGATCCACACGACGACCGGCCGCCCCGGGCCCGTCGCGTAGTCCGCGGGTGCCGCGACGTTCAAGTACAGGCAGTCCTCGCTCATCGCGATCTTCTCGTTGATGCCGCTCATCATCGCGATCCGCGGGTCGCGCGATTGCATCGCGACCGCGCCGAACCGGGTCGCGTCGCGCACGCCGTCCCACGGGACCGCGGGGGCCGGCGGCAGGAACCGGCGCTCGCCAGTCGGCGGCGCGGCATACGGGATGCCTCGCCAGACCGCGGCGCCATCACTCTCGCGTCCGCGCAGCTGTCCGCTCGTGGTCGGCACGACGAAGTCCGGCATGCGCGTAGGATAGGATAGCTTCGTGTTCGCGACGACGTTCCTCGGTCACCAAGGCTGGGCGTTCGCCTCCGAGACCGCGTTCATCCTCGTCGATCCCCTGCTCCACGAGGACTTCGGCCACGCGCAGGCGCTCGACTACCGGGTCTATCCGCCGCGCGCGCTGGATCACGCGCGGATGCCGGCGGTCGACGCGATCGTGCTCACCCACGAGCACGACGATCACTTCGACATCCCGTCGCTCGCCCTGGTCGCGCGCGACGTCCCGATCTACCTGTCGGCGCGCAGCTCGATCGCGGCGCGCGGCATCCTCGAGACGATGGGCTTCACCGTGCACGCGCTCGAGCCCGGCGTACCGGTCAAGCTCGGCGACCTCGAGGTCTCACCGTTCACCGGCGATCACGTCACGGTCAACTGTGGCGACGAGTGGGACACGTTGCCGTTCCTCGTCCGCCACACCGGCGGCGCGGGCAGCTTCTTCTCGATGGTCGACATCTCGATCACCGAGGCGCACGTCGAGTGGGTCGCGGCCCGCGCGATGCGCCCCGGACTGGTCGGCTGGACCAACAACGCGCTCGACTGGACGTTCATGGCCGACTACCTGAACGATCGGCAGGACGGCACGCAGCAGTGCTTCCTCAACATGGGCGTCGGCCACAAGCTTGTCGAGTCGCTGTGGGGCACGCCCACCGCGATGCTGATGTGCGCGAACGGGTTCTCGTTCCGCGGCGCCAGCGCGTGGCTCGACGATCGCGTGTTCTGTGTCGACATGGACGCGGTGTGCGCGATGATGTCGAAGCTGTATCGCAAGGAGACGTTCGTCCAGGCGCGCCCGGGCCAGACGTTCACGATGGTCGCCGGCAAGCTCAAGCAGACCTCGCCGTGTACGCCGTGGCTCGAGACCGCGCCGGTCGCGAGCTGGCCGTCGCGCCAGAAGACCAACGCGACGCCGGTCCGCGACTACCTGCCGGCCACCGGGCGCACGACCCTGGCCGACGGCGAGCTCGCCGTTCTCGCCGCCCAGCTCGACGACTTCGCGGGTGCGCTGGTCGGCGGCATGGTGTTCCGCGGCCTGCACTCGATGCTCGCGAGCGAGACCGATCGCGCGCTGACGTTCATGTTCGCGCTGCGCGACGGCGCGCGCGAGCATCGCTTCCGCTACGTGCCGCAGGCCTGCCGGTTCGAGCCGACCGAGCTACCGCGCGAGGCGGTCGTCGCAGGCTTCGAGTGCTGGGCGACCGACCTCGCCGCCGTGCTGCGCGGCGACCTCGGCCCGATCGCGCTCACGTTCGGACGGTCCCGGCTGTGGAATGCGCTTCCGCAGCGATTTCACTTCGACCTGTTCGGCGAGCTCCACCGCGTCAGCCACCCCCTCCGACGACCCGCGGCCACCGCCCGAACCTACGAGAGGCTCTGGGAAGCAGCGCGGTCGATCACGCCCGTCATCGCCAGAAGGCGATGATCGCTACTCCTTGTCGTCGGCCTTGTCGTCGCCGTCGGCCTTGCCGCCGGCCTCGCCGCCGTTCTTGATCGACTGGACCTCCGTGCGGATGGTCTGCGCGAAGTTCTTGAGCTCCTGCATCGCAAGGCGGACGCGGGTGCCGGCGGCCTTGTTGCCATCCTTGTAGAACTTCTCGAAATCCGACGCCATCGCGGCCACCATCTGCTGCAGCTCCTGGAAGCGGCCGGACGCGGGCGCGTGAGTCTCGCTCTTGTTGTCGACGTGCTCGTTGGTCATCATGCGCGCGACCTTGCCACGGCCGTCTGACGACCGCTAGGCACGGCGACGGCGCCGGCCGACAAATCCGAAGATCCCCAAGCCAAGCAACAAGTTACCCGCCGAGACGGGAGCTGCGCTGCAGCATCCACCATCGGGATTTCCAGGGGTTACGCCACTGCCATCGGTGCCGCCATCGATCCCCGGACCCACGCCACAGACGTCGTTATCGCCGACGGCTGTCGGGAACGGGTGGTTCGTGATGCCCTGGATCGCCACGTCATCGACCGTCCAGCCCTCGGCACCGGTGTTGGCGTCGCTGCCGATCCGGAACCGCAGCTTGATGGTCTGACCGGCGAGCTTGCGCCCCAGCGCCACCGAGACGTGGTCGAAGCCCGGGTAGGACGGGTTCTGGTGGACGAACGCGCGTCGCGTCTTCAACGGGTTGTCGGCCTGGTCGGTGATCGTGCCGTTGTAGCCGGGGTCCATCAGCGCCGCGAGGTCGGTCCAGGTCGCGCCGCCGTCCGGCGAGACCTCGATCAGGCCGCCGTCGAACGCCGTGTTGTTGGTGAACTCGAACGCGAAGCGATGCGAGAACGCGATCGTCAGGTCGGCATCGGACGCGACGTCGAGCGACGGCGACGTCAGGTTGGAGTCCGAGCGCCGGCCGACGTTGGCGCCGACCCACGTGCCGTCGAGCGCGGTCGTGCGCGCGTGCGTCCACACGGTGGCATCGCTCGCGGTCCACGCGGAGTCCGCGGTGTCGAAGCTGTCGTCGGTCGAGCTCGCCGGGACGTCGTCGGTCTCGAGCCGGATCGGCAGCGCGCGGCTGAGCGTGTTGACGCAGCCCCCGGTCGAGGTCAGCGTGACGTCGAGCTCGCCGACGGCCGAGATGCCGCGGGCGCCGGTGTAGCTCACCGCGAACGTCGCGCTGGTCTGCGAGGTCGCGGCCATCGCGCCGATCGTGACGACCGGCGTCGCGATCACGATGTCCGGCGTCGGCGACGTCAGCGTCACGGTGACGTCGGCCAGCGGGTGGTAGCCGTCGTTCGCGATCGGCACCGTGATGGTCGCGGTCTCGCCGACGTCGAGCACGCCGTCGAGATCGCAGCCGTCGGCGCCGAGGCTGGTCGCGCCGAGCACTGCGTGGCCCGACAGGATCGTGCTCTCGACGATGCCGAGATTGTCGGTGCTGGTGCGCGGCGGCGACACCGCACAGCTGCCGAACCCGCGGCGCGCGAACGCGAACGCGACGATGTCGGCGTCGTGCGGATCCTCGGCGCCGATCGCGACGAGCAGCGCGTCGCGGGTCTCGGTCGGCGTCGCGTCGGGCGGCGCGAGCAACAGGCCGGCGACCACGTAGCGCGCCATCTTCGCGCGCGCCGTCGTGAAGTCGGGACCCTCCTTGAGGATCGCGATATACGCCTCCCACAGGACGGTCGCCCACACCTCGCCGGTGTTGTGCACCTCGGCGTTCGCCCCGCCCGGCTGGATCGGCCCGACCATCGGCAGCGCCTGGCCGTTCGCCATGTCGATGAACGTCAGCGGATCGATCGCGCGCGTCGTCGAGTACGGCACGCGCCGGATCCCGAAGTAGCCCGGATCGCCGGCGAACGAGGTCGTCGCGTACTGGCCGATCGGGAACGCGCCCGCGAGGTCATCGCCATCGCGGACCTCGAGCATCAATCCCGAGAAGTCGGCCCAACCCTCGCTCATGCCGCCGCAGATCGGCGTGTTGCACTGCGACAGCCGGTGGTGGAGGTAGTGGCCGTGCTCGTGCGCGATGACCGACGCGTCGAACGCGCCGTCGATCTCCGGCCCGCTGTGCAGCGACATCGTCGCCGACACGCTGCCGTTCGCGAGCGACGCGCGCAGCGTCGCGCCATCCTCGAGCGAGATCGCCATCGCGGGGATCGTGACCACGGCGGTCACCGTCGTGTCGTCGCCCATGTTCGGCGACGTGCCGCCGGCGACGTTGTTCGCGACGATCACCCCGGCCGCGCCGGCGCCCTGCGCCGCGAGCACCTTGGTCTTGTACGAGCACTGCCCGCGATCGACGAGCACGATCTTGCCGGCGAGCGTCGCGGCGTTGGTCAGCGCGGTGCACGCGTCGGTCGTCGTGCCGACGCCGTCGAGCGCCGCGGCCACCGTGCCGGTCGCGGTGTAGTCCTGCGGCCCGAACCCGGCGGTGCCGTTCTGGAGCGTCGCGCCCGGCGTCGTGACCAGCGCGTGATCCTGGTGCCCCGACCACAGGAACACCTGCATGCGCGGCGACATGCCGTCGTCGGGGGTCGCCATGTTCGCGTTGTTGCGCGAACCGGTCAGCGCGCCGTCCTGGGCCTCGGCGAGCAACACGTCGCCCTCCATGCCACCGCGGCCGAGGTTCGAGGTCTGCGCGTTCATCGCGCTCTCGATGAAGCCGGCGTCGTACCAGAAGTCGTGCATCCAGTTGAGCGTGAAGAACAGCGCCGTGATGCTCGCCATCTGCTGGTTCGCGTTCGCGAGCGGCCCGAGCGAGAAGTCGTACTGGCGATCGAACTGGTTCGCCGACGTCGGCGTCGCCCGGATGTCCCCCGCCGAGAAGCCGTCGGGGGTGTGGTCGTCGGAGTACGCCTCGATGTTGTTGCCGGTGGTCGCCGTCGGGTTCGCCGGCAGCCACGGATCGGGGCCGCCCCCACCCGCCGGGTGGTTGAGCCCGACGACGGTGACGAGCGACGACGTCGAGAGTGCCGGGTACGTCTTGTCCGGCGTGCCGGTCGGGTGCGGCGAGAAGTCGACGAGCGGCCCGTCGTGCGGATGCACCTCGGGCGCGCTGTCGGCGTAGACCCGGTAGCCGACGCCATCGGCATCGACCAGGCTGCGGCGCGCGAGCACGCGGCCGTCGTCGCCGGCGAGCACGACGCGCTCGGCGTCGCCGTTCGCGAGGAACGCCTCGACGAGCCACGCCGCGATCAGCCGCTCGCCATCGCGATGCCAGACCTGGCGGGCACGCGCGCGCGCGACCGGCGCACGATCGACCGCACGCGCGATCGCGGCGGCCTCGTCGTCGACGAACCGCGCCGGCGTGCGCGGCGTCGCGAGGTCGACCGGCACGCCGCTCGCCGCGACGAGCTCGCCCGACGGTCGCACCAGCACGTGGAGCTCGCCGGCCTCGACCGGGAGACCGTCGACGATCTGCTGCAGCCGGACGATCGTGTTCCCGGCGACCGGCACCTCGCCGCGGGCCTCGAGCGCCGGTAGCGCGACACCCCAGCGGCTCGCGAGGCGCGCGACCAGGATGCGGGCCGACGCGGTCGGCGTCGCGGCCGGTGCGACGAGCTCGCCGGGCGACGCGCGCTCGAGCCGCACCGACATCGGAGGCGCGCGGCGTGCCGCGGTCGGTGGCGGCGCGGGATCCGAGGGCGCGCAGGACGCGAGGGCGACGACGAACAGCGCGCGACGGATCACCGTCGCACGCTAGCACCGAACCGCGTCAGGCGACGGCGTGTTCGAGCTCGCCGAGCGCGTCGCCGCAGTACACCGCGAGGCGCTGCAGGTGGGGCACCGTGTCGCGACAGCCGGTGAACCCGAAGCACATCGCCCCGTCGTAGCTGTTGACCGTGATGTTGAGCGCCTGGCCGTGCACTGGCACCGACATCGGATAGCTCGCCTCGAGCCGCGCGCCGCGGAAGTACAGCGCCCGATCCGGCCCGGGCACGTTCGAGATCACGACGTTGAACGTCGGCCGCACGCGCCCCGCGGCGCCGGGGATCATCTGCAGCATCGACGGCGCGGTGAGCAGCGCGCTGTACTGGAGGATCGCGGCCTTCGACATCCCCGACAGCTGCGCCTTGGCATGGCGCGTCGACTCGATGATGCGGTGAAGCCGCGCGCCGGGATCGTCGAGGTCGGTCGCAAGCGTCGCGAGGATCGCGCCGACCGCGTTGCCGCCGCCGTGATCGTCCTTGGTGCGGATCGCCACTGGGAGCATCGCGATCAGCGGCTCGGACGGCAGCGCGTCGAGCTCGAGCAGGTAGCGCCGCAGGCAACTCGACGACAGCGCGAGCACGACGTCGTTGACCGTGCCGCCCGCGGCCTTCGCGATCGCCTTGATCCGTCCGGCGTCGAGCCGCTGGGTCGCGAACCGCCGGCTGCGCGAGATCCGCGCGTTCAACACGCACTTCGGCGCCTGACGCGGCGACACCAGGTCGTGATCATCGCGCGAGAACACGTTGAGCAACGCGCGCCCGACCGTCTTGCTCGCGCCGTACTGCTCGCGGACCGCGCCGAGCAGCTCGGGGAAGTTGATCCCCCGCGACTCCGGCACCGGCGCGGTCAGCTCGGTCTCCGGCGGCGGCACGCGACGCGGCTGCGCGATCGCGAAGAACAGCGGCCGGTGCTCGGTGGGATCGGTCGACAGCGCGTTCGCCATGATCCGCATCGCCGAGAACCCGTCGACCAGCGCGTGGTGCACCTTGATGTAGAACGCGAAGCGACCGCCCTCGAGCCCCTCGATCAGGTGGAGCTCCCACGGCGGTCGATGAAAGTCGATCGAGCCGCCGTGCAGGCGCGACACCAGGATGCCGAGCTCGCGCTCGTCGCCGGGCCGCGGCAGGGCCGAGCGCCGCACGTGATACTCGAGGTCGACGTCGGCCTCGACCCAGTGCTGTAGCGGATTGCGCAGGAAGTCGGGGTTCGACAGCTTCAGGTTGAACGGCCGCTGGACCTCGATGCCGCTCCGCAGCTCGTCGACCAGCTCGCGCAGGTGATCGGGAGATTGATCGGGCGCCGGACTGAACGGCATCAGCCCCGCGACGTGCATCATCGTCTCGCGCGACTCGCCGTAGAGGAACATCGCGTCCGACGCGGAGAGGCGCTTCACGCGGCCATCGTACCCGGCGTCACGACCGCGCGGCCGGCTGGCCGGCGATGATCTGGCGCGCGAGATCCGGACGCTTCATCACCGCGTCGGTCAGCTCGTCGAGGCTCTCGTCCGCGAGGTCGGTCAGCTGGCGCTCGACATCGACGTAGATGCCGTACAGCCGCTCGACTTCCCGCGCGCGCGCCTGCGGATCGGCTTTGGGCTCCGGCTGGGACGGGTGTGGCTGCGGCTCCCAGCCCGGGACCTGGATCGCGACCAGCTCGTGGTGCGTGAGGCCGGTCGACAGCATCCAGTCGGCGACCGGACCGGACGTGACGGCCGCGAGCTTCAGCTCGACGTTCGCGGCGCCGATCTTCTCGGCCGCCGGCTTGCCCCAGTCCGCGGCGAGCAGGGTCGCGGCCGCGCACAGGTTGCCCTGATCGTCGCGCCAGACGTGGTGGAAGCCACCGCCCGGGAGCATGCCGACCGGGTAGACCTTGCGCTCGCGGTACGCGAGGAACCGCGCGATCGTGACCTCGCGGCGCGCGGCGAGCGCGGTGCGAAGCTGCGCGCGATCGACGCTGATCGGCGCCGGTTCATCCTTGTGCGCGCGACCGGTCGCGCGCACCTCGGCGGACGAGACGGACGCGATCGGAGCCAGCAGGGAGAACGACAGGAGCAGCGCGCGGAGCTTCATGCCGCGTACTGACGCACCAGGTTCGATGTCGGTCTGACCGTCGCTACCAGTGAATATCTGGAAATCGCTCGCGGATCAGGGCCCCGCCAGCGCCGAGCGGGTTGCCGTGGATCCGCAGCTCGCGCAGCGCCGGCCACGCGCCGTCGACCAGCGACTCGGCCGCGGCCTCGTCGAGCGCGCAGCTCTCGAGGTCGAGCGAGACCAGGCGATCCGCGATCGGCGAGCGCGCGAGTGCGGCCATGTCGTCCGCGTCGAGCGGGACGTGGCGTAGCGAGAGCTCGCGCAGCGCCGGCAGCGCGCGCGACTCGACGAGCGCGGGCAAGCCGGCGCCGGCCTCGGCGTTGAGCGACAGGTCGAGGTGCGTGACGGCGCGGAGGTCGCGCGCGCCGGCGATCCGCTCGAGCGCGCGCGGCGACAGCTGGGCACCACGCAGCCCGAGTCGGCGGAGTGCCGGCAGTGGGCGCTCGACGATCCGTGCGATGCCGGCGTCGGTCACGCCGCAGTCGATCAGCTCGAGCACCTCGAGGACCTCCGGATCGAGCCGGTCGAGCATGGCGCGCGTCCCGTCGGCGCCGAGCGGCAGGTTGCCGAACACCAGCTCGCGCCACGCGCGCATCGCGAGGTCGCGCATCGGATCGGTGCCGAACGCGCCGTCGGCCGCGGTGAAGCGGACGACGTGCGGCAGCATCCACAGCTCGACCGAGTTCGTGTACAGCGAGCCCTCGAGCACCACCCCGGTCAGCCGGGCGAGCGCATCCTCGCTCCCGGCGCGGTTCGGCGCGACCGAGGCCGGGATGACGAGCGTGGTCAGGAGCGGCGCGATGTCGAACACGTGATCGAGCACGCGGTCGCGCGGGTCGGCACCGCCGAACCCGATCCGATCGACGAACCCGCGCACGAACGTCGCGCTGACGTGCTTGGCGATCGCGCCGAGCCAGCGCGGCCGGAACGTCATCAACAGGGTGTCCTCGCGCGCGGCGAGCCGCTCGTGGCGGCGGTCCCAGCGCGGCAGCCGCGCGCGCTCGCACTGCACGACGATGAGCTCGCCGAGTGGATCGCCGTGGCCGAGCAGGTAGTCGGCGTAGACCAGGCGCACCGCATCGTCGTCGGGCTGTGCCGCGATCTCGGCGACCAGCGCGGGCGCTGGGGGTGCGATCGGCGCGGTCCGCGCGATCTCGATCGGCACCTCGGGCGCGACCTCCTCGAAGCCCTGCTTGCGGCGCTTCGCGAGCTCGGCGGCGATGAACCGCTCGGCGTCGCGCGGGCTGCCGTGGCCGACGTGGCGCGTCTTGCCCTCGCTGCCGATCGTCCCCGAGACCAGCTCGACCTCGAGGTTGTCCCAGAACACCTCGAAGAACATGTCCTTCGTCGGGTGCTCGAGCCGCCAGGTCTTCACCCGGCGAGGTTAGATCAGGCGGCGGCCGCGTGGTGCTCGGCGGCGATCGGGAGCCCGGCGCGGGCCCAGGCATCGGTGCCGCCGTCGAGGTTGTAGATCTTGGCGTAGCCCAGGCGCTCGGCGAGCTTGGCCGCGTTCAGCGAGCGGACGCCGCTCTTGCACACGAACAGGAGCGCGGGCTTGCCGGCCAGCTCCCGATCGGTGTCGGAGCGGAGGACGTCGAGCGGCACGACCCGGGCAGCCGGGATGTGGCCGGCCTCGTAGGCGTCGACATCGCGGACGTCGATCACGTCGATCGGGGTGCTGGCGATGAGCTCGGAAGCTTCGAGGGCGTTGAGCGTCGCGACCATGGTGTCTGTTATAACGGACACCGCTATGGTTGGCAAGGGGTCTGTTGAAGCGGATCCGTTATTTGAGACGGCGCCCCGCCTGGAGTCGGTGGAGCGACTCGACCAGCGCGTCGATGTCCTCGGTAACATTGTAGAAAGCGAGCGAAGCCCGGACGCTAGCCTCGACCCCGAGCCGGCGTAGGATGGGTTGGGCGCAGTGGTGGCCGGACCGGACGGCGATGCCGTCCTTGTCGAGCGCGGCGCCGACATCCTCGGTCCGCTGACCGTCCAGCACGAACGACATCACCCCGGCCTTGTGCGCCGCGGTGCCCAGCATCCGCAGGCCCGGCACGCGGAGCAAGCGCTCGGTCGCGTAGCCGAGCAGCTCGTGCTCGTAGCGATCGATGACGTCGAGCCCGATCTTCATGACGTAGTCGAGTGCCGCGCCGAGGCCGACCGCGTCGGCGATGTTGCCGGTGCCGGCCTCGAACCGGAACGGCGGCGGCTGGTACACGGTCTTCTCGAACGTGACGTCGGCGATCATGTTGCCGCCGCCCTGCCATGGCGGCATCGCCTCGAGCAGCTCGCGCTTGCCGTACACCGCGCCGATGCCGGTCGGCGCGAACACCTTGTGACCCGAGAACACGTAGAAGTCGCAGTCGAGCAGCTGGACGTCGACGCGCATGTGCGAGACCGCCTGGGCGCCGTCGAGGATCGCGATCGCGCCGTGGCGATGCGCGATCTCGATCATCTCGCGCGCCGGCGT
Source organism: Haliangiales bacterium (assembly GCA_038321315.1). GTDB lineage: Bacteria > Myxococcota_A > Polyangia > Haliangiales > Haliangiaceae > JABFXX01. Next base: position 8,350 of record JBBQEX010000078.1, on the reverse strand, counting down.
GATCGTGCCGAGCGCGTTCGACACCTGCGTGATCGACGCGAGCTTGGTGCGCGGCGTGAACAGCCGGTCGTACTCGGCGAGCAGGATCTGGCCGCGGTCGTCGACCGGCGCGACCTTCAGGCGAGCGCCGGTCTCGGCGCACAGCTGCTGCCACGGCACGATGTTCGCGTGGTGCTCGAGGTGCGTGATGATGATCTCGTCGCCCTCGCCGACGTTCGCGCGCCCGTAGGTCTTCGCGAGCAGGTTGATGCCCTCGGTCGCGCCGCGCACGAAGATGATCTCGCCCGCGCTCGGCGCGTTCACGAACCGCCGCGTGGTCTCGCGGGCACCCTCGTACGCGTCGGTCGCGCGCGCCGCGAGCGTGTGCGCCGCGCGGTGGATGTTCGAGTTCTCGTGCTCGTAGAAGTACGAGAGCCGATCGATGACCGCGCGCGGCTTCTGCGTGGTCGCCGCGTTGTCGAGCCAGACCAGGCGCTTGCCGTGGACGCGCTCGTCCAAGATCGGAAAATCGCGGCGCACGGCGTACGGATCGAACGCGTTGCCGCCGAGGTTGCGAATGAGCGAAGGATCCTCGCGCGAGACCTCGTGCGCGGGCGCGAGCGGCACGCCGAGATCGCTCTCGAGGCCGAGCGACTGTGCGTCGTGCGTGAGGTAAGGCGCGACGTCGGGTGCGTCGGTGTCGACCAATGGCAAACGAAAGAGCTCGCCGAAGGGAGCGGCGAACGCGCTGACCTCGAACCCCGCGAGCAAGCTGTCGAGCGACGCGGGCGAGAACGGCGACGCAGGCGTAGCCGGCGCGCTCGTCGCGACGGTCGGCGCCACAGGCGTCACCATCGCGGGCGACGCGATCGCAGGGGAGGCTTGATTTGCCGAGAGATCCGTCACGTCGATGTCCGCGCGTTCGGTGCCCGGCGCGCTCGCGAGCAGCGCGGGTGAGAAGCCCGGCGACGTCGGTACGGTCGAGCCCGCGAGCGATGTGGCTGCCGTATTCGGCGCGGTCGGCACCGGCGAGACTGACGGACCGACGAAGAGCTGGTTCGCCATCTGCGCGAGGATCACCGCGAGCGACGCGGGATCTCCGCTCGGCAACGTCGGCCCGCCCGAAGGCTGCGCGGCCCCGGTCGTGAGACCCGGGCTCGCGTTCGCCATAGCGTTAGGCGCCGGCGTCGGCGTGAGCGCGGGCGTGACGCCGCCTCCCGGATCGCCGAGCTGGCCGATGCCTCCGCTCACTTCGGGCGGAGGACCGAGCTCACTTGTACTCATGGTACCGATCGACCTCGACGCTCTCGAGCACGCCGATCGCGTCTTCGGTGAGCACGGCGGCCGAGCAATAGAGCGAGAGCAGGTACTGCGAGGCGCCGCGCTGGTTGATGCCCATGAAGCGCGCCGCGAGGCTCGGGCTCACTTCGCCGGGGATGCCGGGTTGGAAGAGGCCGATGACGCCGCGCTTCTTCTCGCCGGTGCGCAGCAACAAGATGTCCGTCTTATTGCCCGTCAAATGCAGCTTGTCGCAAGGCACGATCGGGATGCCGCGCCACGTGATGACGGGCGAGCCAAAGAGGCTGACGGTCGGCGGCGGGACTCCGCGGCGCGTGCACTCGCGACCGAACGCGGCGATCGCGCGCGGGTGAGCGAGGAAGCAGCCCGGCTCTTTCCAGACCTTCGCGATGAGCTCGTCGAGATCGTCCGGCGTCGGCGTGCCGCTCCGCGACTTCACGCGCATCGAGTCGTGCACGCTGTTGAGCAGGCCGTAGTTGCCGTTGTTGACGAGCTCGTCCTCTTGCTTCTCCTTGAGGCGCTCGACGGCGACCGTGAGCTGCTCTTTGACTTGATCCATCGGGCTGCGGAACAAATCAGAGATGCGCGTGTGCACCTCGACCGTCGTCGTCACCGTGCTCAGCACGTACTCGCGCGGCTTCTCTTCGTAGTCGATGTGCGCGATCGGGCGCGTGTCGCTGTCCTCGGGGCTGCACTCGACGGCGAACTTGTCGTCGATCACGCGGTTCACGCGGTAAACGCCGGCCTCGACGGGCGTCCACGGGATGAGCTGCACCAGCCAACGCGGCGTGCTCCCGACCCACTGCGGCGGGGTCTTCGTGGTGTTCGCGAGCTGCCTCGCGGCGCGCTCGCTCAACGTTCGGTGCTTGTCTTCGGCCATGTCGTTTGCCTCTTCGATGCAGCGTGCACTACGCGGATAGGTCGCTCGGGCTTAGCCCTGTTGGACCCGGAAATCTATGAGGGCAGGGGCTCCGCGATCGCTGTTAGCGTTTGGCTATGGGCCTTCCCGAGGCGACTTCACCTCGCTTTTCGGTCGGGGCGACCGTCCTCCGGTACGGGCTCGCGGCTCGGCTCGCATGGCTGGGCATGGCGCTGCTCTTCGTGCCGCCGGGGATCTTCACGCTCCTCCCGATCGGGGTCTACCGCGCCGGGTCCGCGCTCCTCTCGTGGTCCGCGGTCGTGGGCGTCGGGACGCTCTTCGTCGCCGCGGTGATCCGCGTCGTGTCGTGGAAGCGCCACGGCGATGTTCGCATTGAGCACGGCGCGCTTCGTTGGGGCGAAGGCCTCCTGGAGAAGAGCGTACCGCTGAAGGACCTCAAAGGTGGACGAGCGAGCCCCGCCGATGGTTGCGTCGAGCTCGATCTCGTGAACGGCGACGTCGTCCGCTTCCGTGCTCTCGATCGCGGCGAAGGCGCAGCGCTCCTCGAAGCCACAGGCCTCGACGCGTCGCGGAGGGCCGTCACGTTCGGCCTAGGAGAAACGCTGTTTTTGGATCTTCTGTCGATCCTGCTCGGTCCCATCGCGGCGACGTACGCCGCGATGGCCTCGACCGTATGGCACGTGCGGGTGCTCAGCTACTCGGTCTTCTTCCTCGCTTGGGCGGTCGTCTTCTTCGGGCTGCGCGCGCTCTTCGGACCGGAGCGTTTGGTCGTCGGCGCGGACGGTGTGGTCGTGAAGCGAACGCTCCGCTCGAAATTCATTCCTCACTCGGCGATCAAAGACGTCCGCGTCACGCAGAGCGCCGTTAAGTTCGAGCTCGAGAGCGGCGCCGAGGTCAGCGCTCGCGCGAGGCACCTGACGCCAGTGCGACGCTCCGAGATCGAAGCGCGCATCGCCGAGACGCTCCAGGTGTTTCGAAAAGCTGATGCGCCGGAGGCAGCGCTCGCTCGGTTGGATCGCGGCGGGCGCACGCTCGACGAGTGGCGCGCGTCGCTCGCGGCGCTGCTCTCGACGGGCGAGAGTTATCGCGCGCGCACGCTCGACAAGGACGCGCTCGTCAGCGTGGTCGAGAGCCCCGGCGCGCCGCTCGAGCGACGGGTCGCTGCGGCGGTCGCGCTCGCGGCGCTCGGCGATGCGGCCGCGACGGAGAGAGTCCGCGTCGCGGCTGCGGCTTCGGCGAACGTTCGTGTTCGCGTCGCGTTGGAGCAGGCTTCAGCGGGGGAGCTCGACGAGCGAGCGTTGGAAGAGGCGAGCGCAGAAGAGGAGGCGCTCGCGGCGAAGGCTGCGCGCGCTTAGGCGGCGTCTTCGACGATCGCCTTGCTCACTTCTTCCAAGTTGTCGCCGACCTCTTCGACGCCGCGGAGCGCTTCATCATCGAGGCTCTTCGTCGCCGCGTCGGCCGAGCTCGCCGCGCTGTACGCGCGCGCGATCGCGTCGACGTGCTTCGTGATCCGCTCGTCGACCTTCTCGACCACGAGGTTCGCGTGCGCCGCGATCTCGCGCGGGACCTTCGCGCGGGCTCGAATGATGCGCGCGCCCTCGAGACGAACGCGCGCGTCGACCAGCTTTCGAAGGGCTTTCCACGTGCTCTTCACGAGCTTGCGACCGTCGCGATCGAGCAGCGAGTCGTCCGCGCCGCGACGGAGCTCGGCCCCGCGAAGGAGCGTCGCGCGCACGGGCTCGGGCAGATCGTTCGCGGCCGTCTCGAGCGCGTGCGCTTCGGGAGGATCGGCCTCGACCAACATCGGTAGCGCCGCGAGCACCGCGCCGACCGTGATCGCGACGCCGCGCACGGAGAGCGACGACGCGGAGAACGCCGTCGCGAGCGAGCCCGCGAGCGCGCCCGTTCCGACGGCGACGCCGAGATGCAGGAGACGAGCGATCGGCGTTCGAATCCGCGTCGTGCGCTCGGCGAAGCAGAGCCCGAGGAGCGCGGCGCCCGCGACGGCCGGTGACGCGCCCGCGAGCACGCCGCTTGCGAACGCGCCGAGCGCGCCCGCGCCCGCCGCGACCAGCGATGGAGTCTCCGACGCGAGCACCGCGAGCACGACGCCGAGCGTGATCGACAGGCCCGCGCCGCCGACTGCGCCGAGGTGATCGGCGAGGCCGCCGAGGCCGAACGCGGCCGCGGCCGCGAGCAAGAACGCGAGCTTCTTCATGGCTCAGTAAGCCTTCCTCGCGAGGTTATCCATGTCCTTCGCGGCGGCGCCCTTGGCCGCGGCCTTCCCTTCGTCGCTCGAGGGCGCCTTGGTTTTGAACGCTCTCATCGTGCCGTCGTACGCGGTCGCTTGCGCCTCGAGGCCGGCGCGCGCCCTCGGCGGCGCGAACGCCTGCACTGCGCTCAAATCCGCTTGATTTTGCGCGATGAGCGCCACGGCCTTCTCTTGCTCGCCGTGGTTGTACGCCTCGGCCGCCGCGATCTGTCGGTACGACGCGACGACGCTGGTCGCGTCCGCGATCACGTCGACGTTGCGGCTCTCCTCGACGGCGTGCGCGTCGCTCGTTCCGCCGAGCTCGAGCTTCGCGAGCGTCGCGCTCGTCTTCTCGCCGCCGACGCGGGCCCACGAGACCTGCGACGCGATCTGCTCGATGTCGCCGGCCTCGAGGCTCGCGTCGAGCTCGAGCACGACGCGACGATGATCGCCGGCGAAGAGCGCGCCCATCGACAGATCGAGCTTCGTCGTGTCGGCGGTCGACACCACGTCGCCGCCGTGCGCGCGCACGAAGCGCACGCCCTTCGGCAGCTCGAGGCGCGCCGTCGCGTTCTCCACGACGGTCGACGCGGTCTCCTTGAGCTCGCGGTTCAAGAAGGTCGCGAGCGAGCCCGCGTCCTTCACGAAGCCGAAGTTGCCGTGACCCGCGAGCGCGATCGAGCCCATGTAGCCCTCGTCGAAGTCGAGGCCGATGCCCATCGACGAGACCGTCACGCCGCGCGCCGAAGCCGTCTTCGCGATCGCTTCGGACGCCGCGCGCGTGCCGTCGAGCCCGTCGCTCGCGAGCACGATGCGTCGAACGTTCCCTGTCTTCACCTCGGCGAGCTGCGCGAGGCCGGCTTGAAGCGCGGGCGGGATGTTCGTGCCGCCGCCGGCTTGAAGGGCCTGCACCTTGGCGATGAGCTTCTCGCGCACGTCGCCGATGCGGGCGAGCGGCTGAACGAGCTCGCTGTCGCTCGAGTAGCGGACGAAGGCGATCTCGTCGTCGTCGCGCATGTCGCGGAGGAGCTGAATCACCGAGCGCTTCGCTTGGTCGATCTTCTCGCCGCCCATCGAGCCGGACGTGTCGAGCACGACGGCCATCGAGATCGGCGCGCGGTCCTTCGCTTGCGCCGACGCGTCGGCGTACAGATCGATGTCCGCGAAGATGCGACGCTCGCCGCCTGCGAGGACGCGCGTGTGCGACAGCGCGATCGTGCCGTGCATTCCCGCGCCGCTGAAGCTGACCGAGCCGGCGCCGTCGGCGTGCGAGCCGACGCTCACCGCGACGCCGGTGCGCGCGCTGGCCGACGACTTCGCGAGCACGAGCCCTCCCATGGCGAGGGCGATCGAGCTGACGGCGAGGCCGCGACGAATCTTGGGAATACGGAACCAACGAGCGAGCGACATGACGAAATTCCTCCCGAAGGTCCGCAGCGCGGACCCCGTTCCAATCGATGGGCAGCCCGTGCCGGGGGCCGCGAGTTTCTCCGCGGGCCTTGAAATCAAGGCGATCCGCGTGGTCAGGTCCTGACCGATTTCGGTCAGCACCTGACCTCACGCCGCTCGCGGGGGCGAGGGCGCTTGGGCACCGGCTTTCTACGGCGAGGCTTGAATAAAGTTCTACGAGGCGAGCAGGCGGCGCGCTTCTTCGAGCAAACGCTCGCGCTCATTGGCCGTCGGGTCGTCCGTCACGACCTCGACGAGCTTCGCGAGCAGCTCACCGATCTGTCGTCCGGGCGGGAGGCCGAGCTCCTTCATCAGGTCGCTCCCGTTCAACGCGAGGTCGCGCGTCGAGAGGGCCGCGCCAGCGGCGAGCAGCGCGCCGACCCGCTCGCGCAGGTGCTCGATGTTCGCGATGTCCTGGCTCGCCTCGCGGCCCTTGCCGCGCGCGTCGGCGAACCCGAGCTCGTAGAGATCGGGCGCCACGTCGGGACCGATGCGGCGGATCCAGCGTCGCACCGCCGCGTCCGTCCAGGACTCGTCGTAGCAAATCAAGTGATGGCGAACGAGCGCGATGACGTGCGCGCGCTCGTCGTTCGAGAAGCGAAGCCGCGTGAGGATCGGCTCGGCCATCTCGGCGCCGATGCGCTCGTGCTCGTAGAAGGTGACGTCTTGCGTCTTGTCGCTGAAGGCGCGCGTGCGCGGCTTGCCGACGTCGTGGAGCAGCGCCGCGACGCGCAGCACCGGCTCCGGTTTGCACGCGTCGAGGCACGCCATCGCGTGACCCCACACGTCGTACGCGTGCCACTTGTTCTGCGTGCAGCCGACCGACTCGATCATCTCGGGGCACGAGATCGCGAGCACGCCGGACGCGCGCATCGCCTCGAACGCGATCGACGGCCGGCTCGCGCGCATCGACTTCATCCACTCGTCGCGCACGCGCTCGGAGCTCACGCGCTTGAACGTAGTGAGCGACCGATCGGTCCCCATCGCGCGCGCCGTCTCGGGCTCTATCGTGCACTCGAGCGTCGCGGAGAAGCGCGCGGCGCGAAGGATACGGAGGCCGTCCTCGGCGAAGCGCTCGTGCGGGTCGCCGACCGCGCGCAGCACGCGCCCCTCGAGATCGCGCCGCCCGTCGAACGGATCGATGAGCTGTCCGTCGATCGGATCGAGCGCGATCGCGTTGAACGTGAAGTCGCGGCGCGCGAGGTCGGCCGTGATGTCGTCGACGAACTCGACCGAGTCCGGGCGTCGACCATCGGTGTACGCGCCCTCGCCGCGAAGCGTCGTCACCTCGTACGGCGTGCCGCGGACGAGCACGGTCACCGTCCCGTGCTGGATCCCCGTCGGGATCACCTTCGAGAACATCTTCACGACCTCTTTCGGTCGCGCGTCCGTGCAGACGTCCCAGTCTTTCGGGGTCCCGCCGCGCAACAGATCGCGCACGCAGCCGCCCACGATCCAGCCGCGTTTTCCCTTCTCGCGAAGGCGGCGGCAGAGGCCGAGGACATCGTCGGGGACGAGCGAGAGGAGCGCCGAGGGGGTCATGACGTGGGTCGATCCGAGCGCGTGCTCGAGGCGCCGCGCGGGGTATCGATCGCGGCGGCGTGAGGATTCCAAGGGGCCGCTTGCGGACCCCGTCTTCGAAGAATTACTTGCAGTCCCAGGGGTTCACGATGTCCCCCGAGCCGCGTTTGCAAGGCTTTGCGGGCTTCGTGCCGGTGCCTGTCGGGCGCGGCCCCTTGAGCGTCGGCTTGAGGTCGATCTCTTTGCTCTGCACCGAGCCGTCGAGCTCGATCTTCTGCGGGTCGTAGCCGTCCGCTTTGATCTCGATCGCGATCGGCTTGCCCTCTTCGACCTCGACGACGATCGGCAGATCGAACGTTTTGCCGTCGCGGTAAGCCTTCGCGGTCTTCGGCGTCGCTCCCAGCGCGACCGACGTCTTCTTGACCGGTGCGGCCGTCGCCGTCGCGGAGGGCGCCGTCGTCGTCGCGCCCGCGACGGCGGTCGACTGCGGCGTCGCCGTCGGCACCGTCGTGCTCGCCGTCGTGTTCTTCGCGATGGCGAAGATCGCGACGACCAATCCGACCGCGACCGCCGCGCCGGCGACCCAGACGTACGTCGGCCAAGGCTTGCGCGACGAGCTCGGCGTGGCCGGCACGATCGCCTTCGGCTTGAAGAAGTCGTGCGGGACGCTGAAGCCGCCGCTGCGGCCCATCATCTCCGCGACCGCGAGCGGCACGCCGCCGTCCTTCACGCGCTGGAGATCCGCGCCGAGCTCTTCCATCGACTGGTAGCGCAGCTCGGGCTTCTTTTGCAGGCACTTCAGGATCACCGCCTCGAGCGCGGGCGGGCAGTCCGGCGCCGGCACGAGCGCGCGCGGCGGGGTCGGCGCCTTGTACATGTGCTGCGTCAGGATCCCCATGAAGTTGTCGGCGTTGAAGGGGAGCTGACTGGTCGCGAGCTCGTACAGGATCACGCCGAGCGCGTAGATGTCG
>JBBQEX010000077.1:0-35205 GCA_038321315.1 Haliangiales bacterium | reverse complement strand
TCGCGCCGCAGGAAGGCCGCGACGACGAGACCGAGACCGACGCCAACGGCGAGCCGCGCAAGCGCCGCCGCCGGCGACGTGGCGGGCGCCGTCGGCGCCACGACCAGCCGTGACCGCCGCCGCGCGCTCGAAGCAGCTTCGTGCGGAGAGCGCCGCGCGATGCGAGGTCGACTCCAACGACATCGATGCGGGTACGCGCGAGCACTACGCCGACGCCGCGCTCTACGACTACGAGTACCGCCGCCGCCGCTCCGACGTGACGTTCTACCGGACGCTCGCCCACGAGCTGCTCGGCGACAGCGGTCGGATCCTCGAGCTCGGCGCCGGCAGCGGCCGGGTCACCATCCCGCTCGCCCGCGACGGCCACACGGTCACCGCCGTCGAGAGCTCGGCGCCGATGCTCGCCAAGCTGGCGAGCCGCGCCACCAAGCAGCTCGCGAGCCGGATCGTGCCGGTCGCCGGCGACCTCCGCGACCTCGCGATCAAGGGGCCGCGGTTCCCGCTCGCGATCGCCGCGTTCAACGTGCTCGAGCACCTCTACACGCGCGGCGAGCTCGCGGCCTGCCTCGCCGGGGTGCTCGCCCACCTCACCGACGACGGCGTGTTCGCGTTCGACGTCCAGAACCCCGACCTCGCGTGGCTCGTCCGCGACCCCGACAAGCGGTGGGCGAAGACCCGGTTCACGGACCCGACGACCGGCCGGGCGATGCTGTACTCGACGAACCACACCTACGATCCGATCAACCAGATCGCGGTCATCCGCCTGTACTACGACCCCGCCGATGGCAGCCGCGACGGCGCGCGCGTGGTGCGCCTGTCCCAGCGAAAGTGGTTCCCCGCCGAGCTCGAGGCCCTGGTTTCGCACGCCGGATTTCGGGTCCACGAAAGATTTGGCGATTTTTTTTCGTCCCCGCTCGACGGTGCGTCCGAGAGCCAGGTCCTGGTGTGCCGGCCGGCGCCGAAACGTCGTCGTAAATCGGCCTGATCCGGCGCTCGCTCGTCGAGGAATTCCCGTTTACCGTCGAGGATTTAGATCATTTCGGATCCCCGACGACGAACCAGTTATCCACAGGCAATTTCCGACGACGATTTGGCCCGAAACGACCCAGTCAAAAATCGTCGTCGGACGGCTCGGATACCCCGTGGTGATCTCCGTCGAGCATTTTTCTGCGGACGAATGTCAGACCCCTGTGGCAGCCTTCGCGCACACAACTACCCTAGGGAGGGTTTGTACTCATGAGCGACAAGATCGCGAAGCTCGGTATCAAGCGTGACAACGACATGATGTATTACATCAAGACCGGCGACGTCTGGGCTACGCCCCGGAAGAAGCCGGGCCAGCCGAAGGGCAAGGCCGCGAAGGTCGCAGCCGCTGGCATCGACATGGACTACAGCAAGTATCTCTACTACCTCGACGGTGACGGCGACATCGCCCGCAAGGAGCGTCAGGTCGGCGGCAGCAAGCGCAAGAAGACTGCGAAGAAGGCGCCTGCGAAGAAGCCCGCTGCGAAGAAGCCGGCCGCCAAGAAGGCGGCGAAGAAGGCCCCGGCCAAGAAGGCCGGCGGCAAGAAGGGCAAGAAGAAGTAACTCTTCTTCCTGTCTGACTTGTTTGTGACGCGAACAGTTCGCGTCGTGAGGGCTCCGCCCTCACCTTTTAGCTTCGAAACTGAAGGGCTCGCCAATTGGCGGGCCCTTCGGCGTTTCGGCCGAATTTACGATAGGATTCCGTCCGATGCTTCCTTCGCTAGGCCGGTGGCAACGGCTCGCGCTCGCGCTGTCGTTGAGTCTCGGCTACATCGCATTGCACGGTCACTCCACACTGGCGTTCGCCGATGGCGACGACGAGGAGGAGGGAGACGGCGGCGGCGACGGTGGCAAGGGTGACGGCGACACCGACACCGACACCGAGACCGAGGGCGAGGACGACAAGGATCAGCCTCCGGTGACCGCCGGTGGCCTGTTCACAATGAAGTCGTTCCCGGTGCGCGAGAACTCGCGCCCGCTGACGATGACCGAGGGCATCCTGCAGCTCCGTGCCGGCCTCGGCACCGACCTGTCCGCGAAGGGCGCGTTCGGCACGTTCGGGCTCAACCTCGAAGCGCAGTACGGCCTGAAGGACAACTTCACGCTGATCGGCGGGCTGACCGACGCCTACAACTTCAAGGCGTTCGGGCTCTACTTCGGGTTCGAGGGGTCGTTGATCTACGACATGCTCGACATCCGGGTCGCCGCGAACGTCCATCGCAACGCGATCCCCGACTTCCAGAACTTCTGCTCGCCAGCGGCGACTGCCGATCCGATGAACCCGTCGGATCCGGCGAGCTGCAAGGCGCCGAACGCGGCGCTCGTCAGCCTGCCCGATGGCAAGTACGGCGCGGGCGGCACCAAGTTCTCGATCGACCTCGGGTTCCCGTTCCGCTACGCGATCAAGCCCGAGATCGCGATCGTCGCGCTCCAGACGCTGATGTCGATCGACTTCAACTCGGTCGACAAGGATCACACGATCCAGTCGATCGAGCCGGTGCTCGACAGCATGGGCAACCCCGTGCTCGACATGAACATGAACGCGATCACGCGGACCGCGAACATCCCGACGAAGAACTCGGCGAAGCCGGACCTCAAGCCTTCGATCGGCATCGCGACGAACCCGATCCCGCCGCTGTCGGTCGTGGTCTACGCGCAGCTCCTGATCCCGGACTTCGACACCTCCGCCGGCGCGTTCCAGGTGCCGGTGACCGGCCGCATCGAGTTCTCGCCGAGCCAGAAGTTCGACATCGGCCTCGAGTTCACGCTCCTGAACGTCAAGCCGCCCGCGGGCCAGAGCCCCATCGATAACCGATTCCTCAGCATGTTCATGCAAGCTCGGTTCGGTAAGTGAAGGTCTGTCCCCGCTGCTACACGCGGTTTCCCGACGGGGAACGGTTCTGCCTGCACGACTCCGCGGTCCTCGTCGAAGAAGAGGATATCGCGCGGCTCGGCACGTCGATCGGTAACTACCGGCTCGACAAGATCCTCGGTCGCGGTGGCATGGGGACGGTCTACGCGGGCGAGCACATCTACATCAAGCGTCCGGTCGCGGTGAAGATCCTGCATCCGCAGTTCGCGCGCTACCAGGAGGCGATCCACCGCTTCCTCCGCGAGGCGCGCGCGGCGACGTCGATCAACCACGCGAACATCGTCGACGTCACCGACTTCGGGATCACGCCCGACGGGCCGGTCTACTTCGTCATGGAGTACCTCGAGGGCAAGAGCCTCGAGGATCTGATCGAGAAGGACGGCGCGGTCGAGCTGCATCGTGCGCTCAACGTCGCCAACCAGATCGCGCTCGCGCTCGAGGCTGCCCACGCGGTCGGCGTGATCCATCGCGACCTCAAGCCCGACAACATCATGTTGTTGAAGAAGCCCGGTCGCCGTGACCTCGTGCGGATGACGCCCGACCAGACGTGGATCACCGAGCGCGAGGAGTCGTACGACTTCGTGAAGGTGCTCGACTTCGGGATCGCGAAGGTCCTCGTGCAAGACGAGCTGCTCGCGGAGACCGTGCAGGGCGCGGTGTTCGGCACGCCCGAGTACATGTCGCCGGAGGCCGCGCGCGGTGAGGATGTCGATCATCGCGCCGACGTCTACTCGCTCGGCGTGATCATCTTCGACATGCTGTGTGGCCGGCCGCCGTTCGAGGCGCCGCAGTCGAGCGAGGTGCTCTCCATGCACATCCACACGAATCCTCCGTCGCCTCGCGAGTTCGCGCCTCATCGGGAAATCACCGAGATGGCGGAGAACCTGATCCTGAAGGCGATGCAGAAGGACGCGAACAAGCGCTACCAGAACATGTCGGAGATGCGCACCGACATCGCGAACGCGTACGGCTCGATCTCCTACCGTCGCCACGGCGCGCCGCCCGCGGGCCTCGCGCCCAAGGGTGAGGAGAGTCGCACCGCGATGGAGGAGCGCCAGAAGAAGCGGCTCACCGAGGAGCTCGACGAGTGGATCTCGTCGGATAACTCCGGGCTCTCGGTCGAGCAGGTCCGGATGCTGGCGCTGGTCGAGACCGCCGAGAAGGCGTTCACGCCGACCTCGATGTCACCGGCCGAGGCCGAGCGGCTCGCCAACGCGCTCGATCGTGCGCTCGACGACGAGGAGTGATACGGTGATCTGAATGTCGGCGAACCTCGGGAACATGCAAGGGACGCTGGTCGTCCGGCGCGACGTGAAGTTCAACGGCGTGAAGGTCTTCTCGGCCACCATGGTCGCGGATCGCGATCAGCTCGGTGAGAAGGTCACCGCCTGGATGCACGCGCACCAGGAGCGCAAGGTCACCGACATCGTGATCACGCAGTCGTCGGACGAGGCGTTCCACTGCATCGCGATCACGGTGTTCTACTGGGAAGACGTCGCCGCGCTCCGTCGCTAGCCGTGCGCGCCTTCAATTTTTCGTCCGGGCCGGCCACGCTCCCCGAGCAAGTTCTCCGGAAGGCGCAGGAGGCGATCTGGGATCTCGATGGCTCCGGCATCGGCATCCTCGAGCACTCGCACCGCGGCAAGGAGTTCGGACGCGTGCTCGCGCGCACCGAGCAGCGGATCCGCGAGGTCGGCGGGATCGGAGACGAGTTCGCGATCCTGTTCGTGACGGCGGGCGCCACGCACCACTTCGCGATGGTGCCCGAGAACTTCCTGACGCCGACGACGACGGCCGACTACTGCCACACCGGTGTGTGGTCGGGCAAGTGCATCGAGGAGGCCAAGCGCTACGGCCAGACACACGTCGCGTGTAGCGGCGAGCCCGACTTCGCGGCGACGCCGTCGGAGATCGCGTGGTCCGCGAGCCCGGCGTACTGCCACTACACGACGAACGAGACGATCTACGGCACGCAGTGGGCCGCACCGCCGGCCGGCGCGACCGGGCCCCTGGTGTGCGATGCGTCGAGCGACATCTTCTCGCGTCCGCTCGCCCTCGACGGCCACGCGATGATCTACGCCGGCGCGCAGAAGAACCTCGGCCCGTCGGGGATCTCGCTCGTGATCGCGCGCAAGGACTTCCTCGAGCGCGGCCGCCGCGACCTGCCGCCGCTCGCGCAGTACCGGACGTACGCCAAGGAGCAGTCGATGCACAACACGCCGAACACGTTCGGCGTCTTCGTGATCGGTGAGGTCATGCAGTGGATCGCGGACCAGGGCGGGCTCGTCGAGGTCGACCGCCACAACCGCGCGAAGGCCGCGCTGCTCTACGACTACCTCGACCACAGCAGCGCCTGGCGTCCGCACGCCCAGCCGGGCTCGCGCTCGCTGATGAACGTGACGTTCCGCGCGGCCACCCCGGCGCTCGAGGCGACGCTGCTCGCCGCCGCCGAGACCCGCGGCATGTCGGGCTTGAAGGGCCACCGCAGCGTCGGCGGGATGCGCGCGAGCATCTACAACGCGTTCCCCGAGGCAGGCGTGCGGGCCCTCGTCGAATTGCTCGACGATGTGGAGCACGGCCGGACCTGAGGGTAGGATGCGCGCGATGTCTCGAGCAGCCCTCATCGCCCTCCTCCTCGTCTCCGCCTGTTCCAAGAAGCCCGCCGACCCCGCCGCGGGTTCCGGATCGGGCTCCGCCGCTCCGCCGATGGCCGACCCCGGCTCGGGATCGGGATCCGCGCCTGCTCCCGCGTCGGGCTCGGGCTCGGGCTCGGCCGCAGGCTCCGGCTCCGGCTCGGACGCCGGATCGGGATCGGGATCGGGCTCGGCCGCCGACGCGGGCACGCCGTTCGACAAGCTCGATCACGACGCGAAGGTCGCGGTCATGAAGAAGGAAGTCCTGCCGGCGATGCGCACGGCGTTCCACGACTTCGACGCCAAGGAGTACGACAAGATCACGTGCAAGACGTGTCACGGCAAGGACCCGGACAAGACCAAGTACAAGATGCCGAACCCCGAGCTGCCCAAGCTCGACTTCGCGGCCTTGAAGGCCGGCAAGCAGCACCCGAAGACCGCCGAGTTCATGGGCAAGACCGTCACGCCCGACATGGCGAAGATCCTCCACCTCCCCGAGTACTCCGAGACCAACCCGACCGGGTTCGGCTGCCTCGGCTGTCACGAGCAGAAGAAGTAGGGGCGCAGCCCTTACGACGCGAGCAGCTCGCGTCATGAACAAGTAGCCCGATCAGTTGGTCTCGGGCAGCTGGCTGCGCACGCGCTCGGCGAGCCACGTGTAGCGGCGCTTGGCGTCGGCGTTCTTGACCGCCATCGCGACCGCGCGCTTGGCGCCGACGAGCACGACGAGCTGCTTGCCACGCGTCACCGCGGTGTAGAGCAGCGAGCGCTGCAGCATCATGTAGTGCTGCGTCGAGATCGGCAGCACGACCGCGGCGTACTCCGAGCCCTGGCTCTTGTGGATCGAGACGGCGTACGCGTGGACGAGCTGGTCGAGCTCGGTGCGCTCGTAGACCGCGATCTTGCCGTCGAACATGACGCGCACGACGCTGGTCTCCTTGGTGATGCCGTCGATCACGCCGATGTCGCCGTTGAACACGCTCTTGTCGTAGTCGTTCTTCAGCTGCATCACCTTGTCGCCCTTCCTGAACGTGCGATCGCCGCGCACGAGCTCGACCCCGCCGGACGCCGGATTGAGCCGCTCCTGGAGCGCGCTGTTGAGCGCGGCGGTGCCGAGCTCGCCGCGGTGCATCGGCGCGAGCACCTGGATCTCGGTCGCGGAGAACCCGAAGCGCGTCGGGATCCGATCGGCGACCAGGTCGACGATGGTCTGGCGCGCCTGCAACGGATCGTCGCGCTGGATGAAGTAGAAGTCGGCGGCGCCCGGCGGCGCGTCGAGATCGGGCAGCTCGCCCTGGTTGATGCGGTGGGCCGACACCACGATCTTGCTCTGCGCGGCCTGGCGAAAGATCTCGGTCAGCCGGATCACCGTCGCGGCCTCCGAGGCGATCACGTCGGCGAGCACCGAGCCCGGCCCGACCGACGGCAACTGATCGACGTCGCCGACCAGCACGAGCTGCGTGCCGGTCTTCATCGCGGCGAGCAGTGAGCGGAACAGTGGGATGTCGACCATCGACGCCTCGTCGACCACGAGCAGGTCGAGCTCGAGCGGGTTGTCGTGGTTGCGCGAGAACCCACCGAGGTGCGGCTGGTACTCGAGCAGGCGATGGATCGTCATCGCCTCGTACTGCGTCGCCTCGCCGAGGCGCTTGGCGGCGCGCCCGGTCGGCGCGGCGAGCCCGACCTTGCGCTTGCCGAGGCGCGACAGGTGCACGATCGCCTTCACGATCGTCGTCTTGCCGACGCCGGGACCGCCGGTGATCACGACGACCTTGTCGACCAGCGCGGCCTCGACGGCCTTGTACTGCTGCGCCGCGAGCTCGAGGCCGGTGACCGACTGGAACGCGCCGATCGCGGCGCTGACGTCGAGCGCCATGCCGCGCGGCGCGGTGCGCGACAGCTCGGCGAGCACGTGCGCGGCCTCGACCTCGGCGGCGTGGAGATCCGGCTTGCTGGTGCACGCACCGCGATCGCCCAGCACCTCGCGCACCACGAGTCCTCCGGCCTCGAGCGCGGCGAGCCGCGGTGGCAACAGCTGGGCATCGATGCCGAGCAGCTCGGCGCCGTTCGCGAGCAGCTCGATATCGGGCAGGTGGACGTGGCCATCCTCCGACGAGGTGTCGAGCGCGAACAACAGGCCAGCCTCGAGGCGCTCGGGCGCATCGCGCGCCATGCCGAGCTGCATCGCGACGTTGTCGGCGGTGCGAAACCCGATGCCCCAGACCTCGCGCGCGAGCCGGTACGGGTTGCCGCGCACGACGTCGGTCGCGCCGGCGCCGTAGCGCTTGATGACGCGCGCGATCGCGGCGTCGCCGAGGCCGAGCCCGCCGAGGAACACCGCGGCCTCGTCCTCATCGGCCTCCTGCCGGCTGCGCTCGCGGCGCGCGGCGAATGCCTTCGAGATCGTCGCGGCGCGTCCGGCGCCGATGCCGGGGACCTCCTTCGCACGATCGGGATCCTTCTCGAGGATCTCGAACGTCTCGAGCCCGAAGTGCTTCACGATCCGCGCGGCGTACGCCGGGCCGATGCCCGGGACCTTCGCCATCAGGTAGCGCTCGATGCCCTTCACGCTCTTCGGCGCGATCGTGCGCGACCGCGCGACCCGGAACTGGCGGCCATACTTCTTGTCGACGACCCACTTGCCGCGCAGCTGCACCGGCAGGCCCTCGTCGAGCGCGGCCGACGACAGCTCGCCGACGATCGTGACGACCTCGCGCTCGGTCGTCGTGAACCGCGCGACCACGAAGTTGGTCTTGTCGTCGCGATACACGACGCGCTCGACCGTGCCCTCGAGCGCGAGCTCTCCCGGCGCGTCGTCCGCCATTACTTCACGGCCGCTTTCAAGGATCGCGGCGTGATGCCCTGCCAGGTCGCGAGCAGCGCGAGCGTGACCCCGAGCGACGCGACCGCGATCGCGATCATGCGCACGCCGTTGCCCGCGCCCGCGAGCGCGAGGTCGACGCCGATCCCGGCACCGAGCCCGGCCGCGCAGCACCCGATGATCCCCCACGCCGCGCGCAGGTACGCGAGCAGCGGGAGCTCGATGCTCTTGATCACCAGGTACGACAGCACGACGAACGCGAGCGGATAGCCGACGGCCCACGCGACGGCGACCGACAGGAACCCGATCCGATCGCCGAGCACGATCGCGCCGATCACGAAGCTCGACGGCACGAGGATCGCGGCGATCACCATGTAGCGCAACGTCAGCTGGGGCTTGCCGATGCCGTCGAGCAGCGGCGGGCCGAGGAAGCCGAGCGCGCGCAGGACGCCGACGACGCACAGGATGCGGGCGGCGGTCGCGCAGTCGTCGAGCTGCGCCGAGGTCCACAGGCCGTGCGAGTAGAACGCGTGAAGGAACTCGGGGATCACGAGCGCGACGAGCAGCACGAACGGCAACACGGCGATCAGGTTGAGCCGGGTGAACGCGATGAACTGCTTCGTCAGCGCCTGGCCGTCGGCGTGCAAGCGCGCGAATGTCGGGAACGCGACGTCGATGACGACGTTCGCGATCATCTTCACGGGCTCGAGCACGACCGAGTACGCGAGCATGTAGACGCCGGTCGCCTCGGCGCCGAAGTAGTGGTTGACCACCGGGTAGTCGAGGTTCGTGTAGAGCTGGTAGAGCACCTGGCTCGCCGCGGTGCGCATGCCGAACTTGACGTACGGCGCGACCTCCTTGGGCTGGAACACGAACTTCGGGATGAAGGGATGGCGGATCTGGATGATCACGCCGAACACGAACGCGCGGGTCAGCGCCGCGAGCGTCCAGCACCACACCGTCGCGCCGAGCGCGGCGAACACGATGCGCGCGGCGCTCTCGCCGAGGTGCGCGACTGTGCGTGCCTTCGCGATGTCGGCGAACCGCAGCTCCTTGCGCAGCAGCGCGAACGGGATCGCGTAGACGTTCTGGAACACCAGCTTGCCGCCGTAGGCGACGAGCATCCAGCCGACGACGGCGTGGCCCTCGAGCACGCCGTACAGCGGGCCGATCACGAGCAGCGCCAGGAACAGGCCACTCGAGATGATCATGTTGAACCAGAACACCGTCGAGACTCGCTCCGGCGTGTGGTCGTCGCGCTGGATCAGCGACGACGTCACGCCGAGATCCGCCGCGGTGTCGAGCATCGTGTAGAACGGCACCGCGAGCGACGCGATGCCGTAGTCCTTGACCGGCACCCACAGCGCGACGACGAGCAGCTGCGAGACCAGGTCGGCGATCGCGATGATCGCCTGCGCGCCCGCCGCCCAGGCGACGCCACGGTTCACCTTCGTCGCGAGAGACGGCCCGGACACGACTCATGATAGCGTGCGGTCGATGCGCGAGGTTCAGGTCGAGCCCGAGCATTACGACTTCGAGCGCTACGACGATCGCGAGCGCTGGATGTCGTACTGGCACCAGATCCGCGCCGTGCTCGCGGTGCGGCCGAAGACCGTGCTCGAGATCGGTCCCGGCTCCGGCGTGTTCCGCCGCTACCTCGAGCACGCCGGCGTCACCGTGAAGACGCTCGACATCGACGCCAGCCGCGGCGTCGACTACGTCGCGGACATCACGAAGCTCGACGAGACGCTGCCGGCGGGTCTCACGTTCGACGCGGTCTGCGCGTTCCAGGTG
This sequence comes from Haliangiales bacterium, assembly GCA_038321315.1. Classification (GTDB taxonomy): domain Bacteria; phylum Myxococcota_A; class Polyangia; order Haliangiales; family Haliangiaceae; genus JABFXX01. The sequence continues at coordinate 25,061 of JBBQEX010000077.1, read as the reverse complement.
CTCGAGCACCTGCCGTTCGCCGAGTTCGAGACCTGCCTCGCCGGCATCGCGCGCCGCGCCGCGCCGCACGTGTTCGTGTCCCTGCCCTATCGCGGCCTGCGGATCCGCTGGGCGTTCTGGTGGGGCGATCACCTGCTGACGCTCGGCCACAAGTTCATGCTGCCGTGGCGCCACACGCCGATCCCCGAGCACCACTGGGAGATGGGTTACCCGTTCACCGCGAAGAAGGTCACGCGCGCGATCGCGAAGCACCTCGATGTCGTGTCGCGCGGGTTCATCCAGGAGAACCCGTACCACTACATGTGGCAGCTACGCGCTCGGCGTCAGCTGCCCTGACTTCTTCTTCTCGTCGGTCTTCTTCTCGTCGGTGTCGGCGGTGTCGTCGGGCTCGTCGATGATCACCGCCGCCGGCCGCTTGGCCGACGCCGACTCCGCCGCCGCCTTGGCGGCCTTGGCGACCGGGACCGCATCCATCGACTTGCCGGCGTCATCGGGCTCGAGCTCCTCGACCGAGCTGAGATCGAACGTGTCGGACGTCGTGCGCGCGACCGCGACCGCGACCGGCGCCGTCGGCATCTCGGTCGTGACGGCGACCGGTGACGACGTCGTCCCCGGCGGCGGCCGCGGCGGCGAGGTCCGCACCGGCACGGTCACGACCGGCACCGGCACCGGCGGCTTGATGGTGACCGGCTTGGTGCGAGGCTGCGTGCGGCGCTCGAGGCCGAGCGGCGCGAACACCTTGCGATGCGACTCGGGGACCGTGTCGATCTTCTTCGCCAGCTCTGCCGTCGAGATGAAGATCTCCTCGCGGCGATCGTCGGCGAGCATGCGCCGGAGCACGAGCTCGTTCGGGCTCGACGAGTGCGACGCGATCTCCTTGACGGTCGGCGCGATCGCGTTGATCAACCGCTCCGCGACCACCTGCGGATGGGCGAGCTCGCCGAACGGCTTGTGATCGACCGTGAACGCGCCGAGCGTGCGGCCCTCACCCGTCAGCTCGCGCGCCGCCGCCTCGATCTTCTCGATCAGCGCGCGGAGCGCCGGCCGGTTCTTGTCGTCGATCTGGTACTCGCGCGCCGTCTTGTCCTTGTCGTGCGCGTCGCCGACGCGCTCGAGCGCGAGCTCCGATCCGCGCGACACGAGGTTGAACCCCGACGCGTTCGCCTCCTGCGTGATCCGGATCCGCAGCGTCGTGCCGGCACCGCCGGTCACGATCTTCGTGATGAAGCAGCGCCCGAGCTTGTACGGGACGAGCTTGTCACTCTTCTTGATCCAGCCGCCCGCCTCGACCGAGCTGACCTCGGCATTGTCGACGAACTTGTCGACCCGCAGGTCCGCCACCGCGAATACCGAGCCCGCCGGCAGCGGCGCCTCGAACGCCGCGTCGATGCCGTAGCTCGCGTGCTGGATCAGCTGCAGCTTCTTCGGCGCGCCCGTGGTCCAGGTGATCTCGAACGACCGCGTCGCGTCCGGCAGGTCGTAGGCCCGCAGCAGCTTGTCGATCTGCGCGAGCGACCGGGTCTGGAGCTTCTGGTTCTCCTTCTCGAGCAGCTCGAGGTCGACCGCGAGCGCGGCCTTGACCTTCGCCGTCTCGGTCGCGATCACGTCGCGCACCGCCGTGGTGATCGACGTCGCCGCGCGCCCGACCGGCGTGTCGGCGTACTCCTTCACGACCGGATCGAACAGCGCCGCCGAGTGGCGCCCGAGCTCCTCGATCGACTGGACCGTGAGGGTGGCTTCTTTTTCCTTCGCCCGCCGCCGATCGTTGGATCCCAACGTCGCCTCGTGCTCGACCAGCACGACCGCGCAGTCGACGACTTCGCGGATGAACGCGAGGAAGTTGAACCCGAGATCGGACTCCGAGGAGTCCCCATAGAGGTAGTTCACCTCACGATGGTAACGGGTTCCCCGCTCGTGATGTTCCCGTTGTCGATCTTCTCCGGATTCGGCTCAGGGCGCCTGACGACGGCCGCGAAACACCGTCATCTGCAACACCAGCAGCGAGACGTTGACCGCCGCGATCGCGAGCCCGTGGCCGACGACCCACCACGGCACGTGCGCCACGCACGCGATCATCCACACGAACACGAACGTGTCGCGCCGGCCGAATGACCGCAGCCAGGTCACCGGGTTCGCGTAGTCGTAGACCTCGTCGGCGGTCACCTTGTCGGTCTCGAACCACCAGCGAAACGCGAACACGTCGCCGGTGCCGGTGCGGCGATAGACGTCGATGTACGTCGTGATCGACACCAGCACGCGTCCGCCCGCCGCGGCGAGCGCGAGCGGCCACCAGATGCCGCCGAGCCCGTAGCCGATCGCCGCGATGAACACGTTGTCGACGATGTCGTCGGCGAGGTTGTCGAGCCACTGCCCGAGCTTCGAGTACTGGAACCGCAGCCGCGCGAGCTCGCCGTCGCACGAGTCGAGGATCGAGTTGAATTCGAGCAGCACGCCGGCGATCGCGTAGTGCAGGTACGTCCCGCGGCTCGCGAGCCCGGCTGCGAACAGCCCGACGACGATCGCGCAGATCGTGATCTGGTTCGGCGTCACGCGCAGCGAGAAGTGCGACAGCCACCGCGTGATCCGCATCGAGAACCGCCAGTTGATCAGCGCGTCGACCGGCCCCTCGAACGACTTGTTCATCCCGCGGATCAGCTTCCACTCTGCCCGCGCACACGCCGCGTCGTCGGCGAGCTCGATCCCCGCGATGACGTCGGCGCGTTCGACCCGCGCCCCCTCGGGTGCCGTCGCGCCCGGCATCCACTCGACCGGAATCGGCAGCGGCCGGGGCAGCACCATCTCCGGCGCCGCCACCATCACGCGCGTCGCGCCGGCCTTCGCGACCTCGCGCACCCGGCGCTCGATCGCGGTCACGCCACCGATCAACCGCGCATGGCGATCACCGGTGGTCTCGAAGAAGACGTCGGTCAACGTGTCTGCAGTGTTCCGCTGGGCGAAAACGCCGGCGAGACCGAGCTCGGCGTAAGGGTTGGAAGAGTGCCAGCGGGGGTGAAGGCTTGCAGATAACCCACACTGCCACCACCTCCTCCTGGTGTGGCGCCGGCAAGCGTTGACTTCAGGCCTTGCTTCGGCGCGAACGTGTATCCGCCGTCGCCACCCGAACCTTCACCGTTGAAGGCGGTTCCTCCACCATGTGCGGGCGTCGCACTCGTAAGGCCATCCTGTCCACCACCACCAGTCGCGGTGTTTGGCACGGGCTTGCCATTACCTCCGCCACCTCCATTCGCGAACAGGCCACCTGTGACCTGAACACTGATTCCTTGCAAGGTGACAACTCCTCCCGCACCTCCACCTCCACCTCCCGAGTCTCCCAAAAACGAATGAATTCCACCGTTGCCACCACCACCACCCGCTGTGATCGCACCGCTGATCGAAACGCTCCCACGACATGCGATTAGGGTGAGACCACCGCCTCCACCCGCAGATCCCGAGTGCGGACCACCGACAAGGGAGTTGAGAATTGACGGACTTGTCGAAGCCACTCCTCCATTTGAGGTTCCGCCATCGGTTGATGTAGTTCCACCCGGTGCTCCTGGAGTGATGAATCCGGCACCTCCGCCACCTACTGTGGGAAAATTCGAGCCCCCGGACAATGCATATCCTCCACCAGCTCCGTTCAGCTGCCCGGTCGCTGATACATCGACGATTCCATCGATCCTCAATGATTCGTCGGCTACCAGCGCGACCACGTTCGTCTCAGTGTTCACGCTGTCGGTCTTTGCGAACAACAGGCGTTTTCCAGCCTGAACCTCGATTGATCGATAACGAACGACACAGATACCCGGTTCGCCCGCATTTTGAGGGACGATCCCGCCATTGCAGTTCGCAGGTAGCTTCGAGTCGAGGGTGGTGTCACTCGAAATCACAAGGTCAGTAGTGGCGGCTATCGCGCAAATCTCGGGTAGGTATCGCGGAACCAGGAATGCGCAGTGTGCGAGTGGTCCGTCAACGCACGATGCGGCACAGGTCTCGGTTCGGATCTGTCCGTCGGAATCACAGCTCTCGAGGGTGGCACCGTTACAGCGCTGGGTGTTTGGCTCGCATTTGTTGCAGCCCATGGTTCCGCAAGCGTGCTCGCACGTTGAGAGCTCGTAGTTCATCCCCGTGCTGTCACAGCCGATCGCCTGGTTCTCACCACGACACACTGCAAATTCACCCGCAGAGCAGGCCACAGCGATACACGTACCCATGGTTCCATCGATCGCACCATCGAGATCACAGAACGGGAGGGAGGGGTCGGGACAACTTAGGTCATCCCCACACACACGCGGGTTTGGTTTTACGCAGGCGACGATGGGGAGCAGGGCAAGACCAACGATCCACACAAGATGTCTCGGCATGGTTACTCCTCGACCCTATCGCCCACCAGTTGCGTAATTTTTGGAGTTCCCCGATCGAAACTACGGCGTCGCGATCGTCGTCGTGTTCGAGTCCGCGTAGCTCTTCACGGTGTGCACGCGCCAGGTGTGCGTCCCGTACGTCGCCGAGATCGTCGTCTCACCCGGCGGCACGTCGAACGTGAAGTACGTGCCCTTGGCCTGGCTCGAGAGCGCGCTCAGCGAGTGCGTGTTGCCCTTGTCGACGCCACCCTGCTTCACGACCATCGTCACGCCATCAACCGGGGTGCCCGCGCAGTCGGTCACGATCGTTCCGATCGTCCCGTTGCCCGTGGTCTGGGTGCCGCCGAGGAACTGCACGAACAGGCTGAACGTACTGGTCGACAGGATCAGGATCGGTGTGTTGAGCGAATCCGCAACCAGCGGCGCCGCCGGGTAGACGTAGGTCGGGCGGTCGCCGTCGAGGGTCGCCTTCAGGTAGCCGTCGTAGGGCGCCGCGCCAGCGTTGTCCTGAGTCGCCATCTTGTACGCGCCGGTTGTCGCGGCGGTGGTCTGCATGTCGACCACGGTGGTCGAAGGGTTCTTGAACAGCTCCACCTTCACCCCGGCGGCCGCCGCCGGGGTAGTGCCGTTGATCGTCGTCGCGGCCCCACCGATCGTGATCGACGTTGCCGCCGTCGTCGGAAGCGCCATGCCCTCGCACGTGAAGTCGTAGTTGGGGGGAGCGTCGATCGCGGCGTCGATGACCTTGGGCGCGTCGACCTTGGGCGCGTCGATCAGGACGATCGGCGCGTCCGGCTTCGCGGCGTCCTTGCTGCAAGCGGTGACGGCGCCGAGCGCGCCGAGGACGAAGATGGACGAGTCGCGGAGGTTCCCCATGGCCGCGTTGGTACAACGTTTTCGGGGCCGCGCGCCACGACGAAAGTCACGCCCGGCGCAGGAGGACGATATGTTCTGCCTTGGGCCGATCGCCGAAGGCGCGCGCCTCGCGGCCGCCGAGCATGGGACGCTGTTGTGAGGCCCATCCAACCAGGAACAGCTCGTCGGTGATCGTGTCGCGAATGTCGTCGAGCGCGTAGATCGCGCGGTTGAGCGCGGTCGAGTCGCCGACGACGATCGCGGCGACCGCGCCGGGTGCGAGCGCGCGCGTGATCGCCGCCATGGTGTCAGATAGCGCCTCGCGCCATCGGCGATACGCCTCCGGCTCGTTCGCGAACGACCGACGTGAACCGATCTCACCCTCGTCCATGTTGCGGTGGCGGAGGCCGAGGAAGTCGAACCGCAGACGCTGGTGCTCGGCGTAGTCGTAGGTGCCGGCGTAGGGCGGCGACGTCACGATGCCGGCGGCGCGGCCGTCGGGGACGATGTCGACGAGCCGACGAGCATCGTGCTCGAACACCTGCGGCGTCGTGCCGGGGACGCTGGCGAGCTCGTCGAGCCCGGCGCACAGGCCGGCGACCCGCTGGCCGAACAGGCGCGCCGCGTTGCCGCGGGCGATGTTGCGGTCGACCCAGGTGCCGTCGGTGTCGGACGTCCGCGACGACACCTTGTAGAGGATGGCGGACAGGCACGACATGAGGACGTCGGCGAGCTCGGCGTTGTCCTCGCGGATGTCGTCGATGTAGCTGGCGATCGCCTCGAGCTCGCGCCGGGTGTGCGGCTGGAACCAGCTCGCGAGCCGCCGGTTGCGCCCGTTGGGATCGAAGCCGACCGGGCCGCGCACCGGGCCGGGTTCGGCCTTGGCGCGACGCGCGGCCTTGCCGAGCTCCAGGACCTCGCGAGAGATCCGCGCGCCGGTGTCGCGCAGGATGACGCGGGCGCGACCGGGCGCGGTCCACGTCTTGGCGCGCGCGACGAGGCACGCCAGCGGGTTGAGATCGACGCCGACCGCCGGGATCCCGGCCGCCCGCGCCTCGACGAGCACGGTGCCCGAGCCGCAGAACGGATCGACCAGCGCGTCGGGACGCTTCATCGTCGAGCCGACGATATCGACCAGGATCCGCGCGGTCGCCGGGTGGAGCCGCGCCGGATAGGTGTGGAACGGGTGCGTCAGCGAGTCGGCGGTCTCGTCGTCGTCCTGCGGGGCGCGCAGCGCGGCGACCAGGCCGTCGACGAAATCGCGGTGACCGTCCGCGAAGATCCGGCCCGGCGTGCGCGGCATCGACATCGACCGCTTCGGTCGCGGCGGCGGATGGCGCGGTTGGGACGGACGCGGTGGCACGCGCGCACCCTACAGGATTCAGGGCGCCCGTGGCGATGACCACAGCGCCGCAAGCTCGAGCTCGATCGCCGCGAACGGGTCCACCCGGATGACGGCATCGCCCTGATGGAGCTGGACGCGGTGCTCGCGCAGCGCGTGGACCTCGAAGGTCTTCTCGATCGGATCGATCAGCCAGACGTGCGCGACACCGTGCGCGGCGTAGATCGGCAGCTTCTTGTCGCGATCGATCCGCTCGGTCGACTTCGACAGCACCTCGCAGACCCAGTCGGGCGCGAGGGTGAAGTACGCGGTGTCGGGCAACTCGGGCATGCGCTCGACACGCCAGCCGGCGAGATCGGGGGCCATCGGCGCGAACGGCTCGAGCTGGAGCTCGGGCTCGAACAAGATCCACCAGCCGCCGGGACCGCCCCGTCCGCGCTGGAACGCGGTGTTGAGATCGCTGCCGAGCACGGACGTCGTGAGGGCGTGGCGCGGCGCCGGTCTCGGCGACACGTACAGCGTGCCGTCGATGATCTCGGCGCGCTGGTGGTCCGGGACCTCGAGGTACGCGTCGTACAGGGCCTGTCGCGGGTCGGGTTTGGCCGGCGTCGCCATCGCGAAGATCGTAGCATGCACGCTCGATGACCGAGCCGACGATCCGCGAGGCGACGCCCGACGATGCGGCCGCCTTCCTCGCGTATCTGCGCGCGATCCTCGAGGAGCCGGCCTCGATGATCCCGCTCGCGCCCGACGAGCTGCGCACGGTCACCGAGCAGGCGGCGATGTTCGCGGCGCACGCCGCGGCGGCGAACAGCGTGTTCCTGCTCGCGTTCGAGGGCGATGCGCTCGTCGGCAACCTCAACCTGTCCGGCCTGCCGCGGCGCGCGCTGCGCCACGTCGCGTACCTCGGGATGGGCGTCGCGCGCAGCCACCGCGGGCGCGGGCTCGGCACGCGGCTGATGCGCGAGGCGCTCGCGTACGCCGACGCCCACGCGATCATGCGGGTCGAGCTCGATGTCTACGTGCGCAACGCGCCGGCGATCGCGCTGTACGAGAACTGCGGGTTCGTCATCGAGGGCCGGCGCGCGAAGATGGTGTTCGTCGACGGCGAGTATCTCGACGATCTGCACATGGCGCGCGTCACGGTCCCTTGACCCATGCGCGGATCGTGACACTGCGGTACACACGCCGCCATGCCCATGCCGCTCGAGATCGTCGGTCTCAACAAGCCCGAGGTTCGCTTCGTGTGGGACGACGAGTCCGAGGACACCTACGGCGCGCGCGAGCTCCGCATCCGGTGCGCGTGCGCGAACTGCCAGTCGGAGGCGACCGGCGAGCGCATCCTCGATCCCAAGTCGGTCGCGACCGACCTCACGATCACCGACATGACGCTGATGGGCAACTACGGCCTCAACGTCCATTTCTCCGACGGGCACACCACCGGCATCTACCGGTTCCGCGACCTGAAGAGGGCCCGGTGACGGCGATCATCGAACAGCTCGAGGAGACCTGGCGCGCGCGCAGCTCGCGGCGCGCCTACCGACCGGATCCGATCGCGCCCGCGACGCTGACCCAGATCTTCGAGCTCGGCCAGACCGCGCCGAGCTGGTGCAACGTGCAGCCGTGGCGGGTGGTCGTGACATCGCCGCCCAAGACCCAGGCGATCGCGACCGCGCTCCAAGGCGCCGCGAAGGCGGGTCTGATCAAGCCGGAGCTCCCGTTCCCGCTCGACTATCCGGCGCCGTACAGCCAGCGCCGCGTCGAGTGCGGCGTCACGCTCTACAAGGCGATGAACATCGCGCGCGAAGACAAGGCCTCGCGCTACGACGCCTGGCTGCGCAACTACGCGCTGTTCGACGCGCCGCACGTCGCGATCGTCGCGTGCGATCGGCGGCTCGGGCCGTACGCCTACCTCGACGTCGGCGTCTGGCTCGGCTACGTGCTGACCGCGGCGGCGGCGCTCGGCGTCGACACCTGCCCGATGGCCTCGATCGCGGCGTACCCCGACACGCTGCGCGCGAACCTGCCGATCGGCGAGCACGAGATCATCCTGTTCGGCATGGTCCTCGGCCACGCCGACGCGACCTCACCAACCAACCGTTGCCGGACCACGCGCGAACCGCTCGCGACCAACGTCACGTTCGTCACGTAGCGAAAGCGGCGATGCCAACCACACCGTGTTATGGTTCCGCTTCTCGGGGAGAGACTATGAAATCACGCCTTTACTTGGGCTTCGTGGTTTGGATTACGGCGTGCGCGATCGGGTTGTTCACGTTCGGAACGCCACGGTCTTTCGCGCAGTCACCGGACGCTTTGAAGAAGGCGCAAAACGCCTTCGATACGGCCCAGCAGGACTACCTGCAGGGCAAGTACGACGAGGCCGCGCAGGGCTTCCTCGACGCGTACGCGGCCCGCAACTTCCCGCAGTTCCTCTACAACGCGGGCGCCGCGTACCACATGAAGGGGAAGAAGAACTCCGACGTGGTCGCGTACGGCAAGGCGGTCGAGAACTACAAGAAGTACCTCGCCGAGGATCCGCAGGCGACCGACAAGCCCAAGGTCGAGAAGGCGATCGCCGTGCTCGAGGAGGAGATCAAGCGGCTCGCCGCGGCCGGCGTCGGTTCCGGCTCGGGCTCCGGGTCGGGCAGCGGCGCGGCACCTCCGCCGCCATCGACCGAGGTGCAGAACCTCGAGGTCAAGGTCCGCGGCCTCGTCGTGATCGAGAGCGAGCCGCAGAACGCGACGATCTACCTCGACGACAAGAAGAAGGGCGCGTTCGCGACCACGCCGTGGTCCGGGTCGCTCGATGGCGAGCACAAGATCATCATCGAGAAGAAGGGCTTCAAGATCTCCGAGAGCTCGCTCTCGGCGGATCCGAGCAAGCTGTTGGTGTTCAAGGCCGTGATGTCGGAGGAGGGCTACCTCGGCTGGGTCGAGTTCCAGGCCAACATCGAGAAGTCCGAGATCTACATGGACGACAAGTCGATCGGCGCGATCGGCCACACGCCGCTCGCGCAGAACGTGAAGCCGGGCAAGCACACGTTCTACATCTCGTCGGAGGGCTACGACGAGTACAAGCAGGAGATCGAGATCCTCCCTGGCCAGACCTACACGATCAAGGCGGACCTCCACGGCACGCCGATCGGCAAGATCAACGTGCAGGGCCTCGGCATCGAGGACGCCACGATCTACGTCGACCAGCAGCGGCTGTGCGAGCGCGGCCCGTGCCTGAAGGGGATCCCGCAGGGCGATCACACCGTCGAGGTGACCCGCCCCGGCTTCAAGTCGTATCGTCGCCGCGTCAACATCCAGGCGAAGACCGAGACCCAGATCAAGGTCGGCCTCGCGCCGATGCCGAGCCGCAGCGACGCGGTGATCGCGTACATCCTGGCGGCGGGGTTCACCGGCGGTGGCATCTACCTCGGCCTGCAGAGCAAGCACCTGCACGACGACCTCGCCAAGGAGATCACGGCCGGCCTGCCGCCGCCCGACACCAACGATCCGCGCCTCCTGAAGGGCAAGATCTTCTCGATCGCCGCCGACGTCTCGTTCGGCCTCGGAGCGCTGACCGCGCTCGGCGCGCTGTACTACACGTTCCGCGAGAAGGGCGCGCCCTCGACTGGCCTCATCGACGTGCGTGCGCTCGCACTGCTACCGCAGATCGGCCCCGGTTACGCGGGCGTCGGGATGGAGAGCCACTTCTGATGCGGACTACAACGCTCTCGCTCATCGCCGCCGCCACGTTCGTCGCGAGCACCGGCTGCAAGTGGACTGACTTCGACGATCTCGAGACCGAGGCGTGGGTCGAGTCGACCGAGAAGCCCGATGGCAACTCGAACGACTACGGCATCGCGCTCTCGCGCGACGTCCGGGCCAGCGCCGACGGCGGCTCGCTCGTCGTGCTCGGCGCCGGTCAGGCGCTCTACACCGAGCTCAGCTACAAGCCGGCCGGCGGTGCGAGCCTGACGACGGACACCGAGGTCAAGCTCAACACCCAGTTCGGGATCGGCAACCTCGACAACCAGCCGATCCTGATCGCCGACTCGGCGACCGACGAGGTCGCGCTGATCACCAACTCCGGGGGCAACGGCTCGATCGCGATCCTCGCCGGCACGCACACGATGATGTCGTCGCAGGTGTTCGGCCCGACGACGCCGGATGCCGCGGTCTACTTCAAGGCGACCAGCCAGGCGACGACCAAGGTGTTCGTCGGCTCGGCCGACTCGGTCTACGGCTTTGCCGCCTCGCCGGCGCCGCAGCCGAAGTGCCAGCTGGTCGACGATGCCGCCGCGCCGCTCGCGATCCGCGGCATGGCCGCCGCGAAGATCACGTCGACGACCGACGACGATCTCGTCGTGTGGGCCGGCGACGGCAAGCTCTACGTGTTCGCCGGCGTGACGTTCGATGGCTGCGCGACCCCTGCGGCGCCGATCGCGCCGGTGCTCGATCTCGGCTTCGCGCCGGTGCACAACGCGTCGATGCAGATCATCGACGGCCACTATCTCCTGGTCGGTGGTCACCACGACAACGACGCCAAGTCGCTCGTCGCGCTCGTCGACCTGATGCCGGCGACGCCGGTGACCGTCGGCACGCCGCTCATGCGCGACGGCCTCAAGTCGGTGACGTTCCTCGATGTCCCCGATGGTCGCTATGTCGTCGCCGGGTTTCCGAGCGAGTCGATCGACGGCACGGTCTCCGGCGAGGTGCTCGCGCTGCCGATCAGCACGGCGACCGGCATCGATCCGACGCCCAAGGCGATGCTCCACGACGCACAGCCCGAAGGCAACCAGGCGTTCGGTCGCGCGGTCGCCGTGGTCCAGTACAACGGCAAGCCGACGCTCGCGGTCGCCGCGAGCAACGAGATCTTCTTCTACTACCAGTCACCTCTCTACGGCGAGACGCGCAGGCGCTGAGCGGCGGTGTCGTTCCAGTGTCCCGCCTGTCAGCGCACGTTCGGTGAGAGCGGGTTCTGCCCGTACGATCGATCGGTGCTCGTGGCGCATTCGCCCGCGCAGCTGGCGACGCAGCTGTCGATGGCGATGCCGTCGCAGCCCCAGCCGCCGCCGAGCAGTCCGCCCGGCAACAAGACGAACGTCGAGCCGCGCCGCACGTTCCCCCTGACTCCGGGGCCGCACGCGGTCCAGACCCAGGAGATCACGCACACGGTCGGGAAGGCGCCCGAGCCGCCGAAGTCGAGCCCGATGCGCGCGGTGTCGGCGTCGGAGAATCCGCAGGAGGTCCTCGAGGCGTTCCGGCAGGTGCGCGACAACGAGTACGATCGCCTCGTCGGCCAGACGCTCGACGGCCGCTATTTTGTCGAGAAGAAGATCGGCGAGGGCGGCATGGGCGTCGTGTTCGCCGCGCGCCACGCGGTGATCGAGCGACCGCTCGCGATCAAGGTCTTGAAGCGCGAGGTCATGCGCGACACCGCGACGATCCGGCGGTTCGTGCAGGAGGCCAAGGCGGCGTCGCGCATCGGCCACCCGAACATCGTCGACGTCACCGATTTCGGCACCACGCCCGACGGCATGACGTACTCGGTGATGGAGTACGTCGACGGCGCCACGCTCGGCCAGACAATCCGCGTGAGCGCGCCGTTCAACATCCAGCGCGTCATGCGGATCGGCGCGCAGATCGCGCGCGCCCTCGGCGCCGCGCACGACAAGGGCATCGTCCACCGCGATCTCAAGCCGGAGAACGTGTTCCTCGTCGATCGCGACGGGCGCGTCGACTTCGTGAAGATCGTCGACTTCGGGATCGCCAAGGTCGCGCCGATCGAGGGTCAGGAGGCCGGGCCACGCCTGACGCGCGCCGGCTCGGTGTTCGGCACGCCGGAGTACATGGCGCCTGAGCAGGCCGCCGGCCGCAGCGACACCGATGGTCGCGTCGACATCTACGCGCTCGGCGTGATCATGTACGAGATGCTCGTCGGGCGCGTGCCGCACAAGGGCGACACGATGGTCCGCACGCTCGCGATGCAGATGCTCGATCCGGTCGAGCCGCCGTCGAAGCTCCGGCCCGATCTCGCGATCCCACCGGAGCTCGAGGCCGTCGTGCTGATGACGCTCGCGAAGAAGCGCGAGCAGCGTTACCAGACGATGGGCGACCTGCTCGCGGCGCTCGAGAAGGTCCAGCGCGACGTGTTGCCCCCACCGGTCGCGGTCAGCGTCACCGGCAGTCCGGTGTTCGCGCTCGCGCCACTGCCGCCCGGTGCCGATGCCGGCATCGAGCCGTCGCTGCCGCCCGCTCCGCTCGACGCGGCCTCGAGCGGTGGCGGGATCGCGAAGCACCTCGCGGCGACGTCGGTCCCGATCACCGGCTCGCCGCTCAACCAGCGCTCGAAGTCGCCGACCAACCAGCCGATCACGACGCGGCCGAAGAACGAGCCGCAGTTCGTCACCAGCGAGAAGCCGATCTCGTTCGAGCACCTGACGACCGACACCTACGGCGACGACATGCGCCGGCCGCCGCGGCGCTGGCCGTGGCTCGTGTTGCTCGCGCTCGTGCTCGGCGGGTCCGCCGGCGCCGTGATGTTCGTCGTCGCCAACAACCAGAAGCACGGCGCGCCGTCCGCCGATGCCGCCCTCGCCATCGTGCCGCCGACCGCCGACGCGATGGTCGCGATCGCGCAGCTGCCCGACGCGGGCGTCGAGTTGCCGCCACCGTCGGATGCAAACGTGATCGCGCCTCACGTCGACGCGACCGACCTCGTGATCCTGACCGACGCGTATGTCCGCGTCGTGCACCACCCGGTCGATGCCGCGTCGGGTCCGGTGCTCGTGCCCGACACCGCGACGCATCGCGGGACCACGCAGGTCGAGGTGCTCACCAAGCCCGAGACCGCGACGGTCTACGTCGGCACCAGCTACCGCGGCCCCAACGGCACCAAGCTCGAAGAGCCGCTCGGCACCAAGCTCGAGGTCCGGTGTCAGCAGAACGGCTACAAGCCCGGCACGGTCACCATCGTGTTCGACGGCAAGACCGAGGTCGTGCTCTGCGTGCTCCAGCGGATCAAGACCTGCGTCGGCACGCTGAAGAATCCGTTCGACGAGTGCCCCGACGCCGGCAGCGCGACGCCTTAGTAACCGGGCGGCTTCGAGAACCGCGGGCGATCGCCGGGGAAAGGATCGGCGGTCTCGCGGGTCATGATCTCGCCGGAGTCCGGCAGCGGTGCCACGCGAATGCCGAGGGCCATGAGGCCGCTCGCGTCGTTGTAGCGGAGCTCGGCGACCGCGATCGGGCGCTGGCCGTTGCGCGTGAACCGCGTGTAGGTCGCGGCCGAGTAGCGCTGCTCGCCGTACTCGGTGCCGAGGCCCGGCCGGTTGGTCTGGGGCGCCGGGGTCGGCTCGTAGTTACTCTCGTCGGCGTCACCGTCGTAGCCACGGACGCGCGATGGCGCGCCAGCACCGGAGTCGGCGGGAGCCGGGGCCGGCTTCTTCATCGTCGGGCGGACCGCGACGCGCTCGGACTTGTCGGCGCCCTTGGTCGCGGTCGGCGGCGGCGGCGGTGACACGCCGTTGCGCGCGTCGATGTCGTCGCGATAGTTGTACGGTCGCGGATCGGGGTGCGGCATGTCGGTGATGATCTGCTGCTCGACCGGCGCGGTCTCCTCGAAGATGGCCGCGGCGATCACGCCGACGTTTCGCGCCTTGCCCTTCTGGCCGGCGTACGACTCGTTGACCGACGAGAACCGGAACGTCGCGACGTCGGCCTGCGAGGTGCGGAAGCCCTCGATGCGGACCTCGCCACCGGCCGGCACGACATAGCCGCGCTTGTGGAGATCGCCCGGCTCGCCGTCGATCACGTCGAGGCCATCGACCGAGACCACCGCCTCGACGCGATGCGCGGTCGGGTTCGTGATGCGGATCGTGTAGCGCTCGCCGGAGTTGCCCTGGACGTAGAACCGGTCCTTCATCGCGAACGTCGGCGCGGTGTCGCCGGCCTCGCGGATGACCTCGACGTCGTACGGCGCCCGGACCTTGGCGTTCGCGATCGCGATCGCGGTCTGCGGGCCGTAGCCCGGAGGTGGCTGCGGTCCGATCGTGGGTTGATCGGCGTAGGCCGAGGAGCAACCGGCTGCGAACAGGAGGGAGGTGAACACCGACCGCATGCGCGTCATGGGGTAGTTAGACGTCCGGGTCGGGCTGTAGATCTAACGAGATCGGGTGTGTATGGTCGTCGCATGGCGCCCGCGAAGAAGCCGTCCAAGCCAACGAAGGCAAAAGCGAAACCGGTCGCCAAGGCCAAGAAGCCTGCGACCAAGCCGCTCGCGGGCAACGAGGACATCTTCCTCGCCGACCCGACCCTGTTCGATCCGCTGACCCCCGGTGAGGTCGCCGACGCCCTGCGCACGCTGACCGAGGATCGCCGGCTGTCGTCGATGGCCAAGGTCGGGCGCTATCGGGTGATCGCGACCGAGCCGCTCGTCGTCAAGCCGCCGAGCCTGATGGCCGGGCACCGGCTCGCGCGCGTCGTGGCGTACGACAACTCCAGCGATCGCTGCATCGACGCGTGCATCGATCTCGATGCCGGCGTGGTGTCCCACCTCGAGTTCAACCGCAGCCAGCCGATGCTGTCGCGCGACGAGGAGGCTCTCGCGATCGCGATCGCGACGTCGGACGATCGCGTGCGCGGTCAGCTCGCGCTCGGCGACGGTCCACAGGCGACGATGCACTACTGGGGTCGCAACGATCAGGATCTCGCGTTCGCGCGGCGCTCGGCGGCGGTCGTGTTCGGCCGCGACGGTCAGAGCTCGCTCGTCGTCGTCGTCGATCTCATCGATAACACGGTGACCCAGGTCGTCCCGTCGGAGCAGTGGTGAGCACCATGGCCAACAACCTGATCCAAGAAGCGAACTGGAAGTTTCACTGGCGGCTCACCGAGTCGGCCGGGATCATGGTGTACCTCGCGGACTACCGCGGGCGCCGCGTGCTGTGGGAGGGCTCGATGCCCTACGTCACGATCGATCACCAGCGCGATCTCGACGTCGAGACCGACGCCGGCGAGTCGCACGGTCAGTGGTGGACGCCGCTCGGCGCACGCACGATCAACGGCCCCGTGCGCGTCCAGTCGTTCCGCGGTGGCGTCGAGCTGTCGGCCAGCTTCGTGTCGGGCCCGTACCACTACACGCAGCTCTGGCGGTTCCACGACGACGGTCGGATCAACCCGTGGCTGACCATCTTTGGCCCCGGCATCCACGACCAGCACACCTATCACCCGCACTGGCGGTTCGACTTCGATCTCGACGGTGCCCGCGACGACGCGTTCGAGCGCTTCGAGGACGGCCGCTGGCAGCGCGTCGAGCAGGAGGGCTGGTTCCCGTACGGCGGCGAGGCCGACGAGCACGGCCAGGTCTGGCGCCAGGTCGACTTCGGCTCGGGCGCCGCGATCAACATCCGGCCCCACCAGTGGGATGATGCCGAGGTGTTCGCGATCCGCTATCACGAGGGCGAGTGGCCGCCGTTCTCGCCGCGCAGCGGTGCCGGCATGCAGCCGTTCCCGGCCGCGTACGTCGGCAACGAGCCGCTCGATGGCGATGACGTCACCCTGTGGTACGTCGCGCACGTGCACTTCGATCAGTCGTTCCCGTACACCGCCGGCCCGTGGATCAAGGTCCACGGGTTCTAGCGCTCAGCTGCGCGGGACGTCGCCGACGAACACCTTGCCATCGGCGCTCGCGATCGAGCCGCCGGTGAGCCCGCTCTGCGCGTTCACGCAGATCGTCTCCTGCTTGCCGCCGACCGACTCGGTCGTGCACCAGCCACCGTGGAACGGACGCGCGAGCGGGACGCCGCGACCGTCGACCAGGCTCTCCGGATAGCGTGCGAACAGCCGGGTCTTGTCGTCGAGCTGCTCGGTCGCGCCGTTCCAGCTCGCCTTCCAGACGCCGCGGCCGGTCGTCGTGTACACGCCGGCCATCGCGACGGTCGCGCCCTTCGCGACCCCGCTGGCGCCATCGCACGTCACCGTGGAGACCTTGCGATCGCAGAAGAAGTCGACCTTCTCGACCCGGCACTCGACCGAGTTCGCCTGTTGCTGGGTCGACGACATCGCGATCAGGCCGTCGGCCTGGACGGTGTACGACCACTTCTGGCCCTCGTGGAACACGAGCGCGTACGGCGCGGTGGTCGACTCCACCGGCGTCTCGTCGGCTTCCTCGGCCGTCGCCTCGACCTGCGCCATCGGCTCGCCGACCGCGACCAAGTTGTCCGTCGCGACCGGGTTCGCGAGAGGCGTGGTCGCCGTCTGGGCGGCGCAGGCGGTGACGAGCGGAGCGAGGGCGATGAGGAGTTGACGCATGGGTCCAGCTTGAACGCGCGAACGGGTCCAAAGTTTGCCGAAAACTGTGCATGGATCTGCACAACATTCGGTCGTGACTTCATGGGGTTGGGGGTTTAGGTCCCGAACGTCGTACAGATCCCCACGGTGTAACCACGGTGTCTTCGCATCGACCGGACTTGCCGGCGGCACACGGCTCGCAGGTCCGCTCGTCATGTCGAACGCCGCGCTCGCCCTCGCTCCGGAGCTCACCCCCAGCACCGCGTTCGATGCGATCGAGGGCGTGACCTACGCGACGCGATTCGAGACCTCGCGGTTCGGCGCCCACGACGGTGTGATCGTCGCGGTCGACGCGCGCGGCACCGAGTCGCTCGTGCTCGACGGCTTCCACAAGCCGGTCGGGATCGCGCTGCTCGGACGCGTGCTCGTGGTCGCCGATGCGCGCGCCCGCGCGGTCTTTCGCGTCGCACTGGTGGCGGGCCGCGCGGTGTCGCGGCTACAGCTCGCCGCGCTCCCCGATCGTCCGGAGCTCGTGCGTGCGTGCGATCACGACTCGGTCGAGGTGACCAGCGTCGACGCCAGCGGTCAGATCGCCGCGGTGCGCCGGATCTGGCTCGACGGTCGGATCGCTGTCATCGACGCGACGACGACGCCGGCGGCTTAGCCTTGGGCTTGGTCTTCGGGGCGGGCTTGGCGGGCGCGGCCTTCTGGCCGTTCTTGGTGCCCGCCTGACCGACCTCGTACGCCGCGATGAAGAAACTCTTCGGGCTCTTCGCGATCGCCTCGCCGATCAGATCGAGGGCGAGACCGTCGAGCGTCTTGAACCGCACGCACGACTTACCCATGTCGAGCTTCTTGCCGCTCGCCGCGTACGCCTTGGCGAACCACGCCGCGAGCTCGGGGCTGCTGTAGACGCTCTGGAGATAGACCGCCATGTGCTGCTTCTGCGACGCGAGCCCGGCGAGCATCAGCGGCTGGCCGTTGTACGTGTTCGGATAGTCCGCGAGCGGGATGTACCAGCTCGGCATGCCGAACTGGATGCCTTCGACGTAGCCGGCCGGCAAGTTCGCGTTGATGACATCGCGCACCGCAACGATCGCTGCGCGCCGATCGGCCGGCAGCTCGGCGAGGTAGTTCGTGACCGTGGTCGAGAGCTCGGTAGACATTGCTCGCACCATACGTGCGAACGAGCGCTCGCGCCCGCGTCTCGACGGTGAATCGCGCAGTTGCGGTGGCATGCCCGGTGCTGTTGACCTGGTCATGCGAACCATCTTGTCAACGCTTTTACTGTCGGGCGCCCTGCTCGGCGGCTGTCTCGCTGACGCACGGTACAGCGGGACCGCCACGGTCGAGGCGTCGACCCCCGACCTGGTGACCGTCGAGCCCGGCGTCCAGGTGATCGCCGACTACGACTACCCGGTGTTCTACTCGGGCGGCGCGTACTGGCGTTACGACGACGACGGCTGGTACAGCTCCAACGTCTATACCGGCGGCTGGCGCTACACCGAGCGACCGCCCGAGGTCGTGGCGCGGATCTCGATACCGCAGACGTACGTCCACTACCGGCCGTCGGGCTACGTCGCGCATCGCCGCGCAGCGCCGCAACGCGAGCACCCCGTGCGCCGCGGTCCCACCGTCCGCGATCACCGGAGGTAGCCGCACCTACCGCACTTCGTGCGTCCGCGCATGTCGTCGTGCGCCAGGGACCGTGCGCCAGGGACGGTTTCAGCTCTGGCCCCTTTTGAATGTGGGGACGGTTTCAGCTCTGGCCCCTTTCGATGACGTAAAAGGGGCCAGAAGTGAAACCGTCCCTGATTCTCGCGGGCCTCGCGGCTTGTGTGACCTCGTCGCGGCCGTCGCTGGTGACGACCGCGGAGCGGACGCAGTACACGGCGACGGGCCGCTACGCGGAGGCGGTCGCGCTGTGTCACGACTTCGCGCGCGCGTACACCGGGGTGACCTGCGACGAGCTCGGGCGCACGACCGAGGCGCGGCCGATCGTGGCGCTGCGTGTCCGGCGGGCGGGCGCGACCGCGCCGCTGATCTACATCCAGGCCGGCATCCACGCCGGCGAGATCGAGGGCAAGGACGCCGGCTTCTGGTTCGTGCGCGACCTGCTCGACGGCAAGGTCGCACCGGGTGCGCTGGCGAGCGTGAACGTCGTGTTCGTGCCGGTCGTCAACCCCGACGGGCACGAGCAGTTCAAGCCGAACCAGCGACCGAACCAGCGCGGCCCGATCGAGGGCGGATTCCGGACCACGGCGGCACGCCTCAACATGAACCGCGACTTCGTGAAGGCAGATGCGCCGGAGACCCAGGCGGTGCTCCGGCTACTCGCGCGCGAATCGCCGGTGCTGTTCGTCGATCTGCACACGACCGACGGCGCGAAGTTCGAGCAGGACATCAGCATCAACTTCGCGCCGCTCGCGCCACGTCCCGATCACCTGACCGAGACCGCGCGATCGATCTCGCACGCCGTGGTCGCGCGCTTGACCGCCCTCGGCAACCTTCCGATCGAGCTCTACCCATCGTTCGTCGTCGACGACGATCCGACCTCGGGCTTCTCGGTGACCGAGGCCGCGCCGCGATTCGGCCAGTACTACTATCCGACGCGCAGCCGGCTCGCCGTGCTCGTGGAGACCCACAGCTGGCGAACGTACAAGGAGCGCGCGCTCAGCACGTATCGCGCGCTCCAGGCGATCTTCGAGCTCGCCACCCGCGACGGCGCCACGTGGCTCGCGGTCGAACGCGATGCCGACGCGCACGATCGCGCCCTGCCCGGCACGACGGTGCCGCTGATGTGGGAGGCCGGTCCGCAGGTCCGCACGCTCGACTTCCGCGGCTACGCGTACACGCGGCAGCACTCCGAGATCTCGGGCGCCGACTGGATCACCTACGACGAGACCAGGCCGGAGCTCTGGCATCTCCCGGTCCGCGATCAGCTGATCCCGAAGATCAGCGTCACGATCCCGCGCGGTGGCTACATCGTCGACGGCGGCTTCGCACCCGCGGTCGCCGCGATCCTCGATCGCCACGCGATCGCGTATCGCGCGATCGCGGCGCGCGAGCCACTCGCGCTCGAGGTGTTTCGCGCGAGCTCGGTGACGCCCGACGCGACGTCGTTCGAGGGTCGCACGCGCGTCGCGCTCGCCGGCACGTGGACGACCGCGACTCGCACGCTCGACCAAGGCGCGATCTTCATCCCGAGCGACCAGCCCGCGATCCGGCTGATCGCGCACCTCATGGATCCCGCGCTCCCCGACTCGCTCGCGCAGTGGGGCGAATTCGCCGCGGCGTTCGAGCGCAAGGAGTACATGGAGCCGTACGTGATCGAGCAGGCCGCTCGCGAGATGCTCGCGCGCGATCCGCAGCTCGCTGCCGAGTTCGCCACCGCGCTCGCCGATCCGGACTTCGCGAAGAGCCCGACGCGACGACTCGACTGGTTCTACGCCCGCCATCCGGCGTGGGACGAGCGCGTCAACCTGTTGCCGATCTATCGCGTCGATCGCGTCGTTCGCTGAGTCGCACCCCCATATCCGATTGACCGGGTCCTACGTTGCACTTACAACAAGGTGTGATGGTCGAGGGACAGCAGCTCGGTGCCTACCGCTTGCTCCAGCGGATCGGCGAAGGTGGCATGGGGGTCGTGTTCCTGGCCGAGCACGCGATGCTCGGACGGCGCGCCGCGATCAAGGTGCTGCACCCGACCTACTCGATGCAGCCGGAGATCGTGCAGCGCTTCTTCAACGAGGCGCGCGCCGCCACCGCGATCTCCGATCCGGGCATCGTCCAGATCTTCGATTTCGGCCAGCACACCGACGGCTCCGCGTACATCGTGATGGAGCTGCTCGACGGCGAGGCGCTCGATCGCCGGCTCAGCCGGCAGGGCACGATGTACGTCGCCGAGGTGCTCGTGATCGTGCGCCAGGTCGCCGCGTCGCTCGCCGCCGCCCACGCGCGCGGCATCATCCATCGCGACCTCAAGCCCGAGAACATCTTCCTCGTCCGTGACGCCGAGGTACCCGGTGGTCAGCGCGCGAAGATCCTCGATTTCGGGATCGCCAAGCTGTCTGGCGTCGACGGCTCGAAGACCAGCACGTCGGCCGTCATGGGCACGCCGATGTACATGTCACCCGAGCAGTGTCGTGGTGCTGGTCAGGTCGATCCGCGATCCGACATCTACTCGCTCGGCTGCGTGCTCGTCACGCTGTTGACCGGCCGGCCACCGTTCGAGGCCGAGGGTGCCGGCGAGCTGATCGCGATGCACCTGCGCGAGATGCCGATGCCGCCTTCGCTGCGCGTGCCGTCGATCCCGGCATCGGTCGACGCGCTCGTGATGCGCTGCCTCGCCAAGGATCCGAACGCGAGGTACGCGTCGGCGAACGACCTCGCCGCCGCGATCGGCTCGCTGCTCACGCAGCCGGCGATCGCCAACGTCGCGACGATGCCGCAGCAGGGTCACCACGCGTCCCCGACGACGCTGTCGTCCGCGGCGGGGGTCGGTGGGACGCAGACGACGCAGCCGACCCAGCCGACCAAGGGCCGCGGCATGCTCTACGCGGTCGTCGGGCTCGTCGTCGTCGGTGGTGGAGCCACCGCGATCGCGGTCTCGCAGTCCGGCGGCAAGCCCGAGACCACGGTGACCGCGACGTTGCCACCGCCGCCGGTGGTCGCTCCACCACCAGCGCCCGCACCGACACCACCGCCCGCTCCGGTCGCGCCGCCGAAGGTCGATGCACGAGGCGCGGTCGCGGCGCAGCTCGCCACGGGCCTCGCGACGTTCGTGACCTGGTCGAAGACGCACGCCGATGCGCCGTGTCCGTCGGCGACCGAGCTCGGCCTCGCGGTGGATGCGTGGGGCCACCCGCTGGTCGTCACGTGCACCGATCAGCCCGCCCACCAGATCGTCGGGATCGTGTCGAGCGGCGCTGACGGCCAGGCCGACACCGCCGACGATGTCGCGTCGTGGACGCTCGACCGCGCGGTCACCGACTCCGTGCGCGGTGCGCACTGGGCACCCAAGAAGGTCGCGACCAAACCAACCATGACAATGACCAAGCCTCCGGTCGCCACCACCAAGCCTGCGGTGACGACGGCCAAGCCGACGACGACGACCAAGCCGACCACGACCGGCGTGCCCGGCGATCTGGACGGCGACGGGATCCCGGACAACCGATGAGGTCGCGCGCGATCGTCATCGGCCTCGTGCTCGCCACCACCGCTCCGGTCGTCGCGCAGCCCGCGGGCGCGCAGGCCGAGACGCTGTTCCGTCAGGCCAAAGATCTGATGGCGAAGAAGAAGTTCGCCGAGGCGTGCGACGCGTTCGCCGCGAGCCAGAAGCTCGACGCGGCGATCTCGACGCTGCTCAACCTCGCCGACTGCCGCGAGAAGAACAACCAGCTCGCGACCGCGTGGGGCCTGTTCCTCGAGGCCGAGCGCGGTACGCGGACCGATCCGGGCGCCGCGCAGCTCCACTCGGTCGCGCTCGCGCGTTCGCAGAAGCTCGAGGCGCGCCTGTCGACGCTGACGATCAACGTCGCCGCTCCGGCCTCCGGGCTCGCGATCACGCGCAACGCCGATGCGGTCGAGAGCGGCGCATGGAATCACAAGCTGCCGATCGACGGGGGGAGCTACACGATCGTCGCGAAGGCGCCCGGTCGGATCGACTGGTCCACGAAGATCGTGGTCGCGACCGAGGCCGACACCAAGGCGATCGAGGTCCCCGCGCTCGCCGAGGCTTCGACCACGGTCGTCGAGGCGGCCCATCGCGAGCCGCCGCCTCCGCCTCCGTCGCACCACCGGAGCCGCGCGCTGCCGATCGCGCTCGCGGTCGGCGCCGGCGTCCTCGGTGCGGGCGCGATCGGCTTCGAGGTGCTCGGGCGCAACACGTACGACAAGTCGCTCGCCGAGATGGCCGATCAGGCGCACCGCACGTCGCTGTGGCAGTCGGCGAACCACCAGCGCTACGTCGCCGAAGGCCTCGCGGTCGCCGGGCTCGCGTCGGCGAGCATCGCGATCTGGCTGTTCGTGCGCGGCGGTCACGACGAGGCGGCCACCACCACGGCCCTGATCCCGGTCGTGACGCCGAACGGCCTCGCGCTCGACGGTCGATTCTAGACGCGAAGGACGATCTTGCCGAAGCCGGCGTTGCTCTGCATGCGCACGTGCGCGGCCGCCGCCTGATCGAGCGGCAGCACGGTATCGACGACCGGCTTGACGAGCCCGCGCGCGAACATCGGCACGACCTGGCTCTCGAACATCCGCATCACCGCGAGCTTCTCCTCGAGCGGGCGGGCGCGAAGCTGCGTGCCGATCAGGTGCGCCCGTTTCTGCAACAGCTTCGCGAGATCGATCGGCTCGCGGATCCCGGCCATCAGGCCGACGAGCACGATGCGACCGCGCGTCGCGAGACAGCGCAGATCCTCGTCGACGTAGTTGCCACCGACCAGCTCGACGACGACCGCGGCCCCGTCGGGATTCGCGGCGCGCACCTGATCGGCGAACTTGCCCTGCTCGGCGACGATCCCGACGTCGAGGCCGAGCGCCTTGGCGCGCTCGAGCTTGTCGGGCGTGCGCGCGGTGCCGATCACGCGCGCACCCGACGCGCGCGCCAGCTGCACCGCGGCGGTGCCGACCCCGCTGCCGACCGCGTGGATCAACACGGTCTCGCCGGCGCGCAGCTCGGCCTGGAGCATCGCATCGAACGCGGTGATGAACGCCTCGGGGATCGCGGCCGCGTCCTCGAACGACATCTCGTCCGGGATCCGCGCGAGCTGCCGATCGTGCGCGACGATCGCCTCGGCATAGCCACCGCCGCCGACCAGGCCGAACACCCGGTCGCCGATCTTCAGGCGCTCGACGTCGGGGCCCAGGGCGTCGACCTCGCCGGCGATCTCGAGGCCGGGGATATCGGCGGGCTCGCCGGCCGGCGCCGGGTAGGCACCCATGCGCTGCAACAGATCCGCGCGGTTGACCGCGGTCGCCCGCACCCGGACCCGCACCTCGCCACGCGACGGCTCGGGCGTGGGGCGTTCCGCGACCGCGAGGACCTCGGGACCGCCCGGCCTGGTGATGACGATTGCGCGCATGCCGCGACGTTCGCACGGGTGGTAACATCGACGCATGCGCATCACGCTGCTGATGCTGGTCGTGTCGCTCGGTTGTGGTGGACCGATCCTCCAGAACGCACCGAAACCTGATCCGGCGGTCATCGCGGGAGCTGCGGCGGCGATCGCTGGGGCCGCCACGCTCGCCGATCCGGCGGCCGCGGCGAAGCGCCAGGAGGAGAACAAGCCGGTCGGCGAGAAGAAGCCGATCAACGTGAAGGCGACGGTTCCGGCGTCCGCGCTCGATCACCTCGACGAGAAGCAGAAGACCGGCAGTGCCGCCGCGCCCGATCCGGCGCCCAAGCCGCCGGTCAACAGTGACGACGGCGTCCCGTTCGATCAGCCGCACTGAGCTAGCGGCCGAGATCGAAGTGCTGCTCGACCGTCGAGCGGATCGCGCGGCCGTCGTCGTCGCGCGCCGGGTCGTAGCGGAACCGGAACACGGCCGACATCGCGACGTCGTCGCGCCTGCCGCCGAACCCGCGCGCGAGGTGCGCTCCGACGACAAAGCCGTCGTCATCGATCTCGAGCCGCGCGATGAACAACTCGGCCTCTGCGGTCGCGACCTGGCGCGACGGAAAGATCAGCCGCGCCGATCGCGCCTTCGACACGCGCGCCGCGGGTGGCGGCGGTGGCGGTCGCGGGATCTCGTCGACGATGCCGAGCCCGAGGCCCGTGCCGGGTCCGGCCGCGCCCGTGCCCGTGCCCGTGCCCGTGCCCGTGCCGTTGCCATCGTGATCGATGCCGACCTCGCCGACGATGCCGACGACGGTCGTCGGCACGGGCCCACGTGGCGCACCGCGTGTGGGGCGATGCGATCCGCCCGCCGGTGACGCCGTGGCCCTCGCTGGCGCGATCGTGGCGGGTATCGACTCGGGCGCCGGATCGACGAGCGCGATCGTCGCGACGATCGCATCACCGGCGTCGTGCGGCGCCTCCGTGTGATGCATCGCGATCAGCGACGCGCCGAGGATCGCGTGGATCGCGAGCGTGCCGATCAACCGCTGCATGCCCGAAGCGTCGCGCGCGTCGGGTCACCGCACCAGCAACTCGTGCTGATCGGCTGCGAGGCGCACCGCGCACCTGCGTCTGTGGATTGGGGACGCTTTTCCGAGTTGC